>CAVROP010000017.1:0-63799 GCA_963722675.1 uncultured Acidobacteriota bacterium
AGATTCTCGAAAATGAGGGTTTTCGCGCAGAAACGACTTTGCCTGGGACGGGGTTAATTGGGCTGTCGATTCCCGTGGAATGGCAAGATCTACCCGATCAGGACGGTGGGGAGTCCGAGGATGATCTTGCCGCCGTGGGCGGTGGTGTCCAGCATCCGGGCGGCGGGTAGAGAACCGACCAGGACGGTGAATGATCCCAGCACGATGACGTCGGGAGGGCCTACACACGTTGCCATGTCGGTGACGCGGGCCTGGGGCAGGCTGCCGGTCAGGACGGTGGGGCAGCAGGGCGGAAGGATGGGACCGCCGACGTGCGGCACAAGCACAGTCACCGTCGGACAGACATGCATGTCAGTCGTTCGGGCAGCAGGCATTCCCATGGTTTACCTCTTAACTTTGGCTCGGGCCGGGTTTGATCCTGGCCATCAAGGCCATGCCTTTTTGCAGAAAGACACGATACTTCTCAGCCGCTTTCTCCGGCTGGGTCTTCACCGCAGCAATCACCACCGCGCCGGCCACAAACTGCGCCGTTACGTGATCCGGCGGAGGAACGGGATCAAATCCGGCGCCACGACACTCCCGCCGCTGTAAAACGCCGCCAGGGCCAGCAAATCCGAGGGGCTCTCCGGCCCATCTTCAGGAACCGCAGCCTTTGCCGCCTGGCGGTTTCCCTCATCGGGATTCGAGACCCAGCGCTCCGCCGCCACCTGCGTCTTCGAAATCTGCGCGGCGTCCTCCGTCCCTAGACTATGGCGCACGCAGAGGCAGCCCCACCCCACAGCTTCCCGTTTGGGCAGGGTGAAGGCAAGGAGGCGAGTGGCATCCGGGAAAAGTTCTTTCCCGACTAATAACTCGAGAAACTGCCGGGAAGTATGCTCGTCCTTCAGCAACGCCTTGGCAGGGTCTCCCAGCTTGGCTTGCTCACAGAGATTCTTGACTGTGACAACGGGTCTTGCTCCCGGCGCAGTGCTGCCCATGGTACGAACTTCCTTCCCTAAGGTCAGTTGATCATTACCAATCCACCCTTCAGGATCAGCAAACCGTCGCCTTTCACCTGGGTAATAGCCTGGCCTTCTATGGTGATCATAGTGCCTTTAATGGTGACACCGGTCTGGTCAATGACGATGCTGTTTTGGCCTACCTTGAGCGTGATGGACTGCATGGCCTCGGTGCTATGGCTTCCCATATCGATCGTGACGCTATCGTTTCCCGATTGGATGTCAGCAGAGCGATCTCCCTTGTCAACTAAGGTTTTCAAGTTGCCCTCTAAGACCTCGATCGTACGGTCGTTCCTAACCGTAATTTCCTGGTCGTGGTCCACCACAACAATCTGGTCGTTGTAGACAAGATTGTGCTCATCGTGTTCGACCCGTACCGCCATGTCTTTCTGGGCTCGCATATAGAAAACCTCGGAGCCCATCGTGTCGTCGAAAGTCAAAACGTTGGAGTCGTGCTCGCCCCCGCCTTTGGTGCTGCGAGACCGGAAGCCGCTGATGTTCTGTTTACCCGGCAGGGGGCAGGGCGGCATCTGCTGCGCGTTGTAAACACAGCCAACGATAATCGGGTGGTCGGGATCGCCTTCCTCGAAATCAACCCAGACTTCCTGGCCAATGCGCGGAAGGAAGATCGCTCCCCAGTTCTTTCCGGCCCAGATCTGGGAGACGCGGCACCAGGCTGTACCTGTGGCATGCCGGTGCTGGTCCCACTGGAACATGACCTGAATCCGGCCATTTTCATCCGTGTTAATTTCATCACCGTCGGGGCCGATGACGACGGCTGACGCCAGGCTATGAACGTGAGGCCGCACGGTGACGCGGGCGGGGCGGAAAGGAATTGACTCCGGAATGCAGGTAAAGGCATTCGCGTAAGACTCGCCTTTTGCCTTTCCGGACGTACGGAAGGCGTCTGTGACGCCGTGGTGCTGGATTTCCGTCAGGACGTAGTCCTTGTTCATCGAGCTGGAAGGATGCCCCTGCAGAGTAAATTTGTAGCCGCTGATAAACATGCGGCAGGTGCTCGTTCCAGAAGCCAGAAGGTGCCCGGCCTCGATCTCCTGCATGCGGATCTTAGCGAGCCCCTGTCCGGCGTCCTGGGTCAAATGCTCTCCCGGGTAATCGTAGACCTCGTACTTCGTGTTGCCGCCGACGTCGTACATGGTGGGCTCGGTGGCCATTAAATTGGCGCTGGATGTTTTGAAATTGTAATCGTGCTGGGAGTATTTTCCAGGGCGAAGTTCCTGCTCGAGTTGCCAGGAGGTGATGAGGTCTTCGTGAGGCCCGCCCGCAATGGTGCCATAGATAATCTCGCTTCGGCCGGGACAGGTATCGTGACTGGTTGAGGAATCCGCCAGCACCAACGTGTGCCGGTGCTCCTCGTGCTTGAAAAAATAGAAGATGCCGTACTGTTCCATCAAGCGGGAAACAAAATTAAAACTCGATTCCCGATACTGCACGCAATAGTCCCGCGTCGGGTAGGAATTCTGGAGCTTATTCTCGAAGTCGTTGAAGCCCAGGTCGTTGAACACTGCGTCGATGATATCCGGGATGCCCTTATTCACAAAACCGTGGCAATCCGCATCCCGGGTCAGCAGCCAGAGCCAGGGCACCATTTCGGCAGTGTAGGCCGTGAATTGTTCTTCTGTCGCGTGCTGGGCAAAGCGGTTGATGATGCCGTTGATGTAGCGGTAGGATCCGTCCGGTTGGAGCAAAGAGATGGTAACGTTTTTGCCGATGATGTCCGAAAATGCGAGGGAGGAATTCTCAGAAAGGAGGTCGAGCTTGAACCTGAACAGGCGCGATACTCCCTCGCTGCCCTGAAATCCTCGTAACAGGAGGACATCCGTACCCAGCGGAGTGTCGATCTTAAACAGTCCACCTTCTTGTGTAAATTCGGGCATAGGATGACTCCTTCAGGCGTCGAAAGTTGAGAGTCGAAAGTCAAGAGTCAGGCAGCCAGGAATGCCATTTCCGCCGTCTCTTGACTCTGTTATAACCGCGGGCCTCCGGACCAGAGGCCCGCGTTAGGGAGTTAAATCTCTCGACTTTCGACTTTTGACTTTCGACTAATTATACACAAACGCCCCATCCGGCCCCACGCTTACGCGCAGGCTCGTTATCTTCTCGCCTGCCGACATCTTTCCCAACAACTGGCGTGAGATATCGGGGAGCAGGGTATTGGTCAGAATATGGTCCACGTTGCGCGCCCCGCTCTCGACTTCGGTACAGCGGCTGGCGACCGTGTCTACCAGGACGGGGTCATAGGTGAGCTGGATGTTATGGTTCTCCTGCATGCGCCGTTGGATCTTGCCCAGCTTCAAGACCACGATCTTTTTCAGCGCTTCATCGCGGACCGGATAGTAGGGGATGATCACCATGCGGCCCAGAAAAGCCGGCTTGAAGGTCTTATTCAGATCCGGCTTCAACGCCTTCACCAGGGGCTCGGCACCCGGCATCGTTCCCGGATCGGCGCACAGCTTCATCATCTTATCCGTCAGCGCGTTGGTGGTCAGGATAATGATGGTGTTCTTGAAGTCGATCTCGCGCCCCTCGCCATCTTCCATCATGCCTTTATCGAAAACCTGGTAGAAGAGCTCGAGAACGTCGGGATGGGCTTTCTCGACTTCATCCAGCAGAACCACGGAATAGGGACGGCGCCGGACGGCTTCCGTCAGCACGCCTCCTTCCCCGTAGCCGACGTATCCCGGGGGGGAGCCTTTTAGAGTGGAAACGGTATGCGGCTCCTGAAACTCGGACATGTTAATGGTGATCAGATTGTGTTCGCCGCCGTACAGGAGATCGGCGAGGGCCAGCGCGGTCTCCGTCTTGCCCACGCCGCTTGGCCCGATCAGCATGAACACCCCGATGGGCCGGTTGGGATCATCCAAACTGGCCCGCGAAGTCTGAATCCGCTGGCCGATGATGTCCAGAGCATGGGTCTGTCCAATCACGCGTCTCCCGAGGTGATCGCTAAGCGTCAGGACGGTCGAGATCTCGTCTTTAAGCATCTTGCCTACAGGAATACCCGTCCACGCGGAAATCACCTCGCCCACAATCTGGGCGTCAACTGCCACCCGCATCATAGGCGTTTCACCCTGCAAGGTCGCCAGTTCCGCATCCAGCTTCACCAGTTCCGCTCGCATCGCATCGAGGTCCGGAGCCGGAGCAGGTGCGGCGGCGGTCGCAGCGCCCGTGGCAGCAGGGGCGGCATCGCCACCGACCGGAGCGGCTGTAGCTGTAGCCGTCGCAGCAGCTTGGGCAGGAGCCTCCGGCGCGGGTTTAGCCGCCGCGCCGTGGCCGTCGCCCGTAACGGCCGCTTCGAGCTGGGCGCGAAGTTCGCGGATCTTCGAAACCAGGTCGTGTTCTTTCGTCCAACGTTCGCGCAGGGTTTTGAGACGCGCCTCGACCTCCACCTTCTGTTTTGCGATCTGTTCCAGGCGTTCAGTGTGATCTGCGCCCAGCGCTCCCTCACGTACCAGAATTCGCTGCTGAACTTCCAGATCATCCAACTGGCGGGTGGCGTCTTCAATCGCTGGGGGCGTAGCGCTCTGACCGAGCGCCAGGCGCGCACAGGCGGTATCCAGCACGCTCACTGCCTTGTCGGGAAGCTGACGGCCGGCCAGATAGCGATGCGAAAACTTGACGGCGGAGGTCAGGCCTTCGTCAAGGATGCGAACCTTGTGGTGTTTCTCGAGGGCCGGGACGATGCCCCGCATCATCACCGCGCACTGCGTTTCGATAGGCTCCTCCACCTTGACCACCTGGAAACGCCGCGCCAGGGCCGGATCCTTCTCGAAGTACTTCTTGTACTCGGACCAGGTTGTGGCGGCGATCGTCCTTAGTTCGCCGCGCGCCAGGGCCGGCTTAAGCAAGTTTGCCGCATCGTTCTGGCCGGCCTGGCCACCCGCTCCGATCATCGTATGCGCCTCATCGATGAAAAGGATAATTGGAATCGGCGAAGCCTTGACCTCCTCGATGAGGCCCTTCAGCCGATTCTCAAATTCACCCTTGATGCCTGCACCCGCCTGCAAGAGTGCCAAGTCGAGTGAGCGAAGCGTAACATTCCGCAGCGGCGGCGGCACGTCGCCCTTGGCCACGCGGACGGCAAATCCCTCCACCACCGCAGTCTTCCCTACCCCGGCCTCGCCGGTAAGAATGGGATTGTTCTGGCGGCGGCGCATCAGGATGTCGATGATCTGGCGAATCTCCATATCTCTTCCGAGCACCGGATCAATTTTGCCGGCCTTGGCGTTCTCGGTGAGGTTGACCGTAAACTGGTCGAGGTTGGCAGTCTTGCCGGCGCCCGCATGCTTAGGCGCGCCGGGAGCGCCCGCCGGAGCGGCCTCGACAGGCGCCATTTCCTCTTCCGAGCCTTCCACAATTTTGAGGAAGTCTTTGCGTAGAACGTCGCCGTCAATCTTCTGAAACTCCTTGCTTACCTCTCGGATTTCGCGGCGCAGGTCATCGGTTCCCGTCAGGGCAAGGATAGTGAAACCTGTCCGTACCTCGCCGGCATTGAAGTCAATCGACCCGGTGGTCCATGCCTCCGTCATCATCCTTACTACGTGCGGGCTGATGGCAGGGGTGCGAGCATTGCCGGTCTTGAGCTTGTCGAGACTGCGATTCAGTTCACCGGTGAGCCGCGACTTGTCCACGCCGAAGTGGTTGGCGATGCGCGCGAAGTCGCCCTCCGTCTGGTCCAGAAGCTTGAGCATATAATGCTCGACCTCGACATCGTAGTGCCTCCGCGCCACGCAGAAGCCGGCAGCCGATTCGAGCGCGTTCCGGGTGGTGTCATTAAGTTTCCCGATCAACGACTTGAGATTTATCGCCATGCTATTCCCTCCCTGTTGTAGGGGCGAGTTTGCCTCGCCGACTGGCGGCGAACGTCAGACCGTCGCGCTGGTTCAGGCGACGAGGTTCTGCCGCGATGCCAAAATCACCACAGAGCACACAAAGATCACGGAGGAAGCGCTTTGAAGCTGTGTGAACATTAATCGGCTGTCATCCTGAGCGAAGCGAAGGATCTTTGCGTCTCCTGTCATTCCACGATTTGCGATCAACTACTGAGATCCTTCGCTTCGCTCAGGATGACACATTCCAAGTTTCTTCACACCTTCTTTGGCTTGCCTCTGCGAACTCTGTGCCCTCTGTGGTAAGACTCGTCGTGGATTCTGCCGCTACTCCCAAAGCGGGAGTATCGTGTCCGCCACGTCCGTCGACATTTCTCTGGTTCGGCCCCAAGTGGTCCAACCCAATTGTGGTGCAATTCCCTGCTCGGCGCCCAGTTCACAGCGCGGGACTTCTTCCCGCTTCAAGATAAGCTGAGCTTCAAAATCCAGCTCGTCGTTCGAAAAAAAGCGTGTCAGCTCCTGAAGTGGTTTGAAAGCCGAGCCAGTAGGCAGGAATTCCACGTATTGCTCCAGTGACAAGGGCCCGATTTTGATGCGCACTCGAGCGCTTTGATCCCAGACTTCATCACCCACCACGGCGCCGACGCCCAGTTGTTCGGAATACGAGTTTGTCCCTTCGAAGCTGCACTGATCGCTCTCTCCCAGGCCGTACCAACCGCCCGCAAATTGCTCCACCTCAACCGGAACATCAAAGTAGTCACTCAGAATCTGTTGCAACGCTGAGGCCGAGCGCGGATGCTGCGCCAGTAAGCCCGAGTAATAAAGCAAACAGTCGTCGGGCACCGTCTGCCGATTCTGGAGGCCGGCGGTTCCGAGACCAATCAAGTCCATCACATGGTGCGAGAAGTCGTCGCGTTGACCGCGTTCGTAAGCGATCCAAAAGCGGTATTTTTCCCAGGCTTGAAAGAAATGCGAAATGAGCCGGTGGTTGAAGGTGTCGAAGAAATCGACGGCCGCGGTATCCCCCGTCCGCGCCCTTTCCGCCGCGAAGACGGTGTAGACGATCGGCAGCACGCCCTGCGGGCCGGTTAACCCCATGAAGTTGACTATCATCTCGACCGGACCCTTCGCCGGCCAAGTCATGGATTGAATCTCGCTGGCGGGAAAAACCAGGGTTGAATTCGCCTTAAAACGGACCACCTCTGACGATGGGGGAGCAAACTTGCCCACCTCGACCCGGTCAGGCAGAAACCGCTCGAGCAGACGCACGGCCTGGAAGAACTCGAAGAGCTGCGGCTCGTTGCGGAACCGCTCCTCGAGGGGCGTCTTCGTTACATTAAGATCGCTTGGCCGGCTCGCGGTGGCCATTCCTTCAACACCTCCCGGCGCTGGCGCGTCTTGACCACGAGCTGGCTGAAGCTGTTCAGCGTTGCATAGAGCGCCAGGAAACGTTCAATCACGGCGGCGAACAGGAACACTCCCCCGCCCGCGAACTCGTCTTCGTCAAACTCCATCTGGACTCGCGTCCCACGGGCGAAGGTTATGCCATTGTCTGAAATAATGCGCGCGAAGTGACGTTGACTTTGCAGATTCATGATTCCCGCAACTTGCTTTTCGAGGTCAACCGAATCCGAAAAATTGTACAGCCGGAGGATTTCCTGGAACGCCTCCTTGCCCTCCTCCGCGATCGAAAGGTAATTCAGGGCCAAGTGGGATATAAGACGCCAAAGGGCGCCCCTCCCCAGCGGCGGGCGGAGGGTTGCGGTGGGTTTGCGGAGGGCGATCGCGCCTTTGATGGAGCCGACGCCCTCGATTTCGAAGTCGCCGCTCTCATTCCCAAACGGCAAGCGCGCCAGGATGTCGCGGTTGCTGCACGTGCAGCGAACTGTGATGGTCTCGGCCTCGGGCAGGGAGTCACGCGAGCCGAGATTGACCAGGTGCAGGAACATTTCCGTGCCTTCATCGCCTTTGCGGCGGGAGAGGCGGCGCGTCGTATGCCAGAAAGTCTGGCTCTTGTCCCTCGGAGTCTTGTGGCGGTAAGCGTAGAACGGCTCGTAGTGAGTAATCTCGTGCGTCTGGGGATTCGAACTCACGACCTCGTCAACCGAGAATATTTCCGTGGCATTCCTGCGCCGTGCATCCGGCACGATGGGATATTCCGACCGGTTCTGAGTCAAGAGAATGGGCTCAGCGGTTTGGGGAAACAGGTTAATGACCGGGGAACATGCCAGGCGGAGCGTCTTCGCGTTGATCCCCACTTCCAACCGCTGTTGCCGATGGCTGGCTTCAAAAGGGGAGACGAGGAAAATCAGTTCAGCACGGCCGCCCTGAGCGGCGCGCGCCAGTCCTTCCAGTCCGCCAAGCTCAAAGAAGAAGAATTTCTCCGGCAGCGAAAAGTACTCCTGGAGAAGCCGGTAACCCACAAACGACCTGCGCGGGTACGGCAGCATGGACTCGTCTTCAGTGAAGCCCATGGGGCGCAGGGGATTCGCGGTCAAAGTGACGGGAGGCTTGCGCGGGTTGACAGGGTCTCTGAGCACTGTTTGATAGCAATTGTTGCTCAGCAATTCGTAAAGCGTGTGGACGATGTCGCCTTCGCCATGCAGGTAGAATCGGAGCGAGGTGAGATTGAGTTTATCGAAGGTGAGGTCGGAAAGGCAGCGCAACTCCACTCGCAGGGCCGCGGCCGCCTCGGGGGCGCGCAAGGGAGGATTCAGCTTATCCGGGGTCAACCACTTCGCCTCGGCGATCTCGACGGGCCAGAGCGTCACATCGTAGGAAGTTCGGAATTTGCAGGGCACGCCCTCGACGGGCCGCGAATAAAGCACCGAGCCGCGAGGTATCTTCAGGCTCGAGGTGAGTTTGCCCTGCGCCGGGTCCAGACGAAACTCCGCGATCGTCAGGGCAGGGATGGGCCTGAGGAAGTGTGGATAGATCACGCTCAGCAGGCCCTCCGTGATCTGAGGAAACTCATCGTCAATCTTCAGGTGAACCCGAGCAGCGAGGAAGGCAAAACCCTCCAGCAGCCTCTCGATATGGGGGTCGTCGCAACGGGTGGCTTCCAATTGCAGGCGTGCGGCTATTTTGGGATGCTTCTCGGCAAACTCCGCTCCCATCTGTCTCAGGAAGCTCAGTTCGCTCTCGTAATATTCCAGAAGATCATCGCGCATGCTACGAACCCTTGACCTGATATTGTCCGCTCATCGGCTCCAGCATGGTATCGAACAACACTTGCTCCGGCGCCGGATCCATGCGCAACAATCCCTCAATGGCAAAGCGGATGACCCGTTTATCGTCCGTCCCCGGTTCCATCCTCACCTTGACGTTGAGAAGCCTGGGCTCGAAAAAACTGACCGCCGCCTTGATGGACTCGAGCAGGAAGGCCTGGTCTTTGGATGACCGCAGATACAAACTTGTAACATCCGGCAGTCCGTAGTTGTAAACGGACCGTCCTAACTCTTTGAGAGAGGCTGGGACTCTTCGATCGTCTTGCGGGTGTTCAGCAGCCACTCCAGATCGCGACGCACAGCGGCCTTCAGGTCACGCACGGATTGGGCCCTGCTCAGCGGGGGCTCCAGTTTGCGCTCGGGCTCCTGATCGATGAGTCGGTCGATCACCGACAACGTGACGGGGCCTTCCCTTTGGGTTGTCGGCATCAGGTTTCAAGGCAGGAAATAGCCTGGACAGGATCGAGGCGAACCACCGTTTGGAAAAGTCTGAATTTTTCCGATTCGTCTCCCTGCACCCGCTGGCTGTTCTTAATAATCGTCACCAGGGCTTTGGCTACAACTGCCCTATCCTCCCACTGTTCCACGTGATTATTATCGAAAATCGTCACCAAATCGTCGAGAATAGGCTGAGCGATCTGGACCTGGCCGGCCGCGATGCAGATCTCGGCAAGCTGCAATTTGCGGAAGAACTGGCCCCTGCCCGAAAGTTGCCTTTCCACCTCGCAACGCATCAGGTCGATGGCCTTCTGGGCTTGTCCGGCGCTCAGCGCCTGGCGGGCCTGTTCGTAACTGTCAACGAACTTGCGGTGCCATCCAGGAGCGGAGTGATTCTGTACCACCGGCGCTTCCGCCACCGGAGCATCCGAAGGAGCCGACTCCGACGCCGGCTGAGCCTCCGGCTCTGCCGCCAGCTCTTGCAACCACGCCCGGGTTTCGCTGTTGGCGACCGGGGTATCGTCCAGCAGATTGGTCTCCAGGAGTTGCGGCAGAGCCCGTAGGAGCGCCTTCAGCTCCGAGCGAATCGCGACAGCGATTCCGTCATACTTGCTTCCCAAACCTGCACAGGCATCCACAACGAAGCGCTGCAAATCCAGCCAACCTCGGCTGCAGGGAAGCGACATGGCGTTTTCAGCCGCCTCCAGCAACTCCTCCCACTTCCCCTCAATCGCCAGCCGCTTGACGTGCTGCCGCAGCGCGGTGGGCGGCCCCTCCAACAAAGTCAGATCCGAATTCTGAAGTGCGGCGCGAAGCTCGCCCCACCGTAGCCCCCGCAGCATCAGGTAAGGCCCCGGGCTGTAAGGGTCCAGCTTCCGCAGGGTCGCCGCGGCGCGAACCACATTGGCGATCACATCCCGGCGTTGGGCGGGCTCCCCGTCTGCCAGAGGGATGACGATGCCGGCCACCCCCCGGCCAGTTGCTGCGCCACTCGCAGCCCCCTCGCCCGCTGTACCCTCTTCGGCCCCCTGCGGCCCAGCACCCTCCGCTCCGGGTTCAACGGGGTCCGGCTCAGTCTCTCGCTTCTTCTGAAGGAGCAGGTGGACACTGTGCCGGACAGTCTCCAGGCCTTTCTTCAGATCTGAGAAGCTCGGCGCGACATCACCAAACTTCTCCTGAGAGAGAGTATCCAAAGCCCCCACGGTTGCAATGCTGCCGTCGAGTGCGCCCTCAGCGGCGAGGTAAAAGGCCTTGGGAGTTTCGGCGAAGGATTTATCGAAATCCTCCGGCGCTACCTTCCCCTGCTCGAGCAGTTTGGCCCGCGCCTCTTTCTTATCGCTGGTGTCGGCCTGTTCTTCGTAGCCGACTTTTTTTGATTCGGTATAATCCAGCAAACCGTGCTTGGCCTTGTTAATGGGGGCAGTTTGAAGAGGCAGGACAAGGTTCGAGCCAATCCACTGGAGGGGCGCCGCCCTCAGCTCTGCGTCACCATCTTCGAGTTGAGGGTATAGGCCGTCCCAGAAAGTGCCAACATAGCCGTGAAGGAGGTCCAACCCTTGCTTCAGCCCAACAAAACCTTCTGTGTGCAGCACAGCGTCCGTAAGCCATGCGGCAATTTGAAGGTCTTTCGTCTTGTTGGCAAGAGCTTCGGTGCAAAGTTTTACGACCAGGGGGTAGTCTGCCCGCTTGATCCATTCCCCGGGCTCATAACCCTCTTGTTCCCGTCGTGCTTCCTTGATCTGATCGTAAACCGGAGCGTAACGCAGGTCTTCGCCGCAGGGCTTTTCGCCTGGAATCGGGTTGAGTAGATTATCAGGAAGAGGCATTCTGAGCTAGACCGTAACCTGTGGTAAATTGAACTCCAGTTGGCGGACTTCGAGAAGTGGAAATTCCTCGCGGTCCACCAGCAACATCTTCTGGCCGATGGGCGCCACCGTACCCGACTCGTCTTCTTCCCAAACCGTCATCCGGCCCAAGCGGACAGCATCATCAGCGTGCTGCCAGGCAAAGGGGGACAAGGCAGGTATCAAGACCTCGCCGAGTTCCGTGCCCTTCAAAGCGGGGCCCGCGCGAACTACAGCCGGGGTCCACAGCAAGTCGCGCAGGCGGTGCGGCGGCTCCATCTTGACGGAGGCCAAGTGTGCAAAACTGATCCAGAGATAATTCCCGCCGGCAAAAACCTCCAGGCGAGGCCCAATCCGAGGATCGCCGTCCGCAATCGCCTGGAAGGGCTTTCCATTCAGCGTACCCGCGACGGTTTCTGCGCCTGGGGAGGTTTCTCCGGCAGGCTTGGGGTATTCCTTCTTCTGAAACAGGTCCTGCCGCGTCCTCTCAGCCTGCAAGGCGCTGCGGTAAAGCAGTGCCCCCATGCCGCTATTGGGACCGGCGTCCGCCAGCAAGTCCAGTTGTTTCTCTGCTCGATCGTATTCTCCCGCGAAGCAGAGCAATTCAAAGAGGAATGTACGGCGTCGGGTGTCCTCAGGGCTGTTGCGCAACTCCGCCCCCAACGCCTCAATCGCCTCCTTGAGTTTACCAGCCTGAAAGAGGTGATTCGCGTTTTCCATGGTAGTGTTTCGCTGACCCCGCCACGCGGGGTCAGCGCATTGGCCAGACTACAGCCTATTTCCTGCTCCCTCTTCCTGAGGTCGTACTCGACTTCGCCGCCGGAAACCAGCTTGCCATCTGCCCCTTGCACCTTGTAATCATAATCGATGGTAGCGTAGGAGACCGAAATGGATTCCGTCCCCGTCTCTTCGCCTGACGAGCCTCCGCATTGAAAGCCCGACACGTAGACTTCCGTCAACTTGATGATCAGGAAGTCTTCGGGAGTCTTCTGGCCGGTCTGCTTGCTGCAATACAGGGTCGCCTCCTTCGCGTGATCACCCGTGACGCAAAGGGTCAACAGCTTGGGGCTGGCCTTGTCCACTCTCTTAGTAAAACTGAGATCGGACATCGAAACTTTTCCAGCGCTCATACCCTCGCCCACGATGGTCGTCGGGTTGCTTGCGCCCCAACTCCACGACAGGAGTTCGATCTGCCCCTTGTGCTTCGTGGACGCGCTTTCGCCCGGTGCTTCCTTAACTTCCAGATGGTATTCAATCGCCATATTCTTCTCCTCGTAAGATTTGGAATTTGAACGAATACGAGGCGGGCTCTTGCGCGCCACCCGCCCCCAAGCTGTTATTTATTGGCAGACTGCGGCAGCGATGCCACCAGCCGTAGCGAAACCGTAAGCTCGTCGAGTTGGAAGTGCGGGCGAAGGTAGCACACGGCGCGGTATACGCCCGGTTTGCCCTTCACCTCTTCCACGTCGACGCGCGCCTCCCGCAACGGGTACTTGGCCTTCACGGACTGGGTTGCGGAGTCGTCCGTCGTGATGTATTGTGAAATCCAGCGGTTCAGGAACTTCTGAATCTCTTCGCGGGTGGTGAAACTGCCGATCTTGTCCCGCATCATCGCCTTCAAGTAGTGGGCGAACCGGCAGGTGGCCATGATGTAGGGCAACTGCGCGGACAGTCGAGCGTTGGCATTGGCCGCATCGCTGTCATACAACTTGGGCTTGTTGGTGGACTGCACGCTGAAGAATGCTGCTTTGTCCGTCCCCTTGCAATGCACCAACGGAATCAGCCCCTGGTCAGCCAGTTCCTTTTCACGGCGATCGGTGATCGCAATTTCCGTGGGGCACTTCAACGCCACGTCACCTTCGTCGGTGCGGAAAGTATGGGCGGGAAGGCCTTCCACCAAGCCTCCGCCTTCGACGCCCCGGATGGCTGCGCACCAGCCATACTGGGCGAAGGCGTTCGTCAAGCGCGCTCCCATGGCATAGGCGGCGTTCCCCCAAAGGTATTTGGAGTGATCGGTGCCGTCCACACCCTCTTCGTAATTGAACGCATCCACCGGGGCCGTGTCACGGCCATAGGGCAGGCGCATCAAGACGTGCGGCACACAAAGCCCCACGTACCGCGAATCGTCGCTCTGCCGGAAACCCTTCCATTTGGCGTACTCGGTGGTATCAAAAATCTTGGCGATGTCGCGCGGCTGGTCCAGTTGCGTGAAGCTCTCCATATTCATGAGTTGCGAGGCGGCAGCCGTCAAGAATGGTGCGTGGGCAGCCGCTGCAACGTTCGACACCTTCTCCAGCAACTCCAGGTCCTCCGGATGCTTGCCGAACTCGTAGTCGCCGACGATCGCCGCAAAGGGATCGCCGCCGAAAACCCCGAACTCTTCCTCATAAATCTTCTTAAACAGAGCACTCTGGTCGAATTCAGCCGCGCGCTGCAGATCGCGCAGAAGATCCTTCTTCGATACATTCATAACGCGTATCTTCAGCATCGGGCTGGTTTCGCTTTGGCTGAGAAGGTACTTTAAGCCGCGCCAGCTTCCTTCCAGCTTTTGAAACTGGGGATGGTGCAGGATCTCATTGAGTTGAATGGAAACCAAGTGGTCGATTTGCGCGACCCGGGCATTGATCATCGCCTCGGTGTCTTTCGAAATCGTGACCTGCCCTTCCAGCACCTGGTTGATAAACTCCTTCACCAGGCTCTTACCCCGCTCTCGCGTGGCCGCATCCGTTCCGACCTTACCTTGTTCAACGATCTGGTCCAGCAATCCCTTTTCCGCTACTTGCTCGGTCGCCGCTGCCGGCGTCTTGGCCATTTCCTGATTAGCCATTGGATCCCTCCTTCTCTTCCCCTTCCTTCTTGCCACCCAGTTCCGCTCTCAACTGGTTCAATTTGTCAGTGTTGCTGACGGCATCAAGCAGGACTTCATCGAGCTTATCGTTCGTCTGCAGCGTGCCTTTCAAGTCATTGAGGCGGGTGCGCAGATCAAGCAGTTCGCGCAGAGGTTTGACCTGCTTGGCCACATTCTCCGGCGAGAAGTCGTCCATACTCTTGAAATCCAAACCGACCTTCAACTGTCCTGCATCCGCATCCTCGCTGAGCTTGTTTTCGACCGCGAAGGCCAGATGAGGCTTCATGCTCTCTAAAACACTGTCGAAATTGTCCGGGTTTACTTCGACGAACCTCCGGTCCTTCAGCCTTGGTAAAGGTTCTGTAGGCTGACCTGAAAAATCACCAAGAACTCCCATCACGAATGGAAGCTCCTTGATCTCTATGGCGCCACCGGTTTCCACGTCGTAAGTCACGTGGACACGCGGCGGACGTACCCTCTCAAGCTTCTTCTGGACGCTCTGTGGCATTCGGCACCCCTTTATTGGAATTTCTTTTTTGCTGATTTTCCTGAACTTCTATATTGTTAACAAGTCAGCGAGTTCTTGTCAACTCAAAACTTAAGGCGAGTGGTGCAAAAAGTGCGTACCTGCATTCCGACGCCGTCTCTACCTGCCTGCGGCGCTCGCCGGCAATCGAGCCTCCCCCACCTCAAGGAAGCCCCCTGAGATAAAAACCGCCAGCAGCTTGACAAACTCCGGCAGAGGCGTCTCCACATGGACGAAATTGTTCCGCTTGCAGAATTCGAGGAGCTCCCGCACCGACGACTTCCCGTCGCATTGCGGAAGCAGGAACCCCACCCAAGGCTGCACCTGGCATTCAACGCTAAAAGGATACTCCGTCTTCAGCTTGAACTCCTCCGGAAGCAAATCTCCGCCCTTCATGCGGTGGACGGTGTGAAGCTCAAATGAAGGCCTGGCGACAGGGTGCGCCTCGGCGAGTTTTTCGATGAACCCGGGCTCCACAAGAGCGGTTTCCCAATTCAAGAGCCAGTCGACCTCTTCCCGGGTCGATAGTGCGGCCAGCAGACCGCCGGACGGTGAAGACAGGACGAGCATCGTCCCGGCGCTGTATGATCAGCCATCCGTAGCTCATATTCTGCACTCCGAGTTCCCTCAGCGTTTCTCTCATTTGTCGGACCGCCCCGCCACCCCCTTTGGACTTCACAGCGAATTGCAATGCGGTGTCTGCAGGGGCTTGATCTTGCCGGACGATGACAAGAACATCAAATTCCGACTGCGCTTCGCCGAGCCAGGCCCTCACACGTTGCTCGAAAGGGGCGCCTTCGCGGTCCGCCCCTTGCGCCATGCAATAAAAGCGTCCGCCC
Organism: uncultured Acidobacteriota bacterium; assembly: GCA_963722675.1. GTDB lineage: Bacteria > Acidobacteriota > Terriglobia > UBA7540 > UBA7540 > CAVROP01. The sequence goes on from CAVROP010000017.1 coordinate 15,571, forward strand.
GGACGCAGGTGCCGAGGCAGTCCCATGACAACGCGCCGGGTCACCTGTTCTCCATCCACGCCTCCGTCGTAGAAGGCCTGGGCGCGGCTCAGCACCGGCATATACGGCGGATGAGCGACGATCCGATCGAAGCTGAGGTCGTCCAGAGGCTCATAGAGGTCACCTTGCATGATGGTGACGTTGTTGACTCCATTCAGCAGACGGTTGAAATGCGCCATCTCCGTAGATCGCCTGGTAATATCGACAGCCCATGTTGCGCGGCACCCGCGCGTTGCGGCGTCGAGCGCCGCCACGCCTGTGCCGGAGCAGAGGTCGAGAAGGGCGTCACAAGGCTCCTTCGGCAATGTCGCAATGAACTGCGAAGTGTTGGGCGTAATCGCGGAAAAAACAAAATCTTCCGCTAATTCCGTGAGGTTCCCCTGCGGCAAAGTCCAGCGGTCCGAAGCGATGAACAACCCCCCAACCGGATAGAGCGCCACGGTAGCGTACATTTTCGCAGGCGCTCCCACCCCTGTTTCCCCTCCCCGGTCGGGGAGGGGAGCAAGGGGTGGGGCGAAGTCCGTAGGACCTTGAATCAGCAGGCCTAACTCTTTCATTGCTTCCACTACGCCTGCCGGGAGTGCGGACTCCAGGACCTTGGCCTCCAGCGACTCCCCAACCAGGAACAAACGAATCAATACTCCCAGCGTGTCAGATTCACCCGAAAGGGTTATCCGCGTGCGGTCACCGGAAAGGAAATCGCTGAGCCCGGTCATGCCAACCCGGCGGCAAATGGACGGCTCATAGAAGTCTGAATTGCGCAGAAAATCACGCAAGCAAGCGAAATGAGGCGAAGGTTGCGAGCGGCAATCGCAATGCCCGCACACTGTTCAGCTCTTCGGTTCGTGACCCCAAATTGCCCTCCTGTGCTACCCGCCTCGCGGCAGCGACATGCCTGTAAACGGCGCAGCAGGCTCCCGCGCTCCCGCAGATCACTTCATCAGAACCCCCGCGCGTGCCAGATCCTGCAAAATCCCTTCCGTCTCGGCGTCAATCCTCTTCTCCACAGTTTGCATGTCAACCACTGGCTGGCCGCCTTCCTCCATGGTCAGAGTCCCGGACTTGAATATCTCGGGCAGATCTCTGCGGAGAGCGGCGTGGTCGCGTGTGCCGTCGAGCAGCATCACCACTCCTCTTTGCAGTGAATCGCCCAGATGCAGGCTTCGGCAGTGCAGCGTAGTAATCACGTTCCCGTTCCGAGCCTCCAGTCGAGCCAGCGGGCTAGCCACCGGCCTATCGCTGACCTGAGCTGGCAAAAGGGGGAACGTGAACATGCAGTTCGAGCAATCCTGCCAGGTAAGTGCGCCAGACGAAATCAGCAACCTCTGAGGCAGATGTCCTGGTCTGGTTTTGGAACAAAGCCCAATTCCTGACGCGCTCTGCACTCGGCTTCTCTCGCTAGCTTTTCAAAGGGGACTCGCTCCGGGCGTGACTTAATGAGATACCAGAACAGCGAGCGCGCCAGAAGGTTCGGCGTCGTGAGTTCGGTGCCACTGGCGCTGCAGAATGTTTCCTCCGCTTCCGGAGCGAGGTTCGGAAACTGAGCTTTCGGGCGCGCTTGGGTTGAAATGAAGAAGGACCTCACGGAAACGGATTTCCCGGAGCGATCGAGCGGCACATCGTCGCGGCAAAGGAGCGTTTTCCGGAAGGCCCGCCCGCACATGAAGTCCAGGTACTGCTCCCTCAAAATGACGTCGTCGGAAATCTTGTCGAGCACTTCCTTCGCCTGCGGCGACAGCCCTCCGCTGTGCATCTCGAAAAAGTCAGTCTCACCTAAAAACTGCAGCCCATGGCGCTGGGCATTCTCCATGAATTGGTGGAAATAGAACGGCTGGAAATCCCGCGATAACTCGTCATGGTAAAGGCCTTCCTTGGAGCGCGTGGACATTCGCTCAGACTCGTCCCGGAGTGTTTTTGTGTAGGGCTCGGATTCTTTCCCCGAATTGGCCAATAGCTTGAGCAAGGTCACGGCCTGCTGGAGTTGCTGCTGTGGGTCGCGAAAATCTCGAATGTGGAACAACATCATCTCGCGCACCATCAGCCGGGAATAACTTCCCGGAAATGCGTCGTAACTGACATAAGCAATTCCCTGGGGCTGCAGGCTGGCTTTGCAGATGGCCAGGATCTGGTCGCGAACCGGCGCGGGAACCCAGGTATAAAGGCCGTGGGCGATGATGTAATCGAACTTGCCGTAGTCCGGGGCCATCTCCAGCAAGTCCGCCTGCCGCAGAGTAAGATTCTTCAGCCCCAGAGCCTCTACCATGGCCTTCCCGCGAGCGATGGGTTTCCCTGCCAGGTCAACGCCCACAAATTCACTTTCCGGCAGACCCACGGCCATCGCTAACAAGTTGGCGCCGCTCGAGCATCCCAACTCCAGTACCCGGCAGCGCTCCACCGGCGCCGGTCGCATGCCGAAGTGCATCCCGACTGTCGCCAGCCGATCAGGATGAGTGTGGGAAATAGGAAGCGATGGGTAGGCAACTTCGTCGTAAGGGTTTAACTCAGGATTTGACATTGATAGACTTACGATCCTTGCACACCGATTCCCGGAGTAGCGTCCTGCCAAGGCGCTGATCGGGGTCAGCTATTGACTGAAATCGAACCAGTCGCACCGCCGGCTGATCCTTCAACGAGGCAAGCGGCATGAAACCCCGTTCCATCATTTCCTCTGCCGCCGTCTGCGTCAAAAGAGTCTCGGCGCACGGCAGGGTTTCCGTTTCGCCCTTTGACTTATAAATGTAGACGGGCAGCCCGTCTATTTCCGAATGCGCGCCCGGCTGTAGATCCCAGCCGTGCTCTGCAAAAGACTGTGCCAGCAACAAGGCCGCGGCGAAGGCTGCATTGCCCCACAGGTAATTCTCATGGGCGCCGGGATCCGGCATTTCTTCGAACTGGAAACGCTCTAAGGGCTCGGTATCTTTTCCATACGGCAGTCGCAAAAGAAAACGCGGCAATGACAGGCCCACAAAGCGAGCTTCAGCCGAACTCCTCAACCTTTGCCAGGATGCGGCAGACTCGCCGGACATCGCCGGTTTCCATTCCCGCACTTCCGGCAAACCTACTGCGGAATCGCAACCCATGAGGCGCGGACTCGCGCCCGCGATGAAGGGCGCGCCGGCGCTTGCGGCCACTCTGCCGATTCGAGCCAGCAATTCGCTATCCTGCAAGCTGGGCCCGAAGGTAAAATCTCCGGCAATCACTGCCCAAGGATCCGCCCCCGGCGTGCCGACGGTCGTTTCCACCAGCAATCTGTGCATTCCCGTCGATCTCAAATCGCCGGACGTCAACAGGTCTTGGGCAAGTTCCTGCTTCGAGACGTCAATCAGAAACAACTTGAGGTGAATATCCGTCTCTACGTTTCGCACCAGAAAGTAGACGGCGCGCCATGCAGCTTCGAGGGCTTGAAAGGCAGGGGCGTGCAGTAAAGCTCCCATCTGCGCGCTGGTGGCTCTGTCGATCACCGCAATCAGCTCCGCCTGTCGAGGATCTGCTTTAGCCACCAGATGTGGGGCCACCAGCTTGTTCAACAACCTGCTCCATTCGTCCGGACGCTTGGCTGACTGATCTTGTTGTGCCTTGCTTTCAGTTGCCTCCAGCATCTCGTCCAGAAAACTTCCCGAAACCAAGCTTTGTATGTCCTGCGCAGAAGCTCGGGGCGAGGGCGCCGGCCCCTGCACCTGCGAAGGCGTGGCTTGCGGTGGGGGCGCATCACTTGGCGCCGCTGCGGAGGTCAGTTCCGCCGCGGTCTCGGCGAAGGTCGCCGAATTGCCGAGCTTCCGGCGCGTCTCCCGCAACTTTTGGAAGATCTGAACCTGCTCGAAAAGTCTGTCAGGATGAAAATCGTCTAGATCCGAAAACCTTAGTGAGATGCAGAGGTCACCCTTTCCACCCGGCGTTAAATCCAGGCCAGGCGCGAGCTTGGCCAGCACGGAATCGATGTTGTCACGGTCGACCATGATCGGACGACGGCTGGCGAGAGCGTCCCCGGTCTCGAGCAAACCGCGATTCGCGCGGCCGCTAAGATCCCCCAGGATCGCAACCCGAAAAGGAGTCTCTGCCTCTGGCCTTGCCTGCGCCTGCTCACGACCTGCAGTCACATCAAGGCGAATCTCACCGGACGAATGGCGGGTTGACATGGCTACTCCCCCTTTGCTGATGTTGTGTTGGCTGAACTGATTACCTTAACAATTGTACGACAATTTCGGCCAACCACCAAGACCGTCGCCCATCCGGTACTGTTCTGGTTCGGGCGTAGCGACAACCTTTAGAGCCTGCGCTAAGCGGAGCGAAGGGTCGGGAAATGTTGGCCCTAAGGCCAGCCGTATGAGTAGGGGCAGCCCTTGTGCCCGCGCTCGTGGTGGGGCGGGGCGAGTTCAGGGCGGCCACCAGGGCCACCCCTACGAGTTCTTACTTACATCGCTTCAGCAGTTCAATCGCCTTGTCTGCAATCGCTTCTCCGCTACCAGGGGCGAGCACGGTCGAAGTGGGTTCGTACCCGCCTTCCTCGAATCCTCTTCGGGTCGGGATGTAACCCAGGTCGTCATTCGCGAGTTCGACAATAAATGTGTACGGAAACGGCGATTCTTTTTGGATCCTTATTCCTAATTCGACGAAATATTCACCGGGAATGGCCACAAATGCGACCGGTCCGACGGTCAAAACCTGAATCTCTGCCAGCGCGTCTTCCCCCTTCCTCTTTTTGGCTTGCATGACCTTCTCAGCCTTAACTCGTTCCAGCGTGAAGTCCACATCGGTTCGAGGCGGCTGAGCGACAATCTTCTCCGCCTCTCTCACCTCCTGATCGGTGACTTTCGCGAGCGGCAGCTTGATGGTATCCGAGACTGCTTTGACGCGCACGGAGTCCAGCGGTTCTAAGTGTGTGTAGGCTTTGACGACATCCCCGGCCAGCGTTTCTCCCAGCTTCTGCGCGGTTTCGAAGCCACGTTGAGGGCCGGGCCGATGCACGTCCCAATGATTGATGTCTCCAGCCGCGCCAATCGTGAAAGTCGTGAGCATGCCGGGCCCTTTCACCGCGGCCAGCGTCCGCGCCAGGTAATAGGCATAGTCGGCGGAAATCCACGTGCCACCGACGGTATCCAAATGCATGGCGTAGTTTACCCAGGTCACCATCGGACTATGATTCTTTTCTTCCGCGAACAGCACGCCGACTCGGGCATCAATCGGGCCCACGGCCCGCACCACGTTGGGATTCAGAAATCCGGGATTCGTCTGGACCGTGCCGTCCTTCATCAGGTAGCGGCGATTGTGAGCCAGGGCGGATTCCTGCTCGGTGGCGACCTCAAGCACCGCAGGGCGCTTATTCCCTTCCGCGGTTACCACGCTGTCCGCGATCCAATGTCCCAAGCTGCTGACGTAACTGGGAACTCCCTCAGGTCCGGTATGCGTGTGCGTGGCGCTGATCAAGAGATGGTCGGCCGGAATTCCGCACCGGGCGCTGATCTGCCGGCGCGCCGCTTCCACCGCTTCTCTCGAAACCTCCACGAGGTCACAGGCAACCAGCACCACCTGGTCGTGCCCATCGTCGATCACCAAGGCCTTGGCATGCAGGTCATCATGAACACCATCCGGCATGCGAGGGTAATAATAGCCTTGCAAGGGAATATCCAGGAACGGCGTGATCGTTGTACTTGCAACTCCGATCTTCAGGCCTGAGGCTGCATTCTTCGCCCCCCGCATAAACAACGCGAAGAAGCCGCATCCGAAAATCAAAATGCAAATAACGCCGATTCGCTTCATGCTTACACCTCTGATTGCGGCCGACTCTCCTTCTGTCGATACTAAAGCTCGTGAAGGCCAGCCTAAAACTACTCCCAGAATGAAACGGGATTATACGCTTGATTTGGTCGGCAGGGGCGGCTCTTTCGCACCACCTGCGAGTGGAGGCGTGAGAAGATCGTTTTCACCACAGAGGCGCAGAGACGCAGAGGCACGGCTTTCTCAATCCTCAGTGCCTCTGTGCCTCTGTGGTGAGGAAGGTCCTGGTGTTCAATGCGACAGGACTTCTTCGAAGAACGCCAAGGCGCGCGGGTCGTGCGACTGGCCGAGCCAGAACATGGCCTGCTTGCGCACCACGCCGTTGGCGTTCGTCTTGGCTACCTGGATCAGGAGGGGTACGCCTTCATCCTTGGGAAGTTGGCTCAGGGCGAACACGGCGCGTTTCTTCACGTCGGTCTCGGGATCATTTTCGATGGCCTCGGTGATGGTGGCCTCGGCTTTCTTGCCGGCTTTCTGCGCCAGCCAGAACAACGCCTGCCCTCGCACGTGGGCGCTCGAGTCGTGATGAGCGCCGCCGATGATGGCGTCCACAGCTCCGGGTTCTTTGCTGACGTAGAGCGCAAACACGGCCTTTTCACGGAAGCGCTCGTCCGCATCGTCCCGCACCAGACGAGTGAGAGCTTCATAGCCCTGCCGCCCTCGTGCCGCCCCCAGCCAGAATGCGGCATGCTCGCGCACGCGTTCCGGCTGGCCGTTCGCGGCGAAACCCTCCAGCGCGCGCTCGGCGGAGTTGTCACCATGAAAGGCGATGGCCGTAAGCGCCGAATTGCCGAAGTGATTCTCGTCGTCGCTCTCGTCTTCAGAACCTGGCCCGGCAGCCTTCACGAAAGAGCTAAGCCAAGCCACGCTCTCTGCCGGTCGTACTCCCGTCAGCCAGATCAACGTTAGTCCGCCCGCATCAAGTTCGCACTCCGGAGAGAAGGTCCGGATCTTCTGAATGCTCCCCGCTTCCGCTCGGTAGAGCACCAGAAAAGTGGGTGGAGACTCCAGTTGGACGCTCTTTATCTCCCCCGTCTTTATCGACTGGCCTCCATCCTCACCCTGCCGGCTCTCCAGCCGGCACCGGCCGCACTCCCCGTCTGAAAAGTCTCCAATGGAGCCGTTGCAGCACATCTGATGCTTCCCGGGGACAACCGGCACGGCGTAGCCGATCCACGCCGGACCGCTTTCACCCGCTTGGATCGAGTGGAAAGCGCTCGCCAGGCCCACGGCCGCCGATTCCGTGCGCATCTTCGCATTAGCCACGCGCGGCTCCTGCGCCGCGGCGCTCAAACATCCCACGGCGAGCAGCAAACAGTAGGCCGCGAAAACTCGACCACTCTCTACTTTTGACGGTGCAATCGTTCGCGTCATCTTCATGTTAATCTCCGGTCTCAACTCCTCGACTCCTCGACTTCACTTATTCAGCAGCTCCATCATGAAGTCCGTGGCTTCCTTGCTTTGCATGAGCGATAGTTTCTGCACCGCATCACGCTTCAGGGAAATGTCCTTCTCCTGTCGTGCGATCTGGATAAGCTGCTTGGCATTCCCTTGCAGGAAGAACGCCTGAATTACGCTGCGCTTAATTTCAGGGTCTTTGTCGCTGTTATAAATAGAAGTGAGAGCATCAGCGGTCTTTTCTTTGCCCATCAGGCCGAGGTTCCGCACCGCCTGGCGGCGAAGCTCGGGGTCCTTCTCGGCGCGCGCGAACCCCAGCGTGTGCTCGACGTCGCCGCTGATGAACATCCCTTGCAAGATGTTCCGCTTGACGTCAATGGAAGTCTCATTCTGGTAGAGCTGATAGAGTTCCGCCCGCGCCCCCATCACACCCAGTTGCTTCACGGCCTCGGCGCGCAACTGGGGCGACTGCTCACTCTTTGCCACTTCCAGCAGGCGCTGCCGCTCGCCGCCCACCATGAAGCTCTGCAAGATGACGCGTTTCACCTCCATGTCATGCGACGACTTGTAGATCTCCTCCAGCGTGGCGCGGCTCTCTTTGCCGCCAGAGAGGCCGAGATCGCGGAGCGCCTTCATTTGCAGTTCAGGATTGCGGCTGCCGCTGGCGATGTGGGCCACGATTTCATGCGCCTTAACCGATCCGCTCTGGCTGAGGACGAACAGTGCCCGCTCCTTGAGCTTGAGCGGCTGGGGTCCATTGAGGAACTTCTCGAGCATGGGCAGCGCCTGTTCAGGATCGCTGCCCATCAGGCTGTTGATGGCAATCAACTTCAAGTCCTCATTGCCTTCGGCGTCAGGCGACACCTGCTGCCCGGACGACTGCCGCACCTCCACTTCGAGCGCTTTCGCGTCGTCCAGCCAGCGGCTCTGGGGGTAAGTGCGTCGCAGCGTCTGGAGCGCCTCGAGCGCATCGGACCGCTGCCCGAGCCGATTCTCCGCGTAGGCCTTCCAGTACAGCGCTCCTTCGGCGTGGGCAGCGTGCTCGGAAATAATCGTGTTGAGCTTTTCGATCGCCGATTGCAGTTTGCCGCTGTCGATTTGCTCCGTGGCTTGTTCGTAGAGACCGTGCTCACGATCAATCTGCTCCTGGGCACGGTCGCGTGCCTCTTGCTCCCGGTCGCGCTTTTCCTGCTCTCGATCGCGTGCTTTTTGCTCACGGTCGCGCTGCTCCTGCTCGCGATCGCTCGCCTCCTGGTCCCGCATCGAGGTCATCGCGCTCATCTGTGCATCGTGGCTATCTGTCTGCTCTTGCGAAGGCGAACCCCATACAGCGCGTGGCGCCGCCGCCACGATTGCGCTGGTGACGATTACTGCCCAGGTCAACCTCAATAAACTTCTATAAGTCCCGGTCATCCTTTTCCTCCTGGCGGCTACCACTCGTTCCCTGAATGCGGGCGAAGCCCGCCTCTAGGACCCCCGCCGGCTCAAGTCTTCTATCGACTTCCTCTCTCTTTCATGCACCTGCGAATCGACCACTCGGACCTTGAAGAGGATTCCCTGCGCCTCGACACGCCGGCGGAGATCCTCAAATTCCGGCGAGGATAGTTTGGATGGGCTGTGGGCGATTTCAATCAAGGTTCGCTCCAGTTCGTCGAGCAGGTTTGCGACCCCCGCCTCGCCCGCGCGCTCCGCCGTGAGCCGGTACAGCCGGTTCGCCGCCACCAGGTCCTCCGCGCGCTCACGCTCGGCGGAGATGTCCACCATCCGCTGCGGGCGGGTATTCACCAACTCCACCAGCACCATCTGCGAACGCTCCAGATGATCGCCCACGGCCACCAGCAGAATCCGGTCCCGCGACTGCGCCGAAACCGGCTGAAGCGCTACCTGCTGCACGGTCTGCGGCCGGCTGGCCCAGAATCGCCCCGCGAAAAACGCTCCTAGCACGAGAGCGGCGACCAGCGCCACCGCGCCGGCGGGCGCCGAGAGCCGTGAGGCCCGGAAAGCGCCCAGGAAGCGCTGCCAGAACGTCTCCGGCGCGGCAGCTTCGAGGTGTGGAACGAGACGCCGCCAAACCTCTGCCTCGAAATTCTCGCCGAGCGCGGGCGCTTCGACCCCATCAGCCGCACCCAGAATTGCCGCCAGGCGCTGGTAGCGCGTCCGGCAGGATTCGCAGACTGCCAGATGTTCCGCTAAACTGGCCCGCGCCGGCCCTCCGGCCTCGGCGTAATGGTAGAGAATCAGTTCTTCTTCACTCGCATGTTTCACGTTCCGCACCTTCACAAGCTTGACTGCCGGGTGAGGGGGTTCATCCGCCTCGCCATGAAAACAGAACCTCACCTGCCGGCCTAAACCCCGGCACCGCGCTGTTGGCTAACCACAGCACGCTTCACCAGCGGTTCCAACTCCTTCCGCAGTTTCTGCACGGCCCGGTAAATGCTGTTCTTGGTGGCGCTCGCCTTGAGGCCCAGCACGCTGCCGATTTCTTCAATGGGCATCCCCTCGTAGTGGCGCATCACGAAGGCGGCACGGACCTGGGGACTCATTTCGGCCAGCACGCTCTCCACCTTGCGCTTCAATTCGCCGCTCAGCAGGATGCGATCCGGCGTGGGCTCGGCCGCAGGCAACTGTGCGATTCTTTCCGCGCCGTCATCGTCACTGCCCATGGGTTGCTCCACCTTTTCGTACCGCCCCAACTTGCGCGTCAGGTCGAGAGCCACGTTCACCGCGATGCGGAAGATCCAGGTGCCGAAGCTGGAACGTAATTCAAACTGCTTCAATCGGCGGTAAGCTCTGAGAAAGGTCTCCTGCACCACGTCCTCGGCGTCCTGCTCGTTTCGCGTCAGGCGATATGCCAGACGAAAGACCTTGCGGCTGTATCGATCGACGAGGACACGAAAAGCTTCTGTCTCCCCGGCGCATGCTCGCGCCACAGCCGCTGCGTCGCTCTCGTCCATTCGCACCTTTAGACTGGAATCCTCGTGCACGGTTAGGCCCGTTGACAGAAAAAGTTGAGAGTCAAGAGTCAAAAGTCGAGAGTCGAAAGTCGAAAGTTAAAGGCGGAAGTCAGGAGCTGAAAGGCCTCGAGTCTCTGCCGCCTTCGAACTTACGACCCCCTCACTCTTGACTCTGGACTCTGGACTTTTGACTCTTGACTCTTGACTCTCGACTGTCCTCTTGCATCTCCCGCCTCAGTCGGATACTCTCAGGAGTCATTCCCGTAACATGGAGGCGCAACCATTCCCATGGAAATCCGACCAAGAAATTACAGTATAGTGGCCGCAGGACTCACCGCAGCCACAATTCTACTTCTCGCCGGCAATCTCTTCGGCGCAAAGAAACCGAAACCGGCTCCGCCCAGCGAGCCTGCGGCTCCCGTGGTGGTGAAGCCGGAAATCCCGGACCTCGAATTCATCACGCGCTTGCGCGAAGAGGAATTCAACCACGGCGAGGTGATGGACATCATGAGTCACATCACCGACGATATCGGCCCCCGCCTCACCGGCTCGCCCAACATGAAGAAGGCCAACGAGTGGACGCGCGACGAGTTCGCCAAATGGGGCCTGGTCAACGCTCATCTGGAGCCTTGGGGCACTTTCGGCCGCGGTTGGGCTTACCAATTCTGCGAGGTCCGCATGGTCTCGCCGGATTACATGCAATTCCTTGCTCTGCCGGAAGCCTGGACGCCGGGAACGAACGGTCCGATCCGTGGCGAGGTGGTGCAACTGGTGGCCACAACCTCGGCCGACCTCGAGAAGTACAAGGGCAAACTGGCGGGCAAGATCGTGCTGATCGGCGACCCGCGCATGCCCGACCCCATCGAGAAGCCGACTCTTCTCGCGCGAGGATGACGCCCTCGAACTGGCCAAGACTCGCGATGTTTCGAGATTCCCGGCGGAGGACCCGGCGGGCCCGGTGGCCCAACCCCGCGATGCGGCAGCAATTCATGCAGCGCTTTCGCTTCCAGCGGAATTGGTGAAGTTCCTCACCGATGAGCACGTAGCCGCCACGCTGGATGTCACCCGGCAACCCGGCCAGGACGGCACTATCTTTGTCCAGTCGGGCGGAAGCTACGACAAAGGCAAGACGGTCGCGTTCCCGCGAATCACGGTCGCGGTCGAGCACTACGGCCGCATGGTGCGCCTGCTGGCCAAGAAGGCGCCGGTGGAGGTCGAAGTCAACGTCCAAACTCAGTTCTATGACGACGATGACAAGGGCTACGATACCCTCGCGGAAATCCCGGGTGTCGATCCCAAGCTCAAAGAGCAACTGGTGATGCTCGGCGGGCATCTCGACTCCTGGCACGCGCGGCGAAGGCGCCACCGACAATGGCGCGGGATGGTGGTGGCGATGGAGGCCGTGCGGCTGCTGAAAAAGCTCGGCGTCCAGCCGCGGCGGACCATTCGCGTGGCGCTTTGGTCGGGCGAGGAAGAAGGACTGCTGGGCTCGCGCGGCTATGTGAAGAACCACTTCGGAGGGCGGCCGGAACCCCCTCCTTCCAAGACGACAACACCCCCGCGTTTATGCGCCGTCCTACGGGTCCCTTGGAGTTGAAGCCGGAACAGAAACTGGTCTCCGCTTATTTCAACCTGGACAACGGCACCGGCAAGGTGCGCGGCGTGTACCTCCAAGGCAACAAGCTGGTGGCGGCCATGTTTCAGAAATGGATGGAGCCGTTTCACGACCTTGGCATGACCACTCTCACCATGCGTAACACCGGAGGCACCGACCATCTTTCTTTCGACGCGGTGGGCATCCCCGGCTTCCAGTTTATCCAGGACCCGATGGACTACGGCACGCTGACCCATCACTCGAACCTGGACGTCTACGAGCACATCCGCGCCGAAGATATGAAGCAGGCTGCGGTGATTGATGGCCTGCTTCGTTTACAACGCCGCCATGCTCGACGAGATGCTGCCTCGGAAACCGATTCGGCCGGAAGAATTCCAGCCGCCCAAGCCCCCGGAAGGTGAAACGCCCGCTGCGCCGCCCGCCAGGCCCGTGAGCTCGGCAACGCCACCGGCGAGCGCGGCCCAGCCATCGCCGGCACAGTAAAGTAATCGGGAGATCGGGTGGTCGGGTGGACAAAACGCCTGCGCCTCCCGGTCATCCATCTGCTGATCCGTTTGCTACTCGCCACAACGCGCCTGCGCATTTTCGGCCCCTCGGACTTTCTGTCTCTTGACAAACGAACTTCGATAGGCTAGAATCTTGCCGTGGGGTTGGCCGGAGGCTTTCTTTTGCGGGAACGAGATTATGCGGCGCCGCTATTCGCTGCAATTCGCCGCCGTAAGGTTGGGAATAGGGACGGCCCATGTGACCGCCCGTCGTGGAGAGCCGTATGGTTCGCCCCAACAGACTCGGCGCCGCAGAGTACCGACGGGCTGTAACAATGCTAAAATCGGGGGAACAAAGCGAGAATGTCTATGAAAACAGAGGATGAGGCGAGGAAGTCGAGAAGTGAGAAGTCGAGAAGTTAAGGAGTCGAGGAGTTGAAGAGTCGAGCAGCAGAAGGCATGAGCCGACACAAAGTCCCAGTCGCGGTCCAAGGAACGCCGGTTGGCTTCTTCAACTCCTCAACTTCTCGACTCCTGGACTGCAGAATCACGGGAACAAAGCGAGAATGTCTATGAAAACAAAGGATCACAGTACCGCGAACAGGGACGGTCTTCGTGGTCGCCCACCTGGACACCGACAAGGGTTACCCATCCCGGTTCTGACTCGGAAGGAATCGTGGATTTCCACCCACCGTCGCGTATTCTGGCCCTCCGATTGCCAATAGAAAAATCCCTGCATCAGTCTATGCATATGATAATAAACAGCTTATTCTTCAAGCCCGAGGTCAACTCTTGGCCCTCATGTTGCACCGTCTAGATGCAGGCCAACACAGATGTCTTTCAGGCTTTGCTCTGGAAATCGAATGGTGGCGGAAGGTGCGCTTGCTGCGGGCTGCCATTTCTTTGCCGGCTACCCAATAACGCCGGCCTCCGAAATCTACGAAGTCATGATGCGCGAACTCCCCGGTTGGGGAGGCTTGGCGCTTTCTGCTCCGGACGAAATATCCTCGCTCTGCTACTGCGTGGGCGCGAGCCTTCGAAGCCTCAAGGCGATGACCGCGACCTCCGGCCCCGGCTGGGCGCTGATGATCGAGACTGTCCAGTATGCCCTGATGAGTGAGACGCCGGTAGTGATCGCGTTGGTTCAAAGGCTTGGGCCGAGCACGGGCGGGGCAACGCAGGGAGCGCAGGGAGATATCTTCCTTGCCGAATTCTGCACCTCGGGAGGCTACACCATCCCGGTCTTCGCCCCCAGCAACGCCGCCGAGTGTTACGAACTGACTCGCCAGGCGTTCAATTGGTCCGAACGCCTGCGCACGCCGGTCGTGTTGCTTTCCGACAAAGAAGTGGGAATGACCACCGAGCCCATTGACGAAGCCGCTCTGGCAAAGCCGGCCAATGTCGAGCGAACCTGGGGCGACGCCGGCGCACCCCTCGCGGCCTACGACATTGAACGCGTCGAGGACGTGCCGTGTTTTGGTCCCGCCGGCGGCGAAGTCAAAGTGACGGTGACAGGGTCCGCCCACGATCGGCAAGGGCGGCTACGAAAGCCCTCACCCGAAGTTGTCGAATTGCTTGCTCACCTACAACGCAAGATCCAAGCGCATGCCGCCGATATGGCTATGGTGCGCGCGGACCTGGATCCCGAGGCCTCCTGCTTGCTGGTCAGCTTTGGGATCACGGCGCGCGCCGCGCGCCAGGCGGTCGGCATGCTTCGTCAAGAAGGCTTCCCTATCTCGTTCCTCCAAATCCAGACCCTCTTTCCAGTGCCTACTGAGCCGCTCCAGGGCGCGGCGGCCGGAATACGCACCGTCTTCGTCGCCGAGGAGAATTTGACTGGCCAATACCGCGCGGTGCTGGCTCCTCTGCTCAACGGCAAGCGCCTTTTGGGGATCAACAAGATCGGCAGCATGATCTCACCGACCGAGATTGTGCGCGCCATTCGCCGGGCGGGCGGCACAATCCCGCGCGGCGACTGGCCTGGCGAGCACCCGCCCGAAGCGGAGGTTCGCGAACCGCCACGGCCAAGGAAGGCGGGAGTGTGATGGAAAACACCGCCTACCTTGCGGCCGACGCCAAGTTCCCCTACTGCCGGGGATGCGGCCACGCGCTGGTTGTCCGCCAACTCAGCCGCGCGCTCGAAGGGCTGGCGCTCCCCTCCCGCTCGATTGTGCTCACCACGGACATCGGCTGCGTGGGGCTTGCCGACTCCCTCTTCCCTTACGTTCACACCGTCCACACCACCCACGGCCGATCAACGGCCATGGCCATCGGCATGGCCCTGGCAGAGGCTGTGCTTCCCGCCTCGGGGCTCAAGCCCATCGTCATGATTGGCGACGGCGGGGCCATGATTGGCTTATTGCATTTGGTTCACGCCGCGCAATTGAATGTGGACATCACCGTGCTCGTCCATAACAACTTCCTTTTCGGGATGACGGGAGGCCAGCACTCAGCCTTCACGCCGCTCGACTGGTCGACGTCCACGACCCCGGAAGGCAACCGCGTGCCTCCGCTGGATCTTCTTGCGCTCCTGCGCGCCGCGCACGCCGGCTTCTTAGCCCGCCAGTTTGCAACGGACGGCGATTTGAACGCCGTTATCGCCGACGCAATTGCCTATCCGGGATTTTCTCTGGTCGAAATTCTGGAGATTTGCACCGGCTACGGCGGCCTCAAGAACAAGTCCAAGGGAGCCGCGCTCCACGAGGTTGCGGACAGCCAGGGTTACTCGATTGGCCGGATGGACGCGGAACGGCCCCGCCCCACATTTGCCCAGCTCTATCGCCATGAAATCGAAGCCCGGCCACCGCGCCAGCCCGCCAACTGTCATTCCGAGCGCAGCGAGGAATCTCGCCCTGCTTCGCTGCAACACGCAGCCTCGGCCAATTCGAGATTGGAGATTCAAGATTCCAAACCCTTGCACATCGTGATTGCGGGCACTGCTGGTGAAAGAGTGCAGTCCTCGGCTGCGCTGCTTTGCCGTGCGGCGCTCAGCGCGGGCCTTTACGCGACGCAAAAGAACGACAATCCGGTGACGCAGGGATCGGGATTCTCGCTCGCCGAGATTTGCTTGAGCCCCCAGCCCATCGAGTACACGGGAATGGAAAGCGCGGAAGCCGTGATCGCGGTGAGCCAGGACGGGTGGAACGAGCTAAAGGCTAATGGGACGGTGGCCGCATTAGCCCCCGGCACGCTTCTGATCATCGATTCAGAAATCGAGATTGACAGTCCCACCGGCCGGCTGCTCCGTCAGCCCTTCCGTCGCGACGCGACCCCCAAGCGGGCAGCGCTTGCCGCGATTGGGTTCTGGCTGGGGAATGAGCCTGTACTCCCCAACGCGGCGTGGGATTCGGTGCTCGACTCACTTTCCATCGAACGCCGGGCGGATATTTCAGAAGCGCTGCGCATTGGGGCAAACTTCGCACGCCAGGGAGGCGCTCGTGCGGCGTAGGCTCGATACAACGAGGCTGTCATTTTGTACGCAACGTGGGCACTAAGATTGCTGTAAACGACATGTCCTGATCAAAACTGAATGGAGCAACGCAATGAATAGGAGCAAGGTAACGATTGACGGCAACGAAGCCGCGGCCTACGTGGCCTTTCGGGTCAGCGAGGTCATTGCTATCTACCCCATCACACCCTCGTCTCCCATGGGGGAGTGGGCGGACCAATGGTCGGCAGAAAATAAGCCGAACCTGTGGGGTACCATACCGCGCGTGGTCGAGATGCAAAGCGAAGGCGGGGCCGCCGGTGCTCTGCATGGCGCATTGCAAGCCGGTTCTCTGGCCACCACTTTTACGGCCTCGCAAGGCCTGCTGTTAATGATTCCTAACATGTACAAGATCGCTGGAGAACTCACTCCCACGGTGTTTCATGTTTCGGCCAGGACTTTGGCCGCGCACGCCCTCTCCATCTTCGGAGACCACGGCGACGTGATGGCGACCCGCCAGACGGGCTTTGCCCTGATCGCCTCCAATTCCGTCCAGGAAGTGATGGATTTGGCACTCATCGCAAGCGCCGCTACTCTCCGCGCGCGAGTGCCCTTCCTGCATTTCTTCGATGGCTTCCGCACCTCGCATGAAGTCGCCAAGCTGGAACAACTAACGAATGAAGACATGCTCGCCATGATTGACGATGACCTGATTAAGGCGCATCGCAAACGCGCCTTGTCGCCGGATCATCCTTTTATCCGCGGCACCGCTCAGAACCCCGATGTCTTCTTCCAGGCCCGCGAGACCGTGAACCGCTTCTATGAAGCCTGCCCGGCTATCGTCCAGGAGGAGATGGATAAATTCGCGCGCGTTGTGGGGCGATCTTACCACCTCTTCGATTACGTCGGCGCGCCGGATGCCGAACGGGTAATCATCATGATGGGATCGGGCGCCGAAGCGGCCCAGGAAACCGTCCAACACCTTACTGCCCAGGGAGAGAAGGTCGGCGTCCTGAAAGTACGCTTGTATCGTCCCTTCTCGCTCGAGCACTTCCTCAAATCGCTTCCCGCCGCCGTGAAGACTCTGGCCACTTTGGACCGCACCAAGGAGCCCGGCGCCGTCGGCGAGCCTCTCTATACCGATGTCACCACGGCCGTGAGTGAAGGCCTGGCAACTGGTCTTACCCCCTTCAAGACGTTCCCGCGCATTATCGGCGGGCGCTACGGCCTATCTTCGAAAGAATTTACGCCTGCCATGGTCAAGGCCGTCTTTGACGAGATGCTCAAGGACAAACCGCGCAACCACTTCACCGTCGGCATCGAAGACGACGTCACGCACACCAGCCTCGAATACGACCCGGCTTTCTCGACCGAAGATCCCAAGACGGTTCGCGCCATGTTCTACGGCCTCGGCGCGGATGGCACCGTGGGCGCCAATAAGAATTCGATCAAGATCATTGGTGAGGACACGGACAACTACGCGCAAGGGTACTTCGTGTATGACTCGAAAAAGTCCGGCGCCGTCACCATCTCGCACCTACGTTTTGGCCCTAAACCCATCCATTCCACTTACCTGATTTCGAAGGCCAATTTCGTGGCCTGCCACCAGTTCAGCTTCCTCGAGCGGCTCGACGTGTTGAAGTCCGCGCAGCCCGGCGCCACGTTCTTGCTGAACAGCCCCTTCGGCCCCGAAGAAGTTTGGGACCACCTTCCCCGGACCACCCAAGAAGAGATCATCAAAAAGCAACTCCGCTTCTTCGTGATCGATGCCGTCAAGGTGGCCCAAGCGGCGGGCATGGGCGGGCGTATCAACACGGTGATGCAAACCTGCTTCTTCGCCATCAGCGGCGTTCTGCCTCGCGACGAGGCAATCGCAGCCATCAAGCATGCGATCGAGAAAACCTACGGAAAGCGCGGCGAAGCCGTTGTGCAAAAGAATTTCGCC
This sequence comes from uncultured Acidobacteriota bacterium, assembly GCA_963722675.1. Taxonomy (GTDB): domain Bacteria; phylum Acidobacteriota; class Terriglobia; order UBA7540; family UBA7540; genus CAVROP01. The sequence goes on from CAVROP010000017.1 coordinate 33,209, forward strand.
GCCGTGGACCAGGCGCTCAGCGAACTGCACGAGGTCAAAGTCCCCGATCGCGTTTCGAGTACATTTGACCTGCGGCGCCCGGTGCCGGAAGAAGCTCCGGAGTTCGTCCAGAAAGTGCTCGCCAAGATGATCACCGGGGAAGGCGACGACCTGCCGGTCAGCGCCATGCCGGTGGACGGCACTTTCCCCAGCGCCACCGCGCAGTGGGAAAAGCGAAACATCGCGCTCGAGATTCCGGTATGGGACGATGAAATCTGCATCCAGTGCGGCAAGTGCATCCTGGTTTGTCCCCACGCGGTGATTCGCTCCAAGATTTATGATTCGCGGCTTCTCGAAGGCGCACCCGCCACGTTCAAGTCCAGCGCGGCGCGCTGGAAGGAATTCAAAGAGCTGAAATACACCCTCCAGATAGCCCCGGAAGATTGCACCGGCTGCACCCTCTGCGTGCAGGTCTGCCCGGTGAAGAGCAAGAGCGAGGCCAAGCACAAAGCCATCAATATGGCCCCGCAACCGCCCCTCCGGGAGGCGGAACGCGACAACTGGAACTTCTTCCTCAAAATCCCCGAAGTCGACCGGCGCACCCTCAGCCTGGGACAGGTGAAAGATGTGCAGTTGCTACAACCCTTATTCGAGTTCTCCGGCGCCTGCGCGGGCTGCGGCGAGACACCTTACATCAAATTGATGAGCCAACTCTACGGCGACCGGGCGCTCATCTCCAACGCCACCGGCTGCTCGTCGATCTACGGCGGCAATCTACCCACAACCCCCTACGCCCAGAACGCCGACGGGCGCGGCCCCGCGTGGACGAACTCCTTGTTTGAGGACAACGCCGAGTTCGGGTTGGGTCTGCGTCTGGCTGTCAACAAGCAAACCGAGTACGCGCGCGAATTGCTCACTCGCCTTTCTTCTGAACTGGGCGATGCGCTAGTCCTCGCCCTTCTGGCCGCCGACCAGACCACCGAGTCCGGCATCAGGGAGCAGCGAGAGCGCGTGCAGATCCTGAAATCCAAACTGGCCGGCCTCGAGGGTGGGGACGCCCGCGACCTCCTGAGCCTGGCGGACGCCCTGGTCAAGAAGAGCGTCTGGATTGTGGGCGGCGACGGTTGGGCCTACGACATCGGCTACGGCGGCCTCGATCACGTTCTGGCCTCTGGCCGCAACGTCAACGTCCTGGTCCTCGACACCGAGGTTTACTCGAACACGGGCGGGCAGATGTCCAAGTCCACCCCGCGCGGAGCGGTGGCCAAGTTCGCGGCGGGCGGGAAGCCCCGGCCCAAGAAAGACCTGGGCATGATGGCCATGTGCTACGGCAACGTTTACGTCGCGGCTGTCGCCATGGGATCGAGCGACATGCACACGCTCAAGGTATTCCTCGAGGCCGAGGCCTACGACGGCCCGTCACTCATCATCGCTTACTCTCACTGCATCGCCCACGGCTACGATCTGGTCTACGGCCTGGACCAGCAGAAGGCTGCCGTCCAGTCCGGTTACTGGCCTCTCTACCGCTACAATCCGGACCTGGTCAAGCTGGGCAAAAATCCCTTCCAGCTTGATTCCAAGCCCCCGGCATTGCCTCTTGAGAAGTATATCTATAACGAAACACGTTATACCATGTTGAAACATAGCGACCCTCAGGCTGCCAAGCTGCTGCTACAATTGGCCGAGGAAGACGTTCGCAATCGTTGGCGCGTTTATCAAAACCTGGCCGCCATGCCCGTCAATGGCGCGGCGATGGAGGTGAAGTAATGATTGACCTCTCCACGACTTATCACGGCATCAATTTAAAGAACCCTCTGGTCGTCTCGGCCTCCCCGCTCGCCGAGGAGCTCAGGAATCTCCGCCGCATGGAGGACAGCGGCGCGGCGGCCATCGTTCTCCCCTCGCTCTTCGAAGAGCAGATCAATATCGAAAGCCGCGTGCTCGACCAGTTTCTTCAGCAAGGCACCGAAAGCTTCGCCGAATCACTCACCTATTTCCCCGATATGACGGGATACAACCTGGGCCCGGAAGGCTACTGCGAGCACGTACGGCGCGCCAAGGCGTCGGTCGGCATCCCCATTATTGCCAGCCTCAACGGCTCCTCCATCGGCGGCTGGACCGACTACGCCAAAAAGATTCAAGACGCCGGAGCAGATGCCCTCGAGCTCAACATCTATTACATTCCCACCAGCATCGATCAGACCAGCGACGAAGTCGAAAAGCTCTATTGCGACCTGGTGGCTACAGTGAAGTCCAACCTAAAGATTCCGGTGGCCGTCAAAATCGGCGCTTATTTCAGTTCCCTCGCCTACATGGCCAAGCGCCTGGACGATGCCGGGGCCGACGCCCTGGTGCTCTTCAACCGTTTTTACCAGCCCGACTTTGATATCGACAACCTCGACGTGGTGCCCAACCTCATGCTCAGCACCTCGCATGAATTGCTGCTGCGATTGAACTGGGTGGCGATTCTGTTTGGGCATATCAAAGCCGACCTTTGCGTCACGGGCGGGGTGCATACCGCCGCGGATGTGCTGAAAGCCATGATGGCCGGCGCGCGCGTGGTAGCGATGACTTCGGCGCTGCTTCGCAACGGCATCGGCCACCTCGCCACTCTCCGCAACGATATGCTCGCCTGGATGGAGGAACACGAGTACCAGTCCGTCCGCCAGATGCAAGGCAGCATGAGCCAGAAATCCGTCGCTGACCCCTCCGCCTTCCAGCGCGCCAACTACGTTCGCGTGCTTAGTTCGTATTCGATGAGGGGAGTGCCGCTGTAGGAAGAAGGCAGTGGGCAGTCGGCAGTAGGCAGTAGGAAGCAAGAAACCTCAACCGCGGGTCTGCCCTCTCCCAGGTGAGAGGGTGGCCCGCGACGGCGCTCTCATCAGCCGCCGCAGGCCGGGTGAGAGGTTCCTTCACCAGCCTGCAAGATCACCACGACATCGAGAATCCTGAGGTGGCGCTTACATCGCAGCCAAACCCGCCGTGACGGATGCGCCGCCCGCAACATCAACTGCGCCTGAGTCGGCTGGTCCTCCGAGTGCGCTCTCGAATGATCTGACCCAGTGCTCGAAGTGCGTTGTTCACCGACTGCGGGTCGGGAAACAGTTCAGCCACGTCGGGGTCAAGGACAACCATGATTGTGCCCTCGGCAAAGCGGTTGGCATATTTGCCACGAACGCCACCGGAAAAATCGTACTCCGGCAGCATCTCCTCGGCGTCGCGCTTAGGGCGAACCTTCCTCCTCATCTCCACGTTCCTATCCTAATATCGAGCGAGCGGCGCACACCCGCTTTATTTGCGGCTTGGCGCGGATTTGCTTCTTGCTTCTGACTCCTGCTTCAATACACGTGATAAAATCCACGGTACGTTTAAAACATGGGAGGGAAGATGGCAGGTCATCTTTCAAAGGTTGCGTTGTCGGCCGCTGTGCTGCTTGCGGTTCACTTGGCGTGGTCCGGGCAACAGGCGTCTTCCTCCTCGGACTACACTGACTGGAAGGTCTACGGCGGAACTCCGGACAACATCCACTATTCAACCCTGCGCCAGATCAATCGGGACAACGTTCGCAACCTGGCGGTTGCCTGGACTTACGATTCAGGTGATGAATTCCCCGAGTCGGAGATGGAGTGCAACCCGATCGTGGAGCATGGCGTCTTGTTTGTCACCACGCCCAAGCTGCGCCTCGTCGCCCTCGATGCCGCCACCGGGCAGTTGCGCTGGAGCTTCAACGCCAATCAGGGCGAGCCGGCCGCCACCAAGCTCCGCAACCGCGGCGTCAACTATTGGGAACAGGGGGACGACCACAGGGTCTTCCTGGTTGCCGAGCACTATCTCTACGCCCTTGACGCTACGAGCGGGAAGCCGATCGCCAGTTTCGGCGGCTCGGGGCGAGTGGATTTACGGGAAGGACTTGGCCGCGATCCCAAGCTGCAATCCATCTCCGCCACCACACCCGGCGTGGTCTACAGGGATCTGCTCATTCTGGGCAGCATCGTCAGCGAAGACCTGCCGGCATCTCCCGGGGACATTCGCGCTTTCGACGTTCGCACTGGACGCATTCGCTGGACGTTTCACACCATTCCTCGTCCTGGTGAATACGGGTACGAAACCTGGCCGAAGGATGCCTGGACCTACATCGGCGGGGTCAACGATTGGGCAGGAATGAGCCTGGACGAGAAGCGCGGCTGGGTATTCGCCGCCACGGGTTCGGCGTCGTTCGACTTCTATGGCGCCAACCGGCTCGGCGACGATCTCTTTGCCAACTGTGTGCTCGCCCTCAAGGCGGACACCGGGGAGCGCATCTGGCACTTCCAAGGCGTCAAACACGATCTCTGGGACCGCGACTTCCCTGCCGCGCCGACGCTGGTCACCGTCAAGAGAGATGGGCAGCCGATCGATGCGGTGGCGCAAATCACCAAGTCCGGCTTTGTTTTCGTCTTCGATCGGGAGACGGGCCGGCCGCTGTTCCCCATCGAATACAGGCCGGTGCCTGCCTCCGATGTGGACGGTGAAGCGACGGCGGCGACGCAACCGCTGCCCCTGCGCCCCGCGCCATTCGCGCGCCAGATGCTCACGCCCGACATCGTTACCACCCGCACGCCAGAGGCGCGCCAGGCCGTCCTGGAACAACTGCAAACGTTTCGCAGCGGCGGCCAATTCACGCCGCCCAGCTTGCAAGGCACGGTGGTTTTTCCGGGCTTCGATGGCGGGGGCGAATGGGGCGGCCCGGCGTTCGATCCGGAAACCGGAGTGCTCTACGTGAACTCGAACGAAATGGCCTGGATCCTCAGGCTCGTGCCGCGACCCGGAACATCTGATCTGTCGAGTACCCGACAGGTTTACGCCGCCAATTGCTCCAATTGCCACCGAGCCGACATGCGGGGCACGCCGCCGGAGTTCCCTTCCCTGGTCGGACTGGGAAAGAAGTACAAGCAAGAGGAGATCGCCAAGGTCATTCGGGAGGGCCGCGGCCGCATGCCGAGCTTCGCCTACCTCAGGAAGAACGTGATTGAGGCGATGGCCCGGTTCCTCGCCACGGGCGAAGACATTGAGTTCGCAACACCCTTAACTGAGCAGCTACCGAAACCACTCAAGTATACGCACGATGGGTATAACAAATTCCTTGACGCGGAAGGCTACCCTGCCGTCGCACCTCCCTGGGGAACGCTCAACGCCATCGACCTCAACACAGGCGCCTACGTCTGGAAGAAGCCCTTTGGCGAGTATCCTGAATTGGTCGCGAAGGGAATGCCCAACACCGGCAGCGAGAACTACGGCGGGCCGCTCGCGACCGCGGGCGGACTTCTGTTTATCGCCGCCACCAATCATGACCGGAAATTTCACGCGTTCGACAAAGCGACAGGCGAGTTGCTGTGGGAAACCGTTCTCCCGGCGGCCGGAAACGCAACGCCGGCAACCTACGAATTGGGCGGCCGGCAGTACGTTGTCATTGCCGCGGGTGGGGGTAAGTGGGGCTCGCCCTCAGGCGGAACGTATGTGGCGTTTGCACTTAAGAGGGAATAGGGAAAGGGTAAAGGCTAAAGGGTAGAAGGCAGACAGCCTTTACCCCTCAACCTTTACCCTTTATCCTTTGTCCTTTATCCTTTCCTTGTTCCCTGTTCCCTCTTCCCTGTTCCCTACTAGGCGTTCATCACCTTCTCAAACGCCGCCTTGAACTTCTCCATATCTTCGCGCGAGCCTACTGTGACGCGGACACGCGTTGGCCAGACAGGCCAGACTCTCCCGATGTAGACGTTTTCCCTGGCCATGGCCGCCACGAATTCCTGCCCCGGGCGCTTTACATCTACCATGAACTTGTTCGAGACCGACGGAATGAAGGAGTAGTTCTTCCTGCTCATCCAATCGAAAACGTCGTTGCGGATGTCCGCGATAATCTTGCGGCGCTCGGGGACCACATTCTTGGCGCAGAGACTGGCGGTGGCTCCCACCATGGCGGTGACGGGCATGGTCGGCATGCCGTATTCTTTCAGTTTCACCAGCAGGTCGGGGCGGCCGAGCGCCACTCCGGCTCGAAGGCCCGCCATGCCGTAGATCTTGGAGAAAGTGCGCAGCATAATCACGTCTTTGTCCGCGGCAACCAGACCTACCGAAGAAGGTTCCCCACTGATGTGGATGTAGGCTTCGTCGATCATCACCACCGCGCCGGCCGGCTTGTTGGCCACCAGCCATTCGATATCCGGCTTGCTGGTGAGGGTTCCTGTGGGATTATTCGGATTACAGACGTAAATGAGCCCGGCGTCCGGCGAGGCCGCCGCCATGGCCTTCACGTCGTGCGAATAATCCGGGCGCAGAGGGACGTGGATGACCGGCGCGCCGATGAAGCCCGCCGCTTTCTCGGGCGCTTCGTAGCTTGGATCGGCGATCACGAGCGGACGCGTGGGAGAAGTATGGGCCAGCACAGCGCGATGCAACGGGTCGCTCGAGCCCGGGGAACGCCATAGCGTAAGAAGATTGCAGGCCCTCCTGCTCCGCCAGGGTCTGGGCCATCTTGAAGCCTTCCTGGTACATGTAACGCCCGCACTTCTGCACCACGTTGTGAATGGCCTCAGCAGCTTCCGGGCACGGGCCCATGGGGTTCTCATTGGCGTTCAGTTTTGTTGCATCCGGCGGGATGGGGCCGATGTCAGATAATTGCGCCAAAGCCGATTCGTTGTAAAACGGCAAGGCGGCTGCGGCCCCCAGCAACAACGACAGGCGTGTGAAGTCGCGGCGGGAAAAACCACGCCGCAGAAACTCGCGTTCCCTTCCTTTTGGCAGGTCAACATCCATCGTCGCACCTCCATCAAGCTGCCGCGGGCCGCTCACGCAAGAACTGCGCGCGCGGACTCGCTGAGTCTCACACAACCACTTTCGAAGCGCCCCTCTTAAGCTTGCTGACCCATCAGATGATAACCCAGGGATGCCGCCGCTTCAAGGAAGTTACGGCTGACGCAAAGGTTACGCTCGTGTCTGAGCGCAAAACTGCGATGGAGGGGCGGCCCCTTGGGCCGCCCCTCGAGCCACATGTTGCTCTACTGCACGGTCACCGGGATGTTGAGCGAGTGGGTAACGGTGGCGCCACTGATGGTACTGGTGCCCGTTACGGTGACAGTGTAACTGCCCGTAGGAGTGCCGGGGTTGCTCGGAGGAGGCGTGCTGCTACCACCGCCGCAGGCGACAAAACCTGTGGCCAGTATCGCAAAGACGAGCAGGCCGAAGGCCAGCTTCACCCGGCGATGCTTTCCCGCCGCAATCAATAGGAGGATCCAAGCAAACAGCAGAACTCCCGCTCCCGGCAGGAACCAGCGCGGCCGGTTCGGCAGGCGCAACGCTGCGGATGGGGCCGTGGTGGCCACAGTCAACTGTGCGCCGGTACCCCCCGGCGTAACCGTGCTGGTGGTCAGGGTGCAAGTACTATAAGTCATCGACGCTTGCAGCGCACAAGTGATGGTCACTGTACCGGTGAAACCATTGATGCCGCTTGCCGAAACGGTTGTGCTCCCGGACGCGCCCGGCGACGTAATCGTAAAGCTGCTGGGCGAGGCGCTCAAGCTGTAATCGGCGTTGGCCGAGATAGTTACCGTGACCGGCGGCGACGAAGTGGAATTGCCGTAGTTCACATCACCGCTGTATTTAGCGGTGATACTGGCGTTGGCCGTGAAGGATGTCGAGAGAGTCGCGGTCAGCGAAGCAGGGCTGGCGATCGAGCCCGCCACATAGGTATAAGTCGGCGTGCCACTGATCTGGGTACTCCCGTTGAAGAACGCCACACGTGCCGGCGGGCGCTAGGCCGAGGCTCATGGTGTTCACGGTGGCGGTTAAGGTCACGGTAGCGCCGGAGGTGATGGTTGATGAAGAAGACACAACGATGGTGGCGGTAGTGGCTTTGGTGATCGTAACCCCGACGGGGTTGGACGTGCTCGTATTGTAGCTGTTGTTCGGCGAGACTGGGTGCGGTTCGTAGTTGGCAACCAGGGAGTCCGTGCCCGCTGGAAGTTGGATGTAAAAATCTTCGGCGGTCCCCTGGCTGTTCAAGTTGTACGTCCCTGGCGTGTTACCCGAGGGCGCGCCCACGTCGACTGTGGGCGGCATGGTGCTCCCGTTGAGCGTCACCGTTACCTGCCCAGAAGGACATTGATACGTGGGAACGGTGGGGGCGCCGCTGGAGTCGGGGGGAGCGCATAGATTACCCGTGCCGTTGGTCACGTCCATGCGCAGCCAGTATTGGGTGTAAAGGTAACCGGAACAGTTGATGGTGTTCCCATAGGCGAAAGATCCTGTGGTGACATAGGTGACATTCCCACTGCAATCCTCGGTCGCCAGTTGCAGGACCGTCGTGCTATTTTCCGGGGCCACGGTGACCTGGACTGGAGAAGAAGTGCTCGCCGCATGGGTACCGTCGCCCGCGTAACGCGCCGTTACATCATAAGTCCCCCCCGGAAGAAGCGTGGTGGACCCGGAGGCGGAGCCGTTGGACAAGGTCGCAAAATCAATGCCAAGATTGCAGGGAGTTGATTTGCAAGCGGCGTTGTAGCCGGCCGGCCCGCCGAGCAGCGAGACATCGCCAGTGGAAGCTGAAGGATTGACGCTGACCGCGATATTGACCGGTTGGCCATGCGGAATGGTAGACAACGTGTAACCCGCCGGGGGGGCGATCGTGAGTGTCGTCGTCGTGGGCGTGAAGCTGACCGTATTCCACTTCGAGACCAGGTTGGCCACATTCACCGTGCCCAACCCGGTGGCCAGGTCATAGCCGGCGTTGGTTGTCCAAGCCGCTTGACCGTTGTCGTTCACAAGGATGCCGTAACCGGTGCCGGTAATCGATTGGTCGCTACAGTTGGCTGAGTCAGCCACGCAGGCTACCGAGTTGTTGCCGATTTGCGTGTCGTAGAAAACGCAACTCGAACTGCTGGCCGTGGGAGCCATGGCCGCGGTCGAGGCACAACTCGAGCCGGCTTTCGCCGCCAGCGGGTACAATACGTAGTTTGCAACCCCCTGTGGGCCGTACTTCTGGTTGACCAGCGCCATGATGCCGCCAAACACCTGTACTGACGCAGAAGTTCCCCCCACTCCCAAGAAGTTTACACTCCCGCCGCTCTCGACACACGAGCTTTCGCCTGCCAGAAACGCATCGGCCTCGCATATCACATAAAAACTGTTGGCGTAGCCGTCGCCCGCATACAGGGAGAGGTCCGGCAGGTCCCGTTCTTGATCGTTGGGCACCCCGGTTCCCGACTGCCAGGAAGGCTTGGAGTATCCGCCGACGCACTCTATCCCCCCTCCAATGCTGGTGGATGAGGCGCAGTTGCTTTCTCCCCCGCCTCCGCCGGATAGGTCCGTGCCAAAGTCGGAGACCCCAGATAAGCAGCCATTCACTGACCCGGAATTCGCGCAAGTGTCATTCCACGCCATTTCGGGAATGTAGGACAGGGCGGAAGAGAGGTTCGAGGAGTTTGTCCCGGACCAGTAGGTAGTCCAGGTGTTCACATCATTGAAGTCCGTCCCACCCACCGCAACGTTAAAGGGCGTGGAAGCGTTTCCAACCACCATCAAGCCGTATTGCGCCGCACCGACGTTTGTCTGCGCAAATATGTCGCAAGCCGCGGAACCCTGGTCGCCCGACGCCTCGAGTATGGTAATTCCCTCCGCAGCACCCTGTTCCCACAAGGTGCTGTAAAAGGCATTGCCGCCATTGCCGAGCGCAGCTTCGCACCCGCCATAGCTCTCCGTCATAACCGGCGCCAAGTTGTTGTCAATGATGTAAAGGGCAGAGAGATCGATGCCGGCGGTGAGCTCGGTGGACTCCGAAACAACGAAGGCAATCGTGGCAGCCGGTGCGGCCACGCCGCTCCATTCGAGGTCGAGATCCGCTTCACTCTCGTCTCCGGAGTAGTCGGGCGGGATGATCCCCGGGTCGGGGCCGTTCACACATATGCCGAGCGGAATAGGGTGCGTGGTTGAGACAGCGGGGCATGGAGAGTTGGCCGCCGGGGCGAGCGGCTTGATCCCAAACAAGGTCCGGAAGTCATCCACATCCTGGGGGTTGATATTGGTCTCACCCACCACGGCGATGGTCTGCCCGTTGCCGCCAGTGAAGGAACTCCAGTTCGGAACATTGTAAATCGTGGCGAAATCCGCCGGCCCAAGGGCGTAATAGGTAACGCCGCCGCTGCTGACCGTAAGCATTGGCTTCACCTGCCCCGTGGATTTCGATTTGGTGTAGGCCGCAAGGCCGTGGTGCAATGGCTTTTTGGGAAAATTGTTCAGCGAGGCAAAACCCGCCACCACGGGCGTCAGGGCGGAGGGAATCTGCGGGTCGCTGGCGTTGGCCCAGTGCTCTTCGCCGTTCACCAGATACCTGTGGATCTCCGTGCGAAGGGCCTGCCGCACCGCGCCCGCCGTACCGGAGAACTCAATCACCGTGCGGCCCGCTGCCACACGATTGACTTGGAAGCCTTGCGACGTGAGCCAATCCGTCACCGCCTGAATATCGGCATCGGCAGGGCCGAACTGCCGGCCAAACTGCTCGGGAGTAAGCCACATGTGATAGTTGGGGGACGACTTGGTTTGCTGTGCGTCCAGAAGCTTCCGCAGCGCGCTCTCCTGCTCACTCGAGCGCTTCAAGACCAGCAACATGCGTTCCGTGGCCAGCCCATCGGGCGCCGCCCCTTGGTCGAATTCGGGACGCGCCAAGGGGTGAGTGTTCCCCCGCAACGTAGCTCGGTTCTCAAGGTCCACAGCCTGCGTCACGCGCGCCGGCACGACGTCCCTTTGTTGTCCTCTAGAGATCAAAGCGAATGAAACAACCATTGCGCATACTAATGCCGCCCGTGCACCTATTGCCCTTGCCTTTCTCATGCTTCCTCCCATGATCCATCCTGCCGGATTCAGTCTTTTAGCGCTGTGCTGCGGCTGGATCACTCACAGCCTCCAATGACCTAGTGAAGGTGTCTAGTATTGTAAAGGATTTCCACCCGATACACTAACGTTTCACGACTCCCTCGTTCGGGATTCCTGTCGCACCTGCGAAAAGTTCCAAAAATCGGTTCAGCTTCGGGAAACCTGTCCCCAGTATTGATGCAGAATCTTCGCGCCGAGATTTCCGCACGCGGGTGGGCAGATGGGCAGGTCGGCAGATGGGCAGGTGGGCAGATGGGCGGCGAGTGGCAGCCCGGAGCGTTCTCCGCCTTTTGCCTTTTGCCTTCCACGTTGATTTTCTGCGGTCCGCCTTCGGCCTTGTTCCTTGCCGGCCTGTTGACCTACCCATCTACCGACCTGCCCACCTGCCCATCTGCCCAGTTGCCCACTGCCTTCCTTCTCCGTGCTATGATCTAACACGCATGCCCGAACAGCCTTATCCTCGCGTAGCAACTTTTCACACGGCGCTGGAATTGGCGAACCACCTCAAGCGGCTGGGATGGGACCTGCCTGTGGACGAGGCGATTCTCTGCGCCCCGGCTTCGCCGCTCGCCGCCCCAATTGTGGTGCCCTGGCTGAAGGGAGAGCGCCGGGTCGGAAACCGCTTTGCCGTGCAGCCCATGGAAGGCTGGGACGCCCAGCCGGATGGCGCCCCTTCGGACCTCACCCGCCGGCGCTGGATGCGGTTCGCAGTGAGCGGCGCCAAACTGCTCTGGGGATGCGAAGCCGTGGCGGTGCTTCCCGAAGCGCGGGCCAATCCACGTCAATTGCTTTTGAACGAGCGAACCGCCCCCGCTCTTGCGGAACTGCGCCGCCAGATGGTCGAGGCTCACCGTGAGCGCTTCGGCGAGAGCGCGGACCTTGTCATCGGCCTTCAGCTTACGCACTCCGGACGTTTCTGCCGGCCGCGCGAGGAAGGGCGTCTGGAGCCGATCATTGCCTATCACCATCCGATTCTGGATATCAAGTACCCAGCCTGCGTCAACGTGCCGGCGGTCTCTGATGAGGAGCTCATCCGCATCGTCGGGGCGTTCGGCCGGGCAGCGCATTTGGCCCAAGAGAGCGGCTTTGATTTTGTAGACCTGAAGCACTGCCACGGCTACCTCGGGCACGAGCTCTTGGGCGCTTATCATCGCTCCGGTCCCTATGGGGGCTCATTTGACAATCGCACCCGCTTCTTGCGCGGGCTGGTGGATGCCGTTCGCTCCTCGGCCCCCGGGATCGAGATCGGTGTCCGTCTGAGCGCCTATGACTCGGTTCCGTTCGTGCCGGATGCTCAAACGAGGCGGGGTGTACCGGCCAGTACTCCCGGCCAACAGCCCTATACCTGGGGCTTTGGGGTAGACACCCAAAACCCGGTTCGCGCCGACCTTACGGAGGCGAGGAGTGTGCTGACTCTCCTGAGTTCATTGAATGTGCATCTGGTGAACATCAGCGCCGGCAGCCCCTATTACTCCCCGCATTTGCAGCGGCCGGCCCTGTTTCCGCCGGTCGACGCTTATCTGCCTCCCGAAGACCCGCTCCAGGGCGCGATCCGGATGTGGGCCGCGGCTGCGGAATTGAAAGCTTCTGTACCCGAGTTGGTTTTTGTTTCCTCAGGCGGAACTTATCTTCAAGACTACCTCCCGCACTTCGCGCAAGCGGCGGTGAGGGCCGGATGGACGCATTTCGTCGGCCTGGGCCGGATGATGCTGTCCTACCCGGAGTTCCCCGCTGACGTCCTCGAGAAAGGCCGGCTGGATCGAAAGAAAATCTGCCGAACGTTCAGCGACTGCACCAATGGCCCGCGGCAGGGGCTCGTCTCGGGATGTTATCCGCTCGACCCATTCTACAAAGGGCGTCCGGAGGCGAAAGAACTACAAGCGAAGAAAGCGCAAATTGCCAAACCTCCAGCGGCTGGGGGGCAGATTCCTAAGCCCCCGCGCCCAGCCGCTCGAAAGGTCGAGGAACGGAATGCTGCGGCGGCGGGAGCTCAACCCGTGGCCCTCATCACCGGCGCTTCGCGCGGAATCGGGCGCGGCATCGCGATTGAGCTGGCACGCCTGGGTTTCAGCGTTGCCATCAACTACGTCCAAAGCCGCGAGTCGGCCATCGAATGCGCCGCGATGTGCGAGCAGGCAGCGCTTGAAAGCACACCCGCCGCCCCGAAGAATAGCGTTTCGGAGCGCTTCGGAGTTTTCCGAGCGGATATCTCATCCGCCTCGGATCGCGCGGGCCTGTTGCAAGCGGCTCAGGAACGCTTCGGTTGGATCGATCTTCTGGTTAACAACGCCGGTGTAGCACCGCAGGGGAGAGTCGACTTACTACAAGCCGGCGAAGAGAGTTTTGACCGGCTGATGAACACCAATGCGCGCGGGCCCTATTTCCTCACCCAGGCGCTGGCGAATATCTGGATTCGAGGTTTAGGCGCCAGGCCGCTGAAGAGCGGCAAGCCGAAGATCGTCAATATCTCTTCTGTCTCTGCCTATGCCCCCAGTGTGAACCGCGGCGATTATTGCATGAGCAAGGCCGCGCTCTCCATGATGACGCAACTCTTTGCCACGCGCCTGGCCGAGTACGGAATCAACGTGTACGAGATCCGCCCTGGGATTGTGCTTACGGACATGACGGGCCCTGTGAAAGAGAAGTACGATGCCATGATTGCCGGAGGCTTGATGCCGCTCGCTCGATGGGGCACGCCGGAGGATGTGGGCCGCGCCGTGGCTGCCATCGCCGAGGGCCGTTTGCCCTTTTCCACTGGAGAGGTCATCAACGTGGACGGCGGCTTTCACGTGCAGCGGCTCTAATCTGCCATAGGGCAACCCTCGTGGTTGCCCGCCGGGCGGCCACGAGGGCCGCCCCTACAATTCCACCATGATCCGCGTCAACACAGAAGTCACGCCTGAGAAACTCCGGCCTCGAATCGAACACCTCTTCGAATTGTCCGCCGGAAAAATCCGCGCCATCGAAAAGACCTTCGACGCGGCGCGCGGATCACCCGTCTTTACAATCCGGGGCGTCTACGCGGCGCGCGAATGGACTGATTGGACGCAGGGCTTCCTGTACGGTTCCGCACTCCTCCAGTACGACGCCACGGGCGACGAGTCGTTCCTCGAATACGGACGCCGCAACACCCTGGAGCGCATGACACCGCACCTCACCCACACCGGCGTGCACGATCACGGGTTCAACTGCGTCAGCACCTACGGCAACCTGCTGCGCCTTGCTTCCGAAGGAAGGATTGCGGCCGGCCCGGACGAACGCCGCTTTTACGCCCTGGCGCTGAAGGTGAGCGGCGCCGTGCAGGCCTCGCGGTGGTCCCCAATCCACGACGGCCGGGGATTCGTCTACTCTTTCAACGGCCCGCACTCGCTCTTCGCGGACACCATCCGCTCCCTGCGCTCACTGGCTCTCGCGCACCGCCTGGGACATGTGCTGGCGGGCGAGAATGACCGGCGCATTTCGCTCCTGGAACGCCTCGTGCACCATGCCGCGGTGACGGCGGAGTTTTCCGTCTATTACGGTGAAGGCCGCGACGTGTACGACGTGCGCGGGCGCGTGGCGCACGAGTCGATTTTCGGCAACGGCATTTACCGTTGCCCCGCGACCCAGCAGGGTTATTCGCCGTTCACCACCTGGACGCGCGGCCTGGCTTGGATCATGTGCGGCTACGCGGAAGAACTCGAGTTTCTCCAGACGCTTTCGGAGGAGGAATTGGAACCGCTGGGGGGACGCGAGAAGGTGGAGAATCTGATGCTGCGCGCCGCGCGCGCCACCTGCGATTACTACCTCGAGCAAACCGCACAGGACGGCATCCCTTACTGGGATACCGGCGCGCCGCAACTGTGTAAGCTAGTTGACTGGGCTAATAAGTCAAGCGATCCGTTCAACGACTTCGAGCCGGTGGATAGTTCCGCCGCCGCCATTGCCGCGCAGGGACTCTGGCGCCTGGGGAATTATCTTCAAGGGCGCCACGAAAACCTCGAGCAGGCGGTTGGCTATCGCCAGGCCGCCCTGACCATTGCGAATACGCTCTTTGACGAGCCTTACCTTTCGAGTAAGCCACAGCACCAGGGCTTGATCCTGCACTCCGTCTACCACCGCCCGCGCGGCTGGGACTACATCCCGCCCGGCCGCCACAGCCCCTGCGGAGAGTCTTCCCTGTGGGGCGACTATCACGCCCGCGAATTGGCGCTCCTGCTGCTGCGCGAAGCAAAGGGCGAACCCTACCTGACGTTCTTCTCCGTGTAGCAGGCGTAGCGGCGGCTTTACGCCGCCACCGGACGTTGCAAACCAAAGAAGATGTGGCGGGGTAAACCCGCCGCTACATACCCCAAGTCGGCACATCTTTTTACCGGCAGGCAGGAGAAACCCGAACCCTGCGTAGCCGACTTCTTGTCCTTGCCTCTCCACTCGAAAGCGTCGGCTCGTTTTCGCAAAATGCGCTGTTTTTTGCTCCATCTGGGTCCGATTTGCGCTAGTCTGCGCGCAATACGCGCATAATTCGCGGCAGTCTAAGAGACTATCTCAGTTGTTTTCAAGTACTTCTTGGCATCTCCCCCTTCGTTAACGTACAACTGCGTTGTTTTCAGATACTTCCTAGCTTCGTTTCGAACGCCTTCCTTTGTTTTCAATAACATACTGGCTTCGATCGTATCATTTTTTATTTATTTTCAGTTTCTCTTTCCCCGAGTGCCGGCACCTTCCCGCCATACCTTGAGCAGCATGTCTAACCGGCTCCCACCTGCGACAATGTGTCCAGAACATAACCACCATGGTAGGCTATCACAGGCCCCGAAGTTTGTCAAGTAAAAAATATGAAGAGGGTCGAAATGTCGATCAGGCAAGGCGTCGAGGAGTCCAGAGGTCGAGAAGTCGGGAGGCAGAAGCGCAGTCCGGTCATTCTAAGCGCAGAGCTGGACCGGACGGCCATCGTGTGCCCTCCGGTTCCACAAATCGTAAACGCGTAGACGCCCAATGCTGCGCGTTGCTTTGAAAATACTCGTGGTTGTGTTGTACACTTGGGACCGGAGGGTTGACGTGTTTCAGCCAGTTCGGTAGTGGGCTACTTTGAAAAAACTTGTTAATAGTCGCTCGGAGCTTTCTTTAGAACATACAGAGGAATGTCATCAAGGTCCTTATTGTCATGTCGGGAGGTGCCTATTAGTAGGTACCTCTTGTGGCCGCACACTTGGCAGCGAAAGAAGTAGTTACTGCCATCAACCGACTTATCGCGGCGAAGACCAGCTTCGCTCTTGATATCGCCTTCTTCGATCTTTAGTTTGGCTTTGCAGTTCTCGCATTCCACTTCACGAGACCACTTCCGCCCGTTCTTTACGGTTCTCATTAGGCCCCCGCTAAAAGAGTATCACGCCACCGCTCTTTCTCCCTGTCGCTCTTCGCTTTCCCATAATGCCACAAGATCAGCCACACTCCAAAGGTGATCTGTTACCCCAGCAGCCATTGCCGAACTGGTTCGCAGGGTCCGGTGAATCTGAATGAATTTGTAGGCGAAATAATTGAGCGGGTAGCGCAGCGCGGCACAGCCGCAACCAAACAGGGCCGAGAGCGGTCGGCCGCATCGAATGTCGATGTGACCAGACCCTTTATTTACACGGCTGTCGCGCACAAGCCCGAAAAAAGCTTGCTAAAAAAACAAGAAACTACGGTATCGCAATGCAGAGTCCCCGGTGTTGGGACTCTGCGGCTTCTCGTTTAAATCCGTGTCCGGGCATCGGCTGGCAGCAGTATCCGGTCAATGCGCAGGATGGGATGTGCGCTGGCCACCGCGCGTGGCGCGCGCCTGTTGGCGCGATGTGTGCACCCGCGGTAGCCGGTTTTCAGGGCTTTAGGGCGTCATCGTCACGACTTGGTTTGCTTCCGCTGCGTCCATCAATTTCTTGTCGCTCGTCGCCAACGGAAGACGGGAATCAACTGCGGCCTGGAGATAGCAGGAATCGTACACGGATAAATCATATTTAACGGCCAACTCAAGAAGCTGCGGAAGGCCGCCGACGGCCATGTGCCGGATGGGTAGGAGTTGCAATTCAGCCCAGATGTCGAGGGCGCGCGCCAACGGCACTTTGGCCCTGGTGACAGCCTTGCCGAGAGCGTTGCCCACTTCCAACTGCCACACCCACGGCACGATGGCGATGTCTTCGCGCGCTTCCAGTCGCTTCAGAGTAGCGTCCGTGTTGGCAGTGGCGCGGTCCGGGAAGCACCAGGCGAGCGTGTAGGACGCGTCCAGAATAAAGGCGCTCACTCGCGCCCTTCCTCAATCAGTTCGCGGATGGAGATGTCGCCCAGGCTCAGGCCTTCGCGTAATTCCCACAGGCGGGATCGGCGGGGTTGGACGTTTGCGACCTGGAGGTCTGCGGCCAGCATATCCAGTGCGGCGCTGATGACCTCCTCCGGGTAGTGGTACGCGCCGGATTGGATGGCCCGGTCAATCAAGCGCTGATGTTCCGGTTTTAGCTCGATGGTCATAGCCGTGTACTCCAGCTCCGATTTTACAACATAAAACGCCCGATGTCCCCCGTAGTGATTTTTTTCGAGACATGACGCCGCATTATGCGCCCGAATGCCTATGAAGGGACGCAGAGTCGCGCAACGTCCAGAAAGGGCCGCAGAGTCTCAAAACCAGAGACTCTGCGCTACCGGCTCTGCGCCTCAGTGCCTCCGTGGTGAGCATTTCCCCGATGGCAGGTCGATTCTACCGGGCCGCCCAAAAGCAGACGGCGATTGAGGCAAGCGTGAGAGCTGTAAAGATGGGGATGATGACCCGGCCGAGCGGGCGCCCGCCGGACATCACCGCGATTCCGCCTTTGGCGAGGGTGTTGCTGGCGCAGGAGGCAATAATAGCGGCGTTGGCCGTACCAGGTGCGAGAGTTTTTACGGAGGCGAGTTGCGCGGCGGAGATGATAAAAGCGTCGGGGTTCACCAAGCCCGCGAGAACGCTGGTCACATAGATACCGGAAGTTCCGAAGTACTCGTAGCCGGCCTTCGAGGCGAACATTACCACGGCGAAGATCAGCGCAAACTTGATGGCGCTCCACAAGTCCATGGGATTCTTCACGTGCAGCGCCGCCTCTCGTTCACTGGTTCTTCGCTCCCAAAGATAGATGGCGATTCCGGAGCCCAACACGAACGGAACCGCCATAGGCAGAGCTAATGACTTTGCGAGGCCATGATCGACCACCACGGCAATGATATACATGCGGATGAACATAATCGTGGAGGCGATGGTGATGCCCAGCGCGAAATACCTGGCAAGAGATTCCCCTTCTGTGCGCGCCTGGTTGGAAAGGCCGAAAGTGGCCGCGGTGCTCGAAGCGATGCCCCCCAGGAGGCCAGTCACGGCAATTCCCTGCCTCGCCCCCAGGAATCGCATCAGAACGTAACCCACCATGCTCAGCGCCGAGATCAGCACCACCACCCACCAGATGAGCCGGGGATTCAGCACGCTGAACGGCCCAAACGCGTGGTTGGGAAGGAGAGGCAGAATGATGACGCTGACTACCCCGAACTTCAGGATGGCGTAAATCTCATCTTCCTGGATGGCCTCGGCCAAATGGTGCAGCGGGGCTTTGACGGACAGCAGTAGCGTTGCCACGACGGCGAAGATGGCCGCCGGGACGACGTAACCCAGGGCCGATAGCGCCCCAAAGACGTACGCGAGCAAGGCCATGAACTCTGTGGTGGCGCCCTTGTTCGGCCCTTCGCACCTCACAAGATAGGCTGCCACGGCGACGGCGCTGACGCCCGCCAGCCCCACCGGCAGCATCCACTTTTCTCCCGACTGTGCCGCCAGAGCGCAAAGAAAACCGAAAAGGGTGATAAGAGGGAAAGTCCGTATTCCCGCGAACCAGGGAAGGTCCTTGTGGGCATGCTCTCGCTCGACGCCGATCAACAACCCCATGAGCAGCGCCATGGCGCCGTTAAAGGCAATCTGTGTGTAGCTCTGCATCGGGCCAAAACTACCTGGGGAAGAAGTACATCAACCAGCCCAGCACTACCGCGGTGCCCACGAACGCGCCAAAAACCTTCGCGCCGTAAACCAACCGCTCGCGGGGCGTATCCTTGGCCAACACTCCGAATACTACAGAGACCAGGAAGGAGAATATAACGAGAGCCGGAAAGTGTGTCAAAGCGATCATAAGATCAGTGACGAGTGACGAGCAACAAAAGATGCGCTGGGGGAGAGCACCTGTGAACTCCGCTGCGCCCAGCCTGCCGACTTCAATTCTCCGGCTCGTTAGATCAGTGACAAGTGACGAGTGACAAGTGACGAGCCGGAATACAGCCGCCGAGTGACAAGTGACGAGCCGAAACACAGCCGCCGGGTGTCAGGTGTCGGGTATCAGATTCTGCTTTCTGCTTTGCTCGTCACTTGTCACTCGTCACTCGTCACTTTTTTCGTCCCATGGCGATGTCAAAGCAATCCAAAACCGCAAGGGCGTTGAGCATACCTGCGGCCACCAGATAGGCAGTGCCAAAGTCAGAACTGACGAAGAACAGGTCGCCGCCCCCGTAGCCGAAGAACCTCGCCGCGGGCAACGCCAGGCCCACGCACAATTCGCCATAGTGGCCCAGGACTTCAAGATAAGAGGCGGAACTGGCCGAGAAGATTTGCCCCTGCATCGCCAGACCGAGCGCGAACATGATCATGATCGAGGCGAAGATGATCAATGCCCGCCACCGCCTTCCCACCAGCAGGTGGCCCAATCCCGGGACCAGCCAGGCTGCGACGCACAGCCGCACTAGTGTGAAGGTCGGTGGGTGGCCCGGGGAGACTTTGGCCTTTTCAGGGGCACGATCTTCGGCGATAACTTTTCCGGCCATAGTTCTAAGTCACGCGCCAAGCGCGGGATACTGGCGAACTACTAAACAAACAAGTTAACACACCTGAAGGGGCGGGTACAAGAATTGGACATGGTCCGCGACATTCCCGGGCGCCCCTACCACCCTTGGAAGGGCGGGGCTTTAGCCCCCCCGCCGCCTGCGCGAAGCCCACGAGTTGGGCCTTTAGGCCCTGAAGCAGTGTTGCCTCAGGGGCTAAAGCCCCAGGTGATAAGCCGTTTTGCATGGCGGGGCTGAAGCCCCGCCCTTCCCGGCACTCCGCAATTTCCCGACGCAGAGGTTCATTTCCAGGCCTGGGGCTAAAGCCCCGCCCTTCCCGGCACTCCGCAGGATGACGCGAACTTTCGCCAGCAGGTACTAGCCTAGAATTGGAACGATGGCCGTTTGAATTTCGCCGGTCACGCGCGCGCGCACTGGCTCCACGAACACGTTCACCTCACTGCGCACACCGAACTCCTGGAGGTAAATGCCGGGCTCGATGGAGAAACAGATTCCGGGAATGATGGGCCGTGTGTCGCGCGTTTCGAAGTTATCGATGTTGGCTCCGTTGGCGTGGACATCCTCGCCGATGGAGTGCCCCGTCCGATGCACGAAGTGGGGCCCGTATCCGCAGCGCGTGATAACCTGGCGCGCCACATCATCCACTTCGTAGCCGTGAATGGTCCGCCCGCTGGTCATGGCAGCCTGCACGAAGTCAATGGCGGCATCCCGCGCTTCTTTCACGATCTCGAAGACATCAACGAAGCGGCGCGGAATTTCCGCGCCTACGAAACCCGTCCAGGTGATATCGAAATAGACCGCGCCAGGCCTGTTCATCTTTCCCCAGACGTCCAGCAGCACAAAATCATTAGCGCCAATCGCTGCCGAGCGCTCGCGCTCCGGCATATAGTGAGGGTTCGCGGAGTTTCGGTTGACCGCCGCCACGGGCCCTTCGTCCGTGATCACGCCGCCCGCGTCAAAGACGCGCCGCATTTCTTGCTGCACGTCGTACTCACTGATTCCCTTTCCGGACCGCACCGCAGCGCGGATCGCGGCGAAACCCGCCCGTACCGCGGCGTGTACCACCTTGCCCGCGTCGAGGTGCGACGCCAGAGCGTCTTCGGACCATCGCGCCTCAAACAATTGCACCAAGTCAGCCGATGAGATCACTTCCACCCCTAAACTCCTCACCAGCTCAATCGTTCCGGCATCCACGAGGCCCACGTACGGGATGTTGTTAAGAGGCGAATACTGCATTGCAATACGCTTCTTGCCATTCAGAATTTCCTTCAGCCCTTCGTGCTGTTCCTTCCAGGTAGAGTACTCGACCTCATGGCCGGGCAAACCATCCAGGTTGTGCCGCTCCACGCGATGAACAAGCTTGCTGGGATCGCCCCCGGCCGGAATCAGGTAGAACCACCGCCGCGTACACATCGGCGGATTAATCTTCAGCACGCGATAGGCAATGGGGTCGCGACGGTGGTGGTCGTAAAACAACCAACCGTCCAGGCCGTTCTCGCGAAGCGTCGATTGAATCAGGTTGAGGTCCATGGTTCCCTCTCAGAAGTTGTCAGTCGTCAGTTGTCAGTCGTCAGTTGAAACCGCTGAATGCTGATGGCTGATAGCTGACGATGGCGGTGTAGGAGACAATAATGCACAACGTGCCCAAAACGCGCGCAATGGGACTGTACCTGACCTCCAAGAGATCAGGGACAGTGTACTGTGCGAAGGCCCGCGCGCGCCCTGCAATGAAATAAACCGGCAGCAAGCCGGCCCAGCCTCCCGCCGGCAGCCATAGGGAAGCCAAGCCTCTGCGATAAGCGAACTCCGCGCCCCCGAAAAGGCTGCCCGCTCCGATCCACGAGCATAGAAGAGTGAAGACCAGCACCGCCGCCGAAAGCTTGCGGTCCGCCACCATGAAATCCGCATGGCTCTGGAGCTTTACCATGCGCGTCACACTTACCGTCAGAAGCACGAGGACAATCAGGATGAGGACCGCGGCATAGAACATGGCGAGTTTCAGTTGTCAGTGATAAGTGGTCCGTTGCCAGACCTCTCAGAGAGTGTATCATGGGCGCGATTCCTGTGGAGCGCCCCGCGAAAAGGAAACCGTAAGACCCGGGGTTGAGACAGGCTTGCGTATCTGGTAGAGTTCCTGCCACACCGACTGTGCAGCCTGGGGGATCGCGTGCCCGGGTGATGGGAGCCAGATGGGTGAATACGCATGTTCGTCGATAGTCATTAAGACCAACCGGGTACGGCAAGCCGGCCCCCTGCAAGGTTTTGTCTTTCGCGCCCGATTCAGATCAGCCTGAAAGTGGTGCAACCATGCCAAACCGAATCAAATCGTCCCTTTTTCAACTAGGCCACGCCTTGCGACTGCGCGGCCCTCTCGCGGGCGAAGTGCGGGCCCGAACTCTGCATGGTTTGGTCGTCGGACTGCTGCTTTACATCTGGATCGTTCATATCCCGGTCATCGTGCCGTTGTTCGTAGCGAGGAAAGCGGGCTCCACGCTTGCCAACCTTTACCTCACCCTGATTTATGGGATCACCCTGGCGCTCCTACGTCGCGGCTCATTGCGGCGGGCCAGCCTGGTGTTCTTAGCGGGAACCTGGGTGGCCGCCAGTGTGTTCATTGTTCTTGGCGGAGGAATCCAGAGCACTGCGCTTGTCCACTACGTGAATCTGCCCATACTGGCGGCCTGGCTGCTGGGCGCCTCTGCGGCAGGCGTGACGACGGCGATCTGCTTGGGTGGCTCGCTGCTGTTGGCCGTCCTGGAGCAGAGCGGGTATGCCCTCCCGCACTACTTTTTCGGCGCGCCATTCGGCAACTGGAGTTCGGTGGCGATGGCAACGCTTGGGACCGTAGTGCCGGTGCTCTTCGTGCTGAATGCCCTCAATGAAGCATTGGAAAAGCGCCAGGGGGCCGAGGAAGCACTCCGCCAAACCAACGAAAAGTTGGAACAGCGCGTGAGGGAGCGCACGGCTCAGCTAGAAGAAGCCAATAATTCCTTGCAGATCCATCTGAGCGAGCAGAAACGCCTGGAGACGGGCTTGGAGTTGGCGGCGCGCTTCCCGGGCGAGAATCCAAACCCGGTGATGCGCCTTGGCTATGGCCACCTCGTGGATTTCGCCAATCCTGCCGCCCAGGCACTGCTGAGGTCGCTGGGTTGCCCGGTTGCGGGCGAAGCTCCGGCCCATATCGCAGAGCCGGCCGTGGCAGCCTTAAAGGACGGAGTCCCCCGCCAGATCGAGAAAACGTACTCGGACCGAACCTATCTGTTTAGCTTTTCCCCGATTCCGCAATGGAGTTACGTCAACCTCTACGCCATCGATATTACGGACCGCATGCGGGCGGAAGAGGCCCTGCGAGAGAGCGAGAGCCGGGAGCGAGCGCGGGCGGCGGAATTTGAAGCCCTGATGGAAGCCGCGCCGGTGGGCATTTTCGTGGCGAAGGATACCGAGTGTGGCTGGATGAGCGGCAATCGCGCGGCTTACGATCTGTTGCGAAGGCCTCGCGGCAGCAATCTCTCGAAGTCCGGGCTGGAGGACGAAAAACCGGTGAACTTCCGGGCGATGAAGGGCGGAAAGGAGATTCCTCTGCCGGAGTTGCCGATGCAGAAATCTGCCGCCAGCGGGAAAGTGGTCCGGGATCACGAAATGGACTTCGTATTTGAGGACGGCGTCACCGTGAATGTGCTGGGCAATGTCGTGCCACTGCTGGACGAGAGCGGACTCCCGAGAGGGGCGGTAGGGACTTTTCTCGACATCACCGAGCGCAAGCGAGCCGAAGACGCGCTGCGCGAGAGCGAGGAGCGGTTCCGGGGGCTCTCCGAGGCCATGCCGCAGATTGTGTGGAGCGCCGAAGCTACGGGCGCCCGCGACTATTACAGCCCGAGAGCGCTCGAGTACGCGGGCGCGAGCCTGAGCAACCTTAGCGGCTGGAACTGGACTTCCATCATCCATCCGGAGGACCGGGAGGCGACACTCGACGCCTGGCGCCAGGCAACCGCAACCGGGCAGATTTATAAAATCGAGCACCGGCTGCGCCGCGCCGATGGGGAGTTCCGCTGGCACTTGACTCGCACTGTGCCACTTCGAAACGACCAAGGTGCAGTGATCCAATGGATCGGCACTGCGACTGACATTCATGACCAGAAGATGGCCGAACAGGAACTCGAGCGGCGCGTCGCTGAGCGAACGGCAGAGCTTGCCCGGTCCACGGCTCTGCTCGAGAACGTAACCTCCAACGCCCCGATTATCCTCTTTGCCACCGATGCTCGTGGGGTCTTCACAGTCTTCACCGGTAAGGAAATTACAGCCTCGGGACACACTCCTGGCGATTTCTTGGGCAAGAGCATCGAGGAGGCGGGCACATTCGATACGAATACCGTGCACGGCATTCGAAGAGCCCTCGAGGGCGTGGAGTGCAGCGCCGTGGGCCATGGGATCGGGGACACCACCTTCGAGAACTCGTTTACCCCCCTTCGTGATGCCAACGGGAATATCGCGGGCATGGTCGGCGTTTCTGTGAACATCACTGAGCGCACGCGGGCGGAGGAGGCCCTGCGCGAGTCGCAAGTTCTGATGAGTTCGATTGTTGATAGCACGTCTGACTTGATTTGGTCCGTCGATTCCGAGCATTTTGGTCTCCTTACCTTCAACTCCGGCCTCCGCGACAATATGCTTCGGCGCGGAATTCGCCTCCAAGCTGGCATGCGGCCGGAAGATGTATTTGCCGATCGGAACCTGGCCGAGCGCTGGCGTGGAATCTATCAGCGAGCGCTTGCGCAAGGCCCCTACACGATCGACTACGACTCATCAACTGCCGGTAGCATGGTCGTGACCGTCAATCTCCTCAAACGAAACGGCGACGTATATGGGATATCGGTTTTCGGCAAGGACATCACCCAACGCAAGCAGGCCGAGTCGGAGTTGCGCCGAGTTAACCGGGCGCTGCGCATCCTCAGTTCAAGCAACCAAGCTCTGGTGCGTACTCGGAATGAGTCTCAGCTTCCTCAAGAGATTTGCCGGATTCTGGTGGAAGAAGGCGGGTATCGGATGGCCTGGATGGGCTTTGCCGAGCACGACGCGGAGAAGACCTTGCGGCCGGTGGCGTGTGCGGGAGTTGAAGAAGGTTACTTGGCGTCCGTGAAACTTACCTGGGCTGATACAGAACGGGGGCAGGGACCGGGCGGCGTCGCTATCCGCACCGGCCAACCATCGGTGTGCAACAACATCATGGAAGACCCGCAATTTTCCTTGTGGCGTGAAGATGCGGTCCAAAGGGGGTACGCTTCAACTTGCGTACTTCCGATGACGCTGGATGATCAAACCATGGCAGTCCTGGCAGTTTATTCCCCGGCTTCGGAGGCCTTTGACGCGGCGGAAGTGAAGTTGTTGACAGAACTAGTGGACGACATCACTTTTGGCTTTCACGTATTGCACACACGCGCTGAGCGCCAACAGGCGGAAGAGGCCGTCAAGGCTGAGCGGCAACGGTTCTTCGCGGTTCTGGAAACACTGCCGCCGATGATTTGCCTGCTGACGCCGGATTATCACGTCGCCTTTGCCAACCGGGCTTTTCGCGAGAGGTTCGGCGAGTCTCAGGGGCGCCGCTGTTACGACTACTGTTTCGGAAACACGGCGCCGTGCGAGTTCTGTCAAACCTACGACGTGCTCAAAACTGGCCAGCCCCGCCATTGGGAAGTCAGCACTCCGGAGGGTAGCGTGATTGACGTCTACGACTTCCCGTTTACGGACGTGGATGGGACGCCCATGATTCTCGAAATGGACCTCGACATCACCGAGGCTAAAAGGGCCAAGGAAGGGCTCGAGAAGGCCAACGCGTACAACCGCAGCCTGCTGGAGGCCAGCCTCGATCCGCTGGTGACCATCTCGCCCCATGGGAAGATCACCGACGTCAACAGTGCTGCCGAGAAGGTCACCGGCCGTTTGCGCGAAGAACTCATCGGGGCCGACTTCTCCGACTGCTTCACTGACCCGGAGAAAGCGCGCTTGGGTTATCAACAGGTGTTCAAGGAAGGCTTGGTGCAGAACTACGAACTTGAGGTCCGGCACCGGGACGGTTCCACCACGCCCGTGCTTTACAGCGCTTCAGTTTATCGCGACCCAGGCGGCGAAGTGGTCGGTGTCTTTGCGGCCGCGCGCGACATCACCATTCGCAAGCGGGCCGAGGAAGAAGTCCGCAGGCTCAACGAGGAGTTGGAACAGCGCGTCCGGTTGCGGACAGCGCAGCTTGAAGCGTCGAACAAGGAGCTGGAGTCTTTTTCCTATTCGGTTTCCCATGATCTACGCGCACCTTTGAGGGCGTTGGACGGATTCTCCCGCATCCTGCTGGAGGAGTACCGGTCCCAGCTTCCGTCGCAGGCGCAGAGATACCTCGACTTCGTTCGGGACGGCGCGTCCCATATGGGAAATCTGATTGACGGCCTGCTGGCTCTTTCGCGCTTGGGTCGCCAGGAGCTGAAGAGGAGGCCTGTGGAGGTCGCGGAGATCGTGAGGCAGTCCATGGACGACCTTCAGGCGGACGTGGAAGGGAGCGCCGCCGAGTTCATTGTGGCAAGTTTGCCTTCCTGCGATGCCGATCCGCTGCTGCTGAGGCAGGTGTTCGTAAACTTGCTGTCCAACGCGCTTAAGTTTTCTCGCAAACAGGAGAAAGTCCGAATCGAAATTGGGGCCCTGAGGACCCGTGAGGCGGCACAGGGGCGAGAACCGGTGCTGCGGTTACTGGACCCGGATTCCTGGGTCTACTACGTGCGCGACAACGGAGTGGGCTTCGATATGCGCTACGCCGACAAGCTCTTCGGAGTGTTTCAGCGGCTCCACCGGCAGGAGGAATTCAAAGGCACCGGCATCGGCCTGGCTACCGTCCAGCAGATCATTCACAAGCATGGCGGCCAGGTATGGGCCGAAGCCGAGGTCGGGAAGGGCGCAACCTTCTACTTCACCATCGGCCAACCAATCGGTGAGAGCCACAACTCCCCCTTCGGCACGCCGGAATAGCGTGGCGCATCGGTGGCCAACTCCAACCAGTCGCCCAGGTGGAGCAGGATGAGCACCGGTCCTACGGCGAAGAAGAACGCTATGCTTCCCCAGAGCCAACGTCCGCGGCGCGCGTGCGGCAACAAGGACCGGCGCTTCAACGCTACTGCGGGTGCTCGGTATGGCCGCGCAGCAGGTCGATGGCGTGAGGCAAAAGCTCGATGATGCTTTCGAGCGATTCGCAGGCGCCGCGTGGGCTGCCTGGCAGATTCACGATCAGCTTACCCTTGCGGACTCCCACAATCCCGCGCGCCAGAGCCGCCATGCGGGTTTTCTTAACCCCCTCGGCGCGCATCAGCTCGGCGAGGCCAGGAACCTGCTTCTCAACCACCGCTTGCGTTGCCTCCGGAGTGACGTCGCGCGGCCCCAGCCCGGTGCCGCCGGACGTGAAGACGGCATCACAATCGTCTCCTTCCGTCCAGGCCACGAGCGCGGTTTGAATGCGGCCCTCATCATCAGGCAGCACATCGAGCGCCTTGACCAGCCAGCCTCGCTTCTCCAGCAGTTCGCGCACCGCCGGACCGGAGCGGTCCTCACGCCTGCCGCCCGCCGCAGCATCGCTGAGAACAAGGATTTTGGCGCGGAAAGGCATAAGGGATTTCAGATTTCAGATTCCAGATTTCAGCCGTCAGCTTTCAGCGACCAGAAACGTCCCACCTCTGTCATGCTGAGCGCAGCGAAGCATCCCCGCAGTTGTCCGAGAGCAACGACGGAGATCCTTCGCTTCGCTCAGGATGACGCACGCTTCGCTCAGGATGACCCACCGTTATTCACCTTAAGTCTTGAACACTGCGCTTGCCGTTCAGAATTGTCTACCGAGAGCTGATAGCGGACGGCTGACAGCTACCCGGCCCGATACGCGCCGCTCTTTCCTCCGCTCTTTTCCAGGAGCCTGACATCAGTGATCTCGATTCCCTTGTCGATGGCCTTGCACATGTCATAGACCGTAAGGGCCGCGACAGCCACCGCCGTGAGCGCTTCCATCTCGACTCCGGTCGGGCCGGTTGAGCTCACCCAAGAGGAGACGACCACGCCATTCCTGGTGAAACCTGCTTGCACATCAATATGACTTAACCAGAGCGGATGACAAAGGGGAATCAGTTCCGCAGTCCGCTTGGCGGCGCTAATGCCGGCAATGCGCGCGACTTCAAGCGGATTTCCTTTGGGATTTCGTTTCACTGCTCGCAGCGTGCGGGGGTTCATTTTCACCAGCGCACTGGCGGAAGCCCGGCGCAGCGTGGGAGGCTTGCCGGAAATATCCACCATGCGGACACGGCCGGAGGAATCGTAATGCGTGAGTTTCTTCCGCATGCTGTCAACTCCAGCAGGAATCGGAATGAAGCCATCCGCTTTCAGCTCTCAGTTATCAGCAAGCAACTTCCCGCGGGTCGCTGAAAGCTGATGGCTGATAGCTGAGCATTCTGACTCCTGAATTCTGACTTCTGCTCGTCACTTGTCACTCATCACTCGTCACTGTGTTTTCGGCATGATGTCAACCCAATCCCCGGCCGCCAAATCCGTCTGGTCGGGGTGAATCACCAAGAAACAATTGGCCGCGGCGACCCCCACCAGGTCCCCGGAACCCTGCCAGCCGACGGGCTCTACAACCGGTTCGCGGGCCCGCATCTGAACGCAAGCCGGTATGAACATGGTCAGACCCAATTTCTGGCGACGGGGCTTTGCCAGGCGAGCGCGAAGAAAAACCGGAGGCTCGAAAGCCGCTCCACTTAACAGCGCGAGCGCGGGGCGGACAAACAACTCGAAGGTGACGAAAGTGGAAACCGGATTACCGGGAAGGCCAAAGAAGAAAAGGCCGCGAACCCGGCCAAAAACCAAAGGCTTGCCGGGACGGATCGCCGTCCCCTGGAAATAGAATTCCGCTCCCAGTTCCGCCAGGACCTCTTCCACCAGATCAAACTTACCCATCGACACGCCCCCGCTCAACAGCAGCAAGTCAGAGTTCAGCCCTCGTTCGATCATCTCTTTGAGGGGGTCGTGGCGATCAGAAGCGATACCCAGTTGCAGCGGCACGCCGGCTGCGGATTTAATCTGGGCGGCCAGTGCCGCGGCGTTGCTGTTCCGAACTTGGAACCATTGGGGCGGCTGCTCGATGGGCACCACTTCATCGCCCGTAGGTAGAATCGCCACGCAGGGCTTTCGGTAAACGGCGACTGTTGCCTTGCCCACCGAAGCCAGCAGGCCGATCTCCGCGGCTTGAAGGCGCCTGCCGCACCCCACGATTCGCGCACCCTGTGCCGCTTCACTCCCGCGCAGCACGATGTTTTCCCGCGGCTGAACGCTGCGCTGGATTTCGACATTGCCGGCGCGCGAAACGGTGTGTTCAACCATCACCACGGCGTCCGCACCCTCGGGCACGGGAACTCCAGTCATGATCGAGACGCATTGGCCGGGGCGCACCTCGCCCTCAAACGATCGGCCCGCAGGCACTTCGTCCACGCACCGAAGCACGGCAGGCAGGGCGGTGAGATCAGCAGCACGCACGGCATAGCCATCGCGAATGGAGCGATGAAAAGGGGGCAGGTCGCGGTCCGCGGCGACGTCCTCTGCCAAAACCCGGCAGAGCGCCTGGTCTAAGGGGACGGTCTCCGCCCCAGGCACGCGATTGGCGGCGCGGATTCTGTCGTGGACAAGAGATAGGGCCTGCTCGTAGGTAACTACCATGCAAGGTGCCTGCAAGAGGGCGATCCGACCGGAGCGGGCGGCCACAACTGCCGCTCTTACCTCTAGGGACGCGCGAGGAGGGCCGCAAATCGGCTGTCTTCGAGCCAGAGAGCCTGGTCACGTTCCGGGCCGGTCGAGACCATGGCGATCTCCACGCCTGCCTGAGCGGATAGGAATCGCAAATACTCCTTGGCTTTCTGCGGCAGCTTGGAAAAGTCCTTGATGCCGAAAGTTGATTCGTGCCAGCCCGGCAAGACGCTGTACTGGACTTGTACCTTCTCCAGGATGTCGACGTCTGCGGGGAATTCCGTAATCCGCTTGCCCTCGTACTCGTACGCCACGCCCACGGGAATCTCGGCAAGGTTATCCAGAATGTCGAGTTTGGTGATGATGAGCGCCTGAAGGTGATTCAAACGGGCGACATAGCGGGCCGCCGGCACGTCAAACCAACCGCAGCGCCGCGGCCGCCCGGTGACGGCGCCGTACTCGCCTCCGCGTTCGCGAATCTTCTCCCCTTCGGGGCCTTTGGCCTCGGTGGGAAAGGGGCCGCTCCCCACCCGCGTTGCATAAGCCTTCGACACGCCCACCGCGGACTGGATACGCGTCGGTCCTACACCCGTGCCCGTGCAGGCGCCGCCCGCCGAAGCGCTCGAGGAAGTCACGAAAGGATATGTACCGTGATCCAGATCCAGGAGCGTTCCCTGCGCGCCCTCGAAGAGCACCCGCTTACCGCGATCCATCTCAGCATTCAAATACGCAGAAACATCGGCAAGAAAGGGGACGATGTGCGGCGCGGCTTGCAGGCACTGGTCAGCCACCGCGACCGGATCAAGCGCCGTGCCTCCGAACAACGCGGAGGCAATGCGGTTCTTCTCTGCGACGACCTCGCTGCAGCGGCGTCGAAATAACTCCGGACGGCGAAGGTCGCCGGCCCGCAGCCCGCGGCGGCCGGCCTTGTCCTCGTAAGTGGGGCCGATCCCTTTGGCCGTCGTGCCGATCTTCCCCACACCTCGCGCCTCTTCCGCGGCGACTTCGTGCGCGCGATGATACGGCAGAATCAGGTGCGCCCGATCGCTGATGACCAAGCGCCCATCCACTCGCACGCCGTTGCCTTCCACGGCTTTGATCTCG
>CAVROP010000018.1:0-32983 GCA_963722675.1 uncultured Acidobacteriota bacterium
AGGTGCTCCTGCACCTTGCCGGCCGTCCGTTCTTCCACCTGCTCCCGCATCGGGGCGCTCAATCCCGCATCCGAACCTTGGTTGCTGACCTCCACCCCCACAATCGCCTGGCTCCCGGTGTCGGTCGCCAACTGCACATTCACCGCCGGGTTGAATCCCCCGTTCGACATCTTCATCACCCGCGCTTCCGCATCCGTGGTGCTGACGCGCGGCTGCTTCTCCCGAATCTTCTTTCCGCTCTCCCCCTGCCCGGCGCGCTGCGCCGCTTCCTCCTGCCGCTGCTTCAGTTCCGCCAACTGTTCGATGGCGCGCTCCAACCGCTTCTGCTTCTCCTCGGCCGCCCGCTGCCGCGCTGCCCGCTGGCGCGCCGTAGCCTCGCCGCACCCCCGGCGAGTCCAACTCCTTCCGCAGTTCCTCCACGTGCCGCTGCGCCTCGGCCAGCAACTCTGCAACCTCTCTTCCCGCCGAAAGCTGCCCGCCCCCGCCCCCACTCTCACCCGCACCCCATCCTGGCTGATGCGGCTCACCTTCACCACCCCCTGCTCCACCAAGCAGGCGATCACCTGCGTGAAGAGCTGGTCCAAAGCTTCCCCGTGATCGCTGCGGAAATCCGACAGCAGGCGATGGTTCACCGTCACGCCCCCCAACAGCCACAAGAAGGCCACGTTCTCCTGGCACTGCCGCGCCAACTCGTGCGCCGAACCGATGCCTCGCACACAGGCGTACAACCACAGTGCCACCAACAGCTTAGGGTCCGTCGCGTCCCGCCCTGCCACCCCTTCCCGCGCCTTGATGGGCTGGCAAAACGCCGCCACGTCCAGATGCTCCACCACCGCCGCGATCTGCCGTACCGGATGCTGCGCCGATACCAGATCATCCGGGCAGCGCGGTACCATCTCCATTTGCCGACGCTCCGGGGTCCGCAGCCGAACCGGCGACTGGCACCGCGCCGCCCCTGCCTCGCCCTGCGCCTCGACCGGGGGGACTTCTTCCCGCCCCGTCAACAGCTCCTCCATCCTCAATTGTGCATCATCATTGTTATCAACGTTTCCCATGTAGGCATCATATCATCTATTAACGAACTGGCAAGCGAAAACTTTGCATTAGGCGTAAAATATCTGTGGAAAAAATCCAAAAAAGTCACAAGCTCTGAGCGCAGCGAAGGATCTGTATTGGTTCGATAGCGTTGATCCCAAAGGCAAATTCAGATCCTTCGCTGGCGCTCAGGATGACAGGGTTCCGAATTGCTCAGTAGCCTCACTAGCCCCTGTAGCCGAAAAAGTCACACGCTCTCAGGGCAAACTCCGCGAAGGATTTCGCCCTGAATCTGGGGCGGAAGAACAGTGCAAGATGCTTCGCTGCGCTCAGCATGACAATCCCGGGGGATTGGGGCGCTCCGTGCGGCGAGTAGCTCGCTCCACCAGGACAGACCCGCCCAAACTGTCATTCTGAGCGCAGCGAAGAATCTCGCTCTGCTGCCTTGCTCTGTCTTCTTGCTCCAGCCGCGTCCTTGGCTCACTGGCTGGGCCATCCGTCGCTCAAGTCCTTCCAGTCGCGGTTCACCGATTCGATGAGCGCGACTTTCCTCAGTCGTATCCAGCCCTTGATCTGCTTTTCCCGGCTGATCGCGGCCAGGACGTCACCGCAAACTTCGTAATACACCAGCCGGTTGATGTTGTAGCGTGCGGTGAATCCGGGGACGAGTTTGCGCCGGTGCTGGAGCACCCTTCGTTCGAGGTTGTCTGTCACGCCCGTGTAGAGCGTGCGAGACTTGCTGGCCACGATGTAGACGTAGTACGTCTTCATGGGACCCCGTTGCTCACGCCATCCGAACGCCCCCTTGCTTGTTTTGCCTCAAGGGCGCAGAGCGAGATCCTTCGCTACGCTCAGGATGACAGCGAAGGGCCGAGAATGATTGACACTGGCCTCCAGAACCCAGAGCGGGATTCTTCGCTGCGCTCAGAATGACAGACATCGGCATGGGTTGTCTCAGTTCCTCGAGGCCGCCGCCGAGCGTTCCAAGTCATCCTTGAGAATGTTGAGCAAGTCGTCGGGGAGGCCGTGGGCGAGATGGCTTTCGCTGTACTCTTCAACCTTGGCGACCATCCGCCGCAGCGTTTCAACGTTAATGCCCTTCTCAGCGGCGATTTTATCTTCCATTTCACGTAAGCGGCTGAGTTCGCTCAAGTCGGCGTTCATGATGACACCTTTCTGCCGGTTGACGATGCGGGCCACGCCGCGCCCGTCGTCGGGGTCGCGGGCGGCTTTCCACATCTGCTGGATTAATAGGAGCTCCTCGGGACTGATGAGCTGTAAGTGAACTTCCTCCTGCAAAGCAAGCAACTTGGACAGGAGTTCGCGACGGGCGGAGATCAAGAGTGGCCCGGGGCCCTGATTGCCGTTCATACGGCGGGTGTCACGCTTGCCGTTGGCGGGGTCGCGGTAGAACATTAGCGTCTCGCGGAACTCGATCAGTTTTTCCATGCGCTCGTCGCCGCTGGCGAGCAATCCTTCGCTGGCCTTGTCGCGATCAACCACAGTACACGTCCAGCAGCCGAAGCGGCTGTTGCCACAACTGGGAGTGCTGGTGTCGATTTGGATTGGGCACTCACCGTTGCTGGCGCTGGCGTAAAGCTTGTAGAGGGGGCGATTGTCTCCACCCCAGGGGTTGGGTTTCTGGAGCAGGTAGGCCCAGACCTCCTCGGTGGAGAGGAATTCAATGGGGTTCGATACCCAGACGCGGGGCAAGTCAGGATGCCGCCGCAATCCGTTTCGCGTTTGGCGCGCCGCCATGGTTTGGGCGCGGGTGGAGCTTTCGGCGCGGCGCGCTCCGAGGTGCAGGATGGCCTCGCCCCAATGGCCAACACGCTGCTTCACCAGGACATTGACCGGATCAATTTTCATCCGCTGCGTGCACCAGCGGAAAGTGCGGTTGGGCGGCGGGTAGCCCCGTCCAATGATATTGACCCAAAAGGATTCTTCATGGAGCGGCTTGAGCAAGTGGGCGTCAATATTGAGGTCGTGCTGCTGGGAGCACTTCCTCATGCGGTCCAGCGTGCCTTCGATCATTTCCGCAATGGCGGGAATCTCCACGCGCGTGTCCGTGCAAAGGACTGAGATGGGCTTCTTGCGCTGCTCGGCGGGGATGGACAGTACGGCGTCGAAAATGAGCGACGCCAGCATGGTGCTGTCCCTTCGCTGCCGCTCAGGGCAGGCTCTTGCCGCCGCTAAAGCCGACCAGCCAGGGCCGTTCGTCTTCCCGATAGAGTTGACGGAGAGAGGCTTTGATCTCCTGGAACATCCTTAACTCCTGTTCGCGGGGAGTGTACACCCCTCAAGCTATTTTTCAAGTAATGACTTTAAGATAGCATCAGCAGCGCAGAGGTAGCCGTAGCGCGGCTTCCCCTGCGGCTTTTTTGGGAAGAACCGCAGAGGAGGGCAAACTTCGTCCACCTCTCCGCTGCCGCCCTCGCGCCCCAGCGGGCGAGACGCCCGCGCTACGCTTCCCGAATTTGTTAAACTGTTGATGGTGTGTAAGGCGCCATCATGATCCAGCTTTCATCGGCCGGAAAGCGATTCGGCCCCAAAATGTTGTTTGAGAATCTCGATTGGCTCATCACGCCACGCGCGCGCGTTGGCCTGGTAGGAGCGAACGGCACGGGTAAGAGCACTCTGCTCAAGGTGCTGGCGCGCCTCGATACGCTCGATTACGGCGAAGTCAGCTTCGCTAAGGGGATCACTTCGAGCTACCTGCCGCAAGACGGCCTGACACTTTCCGGACGCACCGTGCTGGCCGAATGCATGACGGTGTTCGGCGACCTGCTGGCCATGGAGCAGGAGATGGAAGATCTGATGGAAAAGATGGCCGAACTCGATCCCGAGGGCGAAGAATATCAGCGGGTGAGCGAGCGCTTCCATGCTCTCGACACCGAGTTCCGCCAGCGCGACGGCTATTCGCTCGAGGCTCAGGCCGGGCGCGTGCTTGCCGGCCTGGGATTCCCGGAATCGGATTGGCGCCGCCGCAGCGAGGAATTCTCCGGCGGCTGGCAAATGCGCATTGCCCTGGCTAAGCTGTTACTCGAAAAACCCAACCTGCTCCTCCTGGACGAGCCCACCAATCACCTCGACCTCGAAGCCCGCAACTGGCTCGAGGAGTACCTGAACGACTATCCCCACGCTTACGTGCTGGTTTCGCACGACCGGTTTTTCCTCGACGTAACCGTAGAAAAGATGGTCGAGATCTGGAACCGGCGGGTCCACTTCTACAGCGGCAATTACGAGAAGTACCTGTCGGAGAAGACGGCGCGGCGAGCCCAGATCGAAGCCGCTTACAAGAACCAACAGGAGCGCGTCGAGCAGCTCGAAGTCTTCATCAACCGCTTCCGCTACACGGCCACCAAAGCCAAGCAAGTGCAGAGCCGCATCAAAGAACTCGAGCGCATGGAGCGCGTCGAAGTCCCGCCCGAGGAGAAAGCCATTCACTTCCGCTTTCCCCAACCCAAGGCCAGCGGCAGGATGGTGGCGGAATTCAAGCAGGTGGCCAAAAGCTACGGGGCCAAGCAGGTGTTTGCGGGCGTGAATTTCACTATCCAGCGGGGCGACCGAGTGGCCCTGGTGGGCGTGAACGGGGCGGGGAAATCGACTTTGCTCAAGCTGCTGGCCGGCCTCGAGCCGCTCAGCGCGGGAGAGTACCAGCAAGGGCATCAAGTCGAGGTGGATTACTTCGCCCAGGACCAGTATAAGGCGCTCGATGCCGACGCGCGGCTGCTCGATGACCTGGCGCGCGCCGCACCCATGGCCCTCAGCACCCAGACCGAATTACGCAGCCTCCTGGGTTGTTTCCTGTTCAGCGAAGACGAAGTGTTCAAGCGCATCGGAGTGCTCTCGGGCGGCGAGCGCAATCGCTATGCGCTGGCGCGCATGCTGGTGCGCCCCTCGAACTTTCTGCTGCTCGACGAGCCCACCAACCATCTCGACCTGCGCGCCAAAGACGTGCTGCTCGAAGCCCTGGCAAGCTACACCGGCACCGTGGTGTTCGTCTCCCACGACCGCTACTTCATCGACAAGCTCGCCACGCGGGTGTTCGAGATCGCCGAGGGCGAGGTGAATGTCTATCCGGGCAATTATGAAGATTATTTGTGGCGCAAAGAAGGAAAGGAAATCAGTCTCGACCTCACAGGCCTCGAGGATTTGGTGCGAGAGCGCAACCCTTCGCACCCACCACACGATGCAGGCCCAATATCCAAGGCGCCGGAGGCCGCCGCCCTCAAATCGAAGCGGCTCAATCCCATCCGCTTGCAGCAAATGAAGGATCGCTGCCGCGAGATCGAAGAGCAGGTGGCCCGCCTCGAGGCCGAGATCGAAGGCCAGGCGCAGGAACTTGCGAACTTCCGGAGCGCCGAGGATTCCGTGCGTTTGACCAGGTCGATCGAACAAGGGCGCCAGGAGCTTGCCGGCCTGATGCGCGAGTGGGAAGAGACGGCCAAGGTGATCGAGGAGCAGGAATCGGAAGCAGGGGAATAAGCTGTGCCCTGGATGCAAAATGACTCCAAACTTCGCCTCAAATGGAGTATAATCGGAGTTATCGGGAAGTAAGGGGGATGCGAGTATGGCCTTAAAGACGCGGCAAGCTAACAGAGTGCCCAAAGCCGTCAAGAAATCACGCAAGTCCAAGTTTCAGGCTGATTTGGCTCCTGCCGAGGACCGGCTGGTACGCGTCCTGAAGCAAGAGTTGCAGCTTAACAGCAACACGGATTTCCTCTCTGACGCTGTGGCCCTGTTCCACTGGGCGATAGGGGAACGAAGACGTGGCCATCGAATCTTCAGCGAGACTGAAAGGGGCGAGCGGAAGGAACTCGTGCTTCCCCGGCTCGAACGCGTCGCGCCGGAATTCGCGCTTCCGCGTGTCGAGATTTCTTGGACGGCGCGGGAACTTGAAAGCCTCGCCGCTCTTGCTTCGAGAGAACCCGCCCATCCAACGGAAACCCTTCTTCGCGCCATGCGAGGCTGAATGGCCATACTCATCCGCCGTCTCGAAGAGCAGGACCAAGTCGAGCTTTTCGACTGTGGGGATGAGCCGCTCAATAATTATCTTCGACGACATGCCTGGGCGAACCACCAGAAAAGCTCTATCGGCGTGACGTATGTCGCGGCCGACGAGGCAGCTCCGCGCACCGTGCTTGGATACTTCACTCTCGCCACGGCGGGCATACCCCGCGACGCTTTCCCTAAGAAGTACGTGCGTGGCCTTCCGCATTACGACCTGCCCCTGATTCTGCTGGCGCGTCTCGCAGTGGATCGACGATTTTCAGGGAGAGGGCTCGGACACGCCCTCATTTCCGAAGCGTTCAAGATTGCCCTGCGGGTCGCGGATGACGTCGGATGCCGCTGTATTATCGCGGACGTGTATCACGACCGGCTCGACTGGTATGCACGCTACGGCTTTGTCGCGCTCGAGGGAGGCGCCCCGGGTGGCCCGCAGCGGATGTTTCTCGATCTGAGGACCGTGCGCATGGCGCTGAAGAGTGGAGCCAGCGCCCATTGAGCGGCGTGCTACTTCCTTGGAGTGCGGCAGCTTCCACATGAATCCGGACTACCAGCACTGGTACGGTTGGGCGGAAATGAAACGCGATCTGGCCGAGATTCGCGAGGAAGCCGCTCAGCTCAGGGCCAGCGCTAAGGCGGCGGGAAGGGAGCGGTGACATTCAGTCCCAGTTCCTCACCTTCGGCCAGATTTCCTTGAGGGGCCACTTGAGGCCGCGGCAGTAGTAGATATCGAAGTGTTCGTAAGGCATGGAGTAAGGGTGATAGACGCTGGCGACCTTCTCGACGCTGGTGTAATAGCGCTCCAGGTCTTTCTGCTGCCCCTGCATGACGATCATGCTCTCGCCGGTGTAGTCGCGCGGTCCCCAAAAGAAGTAATTCATATGCGCGCTGATGGCGGGCGGTAGCCCGTATTTCGGACCGAAGAGGTCGATGGCGCCCGCCTGGCCATAATTCTGGCCGAAGATCGCAGTCCTGGTGCGAACCTCCGGCGGCAGGCTGTTGTAAACCCGCGCCACCGTGGCCGTCATCTCTTCCCAACCGAACTGGTCGGCATAGAGTTGGGGCAGCGGACCCAGGCGGTGCGTTTCGATCCGGGGCGGCTGGAGATGCAGCGCTCGGGTGTATCGAATGTAGGTCTCGGGCGACAGCAGCGGAACGCTGAGGGGCGCGTACACGGCGCCGAGGACGACCATCAGGCCGGCGTAAGCGAGTTTCGGCCGGCGGTATCGCCTACGGTCGAGCCACGTCTCCCACATCACGCTGCCGCCGGCAAACAAGACGGGAAAGGCGGGATAGAGGTAATAGATGCGCGGGCTGAGCATTACGATCACACCCGCCGTGAATACCCAAGCCCAACCGAGGACGCGAAATGGACGCCCCGGTTTCGAGAAGAAGTAAAACCAGAGGCCGGCGAGCCAGATGGGCAGCGTCAGTGGAAGCATCGTCAGGATTTCCTGTGCGAAGAAAGCCGGCGGGCTGAGAGGAACATCGCGCCCGCTGCGCTGGATACTGGCATGCGCCACCAGAAACGGGAAATGGCGGTGAATGTTCCAGACGAGGTTAGGCAGGAAGATCAGGAAAGCCAGCGCGCCGCCGACCCATAGCCAGCGACTCGCCAGCCTGCGGCGCTCGCCGGTCAACAGTAAGCCCAAGACGATGCCCGCGCCGAAAATCAGCATCGAGTACTTGTTCTCAGACCGAACCCCGACAAAATGCCGAACCAGATCCACAGTGTAGTATTGCCTGTTTTAATAATCCGTATCAGTAGATAGGTGCAACCCAGCCAGAACAGTGGCTCAAAGGCGTTCATGGTGAGCAAGCTGTCCAACGCCAGAAAACCCGGCGCCACCAGAACTGCGAGTGCAGCCAGCCCCTGCGCAAAGCGCTTCCCGCCCAGTTCGCGAGCGATCAGGGCGGTCAGCGCAACCACCGCGGCTCCCGCCACGCCCGGAAGGAAGCGGAGCGCAGGGAGCGAGTCGCCGAGCAGCCGGCGCACCATCCAGGTGATCACCGCGATCAACGGAGGCTGATCGACGTAACCCCAATCGAGGTGCCGGCTGCAAGCAAGGTAGTAGAGTTCATCAACGAAGTAACCATAGTGCCGCCCGGCATACAAATGCACCAGCAGCTTGCACGCCGTGATGCAGAGCACTACGGCCGCGGCCGTGAATGCAAACCGCCTGTCGTGAAGCTGGCCGGGTGCGGGGGTAGATGCAGAACTCATGCTGGGTCGAACTCAAACTATACAACAGTTCGGTGGGTTGGAGATGCGAACTTCACTTTTGTTCTGGCTGGGAGCCGGAGCCCCTTTCCATGGGGGTGAACTTGCCGTCATCGATTTCTTGATTGATTTTCTCAAGGAGGTGATGCCCGCGGCCGCCGGGAGCAAAGTCCTGCTCCATCTCGGCGTCCCAAGACTCTGCTTCGAGCTGCTCGAACCAGTCGGCCAGTTCTCGACGCTCCGACTCGGTGAGTTCCTCAATCGCCGCCTTGATTGCTTGCACGGTCACATTCCGAGATTAACGGTGCCAGGATGCGAATGCAAGTCCTAATGCGAATGAGTAACGCTACCGTTGGATTTCGAGAATCAGACCGAGGCTTGTTCTGCCGCTCGGCGCTGGAAGATTTCGATATAGCAGTTGACCAGAGACACGGCGGCGGGAGTGATGCCGGGAATGCGGGAGGCTTGGCCGAGAGTGAGTGGGCGGACGCGCGTGAGCTTTTCCACCACCTCTCGGGAGAGGCCGGAGACCTTCCGGTAATCGAACCAATCCGGAATGTGGCGCGACTCGGCGCGCTTCATCCGCTCCATCTGTTTCTCCTGCTGTTGGAGATAGCCTTCGTACTTGAAATCGGTCTCGATGCGGCGGGCTTCCTCGCGGGAGAGTGCACCGTCAAGGCCGACCCCCTCACCCGTCCCGATCAGATCGGGACACCCTTCTCCCCCAAGGGGGAGAGGGCTATCATCAGGGAGGTTGCGGACGCCCCCTCCCCAGGGGGGAGAGCGGCATCATCAATGTTCACCACACGCAGGCCCTCACCGATCCATTCCATCAAGTCGTCGATTTTCAGTTCGGAGCGCTTCAGGAGTTGCGCGCCGGTCAGCGGCGAGGGGGCTGTAAATTGTCTGCCATTCATGAGACCGAGCCTGGAGTAAATCTCGCGGCCCAGGGGCGAATCGGGGCTCAAGCGGGTTTCGAGCAGGAACTTCGTGGCAGCGGAGATTCGCGCCTGCTTTTCCAGGAATGCCTGGTAATCGCTCTGCCGGATGGTGCCGGCTTGGAAGCCGAGCGGCATCAGGCGCTCGTCGGCGTTATCAATGCGCAGGTGCAGCCGGAATTCGGCGCGCGAGGTGAACATGCGGTAGGGTTCGTCAACGCCCTTGCTCACCAAGTCGTCGATGAGGATGCCGGTGTAGCCTTGCGTGCGATCGATGATCATCGGCTCTTTGCCCTGGACGCGCAGCCCGGCGTTAATTCCCGCCATAATTCCCTGGCACCCGGCTTCCTCGTAACCGGTCGTTCCGTTGATCTGGCCTGCCAGGAAGAGGTTCTGGATTTTCTTGCACTCGAGCCACGGGTAAAGCTCCGTGGGCTGCACCATGTCGTATTCGATGGCGTAGCCCGGGCGGATCATCTCGGCGTCCTCGAGGCCTGGTATGGACTTCACCATGGCCAACTGGACGTCGATTGGCATCGAGGTGGACATGCCGTTGACGTAAATCTCGTTCGTGTCCATTCCCTCCGGCTCGAGGAAAAGCTGATGTTGGGGCTTGTCCGGGAACTTGACGATCTTGTCTTCAATGGAGGGACAGTAGCGCGGCCCGATGCCCTTGATCTGACCGGAATAGAGCGGAGCGCGGTGCACGTTCTCGCGGATGATCCGGTGCGTTTCTGCGTTGGTGTAGCCGATCCAGCAAACGGTCTGTGGTTGGGTAATAGCCCGAGTGCGAAAACTGAAGGGTGTGGGAACCGGGTCGCCGGCCTGCACTTGAAACTTCGAAAAGTCGATGGTGCGCGCGTCCAGGCGCGGCGGAGTGCCGGTCTTGAGCCGGCCGATTTGGAAGCCCAGCCGGCGCAGCGCCTCACCCAGCATCACCGAAGGGGGCTCGCCCGAACGCCCCGCGGGGTACTTGTTCTCGCCGCAGTGGATGAGGCCATTCAGGAAGGTGCCCGTGGTGACGATCACGGCGCCGGCTTCCACCCGGCGTCCGTCCAGCAGCCTGATGCCCAGCGCGCGGAGGCCATTAGGCTGTAGGGTCGGTTCGCGAGCCGCTCCCGCAGAATTCTCCAGCACCAGGTCTATGACTTCAGCTTGCTTGATCCGCAGGTTGGGCTCGGATTCGAGAACTTGGCGCATACGGGCGCGGTATTGCTTCTTGTCCGCCTGGGCGCGCGGCGACCAGACGGCGGGCCCGCGGCTGGTGTTGAGCAAGCGGAACTGGATGCCGACGGCGTCGATCACTTCGCCCATGACCCCGCCTAGCGCGTCGATTTCGCGCACCAGGTGGCCCTTGGCGATTCCGCCCACCGCGGGGTTGCAGGACATCTGCGCAATCAGGTCGAGATTGATCGTGTACAACGCCGTCTTCAGCCCCATGCGCGCCGCCGCCATCGCAGCTTCGCACCCGGCGTGCCCCGCGCCCACAACCACCACATCGTATTTTTCAGTAAAGCCTGACAACATGTTCCCGCCCGCGCCCTGGCGTCAATCGTCTATTTTAACCCGAATTGGCGAGTTGGTGTGGCACCGGCTCTCTTGCCTATGCTGTGGCAGGTGCTAAGGGGGAGGAGTCATCTGAAATACCAGTGGCAGGACGTTAACAATTCCGGACTGCCACTAGCCCTTGGCGGCCTTGGGAAGGGCGTTGATGACTGACCGCAGTAAGGAATTGACGGACTCAGAAGACCCGAACACCGAGGCCAAATCCGGATCGAGGACGATGGCGACTGCCCGGCGCTTCATCTGAGCTGCGAAGCGGTTGGGGCGCGACTTTCGATAATCAAACCGATACTCCCGGCGCATCTCGTCTGGCTTGGGACGTTTACTACTCGACGTTTTCTTCATAATGCTTTCGCTCTCTTCGTGTTGCCGTTCGTGCACTGAACATTCTAACTGACTCACCTCGTGCCGTAAAGCACACGACCAGCACACGACCAGCAATCGGCCTGGGGATGAATGACCAATAATAACTTCGCGGCGTCCTTCGATTGAGTGATCCTCGTCGTCAAAAATGCACGCCAAGGGATCGCTGAAAACTGTAAGTGCTTCCTCGACGGAAACACTGTGCCTGGAAAAATTTAGATGCCGCCTTTTTCCGGTCCCATGCGAATATCAGATTCATTCTGATTTGGACACCCTGTCAAGCCGCGGCGCTCTGTTCCTCGAAAACTTAGCTTGCCTCATCCTAGAACCGTCCGCGGAAGTCGAAGAGGTCGTGCAAGGGCAGTTGCCAGCCGGGGACGAGATTGGAGGTGAGGATTTGATCGCCGGCGAGGATAGCCTCAACGAAATACTTCTTGCCCTGAAGGTTCAGAACCTCGACCGTCTTGGCCTGTGAGTCGACGAGCCAGTACTCAGAAACACCGGACTCGGCGTATATGGGCAGTTTGGTGGCGCGATCGTAGGTCGCAGTGGAAGGCGATGAGACTTCGACAACCAAGTCGGGAGCACCTTCGATCCAGTTCTCGAGAATAATCCCGGCGCGCGCGTTGGAGATGAAGATGAGATCCGGTTGCAGCGCCGTATCTCTGCCCAGCCGCACATCCAGAGGGGCGGTGTATACCTCGCCTAGATTATTCTTAATGACATGAGGTCCCAGACTCATGGCGAGGTTCTGGACGATGGCCTGATGTCGCGTTGCAGGAGCTGGCGTCATGTGTACCTCTCCGCGCACGAGTTCGTAGCGCTTCCCATCGACAGGGAATTGGCGGAATTCTTCGAAAGTGATCTTGGGAATGACTTCGACGCCCATGAGCGCATTATACACCTTGACTGAAGCCTCCGAATTCAAAACAACCGGCCGCCTGAGTTTAGCCATCGTGGCGTTTTTCGGCATCAGAGAGGCATGGGTTATTTCTGTGATTGACAAAAACCGAACTTCCCGCTAGTGTACCGCCACTCTATGAAGATACTGGTGATTGGATCCGGAGCACGAGAGCACGCGCTGACCTGGAAGTTGCGCGAGAGTGGACTCATGGAGGAGATCTACTGCGCGCCGGGCAACGCCGGCATTGCACAGGAAGCGGAATGCCGGCCCGTGGATGTCTCGAATCCGGCGCAGATTCTCGAGTTGGCGAACGAGCTTAAGGCGGACGTTACGGTAGTGGGGCCGGAAGCGCCGTTGGTGGCAGGCGTAGTGGATGAGTTCAAGCGGGCAGGCAGGGTGATTATTGGCCCTACCCGCGCCGCGGCTCGGCTCGAGGGGAGCAAGATCTTTTCTAAACAGTTCATGCAACGGCATTCGATACCCACCGCGGCATTCAAGGTGGCGGAGAGTTTCGACCAGGCCGTCAAGGCGCTGTCGGAGTTTGGCTTGCCGGTCGTCATCAAGGCGGATGGATTGGCAGCGGGGAAGGGTGTCGTTATCGCCCACACTCGGGAAGAAGCCGAAAAAACTCTGGATGAGTTCATGCGCCAGCGGACTTTGGGCTCGGCGGGCGAGAAGGTCATCCTGGAAGAAGCGCTGAGGGGGGAAGAACTCTCCTTCATCGTGCTGACGGATGGGCGCGCTATCCTGCCTTTAGTCCCCACCCAGGATCACAAGGCTGTCTTTGACGACGACCAGGGCCCGAACACGGGCGGTATGGGCGCTTACAGCGAGGATTCGATTCTGGATGAACCTCTGCGTGCTGAAATCATTCGGACCATCGTTGCTCCTACGCTGGTGGGGATGGCGGTGGAAGGCACGCCGTACCACGGATTTCTTTATTGTGGCTTAATGTTGACCTCGCAAGGTCCCCAGGTTCTCGAATACAATGTACGTATGGGCGACCCCGAGGCTCAGCCCATCGTCATGCGCCTCCGCTCTGACCTAGCGGAATTGCTAGTGGCGCTGAGCGAAGATCGCCTTGCGACGCTTGAACCGCACTGGAGCCCGAATCCTTCGGTATGCGTGGTGCTTGCGTCGAGAGGCTATCCGGGCAAGCCGGAAGTGGGCAAAGTCATCACCGGAATCGATGCGGCTGAGACTCGGGGCGGCGTCAAGGTGTTTCACGCGGGCACGAAGTTCCAGGATTTTCATTTGCTTTCCACGGGCGGCCGGGTGTTGGGTGTGACGGCGACAGCCGAGGACCTGCCGCGCGCCATCGCCTGCGCCTACTCTGCGGTGGGCAAAATCAACTTTGAGGGAATGCATTTTCGGCGCGATATCGGCGCAAAAGGTTTGAAGCGACTTTCCGGCGACTGGCGAGCCGGCACGGCGGACGAACCTGCGGGGGATGCGCCAAGCCCGCGTCAGGCCGGGTAACCCGGGGCTGTCAAGCCAACATCAACAATCGAAGAGGGAGGATTTGGATGGGTGAAAATCCCTTAGTGGGCATTGTCATGGGCAGCGACACAGACCTGCCCATCATGACGGAAACCGCGCGGATGTTGAAGAAGTTCGGCGTGCCGTTCGAGATCGAAATCACTTCTGCACACCGTTCGCCCGTGCGCACTTCGGAGTATGCCCGGACGGCCATCCAGCGCGGCCTCAAGGTGATCGTTGTAGGGGCAGGGGGAGCGTCCCATCTGGCCGGCGTGATTGCAGCGGAGACGACGCTGCCGGTGATCGGGGTCCCGATGGCCACCACCACGCTCGCCGGACTTGACGCGCTCCTCTCGACCGTACAGATGCCGGGCGGAGTCCCGGTCGCATGCACAGCCATCGGCAAGCCCGGCGCCATCAACGCCGCCATTTACGCCATCGAGATCATTGCCACGTCGGACGCAGAACTCGCCCAAAAGCTCGCCGCCTATAAAGAGGAGTTGGCGCGGTCAGTGGCTGAGAAGTCAGAAAAGGTAAGGCGCGAGTTTCAGGTTTAGCGTTCCACTGAGACAGCGGACAGGTGCAAGGATTGCTCACCTTCACTTGCGCGCCACCAGTAGCTGGCCGCCGCTCTTTGCCTTGAAAAGCTCCAGGGCTTCCTCCGGGATTCCCACCTCACGCGCGGCCTGCTCGAAATCAGGTCGTTCCACTTTCGCCTCAGCAAACCCCGCCTGGCGCGCGAGTTCTTCCAGTTCCTGGTCCTCGTAGAAAAACAGGCGGGAGGCCACAGGCTCGGGGGCCGCGGGTGTTCCGCGTAACTCTTTTGCTCCG
The DNA here is from genome assembly GCA_963722675.1 of uncultured Acidobacteriota bacterium. GTDB lineage: Bacteria > Acidobacteriota > Terriglobia > UBA7540 > UBA7540 > CAVROP01. The sequence continues at coordinate 14,345 of CAVROP010000018.1, forward strand.
GTAAAGAGCACAAAGCGCCCACCCTTCGTGAGCTTTCGCTGGACCTCGGAAAGCGCCTTGAGCGGCTCCTGGATAAAGCCAAAAACCCCGGTCATAACCGCGCAGGTGAACGTGTCGTCGGGGAATGGCAGCAAGCCGGCGTTCCCCTGGCGAATCTCGAGCCTGTTTTGGTTTATCGCTTCGCGGTTGACTTCGCTGGCCACGCTTACCATCTCTGAACTGTGATCGATGGCCGCCGCTTTACAGCCGCTCTTCAGTGCATCCGCGAGGAACGCCCCTCCTCCGCAGCCGACCTCGAGCAGGTAGTCGTTCTTCGTCAGGCCAAGTACGTTCAGAATGACCTTGAAGTTCGGACGGTGATAGAGCGGGTCGCGGTAGGTTGCCCGGGACTGCGGGCCTGAGGGGCGACGGGCTCTGCGATCGGTGATCCAGTCGCCCAATCGCCGAGGCGCTAACGAATGGAGCAGCGGGGCCGCAACCGCGCCGGCAAACCAGCCTGCGATTTCGTCCGCTTGTTCTCCCAAGGCGGTGCTCAACTCCGGCTGTTCCAGCGTCACACGAGTGCCATTCCCGACAGGCTCGAATCGCAGCTCAACCGCCGTTACTTCCCCCGGTTGCCAGGCAGCGCCACGCCATTCCAGTGCGATCTTCTCCGGCGGGAGCCAACTGGTTACGCGCCCCACTTCTATCGCGCCCTCCATGACGCGGCCATGGGCTCCTGGCTCAAATTGCATTCCGAGATCCAACAGCGCCGTCGATAGTTCTCCAACCAAGGCGTCAAAGGCAGCGGACGGATCGAGCCTCAGGTCGATGCTGGTGCGAACGCCCATAGCTCCTGTTCTCCCTTCCAGGAATTGTTGCCGACGCTTCCAAGCTGTGAATGTGGAACTTCAACCCTTAGAATATGAGACCACCAGTTGCACGTTATTGTCAATCGCAGTCCGGTTGAATTCTGTGGCCCTTCCGGGTATCATATTCGGCACGTCTTTATCCCGTATTCATGTCACTTGGTCCCCAAGGAGATTTGCCTCATGAAGCCAACTGCTATGCCTAAGTTAGAATATGCCCACGACATCTTGCATCGTCACAAGCACCCGCTGGATGTTTTCTTTGCACCGGAAGCGGTTGCGGTGATCGGGGCCACGGAGAATCCCGGCAGCGTCGGGCGCACCACGTTTTGGAACTTGATCAGCAATCCTTTCGGCGGAACCGTTTTCCCGGTAAATCCCAAGCGAGCCCAGGTTCTGGGCGTGAAAGCCTACCCCAATTTGCTCGACGTGCCTGAGCAGGTGGACTTGGCGGTGATCGTCACTCCCGCCTCCACCGTGTCGAGGGTCATGGACGATTGTGCCGCCGCAGGTGTGAAAGGCGCCATCATTATCTCCGCCGGGTTCAAGGAACTCGGCCCGGATGGAGCGCGACTGGAAGGCGAGATTGTGGCCAAAGCTCGTGCGGCCGACATCCGCATCGTCGGACCCAATTGTTTGGGCATTATGAGTCCTAACACAGGCCTCAATGCGACCTTTGCCAGTGGAATGGCTCGCCCGGGAAGCATTGGCTTTCTCAGCCAGAGCGGTGCGCTTTGTACGGCAGTTCTGGACTGGAGCTTTCGCGAATTGGTCGGATTCAGCGTATTTAGTTCCATCGGTTCGATGGCCGATGTTGGCTGGGGCGACCTGATTGATTATCTCGGCGACGATCCCCGCACGCGGAGCATCATCATCTACATGGAAAGCATCGGCGACGCGCGCGCGTTTCTATCTGCGGCGCGCCAGGTAGGTCTTGCCAAACCCATCATTGTGATTAAGGCGGGCCGCAGCGCGGCCGCCGCTAAGGCCGCCGCCTCGCACACCGGCTCGCTGGCCGGCAGCGATGAAGTGCTGGATGCAGCTTTCCGGCGCACGGGCGTATTGCGAGTCCAGAGTATCGGGGACCTGTTCCACATGGCCGATGTGCTGGGCAAGCAGCCTCGCCCCACGGGCCCAAGCTTGGCCATCCTGACTAACGCGGGAGGGCCTGGAGTGATCGCCACGGATACGCTGATCGCGGTGGGAGGCGAACTGGCGGAACTGGATCCGAAGACCATGGAGTCTCTGAACGGCATTCTCCCCAAAGAGTGGAGCCATAACAATCCCATCGACATCCTCGGGGACGCCACCCCCGAGCGTTATGCCAAGGCGGTCGAACCTTGTCGCGCAAGATCCCAACACGGACGGCCTCCTCGCGGTTCTCACTCCGCAGTCGATGACCGACCCCACGCGCATCGCCGAGCAGCTCAAACCTTATGCCAAGCTGCAAGGCAAGCCCATCTTGGCCAGTTGGATGGGCGGTGCGGAGGTGTCAGCGGGGGTTGACATTCTGAATCGCGCCGGCATTCCCACTTTCCCTTATCCTGACACCGCCGCAAAGATCTTCCAGTACATGTGGCAGTACAGCTACAACCTCCAGGGTCTTTACCAGACCCCCGTGCTGCCGGGAGAGGTTAACGGCGCCGCCTCGGGCGCGGCGGCGGCCACCAAAATCATCGAGGAGGTTCGCAAGTCCGGGCGGACGATTCTCACGGAAGTCGAGTCCAAGCGGCTCTTGAGCGCTTACGGAATCCCCACCGTCCCGACGGAGGTGGCCGCCACGGCCGAGGAGGCCGTCGATCTCGCGGAGAAATTCGGATACCCGGTGGTGCTCAAACTCTACTCGGAGACCATTACTCATAAGACCGACGTGGGCGGCGTGCGCCTGAACCTTTCTGACCCTCAAGCGGTACGCAGTGCCTTCACGAAGATCCAGTCCGCGGTGGCGGAGAAAGTGGGCGCTGGCCACTTCCAGGGCGTGGCGGTCCAGCCCATGGTGCGGCTGGAGGGCTACGAATTGATCATCGGAAGCAGCCTGGATTCGCAGTTTGGCCCGGTGCTGCTGTTTGGAACCGGGGGGCAGTTGGTGGAGGTCTTCAAAGACAGCGCCTTGGCGCTTCCTCCCCTGAACACCACCCTGGCCCGCCGCTTGATGGAACAGACGCGTATTTGCAAAGCTCTCAAGGGCGTGCGCGGACGCAAGCCGGTCGATCTGGAGGCTCTGGAAAAGCTGATGGTTCAGTTCAGCTACCTGGTGGTGGAGCAGCGGTGGATCAAGGAGATTGATATCAATCCTCTGGTGGCTTCTGCGGAGAGGTTGGTGGCGTTGGATGCGCGCGTCGTGCTGCACGGACCTGAGGTCACAGAAGACAAACTCCCCAAGCTCGCCATACGGCCCTACCCGACGCAATACGTCGCACCCTTCACCATGAAAGACGGGGCGACAGTCAACATTCGTCCCATCCGTCCGGAAGACGAGCCGCTCATGGTCAAGTTCCATAACATGCTCTCCGAGCGCAGCGTGATGATGCGCTACACGCAGGTGATTGCGCTCAGCGAGCGCGTCACGCACGAGCGGCTGATTCGCATCTGCTTTAATGACTACGACCGCGAAATGGCCCTGGTGGCCGAGCACGAAGATCCTTACTCAGGACAGCCCGAAATCATGGCGGTGGGCAGAATGGCCAAGATCTCCGGCACCGAGGATGCGCAGTTTGCCATCCTGGTCGCCGACGCGTTCCAGCGGCGCGGGCTGGGTGCGGAGTTGGTGCGGCGTCTGCTGGCAGTTGCGAAGCAGGAGAAGATCCAGCACTTGAGGGCTGAATTCCTGGTCGAGAACTCCGCCACCCGGCGGATGTGCGAGAATCTGGGCTTCCGCCTCGAGAAGGTCGCAGACCAGGGCCTGATGAGAGCGGAGATCGGCACTTCATAGCGATGTTCAAAACCATCGAGTGGACTGACGAAGGCGTGCGCATGATCGACCAGACGCGGCTGCCTGCCGCGGAGGTCTATCGCACCTGCCGCGACTACGAGGAAGTGGCGGAAGCCATTCGTAGCATGGTCATTCGCGGCGCGCCGGCGATTGGCGTGGCGGCAGCCATGGGAGTGGCGCTGGGGATCAAGAACTCCGGCGCCCGGACCCTTCCTGCCTTGCGAGCGGATTTCGAGCGGATCGCGGAAACGCTTTCCCGCACCCGCCCCACCGCCGTCAATCTGTTTTGGGCAATCGACCGCATGCGCAGAGCGTTCGAGGCTTCCCTCTCCTGCCACACCACCGACGCGCAGGCTCTGGAAGCGGTCAGAATAAATCTCGAGGAAGAAGCGAAACGCGTCCTCGCTGAAGACATTGCGATCAACGAGGCGATGGGCCGGCAGGGCGCCGCCCTCCTTCCGGAGTCGGGGACGGTCCTTACCCATTGCAATGCGGGCGCTCTGGCCACGGGCGGCTACGGCACGGCCTTGGGCGTAATCCGCGCCGCCGTCGCCCAAGGAAAGAATATCCAAGTCTTCGCGGATGAAACCCGGCCTTTTCTTCAGGGGGCGCGCCTCACGGCCTGGGAACTTGCCAAAGACGGAATCCCCGTAACCCTCATCACCGATAGCATGGCGGGGCACTTCATGAAGCAGGGCCAGATTAAGGCCGTGATCGTGGGCGCGGACCGCATCGCGGCGAATGGCGACACCGCGAACAAGATCGGGACGTACAGCGTGGCCGTGCTCGCCCATGAGAACGGCGTCCCCTTTTACGTTGCCGCTCCGCTTTCAACGATCGACCGCAGCCTGGCCAGCGGAGAGGCGATTCCAATCGAAGAGCGCGCCTCGAGCGAAGTCACCCATCTGGGCGGCATCGAGATCGCACCTCCCTCCGTCCCGGCGCGCCACCCGGCTTTCGACGTAACACCCCACCGCTACATCACCGCCATCATTACCGAGCAAGGGATTGCCCGCGCGCCGTACACACAGAGCCTGAACGCCCTTTTTCAATGAACGGCAATCCGATGTAGCCGACGTTTTGTCACTTTTAGCCCCGGTCGCGACTCGACAGTTTCGCTTCGTTTTGTGCAAAATGGGCAGTTTTTGCGCCTTTAGGTGCACAATTAGCGCGCAATCTGCACGCAAATGGCATTAAAATTGCGCCAGCGATCCTTTGTTTTCAATGACTTCTTAGCTTCGTTCCCACTATTTTTCATTTTTTGTAGTTCGCAGCCTTTCCCGCCGCGCCGGGACGCTTGCGCGTTCTGTTGGCCTCGGCGCAGTCCAGTGATCGCCTGCGACAACTTGTCGATAATCTAACCACCGTAATAGGCTATCACAGGTCCGGTCTTTTGTCAAGCGAAAAATGCGAACGTCGTCGCCGGACGCGCCTGAGTTGCCTCGCCGGGCCAAGCCGCACGACTCCAAAAAGATAGGCTACGACGAAATGTCGCCGCCCGGCGCCCCCGTCCTCGGAAATGGGACCCTGACCCTTCCCCTGAACCCGAACCGCTCCCCTAAGAGTCACCCCGCAGCGGCTATTGTACGGGCACGCCATGGCGTGCCCCTACGAGGGGATGACGAGGGGACTTGCATCCAGCCAAGTGGGCCAACGGCTCATGATAACTACCGCGAGGTCAATTCTGCGGTTTCGACTGTACGTCCAAAGGAACCTTTAGATTGTGCCCGAGTAGCCATCCGCCCGGAACCACCTGGCGCCACATCCGCGTGTAGGCCGTTTAACTGGGCAATCGTGATGCCCGCGCCGGCGTAACCTGATGGCAATGCTAGACTTAAGGGCGCGTGCACAGATTGGACCAGTTAAACCAAAAATAACCGGCCAAACTGTTTGATTCTTAAGCCTTTAACGTTGAGAAACAGTTTGGCCGGTTATTTTTGGTTATACGTCAAAGCGGAGAGTGCGCTAGGGGCACTGCCCAGGGTTGTTCTAATCGCTTGTGATGGGGATTGCAGTGGGATTTTGGGTGGGTCACGCGGACGGTTTCTTCCGCGCACAATTGGCGAGCAAATTCTCAGTCTGGAACTCAGGCGACTGGCGGGTGCAGTTGCTCCAGGTACTTTAACAACTGCTTGGTTTGTAGACTAGGATTTCTGAACCAGTCCGTTGACCAAATCCGGTAAAGCTTCCACCCGTATTTCTCAAGGATTTCCTGACGGAGACGGTCGCGCTCGCGCACGGAGCGCGCACTGTGGTACGTCGCCCCATCGCATTCCACGCCGCATAGATAGACGCTTGATTTTGCCGGATGTCGGACGGCTATGTCAATTCGATACCCGCAGACACCCACCTGAGGTACTCCTTGATAGCCGTGCGCCTTAAGCACCTGTAGCACCCACTCCTCGAACTCGCTTTCACACTCGCCTTGCGCCGCCGGAATTGCCACAAAACCGTCACGCGCAAACTGCAAATAACCTTTGAGGACCTTCACACCCCACTGCTTCCCTTCCTCCTCAATCTCCTCAGGGATCATGGACGTGAACACGGTGACTTTCTTCTTGGCGCGGGTGAATAGCACATTGAGGCGCCGATGTCCGTAGATTCCGTTAATCGGTCCAAACCTCTGATAAAACATCCCGTTGCGATCCTTGCCGTAAACGATCGAGATGAAGATCACGTCACGCTCGTCGCCCTGAGCGTTTTCCAGGTTTTTTACGAAAACGGATTCGAGCGTTAGTTCCCATCTCTGAACGTATGCTGCTGCGGTTTCGTCGCTTGCGCACTCCCGATCTAGCAGTTCTCGGATGAATTCGGCCTGCTTTGCGTTGACCGCGACGATGCCGAGAGATTGATTTGGAGAATTCTTCATGAACTCGACAGCCGCAGCCACAACTGCCTTTCCTTCAATTTCATTCAATCCGGAATCATAAATGCCGCTTGTCTGTTGAAGTGACACACCGTACTCCGGGTGGTCGTAATAGGGGGAAGGAAAGACTGTTAGCTGGTCGTTATAGAACTCATGGTTCGAGAATGCGATCAATGAACCGTGCTCTGAGCGGTAGTGCCATTTCAGTCGCCGACAGGGGTAGAACCGTCCGGCTGCCGCTTCCAATACCGAGCCCTGCTTCGTCTCCTCGAAGTCGTCATCGTCGCCAATCTCTCCCTCCGAAAGTTTCTGGAAGAATGGCGTGGGCGGTAATTGCATTTCGTCTCCTACGATAACCGCCTTTCCGCCCCGTGCAATTGCACCCAGCGCTTCCTGCCGTCGTATTTGGGATGCTTCGTCCATGATCACAAGGTCGAAGGACAGCTTGCCCGGTTCCAGGTACTGAGCCACCGACATGGGGCTCATCATCCAGCAGGGTTTCAGCGTCTGTATTGCCTTGCCGGCCCGCAGCATGAGGTCGCGCACTGCAATTCGAGGCCGGGTCTGGCCTGCGACACGCCTCACGAGTGCCAGCTCTGTCAAATCGGCGACTGGCCCAAACGGGTTTCCACGTGGAGACTGTCGCTGGCTCAATTTGCTGGCGAGCTCGTTGCAACATGCCTCCAGGTACTCGCGGTCAAGGGTGCGGAACTGGTTTCTGAGTTCCTGATGAGTCGCGCCAGAATGTCGGCGGAGTCTAGGATCACTATTCAGAACGGCTTCCGCCGCAGACCTGAAAAACACGAACTCGACCGCTCGCACAAGATTGCGATAGTCAACGTCGGAATTGGAATAGACCCCAAGAACAGGACCAATTCCGTGGTCGCACGCTGCATCCTCGGCTAACAGAAAATTGAGGTAATCACGCAACGCGGAGACGTTGTGCACTGCGCGTGTATTTCGAGCCAGCAGTTGCTGCAGCGGCACTTTGTCGAACGAATCAGCACCGCACCAAACCATCGGGTCAATTTGGGCCAGTTTGTTCGCTTCGCCGGAGCGCAACCGCAGCGCGAAAATCCCCTCCAGTATGTCTTTCGCGGCGTACTCAATCTCCGTAATGCGAGGAGGGTCACCGAACAAGCATTCAATGAAGCTCTCCGGCAGCGTCATCGACGCAACAGACTCGGCAAAATCCAGTGTCGAACTTAAAGCATCAACACCGCGCCGCAACGCATCAACAGACCCGCCGACCAAGGAAAGGGCTATAGAATTTGACTCGATGCTGGCTGCGCATTTCTCCGATCCGGCGAGTGCATCGCGAGCGGCGACAACGTCAGTTTCGCTGCACGCGTGGTGGAGAGACGCCCGTTTGAATACGTCCAAGATTTTAGCGAGGTTGTCTGAACGGGTGCGTTCCGTTTGCACGACCTCGTTCCATGGCGTGGCATCGCCTTCCGCAAACCTACAGAGGGCCGTTGTTAGTGAGGCAAAACTCACCTGTGCCGAAATTCCCCCCAGCTTCTCGAGTTGATCAACTGTCGCGCCAAATAAAAAGTCTCGAACCACGAGGCCGGTCTCGCCAAAGGAAGCAAGTCGCTGGCGCACATCGGTGCCCCACGTGGAAACTTCCACCAGTTCCGCAAAAGGAGTTTCAACCCCCGAGTAGTGGGGCTCGCAGACAGATTTCAATATTGGATCGGCAGCCAGGGCCTCAGCGTCGGCGAGATACTGGGCGCAACGGAGCAAGCCATCAGCCATTTCGCGTCGCCCCTTCTTAGGCCCGCTGCGATATATGCTGCGGAAAGTCCTTCGCGCTTCACGACACCGTGAACTCAGCAACGAGGTGAAAAAACCTGCTGCCCGGAGATCAGCCCCGTAAGTCCGTAACTGTCCACACGTTGGCAGGAGTTGGAGTTCAAATTCGGCTTCGAGTTGGGCACGTTGTCGGATCAGTCCTGACGCTTGGACGGAGGCTCGACTCAGTACCGCGCGATTCGCCTCGTCGAGAATCGGTGCTGACCGCCTAGTTCAAAGCGGACGCGGCAACCTTGCGAGTAACTCCAACGCAGCAAGAGCAGCACGCAACGAGGGAATGTCTGGGGCTTGAAGGCCCAGAACATGGACAAGCAATCTGCATAGCGGCTCTAAATTGGCGACTAGGCCAGCAAATTGCTGCTGTTCTGTCCCCAGCGCAGCCAGGGATCCGACCGTAAACTGCCCGATGCCAAGTTCGCCCAGCGCAGCGATAGCCCCGTCCAACGAGTGGCTGCCCGCGTTTCGGGCGAGGGCGAGATCGCCTGTGAATCCGGTCAGGCTTGATTCAGAATCGACCAGCTCCTGAAACAGTTGAATCGCGCTGCGGAGGCAAGCTCGGTTCGACCGTGTCAAGCACGCCTTATAGGTCTCACCAATTAGTGATGCCGGGGGCAACTTCACATCAGTGAGTCGACGGCAAATTTCCTCCAGGGAGATCGGCGTCTCCGGTAGTGGCGACCCCACGAGCCGTGCAAGGCTTGAACTCCTGTCGAAAACGTCGCGAATCGCGCTATTCCAATCAGAAATCAGCGCAACGAGGCGGCTCTCGTCCAGTTCGGTGATCTCGATGTTCTGCACTCCCCGCCAGGGATGATCCGCGAGTCTGCCGAAGGCCGCGAGCGGTTGGATTTGAGTTTCCAGCGTCGCGGCGGCGTCGAGCATCTGTCGGTACGCGTGTCGCGTGATCGCCAATGGATTACCTAGGCGCGCGTCCACAATTGTTGCTGGCAAATCGGCTCTAAGGCCGTCCCTCATGGCGCTGCCCAAGAGGACGTCGCACATTTTGAGCCCAGTCGTGCCAGCATCCTGGTTTACCTGCTTTACGTAGTGGAGTAAGTCCGCCCTCGCAGCCCGCAGCGCTTCTGCGTTACTCCGGCTTGCGACATGCGACGACAGGAGAGGATTCCTGTAGTCCAGGCGCTTCGCGAGAGAATCGGTGACGGCTGTTTTCGATGTTTTGCTTGAATGCAATTCCAGGCAGAACACTTCGAGTCCTGCCGCATCGAGGCGTTTTTTCACGACTTCGAGGGCAGCCATCTTCTCGGCTACGAATAAAACCGACAGTCCTTCGTTAAGCGCCGCTGCGATGATGTTAGTAATGGTCTGCGACTTGCCGGTGCCGGGTGGCCCTTGAATTACCTGAGACGTTTTGCTTCTGAGAACGTCCACGACGGCGCTGTGCTGAGAGGAATCTGCGTCTGTAATCAACAGCGGCTCGGGCCCTTGGAGCGACTCGATTTCGTAGTCTTCGGCGTATTCTACGTCGCTTGTCTCGGCACCAGCTATCAAGGCACGCAGAACTGGCTGCTTCTCAATGGGTGCCCCGTTGGGCCACCGCTGAGGATCGAGGTCTTTGTACATGGCGAGGGTCGAAAACGTAAACAGGCCGATGGTGACGTGCCTTCTCAGCTTCCAATCACGCTTTCCGGCGATTGCCATCTCGACACGCCTTAGGTACGTTCCGAGAGGATTCTCGTCGTTTTCATCCTCTTCCCATGTCGGAAGACTAACTGCCATGTTCTTGAGTAGCTCCGGCAATGCGACGTTAATCTCAACATCCTCGTTCCGACTCTTGAGAGTGTACGAGTAACGTTGCTCGGCGAGAACACGATCCAAGGTAACAGGGACGAAAATAAGGGGTGCGACGCGTTTTTCTTCACTATGCTCGGAGTCGTAATATTCTAAAAAACCGAACGCGCAGAACAACGCGTTGAACCCGGCATCTTTTTCCAAGACATACGCCGCATTGCGTAACCCGCTCAGCTTGCGGTCGAGGTCGTCTGCAAAAAAGAGCGTTTGAATCCTTGAGTCGCCATATCCCCGCGCCGCCTCGCTACTGAGCGCCGGCAGTTCGTAGTCGGGGTTTAGACCTAGCTCCCTCGCTCGCTTCACGGGGTCGCATGTTGGCTGGAAGGCGGCGAGTCCGAATTTTGTCCGGACTCGGTTTCGAATTTCCCTCTCTATTCTCTGTTTTTGGCGAGCGGAAGCATTCGGACCCAGCTCGCTGAGTGCTTCCTTGTAAGCTCGATCCTCCGCTTTGGTTCGTCTGAGTAGGTCCACGAACATTGAGGCTTCTTCACTTGGAGGAATCAGTTCTGGGTCAGGCAGGGGCTTGAAAGACAAATCCTTGCCAGCGGTCAGCTTGGTGAAAAGCTTCTCGGGAATCTGCTCAACAACACGGATGTGGCTGCGTGAGCGCTCTGAGTGCTTGAAGCTTATCAGAGGATTTCGGCTGGTGAGATCGAGCAGCTTTGTCCGGTCCTGTTGAATGATACCGAGAACGAAGTCATCCGTGCTCTTTTCGCCGATTTCGATTGGCAGCGCCATTATTGATGCACCAAGCGAGCTGACGCATTCCACATAATCCGATCTAAGATTAAAAGCCCTTGTCGTCCACGGACATAATGTTGTGACATAATGTCTTGCGGCATAATCCTGTGGATCCCTCGGATCGTGCCGTGAGGCTTCTCCCGTTAGCTAGCCACCTTGATTCCCTCGGTCACACTCCTTTTCTAGCGCCCCTTCTTCTCGCGGGCACGGCGAGATGGGAAAGCCCCTGCGCGCTGGCGGCACGGCGGGCTTCTGCTTTGGTCGTCTGCTGACGGCCACCCTCCGGGTTTGCGGTCCCCCCAAGAAACCAAACGATACAGCGAAGTTTGTGACTTGAACCGTCGATTGGCCATTTTTGAACCATCATTTGGCCGTTGACCTCTCGTAAGCCCTTTAGATTCTGCTTGCCCCAAATTCTCATTTACGGGTTTGAAGCATGGTTTGGCCGGAAGTACAAATTAGAGGCACGACTCGGATTTCTGTGCAGCGGAGCACTGTCAAAAACTATGTAGTCACACCCAACGAGGCCTGCTGTCTAAAAGGAGCGCCATGATCCCCACAGTTGACAAATCCCGTAACCCTGTGTTACTCTATGCCTGATGCAAAACAGGCTTGGGAGTTTAGTCCATGAAAAAACCAGATCGGCGGGATCTCTTTCCGGGTGCGCTCGAAATGATGATCCTACGAACGCTAAGACGGCAGCCCATGCACGGATACGCCCTGGTTCAACACATCAAGCGCACGTCTGACGACTTGCTTCAAATCGAGGAAGGTTCGCTCTACCCGGCCCTCCAGCGTCTACTCAAGGACGGTCTGGTGAGGGCGGAGTGGGGCATCTCTTCCACGAATCGACGCGTGCGGTTGTATCGGTTGACACCGACAGGCATCAAGCACTTGAACCGCGAGGTTGCGAACTTTGAGCGGATGCTCGACGGTGTTACACGAGTGCTGGTGGGAGGCGAGGCATGAATTGGGTCAAGCGACTGTTTTCGCGCCGCCGTCTGTATGGCGATCTCTCCGAAGAGATTCAGGAGCACCTTGCCGAGAAGATCGACGAACTGGTGGAGGGCGGCATGTCGCGTGAGGAGGCGGTCGTGGCCGCCCGGCGCGAGTTTGGCAACGTGGCCCTCCTCGAAGAGCGCAGTCGCGAAGTCTGGCAGTGGCCGTCCTTGGAGAGTTTTCTGACTGATATTCAGTACGCCTTTCGCATGTTGCGCAAGAACCCGGGCTTCACTGCCGTCGCCCTCCTCTCGCTCGGCCTCGGCATCGGCGCCAACACTGCCATCTTCAGCTTTCTCGACGCAGTCCTGCTCCGCAACCTGCCCGTCCAGCAGCCCTCGCAACTCGTCCTTCTCGGCACCGGTGCCTGGAGCGGCAAATCGGATGCCTGGGCAATCTCCGAGCTCTATTCCTATCCCTTTTACCGCGACCTGCAGAAGTACAACGCTGTCTTCAGCGACACGGCCTCCATCTTAAGCATGACCAACCCTGTCTTCGGCACCGTCGACAACCGCGACTACACTGAGCCGATGAAAGTCCAGCTCGTCTCCGGCACCTACTTCTCCACCCTCGGCGTCCACGCCATCATGGGCCGCGCACTCACCGACGATGACGACCGCACCGAAGGCAACCACCCCGTCGCCGTCATCAGCTACGCCTGGTGGGCCGGCCGTCTCTCCCGCGACCCGCAAGTCCTCAAACGCCAACTCAAACTCGGCAACACCATCTTCGACATCGTCGGCGTCGCCCCTCAGGAATTCTTCGGCACCACCGTCGGTCAGCAGCCCGACATCTGGGTCCCCATGTCCATGATCGCTTCAGTCCCACCCAACTGGGGCAGCTACTCCGACAAGCGCAACGAATCGCTCTACATCCTCGGCCGCCTCAAACCCGACGTCTCGCTCGATCAGGCGACTTCCAACATCAATCTCGTCTTCCACCAGATATGGCTCAGCTATCGCAATGCGCACGTCACCCAGCAAGACCTCGCCGATCTCCAAAGAACTCAAGTCCCACTCACGCCCATGGAGAAAGGACTCTCGGGCCTGCGTAGCGAGTACTCCCAGCCTCTGAAAGTCCTCATCTCGCTCACCGGAATTGTCCTCCTCATCGCCTGCGCCAACATCGCCAACCTTCTCCTCGCCCGCTCCACCGCACGCGTCCGCGAATTCGCCGTTCGTCAGGCCCTCGGCGCAAAGCGTTCCCGTCTCATCCGCCAGCTCCTCACCGAATCACTTCTCCTCGCCACCGCCGGTGGCGCACTCGGCATCGCCCTCGCAAGCCTCGCCGACCGCATTCTCCTCCACATGATCTCCGGCGGTCCCGATACCGTTCCACTCGATGTCTCCATCCACACCGACGTCCTGCTCTTCACCATCGCCGTCACCGTATTCACCGCTCTTCTCTTCGGAACCCTCCCCGCTCTCCGCGCCACCAAGCTCGAACTCACCGAATCTTTCAAAGACGGCCGCAGCGCCAACGGCAGCTCCGCAAGAACTCCGCTCGCCAAAGGCCTCATAATCACCCAGGTCGCCTTCTCGCTCGTCCTTCTCGTCGGCGCCGTCCTCTTCGTCCACAGCCTCATCAACCTCAACGATGTCGATACCGGCTTCAACCGCGAAAACACCCTGGTCCTCAACCTCGACCCCAGTTCCATCGGCTACAAGGACTCTGAACCCCGCCTCACCACCCTCTATCAGCAGATCGAGCAGCGCGTCTCCGCCATCCACGGCGTCACCTCCGCCAGCTTCGCCATGTTCACCTTCAATCAGGGCGCCTGGAACAATTCCGTCATCATCCCCGGCATTGATCCCAGCCTTTCTCACAACATCTACCAGAATGTTGTCGGCAACGATTACTTCAAGGCCATGCAGGTTCCACTCATCGCCGGCCGCCCCTTCGGCCTGCAGGACACATCCACCTCGCCAAAAGTCACCATCATCAGCGAGAGCTTCGCCAAAACGTTTTTCCCCAACACCAATCCCATCGGGCGCCACTTCGCCATTGGCGTTGACCAAAACGCACCCCAGTACGACATGGAAATCATCGGCATCGCCAAAGACGTAAAGTTCCAGGGACTCAGCGAAGGCCGCATCGATACCGACTACCTGCCCTACGCCCAGCGCCCGCGATATCTCCAGGACCTCGTAGTCCGATATAGCGGCGACCCCGCCATCGTTTCCCCCGCCGTCCAGAACGCCATCCACTCCATCGACCGCGCCCTCCCCATCACCCGCGTCTCCTCACTCGATGAACAGGTCGCCGGTTCCATCACCCAGCAACGCACCGTCGCTCAGCTCTCCACCTTCTTCGGCCTGCTCGCCGTCTTCCTCTCCTGCATCGGCATCTACGGTTTGATGTCCTACTTGGTCTCCCGCCGCACCAACGAGATCGCCATCCGCATGGCCCTCGGCGCCGAACGCTCCAACGTCAGCTGGCTCATCATGCGCGAGATCATCCTCCTCATCGCCATCGGCGTGGTCATCGGCGTCCCTGTCACCCTCGCCAGCTCCCGCCTCGTCACCAACATGCTCTTTGGGATTCAAGGCACAGACACCATCACCCTCATCGCCTCCGTCGCCGCCCTGCTCCTCGTCGGCCTCATCTCCGGCTACCTACCCGCCCGCCGTGCCTCGCAAGTAGATCCCATGGTGGCGCTCCGATTCGATTAGCGATCTCTCGCCGAGAGCCCGCAGCTCAAGTCCCCAATGTTCACGAGGGGGCTCCGCTTGAATTCTCGCCCCGTTAGCACCCGAGGATTGACTCGTCAGTTCGAATTGAGCCTCCGGCGAAGGCAGGCAAGCTTCGCGCAAACTCACATAATGTCCCTAGCGCCGGTCATCCCGAAAAACGATTGTCAGACAAGACACGCCCTCAGATGGACGCTTACTGATGCCGCGTCACCGATTTCTAGCGGGCGACTCCCGACTCACAAGCGACACCGCCGCTGATTGACACCATCTAGGGTCTCACCGAGTGTGAATATGGCGCGATCGTGTACAGCGGAGCGGGAGCACGTTTCGAGGCGATAGCACCATAGGGTCCGATTGAGAGCTCGCGACGGGCGAGGCGGATGGTTTCGGCAACGATCTCCCAGGAACGGAACCGCGGCTCCGGAATGGCTGCGAGCACCAACCGGAAAGTCGGATAAACGCCTTGGCGATGCAGTTCCATGACGGCCCGATAAACCTCGGCTGCGAAGGCCTCCCGTTGCGCACGGTGAACTTGGCGCGCGTGCTGCCAATAGCGCTCGCGAAGAGCACGCCAGAGATCAGGGAAGTCTTCGCGGATCTGGGTCCGGTGACCGGCAAGCCTTCTGACGACTTCAGAGCACGATGGCGGAGGAAATTCTCCCAACGCCTCAGTAAACTCACGACGAACACGCTCACTTACTCGATGGCCGAACTTCTTTTGCGGCGGGACGCGTCGCCTGCGGGCTCGCAACGCCATCGAAAGTTCCCCAAACCGTGATGTCAGCGGTTTCACGGTCACGTACCCCAGCCGCCGGGCTACGTCGGCAACGGTAGGGACGGGCTGCTCATTTAGCGCAGCTGTCAACGCGGCGGCGATGGCTTTCGATAAGGCGGCCTCGGCCGCCACTACCCGCCGTCTCCTGATCGCTGCGTTCTTGGCGATGATCGCCGCACGAAGATCGTGAAAGCCTTTATAAAAGCGCCGTGAGCTGATGAGCCCAACAGATGCAGCCACGGCGCGAAGGTCTGTGTAACCCGGCTTGGCAAGTTCAGTAACAAGAGCCGCTTCAATCCGGTCCTTGGGCACCGGAGCCTTGGTGGGATGAGAATGGTAGGGCCTCACGACAGTTCGTCTTCTGCCTGCAATTTCGCTGCAAAGTGTTGGATATCGGAACCGGAGCGAAACGACCGACCGATATCCCAACTGGTTCGCGATCTCCAATAACGACGCTGGCATTGGTTCTTGGAGAGCGGCTTGTAACGCTGCCTCCACAACAGTACCCGCAACTCGGTAATGGGCTTTCCCCGCAATCTTCCGAGCCGGCCGATTTCCACTGCCGATTCTCTCGGTCAACAAGCGAACCAAGGACATGTTCTGGCTGTGAGAAAGTTTAAGTAGGGAACTCAGGCGAGGAATGATCGTGTGTCGAGTCCAGTCTCGGACATGGGGGTGACCAATTTCAGCACGAAATCGCCGGTGACCACCGGCATCCCGGACAATGGAACGGACATTCTCCCGGAGTTGATCAAGCCCAAAGTCGGCGGGAAGTTCAGGACTCGCCGCTAACAACGCGCCTATGGTTTCTGCGACCCGTAGCTGGTCCGCCAGGTCTGAATCGACGGCGGCCACCCCACCCGTCCGCCCTAGCCAGCGACCACATTCCGAACAGTAAGCGGGCCGAGACCTGGGCGCCAGCACATGCTGCCTTCGGTCACAGAAAGGGCAGATCGATTCGAGGGACAGGCGATGAATGGGGCAGACGGTAACCGCTTGGAATACCCACAGCAGGCGTTCGTACACGGACTGGCGTGAGGAGTTTTCGTCTCCATAGCAGTAAGGACACCACGCCCGGTTGGTGCCTAGGAGGTGAACGCAAGAAATCGTTCCGGCCCATGGCAATACCGTCAAAAGGTTGAGCCGTTCGACGCAGGTCAATTGCTGGAGGCGAGAAACCCAGAGCCCTGCACGAGTTCCCACACCGTTCAGCGTGTGCGCGCCGATGTAGAAAGAATAAGTAGGCAATCTCTCGAAAACTCGCCCGGCCCAAAAGCCCCTCGTACGGGGGATCCGTGGTCGCAATTCATGATTAATAAGGATGCCAGTTTCGACGGCGTGAGCTGTCGCCAGCCGTGAAATATACCCCGTAAAGCTTTCAACCGCCGCTGTGCCAACTCCGATCGGCGCGAGACGATACAGGTAACTACGAGGGGCGATGTCGTCACGCGGCGGCGCCCAGCCCTTGAAAGACCCGACATCATGCATACGCCACCGCTTTCTGGGAGATCGGATCCCTTTGAGGAGAGCGCTGGCCCGGCCTTCCCCGCTTTCGTTTCTGCCGAGGTACAACTCCATCCGGCGCACCGCTCCTGCGCGTCTCCGATTCGATGCCCAAGAGCGTCCGGAACCGCATCCTCGCATCCTCATGATCGTTGAGCCGCGTTTCCCCTTCGCGTGACTCGGCAAGAATCTTCTCGCACTGGGAAATGGACAGTGCCGTTCCTTCCAGATGTTCTCGTGAGAGTGTGGCAGCGCCGTGTTTTATCGCACGAACACAGGCCCGTATCAGCCATTCTTTCAGAATTCCGACACAGCCGACCGAGCGCTCGTAGAGAAAGTCCCAGATGGGCATCAGCTTCGTCTCGGCCTTGGCAAACGGTAACTGTTTCTGGAAGGTGAGGAGAACGCTGCGAAACACTTGCAGGTCTTCTGCAGAATCCGCCCGATAGCGCTCAAAGTGCAGATCCACGCTGCGGCGGCTTAACTGGGCGCTCAGGTTACGAAAAGGAAGCAGCTCATAGGTACCCAGCAACACGTGCACGGTCTCCGTACGATTGGCGATCGACTTGATAACATCCAATTGATCCGATAGCCGGCGGCCGGAAGCAATTCGTGCCAAGTGTTG
Source organism: uncultured Acidobacteriota bacterium (assembly GCA_963722675.1). Taxonomy (GTDB): domain Bacteria; phylum Acidobacteriota; class Terriglobia; order UBA7540; family UBA7540; genus CAVROP01. The sequence continues at coordinate 31,951 of CAVROP010000018.1, forward strand.
CGCTTCATCGACGAACACTACTGGAGGATGCCGATGGCGCAGGGCTTGCTCGACGGCATACCCCAGTTCGGCCATTCCAACCATGGATGGAGGCCTATTAGGTTGCGGGGCTCAAAACCTGTGCCGCGGGTGGTCTTGAACCCGATCAAGGGTTCGTTCATGGCGGCCAGTAAACGGCTGAAATAATCCCGCCAACGAAACCGCCCGGTATCGGGAGGGACGACCTCGACGCTGGCGAAGGGAAGCCGTCCGGGATCAGCGTTCATCGCCGGCGCCGTCTGCTGCGTCAAAAGATCTTCAACTTTCATCCGTAAAGTCGTTTTGCCAACGCCGGTCGGGCCTAGCACGAATACGAGCGAGCCGGGCGCCGCACCGTCGATGGCATCAACGAGCTTCATGGCGTGCTTCGACCAGCCTCGGGTGTGCCATGGTGAAGTTACGGAAACGATCCAGGCGTTCGATCAGTTGAGGTGCTGCCGCCGCGATACTCTCGAGCCGCATCACATCTCCCCGTAGGTCGTAAGAGACGCCGACGTATCGACCACCGGTGCCGCGCCCCTCTTGAGTAGAGGCTCGCGCCGATGATCACCAGCTTTAGCCCACGGCCTTTGTGGATGGTCCCGGTCTGACCCTGAAGCGACCGGGCTTCGAGGTCACTCAGCCTCTGGATCAGGATGGCTTCTTCCACTTCGACGGATTCCAGAAACTCAGCGAGCTTTCTCGCCGTGATGCCAAACTGGCCGGAATGATTCCCGCTGCGCTTCCGCAGTTCCTCGCTCGCCAGGTGGACTTCGCGTTCCGAGCGGCCATGCAGAACCGTGTAGCATTCGGAAATGCATTCGACCCACTGCCCGTCCACGAACGCATAGGCGGTGCCGACATCGAAAGGATCGTAACGGACGGGAACTTGCTCGCGTCTCCCACGCTGGGTTGCGGAAATGTTCCGACCAGTAATAAAGATGATTGACCTTCATGCCCCGCCCGGCCGCGATCTTGGCGGTGCCCTTGCGGGTCGAAGGCAACGTGAGGATGA
>CAVROP010000019.1:0-25214 GCA_963722675.1 uncultured Acidobacteriota bacterium
GCCTGGCCGGAAGAAATCCTGCCAGGAGCCCGATCAGCGCTATTGAAGCGCAGGCAACGGTGAGCGCCACGGGGTCGAGCGGCGACACTTCGAACAACAGATTCTTCATCACTCTGGTCAGCGCAAAAGTCCCGAGCAATCCGAGCACAAGCCCCACGGTCACCATGCTCAGCGCGTTCCGCAATACCTGCGAGAAGACATCAGTCGCCCGTGCGCCCAGCGCCATCCGGATGCCGATCTCCCGCCGCTGCAGCGTTACCGTATGGGAGAGCACGCCATAGAGGCCGATCGCTGCCAGTAGTAGGGCGATAGCGGCGAACGCCCCGATGAGCCCCGCCGGCCGGCTGGCGCCCGAAAGGGTTTCATCCCGCACCTGCTCCATCGTTGCGACATCTCCCAGCGGCAGGTTGGGGTCGATCTCGCGAACTGCTTCACGAATGGCAGGCATCACAGCGGCCATCTCCGCGCCAGCTGCGAATGACGAGTTTCACCTGCGGCGACGGCGCCTGCGCCAGCGGCACGTAAACCACCGGCGGATCGGGATCGCCGGGCCCTGAGACCCGCTCGCTGCGGATCACGCCCACAATCTCGACCTCCGGAATAAATTCTCTCTTCTCCAGATAGCCCGGAGTCGACACGCGCACCACCTTGCCGACAGGATCCTTCATTTGTGCAACTTCCGCCAGACGCGCCGCCAGAGCCTGGTTGATGACCGCCACGCGCGGGGTTCCGTCGCGGTCCTGGCCGGTGATGCCTCGGCCGGCTAGCACGGGAATGCCGAGCGTGCGGAAGTAACCCGGATCAACGCGCTTGAAGCGCACATGCACCATTTCCGGAATTCCCGGGACGAACATCCCCTCGCCATTGCTAATCCACTGGAGTGGTAAAACCGTTGAAAAACCCACCTGTGAGACGCCCGGAGCGGCTTCGAGCCGCTGCGCCGCCGCCCGGTAGAAAAGAGCAGCCTTCTGCGGCGTCGGATACGCGCCTGCAGGCAGGTCCACGGACATCGTAATTACCTTTTCAATGCGGACTCCGGTGTCGATTTGCTGAAGTTTGAGCAGGCTCCTGAACAACAGGAGTGCGCCGCACACCAGCACTAGCGAGAGTGCGACCTCACCGATGACAATGGCGCGCCGCAAGCGGGTGTGCGCGCCCGATGATCCGCGGGCCGACCGGTTCAGAGACTCCGCTACATCGCTGATGCTAGCCCGCAGAGCCGGGAACGTGCCGGCCAGCAGAGCTACTCCCAGCGCGACAAGTCCGGCGAAAGCAAGCACCCGCAGATCCAGGGTGACGTCGGCGGTGAAAGGAAGAGACTCGGCCAACACCGGCCTCGCGGCACGGATCAGGAGGCCGGCAAGCGCGGTCCCCGCCCCGCCTCCCAGCAGGCACAGAACCATGCTCTCCGTCAGCAATTGCGCAATCAGGCGCCCGCGGCTCGCGCCCAGGGCGGCTCGAACGGCAAGTTCGCGCCCCCGCGACGCGGCCTTGGCAAGCAGCAGATTCACCGTGTTCGCGCAGGCGATCAGCAGCACCAGGGCAACCGCGCCGAAGGCGACGTAAATTGACCGTTGCAGACCGGCCCCGACCAGCAGACGCGCGAGGGGTTCAACGACGATGCTCCCGTTGCGATCCTCAATGGTGTGGGTTTCCATCAGCGCGGCGTTAATCGCTTGCATGCGTTCGCCGGCCCGGGCTGCGGTAACGCCAGCTCGAAGGCGGCCGTACACCGTGAGCCAACGAATGTCACGCACCTGTTGGTCAGGGGCGAAGACAAGGGGTTTCCAGAATCTGGCCTCATCGCGATCGAAGGCTCCCGGTGGCAGAACGCCGATGACCTGGTGCGGTACGCCATCCAGGATCGGATGGCGATGCAGAATGTCGGGGTCGCCGCCAAAGTCGCTCTGCCAGGCGGCGTGACTGAGGACAATCAAGGGAGCGGTTCCCGGCTGGTCCTCCTCCGGTGTGAAGGTGCGGCCCAACCGGGCTCTGGTAGCGAACACCCGAAAATAACCCGCCGTCACCGCCTTGCCAGAGAGTCGCGTCGCTCCGTCTTTATCCGTGAGCGCCACCGAGATCGACTGCTCCGCCGAGAGCGCATCGAACACATTATTCGCGAGGCGCTTCCAATCGAGAAAGTCCGGGGCGCTCGTGGCATTGACTACCCCGGGCTGCGGCGCCTCCCAAACGCGGACAATACGGTCCGGCTGGGGGAAAGGAAGAGGCTTGAGGAGCACTGCGTCCAGCACGCTGAACATGGCCACGTTGGCGCCCATCCCGAGTGCCAGTATGCTGACGACCACAGCAGTGAAGCCGGGTGCGCGCCCGAGCGAGGCCAGACCGTATCGCAGGTCTCTCAGCAATGTTTCGATCCATCGAAAACTGCGCTCATCGCGGTGCTCTTCCTTCATTTTTTCAATTCCTCCAAAGCGCAGGCGAGCGGCCCGGCGTGCGTCCTCAGGGGATAGGCCGCGCGCCATGGCATCCCTTTCGGCCAACTCCAGGTGGGCGAGAATCTCATTCTCCAGTTCCCGGTCCAGGCGCGGTCTGCGAACCAAGGCCAACACGCGCCTCATTGCACGGCGTACGGACATCATAACGACTCCAAAAAGCGAGCCACCAGGGCCGTCGCCTTCTCCCAGTTCTCCACCTCAACGCGCAGTTGTTTCTTTCCGGCCCTGGTCAGTGAGTAGAATTTCACTTTTCGATTGGTTTCCGAAACGCCCCAGTCCGTGCGGATCCAGCCTTCCTGCTCCAGGCGGATGAGAGCGGGGTGCACCGAGCCCTGGCTCAGTTGCAGAGAATCACCGGAAACCTGCTCGATGCGTCGGGCGATGGCGTAACCGTGCAACGGCCCCATCGCCTCCAGGGTCTTCAGGATGAGAAGATCCAGTGTCCCGTACGGCACTTCCGATTGTTGTTTCGACATGTCTACATTCGACATATTCATCATCGTAGAATAGCCGCCAGCCACGTGTCAACAGATTTGATTGTTTCATTGGCTCGCCGTTGCCCCTTACAGCCGGGAATCAACGTGCATTATTCCTCGCTGACGGCGTAGTGTTTACCTGGCACAGGTCACTTTGACTGTTTGCCGGCCAGCGGTGGATGTGAACTCGAGGAGCAAGTGGCGTTTTGTGGGAAGAGGCAGGTGCGCGACTTCCGGCCGCGGGCGCGGTGCCAAACGACATTTCGTCGTAGTCACTCATCTTGTCGTGGTCTGCCCAGGCAGGGCGGCGGGATTCGGGAGCTTCCGGTTGCTTTTTGCATTTTCTACTTGACAACCTCGTCGGCCTGTGATAGCCTACTTACATGGTGTCGTTCTGGACACATTGTCGCAGGCGGGGGCCGGTTAGACACGCGGCGCAAGGGATGGCGGAAAGGCCCCGGCGCTCGGGGAAAGAGGGAGCTGGAAATAAATAAAAAATGATACGATCGAAGCCAGTAGGCTTTTGAAAACAAAGATAGGCGTTTGAAACGAAGCTAAGAAGTACCTGAAAACAAGGCAGTTACACGTTAATTAAGCGAAAGAAGCTAAGAAGTACTTGAAAACAAATGAGATAGTCTCTTAGAGTGCCGCGAATTATGCGCACATTGCGCTCAAATTAGCGCAAATCGGACCCAAATGGAGCAAAAAACAGTGCAATTTGCGAAAACGAACCGAAGCTTTCGGGTTGGAAGGCGAAGCCCTGAAAGTGACAAAAAGTCGGCTACGCGACCTCTAGGATTGCGTGCACTCGGCTGGCCGACGCCCGGGAATCTCAGTTGAACCCCGCCACCAGGTGCGGAACGTACGGTTCCTCGAGCGCCGCAATCTCCTGCGGGGTAAGGCGCAGCGAGAGCGCTGCCACGGCCTCCGTGAGGTGGTGCGGCTGGGTGGCGCCGACAATGGGCGCGCTAATCCCCGGCTTACCGAGCATCCACGCCAGCGCCAGGGTGGCGTTAGAAACTCCCCGCTCCCCCGCCATCTGAGTTAATCGCTCCACAACCGGGCGGTCGATATCCGCCGTCTTCGAATACAGGCTCTTGCCGAAGCCGTCGGTCTCGAAGCGCTTGGTCTTTTCCGCCTGCCAGGGACGCGCCAGGCGGCCACGAGCCAGCGGGCTCCAGGGAATCACCCCGATGCCCTCGGCCCGGCAAAGCGGCAGCATCTCACGCTCCTCTTCACGATAGAGAAGGTTGTAATGGTTCTGCATCGAAACGAAACGGGTCCACCCGTGCACGTCTGCGAGATAGAGCGCTTGGGTGAACTGCCACGCGAACATGGAGGACGCGCCGATATAACGCACTTTGCCGGATTTCACCGCGTCGTGGAGCGCCTCGAGTGTTTCCTCGATGGGCGTCTCGTAGTCCCAGCGGTGAATCTGGTAGAGATCGATGTAGTCGGTCTCGAGGCGGCGCAGGCTCTGCTCAAGTTCGTAAAGGATGGCCTTGCGCGACAGGCCGCGCCCGTTGGGTTCATCGCGCATAACCCCGTACACCTTGGTCGCGACAACCACCGTGTCCCGCAGACCATTCGCCTTGAGGAAGCGCCCAGCACCTCTTCGCTCGCGCCGCCCGAATAGACATTAGCGGTATCGAAGAAGTTGATGCCCAGATCGAGCGCCTGCCGGAAGAAGGGTTGGCCCTGTTCCTCGTTGAGAACCCAGGCGTGCCTGCCGGCTTTCAACTCGCCCGTGGCCGGCGCTCCGTAGCTCATACAGCCGAGGCAGATCCGCGACACGCGCAGCCCCGTCTTGCCAAGATTAACGTACTCCATAGTCACCTCGATTCGTGCGCGCCCAATCGATTCGCCACCGCCCGCCCCGCAGCGGCATCCAGACAAGCGGCTTCATGGGAGTGCCACGCGCGTGGTGATAAAGGACTGCCGTGCGGGCATAGAAGCCGCGCGTGTGGGGCGTGTCTCCAAATCCCAGGCGCTGAACGTCCAGATGGTGGCAGAACTCGTGGCAAAGCGTGCTCAGAAATGTCCCCAGCGAAGTCACTCGCTTGCGCATGGCAGTCCGCATCCACACGCGGATTTCCTGTTTTCGAAGGTCGTAGTCTCCAAAAAGTTCCGACGCCCCGCCCTCATAGACGCGAACCGGGCGGGCCGCCAGCACTCGCACCTGCGGTTGGGACACGCCGTAGAATTCAGCCGCCACGCGCAGGAACTCCGCGCACACTTCCCGCACCGGCGCGCTTTGGCCGCTTTTCATGGCCAGGTCGAGAGCGCTTGCCGGCGCCTGCAAGCGACCGTCCGGTGGTATCTCGAGGTCGCAGAGATCGTCGCTGGCGAGGAACTGTGCCCGCAGCGTCGCCTTGCGCGGTTGGCGCTCCGTGAGCATCGTAACCCCACATTAGCGCATACCGTGTCCGGATTCCAGCCCTCCAAAAGTCCCCGAACCGCAGAGGCGCAGAGGCGCGGAGTATCTCGAGCGTTCTCTGCGTCTCAGCGCCTCGGCGGTGAGCATTCCAAGGCGGCCGTGCCACGTTTTGGTTGCGGCTCCGCCGCCCTGTGGTAAGATTTGCGCGGGGAGTAATCCGCATCTCCCGCAAAAATGCTGTAATCCTGGGTGCCATTCTGCCCCTACGGGGCTTAGCTTGGCATGGCTGGCAATTAGAACCATGAACAACGCAATGAACAAGACCTGCGGACTTCTGAAACATAGGTTCTCGCCGCTTCTTTACCTTGCGCTCGTCACCGCCTGGTCTCTCCCGACGCGACTTCCTGCCGCGACAGCTTCGCCCCTCCACGCGCGCGGATACTCGGTGCTTCCACACCCGCAGCGGGTAACACTGCACGGGAATGACTTCGAGTTGACCCCGGACTGGTGGTGGAAATCCGGAACGGGGGTTACGCCCACTGACATCGCTATCGAGTTGCTGGCAGACGGCTTGCAGGAACGATTTCAGTTGGTTCTGGGACAATCCAAAAAGCAATTCGCTGGCGGTTCAATCAGGTTGGCGGTCGTTCCCGGCGCGGTGGCAATCGGCGACGCCATTGACCGCGAGAAGACTGCGCTGGCCGAACAGGCTTACAAACTCGAATTGTCGGCAGATCAGGTATCAATCACCGGCAACACGCCAATCGGCTTGTTCTATGGCGTCACGACGCTCCTCCAACTCATCAAGCCGCAGGGAGGAAAGCTCTGGCTGCCGGAAGGAGAGATCGAAGACTGGCCAGACCTCGAGTTGCGGGTGATCTACTGGGACGACGCGCACCATCTCGAGCATCCGGAGGTGTTGAAGGCGGCGTTACGCCAAGCTGCGTTCTATAAGGTCAATGCATTCGCCATCAAACTGGAAGGACATTTCCAGTACAAACATGCCCCGGCGATCATGGAGCCCTACGCGCTGTCGCCCGCAGAACTTCAGGGGCTGACGGACTACGGCCGGAAGTACCACGTCGAGCTGATTCCCTACTTGGACGCCCCGGCGCACGACGCCTTCATTCTGAAACATCCGGAATATGCAGGGTTAAGGGAGTATCCGCAAAGCAATTATGAGTTCTGCGCGACCAACCCGGAAACCTACACGCTGTTTCAAGGTATGGTCGATGATCTGCTCGAGGCCACGAAAGGCAGCGAGCACTTCTTCCTCTCCACCGACGAGCCCTACTACGTCGGGCTGGCGAATAACCCGCAGTGCAATGAGGCGGAGAGAGCAAGAGAGCTGGGCAGCGTGGGAAAACTCCTGGCGGAATTTGTGACCAGGACTGCGGGCTACCTGCACGACCACGGGCGCAAAGTGCTCTTCTGGGGAGAGTTTCCACTCCAGCCCGGGGATATCGCCTCGCTGCCTTCTTATCTCATCAACGGCGAGCTCTACGGCCGGCAGTTCGATCCCGTGTTCAAGGCGCACGGAATCCGGCAGTTGCTTTTCACATCGACAGAAGGCGAAGAGCCGCTCTTCCCGAATTACTACCTGCTTCCACCCGAAAAACTCCTGCACCCTCGCCCGCTGCGTCCTGGGCGTGTGGCGGAGATGCACGACCTGATTTCCCTCGGTTCATCGACTGGCCAGTCCTCCGCGCAACCGAACTCCCCAGTACCGCGCCAGGCAGATTTGATGGGGGCATTCATTGCAGGTTGGGCCGACAATGGATTGCATCCCGAGACGTTTTGGCTTGGTTATGCAACCGGGCCTGCCGTGGCCTGGAATCGCACTTACTCCGATCCCCAGGAACTGATGAACTCGTTCTATCGCCTCTTTTACGGGCCGAGCGCCGAGGAGATGGGACGTGTCTACCAGGGCATGAGCCAGCAAGCGGAGTTCTGGCAGGATAGCTGGGAGACGGTAGCCTCCAGCGCCCGCACACCTATCTTCGGCGAGTCGTACGGCGTCTTGAATCCTCCTCGCCCTGCTGATGACCAATCACTCCCGCTTCTGCCCGTCCCCGAGCCCCAACTTCTGCGCTTGAACCACGACTGGGGGCAGGAAAACCAACGGCGGCTCGAGTTAGCCGCCCAGTACCTGGTCCAGAACGATTCTCTGCTCGATCTGCTGCACACGAACCTGCTTCGAGTGGAATTCAACCGCTACAACCTGGAAGTCTTTCTCTCCATCGTCGGCCTCTGCCGCCAGAGTCTGGAGACGGTTTTGGATTTGGGCCGCATTGGCTCGAACCTGAAATCGGCTGAAACTGCGGCGGCGCGCGCGGATGCGGCACGGGCGCTTGCCGACGTCGACCGGGCGCTCGACATTGCGGAAAACATTCGCCAGCAACGCAACGCAGTCTTGCAGAACGCGGCGACGACGTGGCAAAAAGCCTGGCTGCCACGCGTTGCCGAGGCCAACGGGCGCCGTTACCTCGATCAGGTTGACGATGTGAAGGACCACCTTCCGATGAGAACCGTGGACATGACCTACCTTGTGTACAGAGAGCTGCAATATCCGCTGGGGGAGTGGGCCGCCCAGACTCTCGAGGCGAGAAACCAGTACGCGCAGGCTCATCAACTACCCCCGCGCCCCATGCGTTTCGATTGGCGAGACACATCAACCCTCGTCTCAACGCCGCGGGTGGGAGATGACGAGGAGTAGCGAAATGCCAGGGAAAATCCGGCCTATGGTCCTGTCGTGCATGGCAAAGATCGACCGGCGATTCTGTTGTTTCCGCTTGCGCGTCGGCCAGTCGAAAATCCACGGCCGAGGCCTCTACGCTGACCAGGACATCCCGCCCAACCGCAAGGTCATCGAGTACACGGGGGAAAAGATCAGCATGAAGGAGGGCCGGAAGCGCGGCCAAACTCCTTATCTCTTCGTTCTCGACGAGCGCTGCATACTCGACGGCGCCGTCAATGGCTCAGGCGCCGAGTTGATCAACCACTCCTGCGCGCCCAACTTAGTCACCCGCATTTTTAAGGGGCACATTATCTATATGAGCCTGCGCAGGATTCGCAAGGGCGAAGAGCTGACCGTCGACTACAACTACGACGACACCGATGAGACCATGCGCTGCATCTGCGGCGCCCCCGGTTGCCGGGGCATCATCAACACTAAGTAGCAGGTAGCGGTGGCCCGAGCAAGGGACATTTATCAATCCCGCAGGGATTGTCTCTGAAGATTACGTCGGCTTCCTTGACGAAAGCGACTTGCGACTCGCCCTCCAGTCCGCCGGCCTCCAGGTTGATTAACCGTGTCCTTTCGGCGAGGCTGCGTAACTGCGATACCTTGCAGCATGAATCAACTTGCTTATCCGGGATTCGCAGGGAGCCCGAAACGCGCAACAGGTGAGACCGCTCATCTCGCGGCGCCTCCCTTGTGGATCGTTCGTACCCGCTATTTTCTACTCCGCCCGCAGGGATGTCATCGGGTCCACCTTAGTGGCGCGGCGAGCGGGCACATAGCTAGCCAGCAGTGCGACCAACACCAGGGCCAGCGCCGCCCAGGCGAACACGCTGGGCTCAGCGGAACTCAAGGGAAGATTGAGCTTGCTTGACACCACCCTGGCGCCCACCATCGCGGCGGCCACTCCGGCCGCCAGGCCCGGGAGCGCTAGCACTAAGCCTTCCGACAATACCAATCCCAGTACTTTGCGCCGCTGCGCCCCTAACGCCATGCGGATTCCGAACTCTTGCGTGCGTTCGCTGACCGCGTAGGCCATGACGCTGTACAATCCGACCGCCGCCAAAGCCAGCCCCAAAATGCCGAGCACGGAGAGCAGGCCCGCCACGATGCGCTCGGCGAATAAGCCGCCTTGCGTGTACTCGCTGAGCGCAGTCGTCTCATACAGCCCGCTGGCCAGAGCCAGCGTTCCGACTTCACGGCGCAGTGCGGCCCGCGCGCCCTCCAAGTCGCCGCTGGTTCGGAGGTAGAAGAATGTGGTATAGCCTGAATAGTAGATCTGCCGGAACGGTCCGTAAAAGAAAGGCGTGGGCGCTTCCGGCGGGTCGTGGTACTTGCTGTCTTTGACCATCCCCACCACGGTCGACCAGGTATCTGAAACACGTACCCTGCGGCCGATGGGGTCTTTCCCGGCGAAGTACTTCTTGGCGAAGGTCTGGTTAATGATGATCACGGGCAGTGTGTTGACGTCGTCCCGCTCGGTGAAGTCGCGGCCCGCAAGCAAGGGGATGTGCATCAAACTGAAGTACCCGGGCGCCACAATGGAGCGCGGGAGAGAGATTACCCCGCCCTGATCCTGCAAGAAGCCTTCCACCTCCACACGGTCGCTCCCCATTCCATAAAGCGAAAGCGGAACCGAGTCCGCGTAGCTCACCTGCTGGACGCCCGGAACCCCTTCCAATCGCAGGCGCAGATTCTGGCAGAACTGCTTTTCCTGATTCAACGAGTACCCGTTGGTGGAGAGGTAAAAGTGCGCCGCCAAGACACCCCGTGAATCGAAGCCCGGATTCAGCGTGGCAAACTTCTGGAAGCTCCGGACCGCCAAACCGGCTCCGCAGAGCGCCAGCGCCGCGAGCGCTGCTTCCAGCATGACGAGCGCCCCCCGGACGCGGTGCGAGCGGACACTGGAGGTCCCGCTGCGCCCTCCCTCTTTCAACCTTTCGATGAGGTCCACGCGGCCGATGGAAAAAGCCGGCAATAGACTTGCGAGCACGGCCGCACTGAGAGAGATCGTTACGGTAAAGGCAAGGACGTTGGCGCTTGGCGCCACATGCAACAGCGGGTCAAGAGCGGCGCGGATGGAGGGTTCCAAAAAGGGGAGCACGCGGTAGAGTGATTCTCCCAACCAGCGCGCGAGCAATGCGCCGAAAATAGTGCCCGCGCCAGCCAACAGCAAGACTTCCACCAGCAGTTGTTGCACGATCCTTCCCAGGCTGGCACCCAAGGCCATTCGCACTCCAAATTCCTTTTGCCGCGAAACCGTGCGGGCCATCAACAGGTTCGATACATTGGCACAGACGATCACGAGTACCAGCATGCACACCACCGCCAGGAGGTAGAGCGGCTCGCGCAAGGTCGCCTGCAAGCCGTAAGACACCTGCCACAGGGGGAGCATGCGGGCGCCGATACCTTTGTGCGTATCAAGGTGATCGGCGGCGATTCGGGCCGCGATGACCCGTGCTTCTTCACTCGCCTGCGCGACAGTGACGCCCGGTTTCAGACGCACGATAACGTTGAGGAACCTGGCGTTCCAGTCGGCGGCGGCCCAGGTGTTCAGGGCGCCCATCTCGAGGATCATGCTGAGCGGGACCCAAACGTCGAGTTTGGCCCCGCCGAACGTCCCCCGGAAGTCCGGTGGTGTGACGCCGATGACAGTGAGCGGGTGGCCGTTGATGCGCACCGTCCGCCCCACGATGCCGGAATCCGCGCCGAATTGGCTTGTCCACAGGCGGTGACTGATGACCGCGATGGGGTAGGCGCCCGGAGCGTCCCGGTCCTCCTCGGGCAAAAATAGGCGGCCCAGGAAGGGCTTGACACCGAGCACCGTGAAGTAGTTGGCCGAGACCACTTCCCCTAGGGCGCGCCCGGCGTGATCCGATGAGCCAATGGTGAAAAAGGAAGTGTGCGAAGCGACCACGCCTGACGCCACCGTCAGGCCCTCCTGGAAAGCGCGGAAGTCCGGATGGGTGCAAGTGCCGAGACGGCCTCCGTCCGGGGCAATCCCTTCCAGCGCCACCAACTCATGCGCGTTCCGCACGCCCGTAGATTGGCCGCAGCAAGACAGTGTCAATCCAACTGAATACCACCGTGCCCGCGGCGATGCCCAGTCCGAGCGTGATCACGGTCACAACTGCGAAACCCGGGGCGGCGCGCAGAACTCGCCAGGCAAAACGCAGATCCCTGAAAATGTTAGCCATGTTGTCCCATTCGGAGCCACGCGATGCGACTCGCATGTCAGGGGTCAATCGCATCTAGCCCGCAATCCTAAGGCAGCAACCCTCTCGGGTCAAGCCCCGACAGGGGCGCGGGGTTAAGCAGCGTTGCCGAAAGGACACGGTTGCCCCCCCATAGCATCCTCGCACTCGAAAACGCCGTGGGAGAAACGCTCTCACTGCAGAGATTCACTCTTCGTCGGCCGTGGCTTCTTCTCCGTTTCCGCCCGCACCGCAAGCAGAGCCCGCCCACCAGATTCACAACGATCTGTCGCAGGAGGCCGGGATCCCCGATTAAACGGCCCGGCAGGTCGGGCGGGACCTCCCATGTCAGCTCCAGTCCTTTTTCGTCAGCGCGCGGGGCGAGGGCCCGCAAGGTGTTGCTCAGCGCATCTTGCAGGTCGAATTCGTTGAGTTCGAGCGTAAGCTTCTTCGCCTCGATCTTGGAAAAATCCAGCAGGTCATTGATCAAGGTCAAGAGGGCGTCCGCCGATTCCTTCGCCGCGTTCAGGCACTCTCTCTGCTCGCGCGAGAGGTTCGAGTCCAGAGCCAGTTGGGTCATGCCAATAATCCCATTCTTGGGGGTCCGGATCTCGTGACTGATCATGGCCAGAAACTTGCTCTTGGCCCGGCTGGCGGATTCGGCAGGCTCCTTAGCGTCCCGCAATTCCTGCTCTGCGCGCTTGCGATCCGTAATGTCGATGAAGCTTTCGAGAAGGTGCTTTCGGCCGTCCAGCACCACGCTGACAACCGTTTTAAGAACTTCCCGTTTCTCCCCGCTCGCCGTCAGCAGGGTGCGTTCGGAATGGTCCACGGTCTGCCTGAGGTCCGTCACCGGGCAGGCCCCCTTTTCGGCAGGGCAAATGAACTTGTGGCACTCCGCGCCGATCGCCTGGTCGCGGCCCACCCCGATGGTTTCGAGCGCCACGGGGTTGGCGTCCACAATCCGATGCGTTTCCGGATCGATGATGAAGATACCCGTCTGGACACAACTGAAGATGACTTGCAGACGGGCCTCACTTTCTCGCAGCGCCTCCTGCCCCCGCTTCCCCTGGGCGGTGTCATCGACCGTCCCCCTGAACGGCTCAACCTTCTTGCTCGAGCGCCATGATAAGTTCATACGGCTCCTTGCACACCTCTCCCGTCGGACGCGAGGTTCTAAGTCCGTTTATCGGACGGACCGTCTTGGGGGTTTAAGGTTGTTTTGAGAACCTAAACGGGTTGTTGTATGATGTGACCCTCGTCCGTAGCGCCATTCTCAGGAGGTCTTCGATGCTTGACTTCACCCGTCGTGAGTTCCTTCGTGCCGCGGTTGGCGTGAGCGTCATCTCCCGTTTTGCATTCGCCAAAGAAATCAGGCTGCGGATTGGTGTGACGGACTGGAACCTTGAGAAGGGCGCCGATCCGGATGCGGTGCCACTGGCCGCCCGCCTCGGGTTTGACGGCGTACAAGTGTCCTTTGGACGAAAGATCGTGGATGACAGGATGCCGGTCGACAACCCGGAAATCCTGGTGCGGTATCTCAACCTGTCCAGGCAGTACAAGATTCCGATCGACGGCACGTGCGTGGACCGGCTGCACGATAACGGCCTGAAAAACGATAAGCTGGCCGTAAAGTGGGTGCAGGATTCCATTCGTTTAACCAAGGCCCTGAACTCGAAGGTGCTTCTGCTTCCCTTCTTCGGCCAGCGAGCCCTGCAAACCCGCGACGAAATGGACTACGTCGGCGATGTCTTGCGTGATCTCGGACCGGATGCGGAAAAGGCGGGTGTGGCGCTGGGGCTGGAGGACACTATCTCCGCCGAGGACAACGTCCGAATCATGGAACGCTCGCGCTCGAAGGGCGTCCTTGTCTATTACGACGTGGGGAATTCCACCAAGGCAGGCTTTGACGTGGTGAAGGAAATACGCTGGCTTGGAAAAGACAGGATTTGCCAGTTCCATTTGAAGGATAATCCGCACTACCTGGGCGAAGGCAGCATTCAGTTTCCACCCATTATGCAAGCAATTCGCGATATCGGATTTGCCGGCTACGCCAACCTGGAGACCGATGCGCACCCGAACCAGGTCGAGGCAGACATGCGCCGGAATTTGACGTACATTCGCAAGGTCATGGGAAGCTGAGGGTTTGAGAAGTCGAGAACCCGACATGATTCACCCGATCAGACGGGGGACAACGCCGGAATTATGGGAAACATGAGCCTCGCGCTAGTTGTTCTTATGATCGGACTCCAGTCCCAACCACAGCCGGATACGCCGGAGGTCAAAGAACTAATGAGGCTCGAGTCGGTCTGGAACGAGGGTCACGAAAAGGGCGACGTAAGCGCTCTCGAAAAGCTTTGGGCCGACGATCTTGAGGTCACCGTGCCCAAGATGCCGGTGATGTCAAAGTCGGACGTTTTGGGATTCGCGCGCTCCGGACGGATGAAATTCCAGCGTTATCAGACTTCTGACCTCAAGGTGCGCGTTTACGGCGACGCCGCAGTCGTGTCCGGCCGGCTGCAGCGAACGCGCACGCTGAACGATAAAACGGTGAACGACGATTGGCGGTTCACCAAGTTGTACATCCGCCGCGAAGGGCGCTGGCAGGTGGTTGCTTTCCACGCTTCCGAAGCAGCGCAGCCTTGAATGCTTACATCGATTTCGGCATAGCAACCTCTTCCGACTCTCGACTTACGGAGGTAAGACATGGAACAAGATGAAGCCACCACTTACACTCGACGATCGTTTCTCAGCCGGTCGTTAGGCGCCGGGGCGGCGGCATCGGCATTTACCTTGATCAAGCCCGAACTGGTGCGAGGCGCGGGAAAGGAGCGCCTGCGCGCGGGCTTAGTCGGCTGCGGCGGACGCGGCACGGAGGCAGCCGTCGACCTCCTCACCGCTGACCCAAGTGTGGAACTCGTCAGCCATGGGAGATATCTTCGAAGACAAACTCCAGAAGTCTCTGGCCAACCTGCGTGATCCGAATTTCTTGATGGAAGCCAGTCCCAAGAAGGCGTCGCCGAATTCACGGGCCAGCCCTTGGCGGAACTCGTGGATTCGATTCGCAAGCGAGTCAGCGTCGATCCCGAACACTGCTTTGTCGGCTTTGACGCGTACCGGAAGGTTCTTGCCTCCGACATTGATGTGGTGCTGCTGTGCACTCCCCCGGGCCACCGTCCCGAGCAGTTCGAGGCGGCGGTCGAGGCCGGGAAGCATATCTTCACCGAAAAGCCCATCGCCACAGATCCGGCTGGAGCGCGGCGATTCATCGCCGCCTGTGAAAAAAGCCGAGGAGTCGAAGTTGACGGTCGTGGCGGGGACGCAGCGGCGTTCACAAAAGGAGTACATCGAAACCGTTCAGAAAATCCACGATGGCGCCATGGGCGAGGTGGTGGAGCCTCAGCGCAACTTACCTCAGCGGGCCAGTCTTCCACGTGGACCATCGCGACCCGTCCTGGGGCGACATGGAGTGGCAGCATCGCGACTGGTATTCGTTCGTGTGGATTTGCGGTGACCAGATGGTGGAGCAGCACATTCACACCATCGATTTCTGCAACTGGGTGATGGGCGCCCATCCGGTCAGAGTCATCGGGTCGGGCGGAGTGGCGTGGCGTCCGCGGGAGGAACTCTACGGGAATATTTACGACCACCTGACGGCTGATTTCGTTTATCCCAACGGCGTTCACCTCTACAGCGCTTGCCGGCAATATCCCAAGGGCTGTTATCGCAAAGTGTGGAACACGGTCGTGGGCTCAAAGGGGCAAGAGCGATGGCATCGACATGGGCACGCCGGGCCTCGACCCCTACGTCCAGGAACACGCCCGGCTGGTCAACAGCATTCGCGGCGACATTCCCTACACCAACGATGGCATGACCGTAGCCGAAAGCACCATGACCTGCATTATGGCCCGGGAAGCTGCTTACTCCGGCTGTGGAAATCACTTGGGAGATGATCATGGCCTCAAAGCAGGACCTGCAGCCCAAGACCCTGGACTATAAACTCGCCATGAGCGTGCCACCCGTGCCGGTGCCGGGGCAGTACGAGTTCGTGTGAGGATGCAGGGGGAGATCGAGGAAAATCCCCTGTGTCGCAGAAGAACGAGAATTCACGCTTGACCGAATATTTCAGCGAGCGGGAGTGAGAGCCCAGGGAGTAAATCAGGCTCTTCAAATCTGTCGCCAGCTTCTGCTGTGCGAACTTCGGGCGCGGGGTTGCCGGGAACATAGCGATAGGCGAGTCGCTTATTAGGGTATATGAGCCATACGGCTCGCGCCCCCGCGTCGAGGTACTGTGATACTTTTACAAGCAGGTCGTCAGCCCGATCGCTCTTCGACACAATTTCCACCGCCAAGTCTGGCGACACAGGCAGAGGCGATTGATCGTCATCAACATCCTGGAGCCGGCGAGATTGGATAAACGCCACGTCCGGCCTGCGGACGACTTCACCGACGAGCTTCATGTCAGTTTCACTCGTGACACGGCCCAGGTTGTGACGCTTGGCGAACGCCCGCAAACGACCGTTTAGTTCATCGCGAAGATCGTTGTGGAAAAGGCTAGGAGATGGAGTCACAATCAATTCCCCTTCGCTCAATTCATACCGCACTCCCTCGGGCTCCTCAAGTGTCGCGTACTCTGGCACGGTGAGCAAAGTCTTCGTCGCCATACATCCACTCCCGCTAGTCGTAGGTTAGCACGAGCGCCGGCGAATGTCAGCCGGGCGCTATCGCTTCCCTCCCTCCTTCGGCTATTGCGAGGCTCGTCGCTGCACCACCTCGTAACAGGGTACGCCGGTTGATCCCCCCACAGCCTCGATACAGAATGCCGCGCAGGCGTTTCCCAGGCGCGCCGCGGTGACGACGTCTTCACCGCCCGCCAATCCCGCAATAAATCCTGCATCCCAACAATCCCCTGCGCCTGTTGTATCCACTAGGTTGGCAGGCAGGGCTGGAACGCGTATGCGGTCGCTTCCCCGGGCGATCAGACAGCCCTCCCGTCCCATTTTCAAAACCGCGGCGCGAGCGCCTGATTTAAGGAGTTGGCCGGCCATCTCTTCCGGCGTAGCGTCCGGATAGATTGCCAGCAGGTCATCGAAGCTCGGAATCACGTAATCGCAGTAAGGGAGCATGGCGGCGAGGGGCTCGAGCTTAGGTCCATAACCAAAATCCTCGTCCAGAAAGGTTACGACGCCTCGCCGCTGAGCCTCTGCCAACAAGCTTGCCGCCGGTTCGCCATCCAGTTTCGGCAGGACGTTCAAATCATGATAGAGGAGAAAATCGCTGGCCAACACTCGGTCGAAATCCAGGTCGCTGAGTGTGAAATTCAGGTTAGCGCCTGGTGTGTGGATGAACGTACGATCCCCGTCGGCACGCACTCCCACGAAGGTGAAGGGAGTGGCTTCGCCTGGCGCGACGCGAATTCCCGCCGTGTCAACGCCTAACTTAGAAAGTTCCCGGGCAATGAACTCGCCGTTAATGTCATCGCCCACCTTGGCGAAGGAACCGGCAGGCAGTCCCATGCGCGCTATCGCCGACGGCATGTTCGCGGCGCCGCCTCCCGGCATCATGCGAATCCATTCCGCGGTCACCTGGCTCTGAAGGCGCGGCACAGGATACTGCTGGATGGGCCCGTTCAACAGGTCCATCACCACCGCTCCGACGCAGTGAATTCGCTTCATGGGTTCATCCGCAGGGCACAGGAGCGGCTGTGGTGGCGGCCCGCCCACAAACAGAAGGGGCACGATTACATGCTTTGCCGAGCCGCCGCCGGCCGCATTCCCAGGAGGTCGTAGGCAGTATCGTAGAGGATTGCCCGCGCTACGGCCAGAGCGTCGTTGTGCGTGTACTGGCCGTACTCGATCTTCGTGGCCAGGACCACGGACAGTTGGTTGAGGATCATCTTCGCCTTGGCATAGGTCCATTCCAGGCAGTACGCGTCAGAAAAGAACCCGACCTGTTTATTTGCCGGCACCATGTCCAACCGCTCTTCCATCACCTGCCGCATGATCGAGGGGAAAAAGTTATGCCACCAGATGCCACAGAGCGAAAAGTTGGGCAACTCACGGCACATCGTGCACATCGATTGATTGGCGTGGCGGCTGGCCAGATGGCACTGGAATCGAATCTTCGGGTAGCGCGCGATCATCTCCGCCACTTGCCCGATGGTGCGCTGCGCAAGCCGGCTGCCCGTTTCGAAGGGCAAGGGCTCAGCCGCAATGCTGAACTGGAACACGATCTTGTCCGCGTGGGGTTCCAGTGCCTTCAGATAAGCCTCGTTCACGTAGGACGCGTACACATCGCGCTCGTGCGGACCGGCGTTCGCCCGGCGCGCCAGGGCCTCCGCCATCTCCTGGTCGCCCACAACGCGCAAGTCGAGATCCGTTGAGAGGCCCGTAGCCACGGAAAGAATCTCGTCGTAAGGGATGTTCGCGACGTAGTGATCGATCGCGGCGTGCACGTCGTCCAGGGTCCTGATCACCCGTTCGGTCGGGGGACGCGTTCCGCCGATGGGGCTGGGACTCTCCGGTTTCCTACCCCAGCATCTTTCAAGTTCGTACAGCGCTGTGTCAAACTCGCCCCATTGGGAGCGCGTGAAGAAGGCCCACTCGAGCGAGTATTGAAGAATGTCACGGTCGCGGCCGCTTTCGCGCCGCGCGTACTCCGTGCAATAGCGCTGTATATTGGCCCGGCGCATGATTTCCCGTTGCCATGCCTTGTCGTCGGCCCGCTCGCGGATCACCGCGTCCAACCGTCGCCAGTTCTCCGCATTCAGCGGCTCGCTCCAGCCGTACAGATCCCCGAGAATCAGCCGGATGCCCCAGGAGATGCTGGTGTTGCGCACATGTTTCAAGTACGGCAAGGCTTCGAGGATGCGTTCATGTGCCTCTTGCTGCGACGGCCAGCCGGGGAATTGCGTCAGGCGCGCGCCACTCGGGCACCCCGCCGCATAGAGATCGCTCACGCCCATGTGATAGAGAAGCACATCGTGCAAGCCGCGCGCTCCCAGCTTCCCGTCCACGAGATGCGTGTGAACGTCCAGCAACGGCATGGTACACAATTCGTCGAATAGCTCCGCCTGCAGGCTATGATTGGTCATGAGCGTTTCTCCTTTGGGTCCTTCGGGCAGGATACTGAGGAGGCCGCCGGGCTTGTCATCCCTTCAAGCATGGCCGACGGCCATCGTCAGGTGAAACCATTTTGCAACGACCTTCGCCATGGCCTCCATCGCCACCGCCTGCGCCATCGGAACCCAGAGATTCTTTCCTGCACCCCACTGCTCGAGCAGCGATTGCCGCAGGGCGGTGATGGCTTCCGTCGCAACATTCACCTTGGCAATTCCCAGTGATATGGCGCGGCGCAAATCGGCCTCGGGCGTTCCTGAGCCTCCGTGCAGGACGAGTGGAATGCGGGTGGCTTCTTGGAGCCTTGCCAGGCGCTCGAAGTCGAGTTGCGGCAGCTTCGTGTAGAGGCCGTGGGCATTGCCGATGGAAACCGCCAGGGCGTCGATGCCGGTCATTTCCACAAAGTCAGCGGCCATATCCGGGTCAGTGAGGGTGGATTGCTTGCCGCCTTCCACGCTGACTTGATCGGCCTGGCCGACCACACCCAACTCACCCTCCACCGTCACCCCTCGGGGATGGGCGAGCGCTACGACGCGGCGCAGAGCATCGACATTCTCTTGCCACGGCCGGGTGGAATAGTCCAGCATCACCGAAGTGTACTTTGCGGCAAGGCAGTCTTCGACCATGGCGATCGAATTGCCGTGATCCAAGTGCAGCGCCGCGGTCACACCAAACCGTTCCGCCAAAGCGTGCGCCACTGCGCCCAAATCTCGCGGGGCAAGGAGATCGAACTCTCCGGGGCCGTTCATCAGAATCACGGGCGCCTTAAGTTCCGCCGCCACGCGCAGCACCACTTCGATGCTTTCGGCGTTCCACACACAGAACGACGGAACACCGTACCCTTCCGACACTGCCCGCTGCAACAATTGCAGCATGGGAACGAATTTCATGCCTTTTTCCCTTGTGCCACCAGTGCCTCGACCTCCGCCCGCCTCGGCAGGGAGGGTTGGGCGCCCAATTTACTGGCTGCCAAAGCGCCGGCGCAATTGGCGAAGCGGATGGCATATTCAATGTCAAAGCCAGCGGCCAGTTCCACGGCCAGAGCGGCGGTGAATGCATCGCCTGCGGCCGTGGGATCAATCGCGGCGACCTTGCAGGCAGGAAAGTGTTTTGCCTTCTTTGCAGTCACCAGCATCGAGCCGTCGCTGCCCAGCTTTAGAACTACCGTTTTCACACCCATGGCAAGAAGTTTTTCGGCCGCTTCGCGCGCCGAGACTCGTCCCCGAACTTCCTCCCCGGTCAGTTGCGCGAGTTCCGTTTCATTGGGTGAGACGACATCCGCAAGGGTTAGAATCTCCACGGGGCAGTAACGAGGCGGACCGGCATCGAGCACCGTCAATTTTCCGGCTTTCCGAGCCAGACGCAAGGCTGCTTCGACTGCCTCGAGGGGGATCTCGAGTACCGTCAATAACGCATCGGCGCGCTCGATGACGTCCTTGGCGCGTTCGATGTCGGCGGGGGTCAAGCTGAAATTCGCCGCGGGGTCAACCGCAATGCAGTTGTTCCCGTTGGGGAAAAGCATAATAAAGGCGCTGCCCGTGGCGCGGGCGGAGTCCCGCCGCACCCAGGTAGTGTCGATCTTCTCCGCCATCAGCCCCTGAAGCAGGAAGTCGCCGATGATATCGGTGCCCACAGCGCCCACCATCGACGTGGGGGCGCCCATTCGCGCCGCGGCCACCGCCTGGTTCGCGCCCTTGCCCCCCGGGAAAAACCTGAGATTTGACACGAGCAGGGACTCGCCTTCTTTAGGCAGCCGCTCTGACTTGACGACCATGTCGAAATTCGTGCTGCCCACTACCACAACCTGAAGATCTTCTACACGACGCGCCATAAGACCCCCTTCGGGCGCTCCCTCCGATCGTTCCTTTACAAGCTGAACAGGAAGAAGTATTTTATCATCACTCATTCACACTTCAGGGAGGCGATTTTACCATGCCCAAAGCAAAACAGATCACCGCTTGGTTAGAAAGCAAGCCCGGAGAACTCGGCCGAATCACGGAAGCCCTCGGAAGAGCCAAGGTCAACATCACTGCATTCTCCGCCTGGAGCATTACCGGCGACAGTCCCCTTCATCTGCTCGTCAGCAGTCCGGCAAAGGCGAAAAAGGTCTTGGCAAACCTCGGCATCCGTAGCACCGAGGAAGAGGTTTTGTGCGTCACCCTTGCCAACGAGGCCGGAACTTTGGGGGAGGTCGGAACGCGTCTGGGCGCAGCGAGCATCAACGTGGATTACGGCTACGGCAGCGTTACGGAAAACGGCAAGAAGGCGGATATCGTGCTCGCCGTCTCCGATCTCGCAGGCGCCGCAAAGGCCCTGAAAGGATTGTAGTTTCAGGCGAACGGGTAGCGATTCAACTCCAGCGCACGGTCCGCGACTTGCCGCCGCAACGCGATGGTATCGGGGGGCGTGCGCCGCAAGAAACGCCTCAGCACGGCGAGTTGGGTGCGAAGTGTGTCTCCTTCGGCGATGCGCGCTAGCGCGCGGCGCGCCTCAACCTCCATGCGATCGCAGGCATCATAGGCGAACACTCGAGTGGCTGCGATTTCCGCCGCGCAAGCTTCGGACGGCCTCGCGGAGAGCTTCTTCAAGGTCCGAAGCAGCACGCTTTCGATGGCGTAAACTTCCATCACCAGGTTGCTGAGTATGCCGATTACCTCCTGCTCTTTTTCCAGTCCCATCATGAAGCGCTGAACAGCGCTTCCGGCCACCAGCAGGACCACCCTCTTGGCGCCTTCAACCAGCCTTGTCTCTTCGTCGAGCGGCTGATCGTGCGGCAGTTCGTCCCCAGGCCCCATTCCTAAGATCTCGTCGAGGAGTTTCTGGGCCGCGGGAATCAACCCAAGCTGGCCCTTCATCGACCGTTTCATGAGCATGTCCGTGATCAACAGCCGGTTGATTTCATTGGTGCCTTCGAAGATGCGGTTCACACGTTGGTCACGATAGGTGCGTTCCACTCCATAGTCGCTCGAGAAGCCGTAGCCGCCGTAGATCTGTACAGTCTCGTCGGTGACATAGTCCAACGTCTCTGTCCCCATCACCTTCAAGATCGAGCATTCGACCGCGCACTCCTGCAAAGCTTCCATGATGTGCTTGGGTGCAGTGGGATGGCCTCGGTCGAATCCTTCCAGCCGCGCATCGACCAATCCTGTGGTGCGATAGGAAACGCTCTCGGCGGCAAAGGTGCGCGCGACCATTTCGCCCAACTTCTCCTTGATGAGGCCGAAGTCTGCGATTCTGTGGCCGAAAGCCTCGCGCTCCACGGCCCACTTGAGCGCATCGCAGATAAGATATTTGCAGCCTCCCACGCAACCCGCGCCGAGTTTCAGCCGTCCCACGTTCAGGATGTTGAAGGCGATCAAGTGCCCCTTCCCAATCTCGCCCAAGACGTTCCCCACCGGCACTGGGACGCTTTCGAGATTCAGCGGCGTCGTGGAAGAACCGCGAATTCCCATCTTGTGCTCTTCTGCACCCGCCGAAACCCCCGGGAACCCCCGCTCCACAATGAACGCCGTGAACTTTTCCCCGTCCACCTTCGCAAACACCACGTACACGTCGGCAATGCCGCCGTTGGTTACCCACATCTTCGTGCCGTTCAAGATGTAGTGTTTCGCATCGGAGCTGAGGACCGCTTTGGCCTTGATGTTCATGGCGTCCGAGCCCGAGCTTGCTTCGCTCAAGGAATAGGCTCCCACCCAATCGGCGCTGGCGAGTTTGGGAAGATACCTGGCCTTCTGCTCATCGGTGCCGAAAAAAGCGATGGGCAGAATTCCTATCCCCGCCTGCGCCCCCACGGTCGCCGCCCACGATCCGTTGCACGCCATCTTTTCGGCTACGATCACGGAAGAAATCCTGTCCAGTTCCAGGCCGCCAAATTTCTGGGGAATGTCCGTCGCGGACAGACCGACATCGGCAGCCTTTTTCAAAAGCTCCCGCATCAATCCCGGCTTCTTGTCTTCCATCTCCACCGCGCGCGGCACAATCTCTTGCGAGACGAACTCCCCACGGTTTGGGCGATCAACTTGTGCTGGTCGGTCATGTCCTCCGGCGTGAACACATCTTCCGGCGACCGAGCCTCGATCAAAAAGCTTCCGCCTTTGGGAGCGACTCTCTGGGTTTCGTTTTCAGATTTTGAATTTTGGATTGGCATTTGAGATTTCCACGTGACTCATTTTCTAGTTTCTGATTCTTAGTTTCTCACCTGAAATAGGCTGTCATTCCGAGCGAAGCGAGGAATCTCGCTCTGATCTTTCTTCCGCGACTGGCCCTCCGCGGGGCGAGATTCCCCGCGAAGTTTACCCTGAGCACGCAGAGCGAGATCCTTCGCTTCGCTCAGGATGACAGCGAAGGGCTCGGAATGACATTCCATGAATTCCGGATGTCCGTCCGCCGACAGGCATGAGCGACCGCTTTATTACTGCAGATTCTCGAAAATCCCGGCCGCTCCCATTCCGCCGCCCACACACATCGTGACGAGGCCGTAGGTGGCCTTTCGACGCTTCAACTCACCAAGAAGGGTAGCCGTGAGCTTGGCTCCCGTGCAACCCAGAGGATGGCCCAGAGCAATGGCTCCGCCGTTGACGTTCACTCGCTCCGGGTCGAGTTGCGCCAAGTCGATCACTGAAAGAGCCTGGGCAGCGAAGGCTTCGTTCAGTTCAATGACGTCGATGTTGGAGAGATTCAGACCCGCCAACTTCAGCGCCTTGGGGACCGCGTAAATCGGGCCGATGCCCATCTCCTCCGGCAAGCACCCCGCTGTCGCGAAGCTCACGAACCGGGCGAGCGGCTTGAGTCCCAGAGTCCTCGCTTTCTCAGCCGACATCACCAGGGCGGCAGCGGCGCCGTCGCTCATCTGCGAGGCGTTTCCCGCCGTGACCGTGCCGTGGGCATGGAAGGCAGGCTTCAACTTGGCCAGTGCATCCAGGGACGTGTCGCCGCGCGGTCCCTCGTCGGTGTCGAAGCGGATCTGGCGCGTCTGCGGTTTGTCCTTACCGTTTGGGCTGACCTCGACCACTTCCAGCGGAACGATCTCATCTTTAAATCGACCTTCCGCAATCGCTGCCCAGGCCCGTTGATGACTCCGTAGGGCAAACTCATCCTGCCGCTGGCGCGTGATTTTGTACTTTCGCGCCAGGTTTTCAGCCGTCAAGCCCATGTTGAGGTAGGAATCAGGATAATGCTCGATCAGGTAGGGATTGGGCGCGAAATGATATCCGCCCATGGGAATCATACTAATGGTTTCCGTGCCGCCCGCTACCACAACCTCGGCGAAGCCGGCCATGATCCGCTCGGAAGCGACGGCGATGGCCTGAAGGCCTGAAGAGCAGAATCGGTTGATCGTCATCGCCGAACAGCTCACCGGCAAACCGGCGCGCAGTGACGCGACCCGCGCCACGTTGTTCCCTTGTTCAGCTTCCGGCATCGCGCAGCCCAGGATCACGTCCTCAACTTCGCTCGAGTCGAGCCCCGGCGCCCGCCGCAGCACCTCACGAATCGCCGCCGCGGCCATGTCGTCCGGCCGCGTGTTGCGAAGCGTGCCGCGCGGCGCCTTGCCCACCGCCGTCCGGGCATTGGCGACGATTAAGCTTCCTTCATAAAACCTCCTGAAGGCAGGGACTAGGGACTGGGGGCTAGGGGCTAGCCCGCAGCAATAATGTGACAAGGAAAATCTCGGGCAATAGTCTTAAATAGAAATAGTGCCATAGTGGCGCAGAGTTCGACGCCGGTGGGCCCACCGCCGACTATGACGAAAGCAAGTAGCTCACGTTGCTTTTGCTCATCAACCTCAATCATTGCGGATTCAAAGTTTTCAATCGTCCTGTTGTGTATTTTAATAGCGTCTTCTGTAGATTTAAGCGGAAGGGTGTTCTCCTCAGCCCCGGGTAAGTTGTAGTAGTTGCTGGTGGCACCTAAGGCGATCACCAGGTAATCGAACTCGAACACAGCACGGTCGGTTCTATCAACCTCTTTCCCAGGTTGATATTACGGACTTCACACTCACAAAAGGATATCGAGGGTAAAACATTGCTATTTTTAAGCATTGGACGCAAGGCAAAACAAATATTGCTGACATCCATGCCGCCAGAGGCGATGTGATAGAGCAGCGGCACAAACATATGGTAGTTGTCGCGAGCTATTAGACCGCCGCGCTGGCCGCCCGAAAGGCCGACAGCGGATACAGCACCAAGCGCACGCCCGCCGACGCCAATTCGTCGACCGCCAACAGCGGCGTGCGCCCAAACTCGGTGATGTTGGCCAGCACGGGTACACCGACTGCTGCCGTGAACGGCGGTAATCGGCCGAGCGCTAGCTCAGCGCCCTCGGCAAAATCATGTCGGCCCCGGTTTCGACATAGGCGGCAGATGGTCGATGGCGGCCTGCTGCCTTCGACGCATGCGCGTCGGTGCGCGCCATCACTGCAAAGTTGCCGGCGAGGCCTGTGCGTCGAGCGCCGCCTTGAGCCGGTCGCACATCTCGGCGGCTGGACAAGCGCCTTGCCGGGCCGGTGACCGCAGCGCTTGGCCTGCCGCCTGGCCCCCGAGGTGCAAGCCGGCGTACCGGCCGCTTGGCCAGAGCAACGACCGTACAGCGATATTGCATGGCGCCGCCCAAGCCGGTGTCGGCGTCGACCAGCAGCGGCAATCGGTGGCACGCGCAGATCCGCCGCGCATCTTCGACGACATCGCCTAAATCTAATCAGCCCCAGGTCGGGCAGTCCCCGAATGACGCATTGGCCACACCCGCACCCGAGAGGTAAAGCGCCCGGAACCCGGCCCGCTGGGCCAGCAGGGCGCAATAGGCGTTCATCGACCCCAACTTGCAAAGGACGTTCGGCGGCCAGGGCGTCGAACAGTGT
>CAVROP010000020.1:0-12529 GCA_963722675.1 uncultured Acidobacteriota bacterium
AGTTGTTGTCACACCTGCTGGGAGGGTTCGAGGCCGCCGGCGTCATCCACCGGTTCTGCGCTGTACTCACCTTCACCTATTTCGTTTTGCACCTCTGGGACGCGGCACGCCAGCGCCGGGCGAGTGGAAAAACCTGGCGGCAGTTCGTCTTCAACCCAGATAGCATGGTGTTCAATCGGAACGACTGGCGGCAGTTTACCGCTTCGCTCAAATGGTTTGTGGGCAAAGGGCCGCGGCCCGACTACGGCCGCTGGACGTATTGGGAGAAGTTTGACTACTTCGCGGTGTTTTGGGGCGTGGCGGTCATCGGCACCACGGGGCTATTACTCTGGTTCCCGGAATTCTTCACGCGGCTGCTGCCCGGCGCGCTGATCAACGTGGCGACCATCATCCACAGTGACGAAGCGCTGCTGGCCGTGGGATTCATCTTCACTGTACACTTCTTTAACACGCACTTCCGACCGGAGAGATTTCCAATCGATACGGTGGTTTTTACGGGCGGGGAGTCGCTGGAAAAGTTCAAGCTCGACCGGCCGCGCGAATACCGGGAACTGCTCGAGAGCGGTGAGCTGGAAAAACGTTTGATGCCCGCCCCGCCAGCCGTCCTCGTTCAGTTTTGGCGCCGCTTCGGCTTCACTGCCTTGACGATCGGGCTCCTCATCATCGCCCTCATCCTCTATGCCGAGATCTTTGCTTATAAGTAAACCCCTGTAACGCCGACCTTCAGGTTGGTAGTTTGCTTTGTTTTCTCGTGCCGACTTAAAGGTCAGCGCTCCGGCGGCGCAGTAGACCGCACCGGTTGGCCTGAGGTGGCGACGACCTTCATGAAGGTCAGCGCTTCCGTGTGACCGGCTTGCGGGGGCTGAGGATGTCCGGTTCGCGCGAGCGTGTAGTGGGCGAAGGCGGGTTCGCACTCGTGTCCTCTGGCGCCACATCTTGTGGCGCAGCCTCATCTTCTTCACGCACTTCGTGCTCCGGGGCACGGCCGTTGATCAGCGTCCACTTCAGCGGATAAACCTCCGGATCGAAGATCACGGCATAGAAGTGCCAGACGACGATGGCGAGCGTGGCCAGAATAGCCTCGTAGTAATGAACGGCTGTGGCGACCTGCAACCAGGAACTGGGGAGATAACGCAGCACGAAGTTGTGTGCCCAGAGCAGGATTCCGGTCGCACCCATCACCACTGTTCCCCAGACCAGAGCCCAGTATTCGACTTTCTCCGCATAGTTAAACTTGCTATACGACGGCAACTCGCGCCGGTAGCCAAGATTGTAGCCCATGGTTTGGACCGCCTCGCGACCATCCCGCAATTTGGGCAACATGGCGCGCAGAGCCTTGCGCCCCTCCACGGTGAAGAACAGGTAGATAAGGTGGTAGAAACCGGCGGCAATCAGGACCACTCCGGCGATGCGGTGTATGAGCCCGCGCAGCGGGAAGTCTTTTTCCCAGCGCACGATCGGTTCAGCCCAGAAACTCCCCGGAAACTTCAGGGCAAAGCCCGTAACCACCAAAAGCAGGAAGCTGAGAAGAAGAATCGAGTGTTGGACGCGCTGGTTGAGAGTAAGGCGCAGCGGCGTGCTGAGGGATCCGTATTGAGCGATATGCCTGCGCAGCTTGCGCAGCCAGTCCAGGAGATTGTGGAAGAGCATAAAACCGAGGGTGACAGGAATCGTGAACAAGTAGAACAGCCGGACGTAGCGAAGCCAGGGATTAGTAGCCGCGGCGCTGGGAAGCACGTGCACGGGCCCCAGGGCGAAGGTCTTCCCGGCATCGGGATGGCATTTGCCGCAGGTGGTGGCGAGATTAGTTTTGGCGATCGAGGAACGCGGGTCGCTGGAGGGAAGAATATCGTGAACGCCGTGGCAGCTTGCGCAGTTGGCGACCGTCTGTGAGCCGGCCTTGGAAGCCAGCCCGTGGTAGCTGTTCTCGTAACTGGTGACGCGGTCGAGAGGAAGGCTGAAACGCCTGTCCAGCCGCGTGTCGCCGTGGCAGCGCGAACAGGTAGCGGTGGCCACATTCGTCACATAAACGGGTGATTGGGGATTGCCCGGCGCCAGGATGTTGTGCTCGCCGTGGCAGTCAGTGCAGGTGGGGGCTGCCGTGACCCCTGCGGCCACCGCCCGACCGTGAATGCTGTCCTTGTATTGAGTGAATGCTTGCTGGTGGCAGTTGCCACAGGTCGAGCCGACACTGCGCTTCGAAATCGGGGAGCGAGGATCGGAAGGCGGAAGGATGGCGTGCGTTCCATGACAATCATTGCAGACGGCTGCCTTCTTTCCCTCACGAATGGCCCGCGCATGGACGCTGGCTTCATACGCCTCTACGGGCCTGGTCCCTGCAAACAGGTACTTTTGCGCCAGCTTCGGGTCCGAGTGACAGCGGCCACAGGTCGAGGGTAGGTTCTTGCTGTTGACGGGGGAGTCCGCCGCGGAGGCCTCGAGCACTTTGTGCGTTGCTCCGTGGCAATTCTCGCAACTTAGCGAGTCCGTGTCGCCTCGCCCACGAGCTCGTCCATGAATGCTCGAAGCGAATTCCTTGACCTCGCCAGCATGGCAAGTGGCGCAAAACGCCGCGCCGCGAGCGGCTGGATCTACTATCTCGTGCGCGTTCCCGTGGCAACTCATGCAGGTTTCGGAACTGTCCGGATTCCCTAGAGCGGCATGAGCGTGGTTTGCCAACTCCCCCGCGACTTCGCCGTGACACGTAAGGCAGGAGGCGGACGCGACCTTGGCCGTGTGAGGGAGCTTGGCCGCTCCGGCGTGGCAGTCCACGCAGTGCAGGTCCTTGTGAACACTGTGCGCGAGCGATTCCGGCTTCACGGTGATAGGTTTGCCTTGCGAGTTCGTCAAGCCCGTGGAGGCTCCATGGCACGCAAGGCAGTCGTCTGAGGCCCTGAGGGCCCCCGGGCGTGCAAGGAAGAGAATGACTGAACTGAGAATGACTAGCCTGGCCGGACTCATATCTAAGATTCCCACCTTTTAGTACGTGAACGATATCAATACGCTCCGGATCGAGCCCGTGTCAGACAGAGTCTCTCACATGGTCTTTTTGTCAGCGTCCAACTGAAGGTCAGACTGCGAATTTCCACCCATAAAGTCGGGCTACGAGGGACAATTTGAATCCGAGCTAAAGACCCGGAGGCACTTAGGGACATAGTGTTGCAGTTAGAGTGCCGTTTGCGCTGTTATTTTCAACACTCTGAGGATGACAGAATGTCACCTCGACCGGCCCCGGAGCCAACCTTACCTCTCTCCGAACATGTGTTGCTGAGTTATTGCGAAACTTGGAAGCTGAATTCCGCGTCAGGCCCGATCTTGCTGCCGGCGGGCGGGGATTGCGTCAGGATGATGCCGCGCGCACCGGTTGCCGCGGCGACGGAGGTAACGCCCGCCACTTTGAAGCCTGCCTTCTCCAGACTGCGGCGAGCTTCCGCAAGAGATTGGCCGACGAACTTTGGGCACAGGTATGCGGCAGGCTCCTCGCCCAGGGAAACCAGAATATTCACGGCGGGGCTCCTGAGCTCGGCGCTTTCAGGTAGAGGATCCTGCGCAACGACTTGGTCAGGTTGGGCGCTGGGCCAGTGCACGCCCACCACATCGCCCAGTTCGAGGCTGCGCTGAACCGCGGTGATCCGCGCCGCCCGGATGCTCGCCCCCACGAAATTGGGGATGAAGACTTGGGGCGGACCCAGGCTCACCAGAACGTGCACATGCTGGCCGATCTTAATGCGGGTTCCCGGCGGAGGCATCTGCGACGCTATCGTCTGCGCCGGATATTGAGTGTTGTAGAGCTTATCTTCGACTTTCATCTCAAGACCCAGCCCACTGGTCATGCGTTGAGCATATTCAGAGGTCAGCCCCACCAGGTTGGGCATCGTCTCCTGATGCCCGCGAATGGTAAGCCGGATGGTGGTGAGGGCGCTGACCAGCGCCACGGTTACCAGCACTGTGGTTAGCAGAAAGAGGCGAAAAAGGGTCCGAACGCGTTCCCGAACGCTCATCTTGACGCCTTATTCTACCACGTACCGGGCACGCTACCTGAAATCAGTAAACCCCATGATCCAACCACCCCTGACCCCTCCAACCAAGGAGGGGAACTCGAGACTCCCCTCCTCAGTTGAGGAGGGGTTGGGGGTGGTGGGTCGTGCCCCGGCGCATCGGTAGTGTCCTAGTTCGCCGTAGCGCTGGCCTTTTAGGCCAGCATGTGTTGACCTAAAGGTCGGCGCTACCAGTCAAATTAGGGCACCACCGGCGCATCGTGCGCCTTGACTAAGCTTAAGCCAAACCAGTACTATGTGGCTCCAACCCAATGGAGGTGCAGCATGTCCAAAGGCTCGTCCGAACCGACTCTCTGGAAGAATTTAGAAACATTCCGAATTGAATTACCCTCGTGGGGGTTCGCCAACACCGGTACGCGTTTTGGCAAATTCACCCAACTGGGCGCAGCCACGTCCACCGAAGAGAAGTTTAGTGATGCCGGGCAAGTTCATCACTTTACAGGCATCTGTCCCACCGTGGCCGTGCATGTCCTCTGGGATTTCCCGGAAGGACTCAAGAGCACGAATGAAGTGAAAGGGTACGCCGCCAAATACGGCGTTGGCGTCGGCGCGATCAACCCCAACGTCTTCCAGGATCAGATTTACAAATACGGATCGCTGGCGAATCCCGATCCCGCAGTGCGCCAAGCGGCATTGCAGCACATTCTGGATTGCATCGAGATCGGGAAGCAGACAGGGAGCCGGGACATCTCCCTGTGGTTTACGGACGGATCGTGCTATCCGGGTACCGCCAATATCCGGCAGAGGAAAGAGTGGTTCGCAGAGGGTTTGAAGGCCAGCCACGCGCAGCTCTCATCGACGCAGCGACTGCTGGTGGAGTACAAACCTTTTGAGCCGGCCTTCTATCACACGGACATTGCCGACTGGGGCATGGCTTTGCTGTTGGCGCGCGCGGCCGGTCCAAGGGGGAAGGTACTTGTGGATACGGGCCATCACTACCAAGCCCAGAATATCGAGCAAATCGTGACCTGGCTCCTGAGCGAGGACATGCTGGGCGGCTTCCATTTTAATGACCGCCGATACGCTGACGATGATCTGACGCTGGGTTCGATCGACCCTTACCAGATCTTTCGCATCTTCCACGGAATCCTCTACTTCGAGTGGGAGGCCGGACGGCGCGCGGACATCGCCTACATGATCGACCAGAGCCACAACCTGAAAGGCAAGATCGAAGAAATGATCCAGACGGCGGTGACCGCCCAGGAACTGTATGCCAAGGCTACACTGGTCGATCACGAGAGCCTGGCTCGCCACCAGCAGAAGTGCGAACTCGTCGACGCTGAAGAATGTCTCAAAGCAGCCTTCTCAACGGATGTGCGACCGGTAATCCGTGAGTGGAGACGCTCCAAAGGCCTGCCGGAAGACCCCTTGGGTGCTTTCCGCGAGTCCGGCTACATGCAACGCATCGAGCGTGAGCGCGCCGAGCGGAACCAGGCGGCGGGCGGAAGCTACGCGTAGCGCGTTGTAGGGGCAACCCTTGTGGTTGCGCGAGGCCGGCCGCAAGGAGCGCTCTTACAATCTGGTAAGGAATGGCGACCATGAAAACCGGCACACACATTGTGGCAACTGATCTTGGAGCAGAGAGCGGCCGTGTGGTCCTTTGCCGTTGGACGGGGGAGGAAGGAATTCTGGAAGAGGTCCACCGTTTTCCCAATGGCGCGCGCGAAGAGGCGGGCCACCTGGTATGGGATTTGGACCGCCTCTGGCAGGAGATCGTCAAAGGACTTCAGCGGGCCGCATCCAAAGCCGCGGGCCGCATCGCCAGCGTGGGTGTCGACGGCTGGGGCGTGGATTACGTTCTGCTCGACCGAACTATGAATCGCGTCGGCCGATCCTACTGCTACCGCGACGCCAGAAATCTGCCTCAAATGGAGCGCGTTTTTGAGCTGATTCCGCAAAAGCGCTTATACGAAATCACTGGAATTCAACTTCTTCCTTTCAACACGGTTTTCCAGTTGATGGCGCACATCGCCGAATTCCCTTCGGAGTGGGACCGCGCGGCAAAGTGGCTCACCCTGCCGGAGTATTTCCTCTTCCGGCTCTCGGGAGTTGCGATGGCCGAGTACACCGAAGCCAGCACCACTCAACTCCTCGATGTCCACAAGCGGTCATGGTCGGAGGAGTTGACCCGGGCGCTTAAACTCAACCTGGAGAAGTTCCCCTCCATCGCGCCGCCGGGGACGCCGCTGGGGAAGATGCGCAAAGAACTCGCCACGGACCTTGGCCTGTCAAACGTGCAAGTCATCGCGCCGGCTTGCCATGATACCGGCGCAGCCGTGGCAGGCATACCTTTCCCGCATGAAAAGCTGGCGTTCATCAGCTCCGGGACATGGTCCCTGGTGGGCATGGTGGTTCCCGGCCCGGTGGTGACCACCGACTCCTACGAACAGAACTTTACCAACGAAGGCGGGACTGCGGGCAGCATCCGATTCTTGCGCAACGTGATCGGATTATGGCTGCTGCAGGAGTGTTTGCGCGAGTGGAGAACGCAAGGGCTGGAGTTGACACCTGCCGATCTGGCGCAGCAATGTTCGGAAACTCCCGCGATCGGGCCATCTTTCGATGCGGAGGCGGAAACCTTCCTTGCTCCGGGCAACATGGTTGCCCGCATCAATGCCGCTCTCAAAGCGCACGGGTTCGACGAGGAGACTCAGCCCAAGGAGATTGCGGCCATTATTTTCCGCAGCCTGGCGCGGCAGTACGCCAAAGTGATCAAGGACCTTCAGGCGATAACAGGCAAGCCGATCGAACGCATCTGCATCGTGGGCGGCGGCGTCAAGAACGAAACCCTCAACCGTCTGACCCAGGAACTAACGGGGCGGGAAGTTCTACGCGGGCCGAGTGAGTCTACAACCATTGGCAACATCGCGTTGCAGATCGCTGCGCTCGAAAAGACCAAATCCCTCGACCAGATTCAAGCCATCAGCGCACGGCTGAAGTTTCCCGGGTAGTCGAGAGTCAAAAGTCGAGAGTCAAGAGTTGAAAGTAAGGAGATGAGAATCGGAGAGTGATTCCCCTCCTTAATAAGGAGGGGCTAGGGGTGATTGCCAGACGCCAGGCGATACGACAAGCGGGAGTCTTTATTCCCCCTCCGACTTTCGACTCTTGACTCTCGACTTTTGACTTTCGACTCCCACGACTCCCGGAGTACGGTGATGAACTTGGCTGAAGCATTGGCGCTGGGATTCGGGTCGGGTCCCATTTGTGTTGCCTACTGCGGACCGGTGCTGCTGCCGTGGCTGGGAGCCGAACCGCGCAAGCTGGGGCCCACGGGCCGGCTGTTGGCCATTTTTCTGGGTGGACGCCTTGCGGGGTACCTGGGATTCGCCGTGCTGGCCTGGGCGGCCGGGTTAACCCTGCCGCTTGATCTAGGCTCGCGTAGCCTGGTGTTCGGGCTGGCCAACCTGGGCCTGGCCCTGCTGCTGGGTTTCTCGGCGTGCGTTCCTCGCCGTGCCCGCGCGCCAGCCGAAGAACGCTCCACGCGCCTCTATCAGATCGGCGCCGCGAATCGCTTCCGTCCGCCCGCTGCCCTCACCCTGGGCTTGCTCACGGGGCTCAATCTCTGCCCGCCGTTCGTTGCGGCCGGCGTGCGCGCGGCGACGACGCATAGCCTCCCCGGAGCACTCGCCTTCTTCGCGCTCTTTTTCGCCGGGACCTCCGTGTGGTTTCTTCCGGCGCTCGGGGTCAGTTGGTTGCGCCGATTCGGCGCCGTTCCGACCCTGGCGCGTATGACCATGGCCGCTCTCGCCATCTATTACGCCTACCTGGGAGTTGTGGGCGTGGCCGCCTGGCGAATGGCGCCCGCCCGGGCCGTCAGTCTTTTCATATTTCTAAGTGGGATGGTGTTTCATGCCTGAAAGCTGTTCATCTGAGCGCGTCCGATCTCCCCCGCGGCATCGGGCGCTCGATTCTTCTCAGCGTACCCATGGCCCTGTTTACGCTGCTGTTGTTTACGCCGGTCATCCGGCAACCGGGCCGCCCTGCCAAGCTGGCGGCGCTGGTTACCTGGGTCTTTATGATCGCCTTGTTCTTCCTGATGATGCGTACCCGCGAGACCTATCGCTGGCGCCGCGTATTCTTCATCGCTTTGGGATTCCTGTTCCCGGTAGGCTTCATCTGGGACCTCATCGCCCTGCGCTCGTCGATGAGCATCCCCATGGAACGGATGCTCTCCGGCGACACGCCTTTTTGCTTCATGGTGATCCCCATGACGCTCGTCCCCGCCGCGCTGACGAAAACCATCATCTTTCCGGGCTCGATCCTGCCGACGGCCTCGAACCCGCACAGCATCGCCATGATGGTGGCGCTTTGGCTGCTTGCCACCGTCATTCTGGGCAAAGCGTGGTGCAGCTACGGGTGCTTCTTCGGCGGGCTGGAAGAAGGTTTTTCGTCGATCGCGAAGAAAGCGCGCATCCGCAAGATCAACCCGCGGTGGCGCCTCGCGCCGTGGGCGATTCTGGTGGCCATCGTACTCCTCTCCGCGGCTACTTTTGAGCCCACCTACTGCATGTGGCTCTGCCCGTTCAAGGCGGTCACGGAGTTTCCGCAGGTGCGCTCCACCCAAACCGCGATCCAGTTCGGCATCTTCATCGCGCTGTTTCTAGGGCTGGTGGTTGTGCTGCCGTTCCTTACCAAGCGGCGCACCCAGTGCGCTTTCTTCTGCCCGTTCGGCGCCTTCCAGTCGATCTTCAGCCGGACCAGCATCTTTGAGGTACGGATCGACAAAGAAAAATGCGGATCCGGCTGCCTGTTGTGCCAGAACAATTGCCCGACGATGGCCATCGACCAGGAGTCGATTCGCGCCGGCAAAACCCTCACCTCCTGCATGCGCTGCGGCGCCTGCATCGACGTTTGCCGCAAGGACGCTGCGGTCTGGCACATCAAGGGCACGCCGGTGGGCCTCAAGCCGGAGCGCGCGCGGCTGCTCTTTCTTTATGCGGGGTGGCTCTTCGCCACGATGTTTGGCGGCAGCATCATCGCCCACTCGCTCGAAAGGTTGATTGGGCTGGTAATGTGATGAAAAGTCTCACCACGGAGGTCACAGAGACAAGCTCCTTTGGCTCCGTGGCCTCCGCGTTCTCTGTGGTGGATCCGTTCTTTGTGGAAATCAGGAGCGTGCCATGAAACGCCTGACTACAATACTTGGTTATACGGTCGCGGTGTTGACCATCGTAGTGGCGGTGGTGGGGCCGATGTTCTGGTTCGGCTTCTTCAGCCGCGCCGCCGCCAAGACCTCGTTGCGGATTGACCCCACCTATACCGGCGGCGAGCCCGCCCGCACAATCGCCCGGGACGCTTACCAGATTGTGATCTACAAACCCGTGCCGAAGCGCGCGCCGCTCTCTGCCATCGGGTCGTTCGTGCAAATCGTTTGGAAACCTGCCTCGGCGCTGCCGGCCACAGTGTCTGAGCGACTCGATCTGGACGGCGATGGCCGGCCGGATTGCGAAGTTTCTTTCCAGGCGCCGCGTGATCCCAAAGTGAAACTGCTGGTCAGCGTGAAGCCGTTGAACAATCTCGTCAAGCCTATGAACGCAGTCTCCAAAGATTCGTTTGCCTCGCTCATCGCACGGGTGAACGACACGATTGTCGTTCGCGTGCCACTGCGGTGAGGTGGGCAAAACACACTTTTCACCGCAGAGACACAGAGGCACAGAGAAACCAGACAAAGGACGTGCTCTGTGTCTCTGTGCCCTGTGGTTCGGAGTGATTTGATTTTGATTCTTGACCTCCGCCGAGTTTTCGAATAGCGTGAGAGCTTCGAGAGGTTTCGGATGTCGAAAATTCGTGCGGCGTTGTTTGTGACCTGTATAGGTGACCAGTTCTTTCCGCAAGTTGGAGAGTCCGTCGTCAAGATCCTTCGGCGCCTGGATGTCGAAGTCACCTTCAATCCTGCCCAAACTTGCTGTGGCCAGCCGGCGTTCAATACCGGATACCGGAATGAAGCCCGCGTCGTAGCTTCCAAAGTTCTCGACCTTTTTGATGATGCGGACTACGTGGTGTGCCCCTCCGGCTCCTGCACTTCGATGGTGCGCGTGTTCTACCCCGAGCTGTTCGCCAACAACCCGGATCGCCTCAAAAAATGCCAGCAACTGCGCGACAGGTTTTTCGAATTCTCGGAATTCCTGGTGAACGTCTTGAAGGTTGAGGATGTTGGGGCGAGCTTCCCCCATCGCGTCACGTACCACGATTCCTGCCACCTTCTGCGCGAGTTGGGCGTCGAGCAGCAGCCGCGCAAGCTACTGAGCAACGTGCGGGGCATCGACTACGTGGAGATGGAAGGGTATAAGGTGTGCTGCGGCTTTGGGGGGACGTTTGCCGTCAAATTTCCCGAAGTTTCGGCGGCCATGGGCCAGGACAAACTTGGCTTTGCCACCTCGACCAAGGCCGAGTACCTGGTCGCCAATGACTCCGGGTGCTTGATGCACCTCGCAGGGATGATTCATCGCCAGGGATTGGCGCTCAAGACGATGCATTTGGCGGAGGTGCTGGCGCGGAAAAATAGCCCCGTAGCTGGCGACCTTTAGGCCAGCACGATGCATGCCGCACCTGAAGGGGGTGAGGCGCTGGACAAGCTCGCCTCGACTTTTGACTTTCGACTCTTGACTATGTCTGACACCGGTGTTCACAGCAACGAAGTTCACGAACTGGGCAGCAAGAACCTCGCCGACCCGCATCTTCAGGAAGCTTATCGTTCCTCCACCCTCCGGCTTTACACCCACCGCTTGGAGGCAATCAGCGAAGTGCCGGGCTGGGAACGGCTGCGCGAGCGGGCTCGCGAGCTGAAGCGGGAAGTGATCGAGCACCTGGACTTTTACCTCGAACAGTTCACCGACAACATGGAGCGGAACGGCGGCAAGGTGCACTGGGCTGAGACCGCCGACGAGGCTTGCCGGATCGTTCTGGAAATCGCGCGGCAATGCGGAGCGCGAGAAATTGTGAAGGCGAAATCGATGGTGGCGGAGGAGGTGGAGCTGAACCACGCTTTCGAGGAGCAAGGAATTCACCCCGTTGAGACTGACTTGGGCGAGTTCATTATCCAACTCGAGGGCAACCGGCCCGCCCACATCGTGGCCCCCGCCATTCATCTGACCAGGCATGACGTGTCAGAACTCTTCGCGAAGAACCTTCAGTCGGAGCGCACCGAGGTGCCGGAACGTCTGACGAAGATTGCGCGCCAGGCGCTGCGCGAAAGGTTTGCCAGGGCGGAAATGGGAGTGAGCGGCGCCAACTTCCTGGTGGCGGAAACCGGCACGGTGGTGTTGATAGAAAACGAGGGGAACATCCGTTTTTGCACCACGGCGCCGCGAGTGCATGTGGCGCTGGTGGGCATCGAGAAACTGATCCCGCGTTTTGCGGATCTGGGTGTCTTCCTGCGCATGCTGGGGCGTTCCGGCACGGGGCAAAAGCTGACGACCTACACGTCTTTACTCAGCGGCCCGCGACGGCGGGGTGAGGACGGTCCGGAGGAGATGCACGTGGTGCTGGTGGACAACGGGCGCGTGGCGACGCTGGCGGATCCCAAGATGCGCGAAGCCCTTTACTGCATCCGCTGCGGCGCCTGCCTCAACACTTGCCCAGTCTACCGAAAGATTGGAGGGCATGCTTACGGCTGGGTCTACAGCGGCCCGATCGGGGCGTTGGTGACTCCTCAATTCACCAGCCTTGACCAGGCGCGAGAACTGCCCTTCGCCTCTTCGCTTTGCGGCGCCTGCCGCGAAGTCTGTCCTGTCAAAATCAACATTCCCGACCTTTTGCTGCACTTGCGGAG
The DNA here is from genome assembly GCA_963722675.1 of uncultured Acidobacteriota bacterium. Taxonomy (GTDB): domain Bacteria; phylum Acidobacteriota; class Terriglobia; order UBA7540; family UBA7540; genus CAVROP01. The sequence continues at coordinate 11,830 of CAVROP010000020.1, forward strand.
TGAAGTTCAGGAACATGTTCCAGCTCCCCGGGCCAAAGGCGCTCTGCTGCACGAGAAGACCATGATGCGCTTGTGGGCCTGGGCATTCTCGCGCCCCTGGGTTTATCGGCTGGGCGGGCGAATGGCGCGCTGGGGCCAGTTCCTGCTCGCTCGCTCCGGTTGGATTCGGAAGGTGCCGCTGTACCCCGCATCCCGCTGGACCGATGCGCGAGACGTACCTGCCCTGGCAAAAAAGTCCTTCCATGACCGTTGGAAAGAGATAAGCTAGCTGATGGGCTTGTTCGGCGACTCGGAAAGACATGGCTCACCACAGAGGCACGAACTACTAATGACTCTTCTCTGCGTCTCAGCGCCTCCGCGGTGAACGGTGGATTCCCGCCTACACGGGAATTAGTTCCACCCCGTTGTATAATGGCCGCTATGAATGCCTTAGCCAGAATCCCTCCTCCGGCTCTCAGATTCTGGGTCGACGGGACGATTCGAGTAGGATCGTCTGAGGTGCGTATTGACCTTGTAGTGCAGCATTTCAAACAGGGCGCCACCGCTGAGCAAATCCAACAACGCTTCCCCTCGCTGGCCCTTGGGGACGTCTACCGCGCCATCATCTATTATTTGGAACATGTGGAAGGGATTGAAACCTACCTTGCAGAGCAAGAGGAGCGGCAGGCGGAGGAAGACGCGTAGCGCGGACCTGCTTGTC
>CAVROP010000021.1:0-14767 GCA_963722675.1 uncultured Acidobacteriota bacterium
CAAGGGGAGAGGGTGGGCCGCGCCGGCGTTCTCATCAGCCGGGGCGGGCCGGGTGAGGGGTTACTTGCGCCGCCGTGCGCAAAAGCCGCAGAACGTGGCTACCCCCTCGACAAGGCTTCTCGCTCTCCATAGAATTGTCGTATGAAACAAGCTTCTTACTCGATCGACCTGATCCGTGTTTGCGGCTGGTTCGCGGTCTGTGTTTCTGCCCTACTGTTTTTCTGCCAGCCGGCTACAGCCCAATCCGTACCTCTTGAGCCTTCCGAGACCGATTCCGGCAAGTATCTGGAGCACATTGTTCCCTACGTTCCTACTCCGATGTTGGTGGCCCAGAAGATGCTGGAAGTCGCCAAGGTTGTGCCGGACGACGTGGTCTACGACCTGGGGTCGGGTGACGGCCGCATCGTCATCATGGCGGCGCAGAAATTCGGCGCGCACGCCGTAGGGGTGGAACTTGATTCCGACCTCTACCAGAAATCCTCGGAGCGCATTAAGAAACTCGGCTTGCAGGACCGCGCCCAGATCGTCCACGAAAATATGTTCGAGGTCAATGTCCGCCACGCCACCGTGGTGACGCTTTACCTCCTGACCGCCGTGAATGAGCGCCTGCGCCCGAAGCTCGAGCGCGAGCTTCGCTCCGGGGCGCGTATCGTCTCGCACGACTTTCAAGTTCCCGGCTGGCAACCGGCGCAGACCGTTGAGGTGAATTCCGAGAACCAGGTGGCGAGCAAGATTTACCTCTACATTCGGCCGTAGGCAGTCGAGAGTCGAGAGTCAAAAGTCGAAAGCGCCGAGTGTGGGCGTCCTCCTCCGCTGTAGCACTAAGGGTGAGCTTCTTCGCAGCGCGCGAGGAAAAGCAGATCCTTCGCTTCGCTCAGAGCGTGTGACTTTTTTGAATTTAACTGAAAAGTGGCACTGATAACAAAAGAGTTAAGTGCCCTTAAACGGCCAAAAAACCAAAAAAGTCACAAGCTCTCAGGATGACATGTCATTCTGAGCGAAGCGAAGAATCTGCGTTTGGTTGCGGCTCTGCCGCGCTGTAGACTCTCGACTTTCAACTCTCGACTTTCGACTAGGCCCTGATCGCCTCGAACATGGCCACGACGTTCTGTGGCGGGACGTAGGCGAGGATATTGTGGACCTGCTGGAAGACAAACCCGCCGCCAGGGCTTAGGATTTGCACTTGTTCCTTGACGTGACGGCGCACTTCCTCGGGCGTCGCGTTGGGCAGGATAGTCTGGGTATCGCAACCGCCGCCCCAGAACACCATCTCTTTCCCGAATTCTGCCTTGAGTTCCGCGGCGTCCATCCCGGCGCAGGAAATCTGAACCGGATTAATGGCGTCGAGCCCGGCGTCGATCAGATCGGGCAGCAGTTCCCTCACCCCGCCGCAACAATGCAGCATAACGACGACGTTGGCAAGCTGTTTGGCGCGAGTCCACATCAGTTTGTGGCGGGGCTTGAAAAACTCGCGATACATCCTGGGCGAAACCTGCGGGCCGCTCTGCATTCCCAAATCGTCGCCAAACTTGATGATGTCGATCGAGTCTCCCACCGCGCCCAGGTATTTCTCCAGGTTGGCGAGGTGAATCTCGACAAGATCGTCGAGGAACTTGTGCGCCTTCGCGGGTTCGCCCGCCAGGAGCATAAAGAAGTTGTCGTTGCGATACAGGAACTGCCCGGTCTCGAGCAGATTGCCGCCGAAGCCGCCCAGGATGGCCTTGTCCGTCTTTTGTCGCAGCCGCTTTGCGCCCTCTCGCAACTGTTCATGATTCACCCAGGGGCCGGGAGGACCTCCAATGACGTTCCACATCGACTCCCGCATTGCTTCGCGGATGGTGGTTGGCCCTTTTTCGTCTGTGAAGGGGAAATACGTTTGTTCGAAATAGAGCGCCCCCTCCGGCATGTGAGCAATCACCCGGCCGCTTTTTGAGCGGAACACCCAACGTCCGTCGGCCCTTTCAGGCACCGCCCACGCCGGCATTTTGCAAGGCGTGCCGTCGGGCAGAACCCAGTCCGCCCAGGATGTTTCGTCAAGCGCGAAGCCTCGCCCGAGATCCAGGACGTCGATTCCGAATTTCTCCAGAACGTCTTCGTCCACAATGGCCAGTTGCTGGATCGGATCGTAAACGCGGAGGGTTTTCTTGGGAAGTCCGAGGTAGTCGCGCAGTCTGGCGTAAGCGATCGCAGCGATGCCTGAGGACGGATGGCCTGAAAAATCAATCGGCACTTGATCGGGCTGGCGATGTTGGCAAGTGGTGAGAACTCGTTCTCGTGAGGTCATTCTACACACCGTCCACTTAAGGAAATTCAAAATTCAAATGGCAAAAGGCAAATGGCAAATGTTCTGGTCCTCTGCGCAGGCTATTGCCAATCTCCGCAAGAATCCCGGATGCCGCAGGCGCGGTACGGACGTCCGCGCGAACCGGTTAGGTAGCCTCACATTTGCCATTTGACCTTTGGCCTTTGCCATTTGACCTGTTCGTCCCAGAAATAGAGGGTCCAAAGCGCGTTTAGTAAGTGTATGTTCCCTGGGCAATTCTCTCAACCGGTCCTGTCAGGGTGACTTCTCCATCCGCTGGCCAAGCCACGCCAAGCGCCCCGGCTTCGGTGCGCACGCGAACCCGCCTCTCGGTCAGGCCATTCAAGATGCTCGCCACGGCCGCAGCGCAGGAGCCGGTGCCTGAGGACAGGGTATGGCCCACGCCGCGTTCCCAGAAACGCACGGAGATTTCTCTTCGCGAGATCACCTTCACAAACTCCACGTTGGTCCGGTTCGGAAAAAGCGAATTCGTCTCAATCTCGCACCCCAGCGCCTCCCAGTCGTCAGGCAGGTCGCCCACCAGAATTGAGCAGTGAGGATTCCCCATCGAGGTCACGGTTACCAATAGTGGGCCTCGTTGAGTGCGCAGCTCATAATCTGTGACGGGCGCCGTGGCGAATTCGCCTTTGAATGGTATTTTCTCGGGCTCAAGGACCGGCGCTCCCATACCGGCGCGAAACAGCCACCTGCCCTCCCCCCTTTGACCTTCTCGAGAGATTTTAAACCTGCCGCCGTTTCGATCAGAAAAGTGCGTTGGTCCGGCAGCGAGTTCCGCCAGCAACGCGCCGGCGCAGCGAATGCCGTTTCCGGACATCTCGGCTTCGCTGCCATCGGCATTGAAGAAGCGCAGGCGCGCCGTATGTCTCGATTCACGGGGCGGCATCATCACCAGCAGCCCATCCGCGCCAATGCCCGCGTGCCGGTCCAAAATCGCCTTCGAGAACTTCCCTAAGGAGCGTGGAAGGCCTTCCGCCCCGACGACCAGCCAGTCGTTCCCGAGTCCGTGAAACTTGGCAAATGGGATGCTACTTCGATTTGTGATTTGCGATTTGTGAATCGTAGACGCCATGCTTCATTCCGCTTTCTTCTGTCTTTTGACTGCTGCCTTTCCGCTCGTCACTTGTCACTTCTTTTGCGGTAGATTTCTACGCTCCCCTCCTTCGAAAACGAGTCTTTTTCGAGGAGCTCGAATTTTGCAAACGCCTGCGGGTAGGCTCGCATCAATTCATCCACCGGGTCGCCGTCGCCGCGAATGATCCATTCCACCCAGTTGGCGGCGTCGGTGCGAAGTTGGCGCCAGTATTCGCGGTTAGCGTCCGAGATCGTGTTGCGGAAGCTAATCCCGACTTCCGGCATGACGCAAGGCCACTTCCCGCCCGCCACCAGGACACGTCCGCCGTCGTAGTGCTGGCGGAGGAAGCGAATGATAGCCTGTTGCCGCTCGGATCGGCAAGGCGTATTCAGTATGCCCTCCCGGGCGACCACCAGCCGCTCGGCGCCCCCCGAAAGAAGCGCACCGCACTGCAAAACCAGGCCGGCCACAAAGAACGCCAGCAGGCGGTAGCGCCAGGGGCGAGGGAGAGTTGGCGGGAGAACAAATCCCGCGAAAACCGCCAGCGCAGGGATCATCTCGGCGCCGTACCGCAGATTATAGTAAGTGAACGGGAACAGGGTCGGCACATACAGAGGAATTGCCGCGTAAGCAAGCGCATTCACATAAAACGGTAAAGGGACCAGGAACAGAAATGCCGCGCTACCCCTGGCCCAGACCGGCCGATGGACTATATAGGCCATCAACCCGAGCACCGCCAACTCCAGCGGCCACGCTCCGAAGACGAGCTTGAGGTCCTCAACATAGTACTGTGCGGAGAGCAGAAGTTTCCCGTCCGTGGGATAGGGAAATGCCGTGGTGGCGAGTTGATGCGCGTAGATTGCCTGGGCGGAGAATGCTCCGTTGTAGAACTCCAAGGGATTCGAGAAGCGGTACGCGTTGTGAAGCAGCCAAAGCGTGGGGCCTGCCCCCGCGATCAGCGAGAAAATCAAGGCGTGCCGGATGCGCATTTGCCATGATTGGCGCCGCGCCAGCAACACAAACAAAGCCGCAAACGGCAGAACGTACCACTGTTCGTAGCGGGTTAGCGTCCCTAGAAACGCTGCACCCGCGGCCGCCCATAAATTCCCAACTCCGCCGCTCTGCTGGTAACGGAAGAGTTCGTACACCACCAGGACTGACCAGAAAATAGCCAACGGCTCCGTCAGCGGCGTACTGGCGAGATAAAGCAGGTTGGGGCTTAGCAGAAACACGGCGAGCGCCAGCAAGCCTGCGGCTCGACCCGCATGGACTGCCGTCCCGAAGCGGTAGAGGATCCAGGCGGTGCCCGCAAAAGCCGTGCAGGACACGACGCCGCCCGCTAATCCCGTACGCCACAGGAAGTCATTGGTTGCCAAGGGCGCGGCGAGCAGGTGAAACAGGGGGAGCCAAACGGTGCCAATCTCGCTGTAGCCGGGAGTCAGGGAGTCGAAGATCCGCCGCGCCCCTTCCATGTGCGCGATGGCGTCGCCGTAAATGTTGATCAGGCCGCGCGAATAGAAAAAACATAGGGCCGCCAGGGTGACCGCGGCGATGCACAGGGCTACGGCGCCATCGATACGCAAGGAAAAGGAGGGTGGGGAGTCCGATTCCGGGCTATCCCTGGAATTACCGCCGGGTGTGTCATTCCGAGTGTTCATGGGCCTGCGGCCCACCCATGGGGATGAAAGTCCCTGTCATCCTGAGCGAAGCGAAGGATCTGCAGTTCCGGTCCGAGGCGAACTAATGCAGATTCTTCGCTTCGCTCAGCATGACACCTTTGGGTGACGTACATTTTGCGGATTCCACGGCACACTCGTTCACACATCAAAATGGGTCAGCTTCTTGAACTCGCGATAGCGCGTCTCAATATCTTTCGGGGTCAGCCGGAGCAAGCGCGAAAGTCCGAACTCTTCGACCGCATAGCTGGCCATCACCGAGCCGTAAATCACTGCGCGGCGAAGCTGGCAATCGGAGAATTCGCCGGCCTTCGCCAGGTACCCCATGAAGCCGCCTGCAAAGCTGTCTCCAGCGCCGGTGGGATCGTGGACCTCATCGAGGGGAAAAGCCGGTGCGGAGAAGATTCCTCTCTCCGAGAAGAGCAAGACCCCGTGTTCTCCGCGCTTGATCACCAGGATGCGGGGCCCCATCTTGCGGATCGCTTCGGCTGCGCTCTTGAGGTTGGAGATGCCGGAGAGCATTCGCGCTTCGGTCTCGTTGATCACCAGGATGTGAATCTCAGCCAGCGCCTTCTTCAATTCCTCGGGGGTTCCCTTGATCCAATAATTCATGGAATCCAGGCCTACCAGGCGGGCCTGAGGCAACTGCCGGCGGACGTGGATTTGCAATGTTGGATCGATGTTGCCCAGAAATACGAACTCCGTATCGAGGTAAGAAGCGGGAAGCACGGGCGAGAATTGCTCGAAGACGTTGAGTTGCGTTTCCAGCGTCCGCGCCTCATTCATGTCGCCGGTGTATTCACCCGACCAGCGAAACGTCTTTCCGCGGGCGCGCACCAGGCCCGTGATGTCGATGCCGCGATCGCGAAAAACGCGCAGGTGCTCTTCCTCGAGATCGTCGCCGATTACCGCGACAACCCGCACAGGTGCAAACCAGCTTGCGGTGACTGCCAGATAGGTCGCGGCCCCGCCTAGAATGTTATCGGCCACCCCGTAGGGGGTTCGGACGGAATCGAACGCCACGGCGCCGACCACCAGCAGAGGGGCTGGGGACTGGGGGCTAGGGGCTGGGGAGATTTTGGATTTTGGATTGTGGATTCTGGATTTGAGTTTTTGCATTACTCTCTCTTTCGTGCTCGCTTGACGTTGCACCCTGCCTCTACATTGCACGCGTGCCTGTCATCCTGAGCGAAGCGAAGGATCTCCGCAGTTGCCTGCGCGTGGACAGCTTTCGAACAACTGCAGACATCCTTCGCTTCGCTCAGGATGACACCACAAAGGCCCCCCCGGGAGCTGCCATTCACGTGTGTCTTCGGCCTTCCGCTTTTCCCTAGCCCCTCGTCCCCAGCCCCTACCTCAAATACTTTCCCACCAGCAGCGCGAGTTTCTTCCTGGCCTTCTGTGAAATGCTCTTGCGATCTGTCAGGATGGCGTGGGCCAGTGCCGAGGCGCAAGGGCAATTTCGTTCTCGGGGCAGAGCGCGAATGGCCTTCAGCAGGATGTTCTGGGAGTTCGCAACGTTCTTCGTCAGATACCCCAGCACCACGTTGATGGTTACGCTGTCATGCTCGGGATGCCAGCAGTCATAGTCCGTCACCATCGCCAGTATGGCGTAACAGATCTCCGCTTCGCGCGCCAGCTTGGCCTCCGGCAGGCTGGTCATGCCGATCAGGTCCATGCCCCACGACCGGTAAACGTTGGACTCGGCTCGGGTGGAAAACGCCGGTCCCTCCATGCAAACGTACGTGCCGCCCTGGTGGCAGGGTACGCCAACCTCTTGGCACGCCGCAGCCAGCGTCCCCACGACCGTCGAACACACCGGCTTGTCAAAACTGATGTGCGCCACCAGGCCCTCGCCAAAGAAGCTGGAAGGGCGCTGCCGGGTCCGATCGAAGAATTGCGCGGGCAACGCCATGTTCCGTGGGCTGGTATTCCTCTTTCAGAGAGCCTACGGCGCTCACCGAAATGATCCGCTGCACGCCGAGCTTTTTGAACCCGAAAATATTGGCGCGCGAATTCACTTCCGTGGGCAAAAGGATGTGGCCGCGCCCGTGCCGCGACAGAAATGCAACCTTGCGTCCCTCCAGTTCTCCCAGCACATAGGCGTCTGAGGGCCTGCCAAAGGGTGTCGCGAGGCGGACTTCCCGTACGCGCTCGATCCCCGGCAGATTATACAGGCCGCTTCCTCCGATGATTCCAATCTCCGCTTGTGGCAAAGGTCCCTCCAGTCTCTTGGGCGCACAACTCCACGTGCCCTTGGTTTTCGCGGTGCTGCATGTTACCCGACCGGCTCCGTTAAATCTTGCCCTCTCTCTCCACCAAACGCAACCATGGCGCGCTCATCTCGTGAGGAAAAATCACGAGGGCCTGCTTACGAGCCAATTCCGGCAGCAGTCGCTTCTTGCTGGCGAGGGTCTGCATAGGATAGAGGTCGAAGCTCATGATCCACGGATAAGCGAGATGCGCCGCCATGGGAACGGTGTCGGAGATGAAGTAGGCGCACTCGTCCTCCGATTCGATGCGCACACACTGCAAGTGGCGAGTGTGGCCGGGCACAACCTCCACCCGAAGGCCCGGGGCTACATCCGTATCTCCATCCAGAAAATCCGTCTGCGCTTCGGCGGGCCGGAAGAACTCCTCGATATAGCTCGCCCGTTCCCGTTCGCTGGGACCGAGCGCGCTCTCCCACTCGCCGCGTTGGATCAAATAACGAGCGCGGGGAAAAGTGGGAACCGTCTTTCCCCCCAGGCGCCGGGTGTTCCAACCACAGTGGTCGAAGTGCAGGTGGGTGTTGATGACCATGTGAACATCCTCCGGCTTGACCCCCGCGTTTTCCAGTGACGCCAGCAGAGTTGGGGGATGCCGGACGTCATAGATGTCCCTGAACTTTGCGTCGAACTTGTCGCCTATACCGGTTTCCACCAGAATATTCAGCCGCCCGGCGCGAATCAGCAGGCACGTCAGGGAAAGCTGAATCCGGTTGCGTTCATCCGCAGGCGCCTTTCGCTCCCATAAGGGTTTCGGCACCACTCCGAACATCTGTCCGCCGTCCAGAGCAAAGGTCCCGTCGCTGACGATCTGCAAATCGAAATTCCCTAGCTTCATTATTCCTCGGCTCGGCAATGTGGCGCGGGCGTCTCGCCCGATGTTGCACGGGCATGCCTTCGCTCCGCTCAGGACAGGCTCTGCCCGCGCGCGAGCAGGGCCTGTCCTGAGCACTGTCGGGGGAGACGCCCGCGCCACATCACTTCTCTTCGACCAATTCGATAAGCACACCCGAGGTGCCGGCGGGATGCAGAAAAGCCACGAGCTCGTTCCCCGCCCCGCGACGAGGCTCCCGATCGATCAGCTTGACGCCCGCATTTTCCAATGCGCGCAGCGTGCCCGCCAACTCCTCGACCGCCAGCGCGATATGGTGCAGGCCCTGCCCGCGCTTGACGATGGAACGAGCCAGTGGCGAATCCTCACTCGTGGCCTCGAGCAGCTCCAGGCGGCTCTCGCCGACCTGGAACATTGCCACGCGCACCTTCTGCTCTTCGACCACTTCTTCCGAGTCCGGCGGCTTCCCAAGCAGCTTCTCGAAGACCGGCCGCGCCGCCTCGAGCGAGCCCACCGCGATGCCGATGTGATGAAGTTTCATGGCCAGTTGTCAGTAGTCAGTTGTCAGTTGCCAGTGACTCCGCCACGATTTTCTCAACCAGTGAGTACGGGTCCGCGCGGTGTTCGATCAGGTCGTCAACGAGGTGGTCGAGGGAATCGTTGCCCACTCGTTCGCGGACAACTTTCTCAAAGAGACTGCGCCGCAGCATTTCAAGCAGACGTTCGCGCCAATAATTCCTCCGGCGCTTCGCGCCGCCAGCGCTCTTCTCCTGAAAGTGTTGAAACTGTTCCAGCGCCTGTCGTACTTCGCCTATGCCTGAACCTGTGGTGGCGATTGCCCTGACGATGGGCGGCCGCCATCCATCCGCGCGCGGAGCCAGGGAGAGCATCGCCTCGATTTCCTGCTCCAGGCGCTCTGCGCCGGGGAGGTCGGCTTTGTTGAGCACGTAGAGGTCGGCGATTTCCATGACCCCGGCCTTGAACGTTTGCACGTCATCGCCCATGCCCGGCACCAGGAGCAGGGCGGTGGCGTCGGCCAGGCGAGCGACTTCGACTTCGTCTTGTCCGACGCCGACGGTTTCGATCAACACCACGTCGCAGCCCGCCGCATCCAGCACGGTGACCACGTCGTGGGTAGTGGGCGCCAGGCCTCCCAACTGGCCGCGCGTCGCCATACTGCGGATGTAGATGTCCTTATCGCCCGCCAGGCTCTGCATGCGAATGCGGTCGCCCAGCAAGGCGCCGCCCGAGAACGGGCTCGTCGGGTCAACGGCGATGATGCCCACCCGTGCGCCGGCGCTCCGGTACGCGCCCGCCAACTTCTCCACCAGGGTGCTTTTCCCCGCTCCGGGGGAGCCCGTGACCCCGATCACCTGCGCTTTTCCAGAGGCCGGAAAAAGACGCTTCAGCAGAGCCGTCCCCTGCGCATCGCCCGACTCGACCGCAGAGATGGCGCGAGCGATGGCGCGCCGGTCTCGCGCGAGCACTTTTGCTACCCAGGTCTCGATTGAATCCGCCATCTGAAGGCAGGGCCCGTCCTGATTCCTGCAAGGCATCTCGCGGGCGATCAAGGTGCGTGGGAGATCGATCCTCGCTTTGCTGCATCTCCCAATGTCAAGGCTATACCACAAGCCCGGTAGCGTCAAGAAACCTGCACGAACTGTGGCGCGGGCGTCCCGGCCGCGGTGGCACGGGCATTCCTTCGCTCCGCTCAGGACAGGCTCTGCCCGTGCGCGAGAGCGGGACGCTCCCGCGACAGCGGGCGAGACGCCCGCGCCACGAAGGCTTGCCGACCAGTGAAGTTATGGTTTAAGTTACAAGAAGTGCGAATTGAGTTCCGGCCATGACGTCACGCTTTTGTTTCACTTTCGGGCTCTTGCTGCTGTCGGGCGGTTTTCATCCGGCCTGGGCTGCGGACAAGCCGCGCCCGCCCGCCTTGCCTCAGGTTACAGTGCACGCGCCTGGCCCGGGCTGCCAGGTTGACATCGACGGCCGCGCCGCCGGCAAAACGGATGGCCATGGCATGCTCGTGGTTCCGGAGGTCGAACCCGGTGACCACTACCTTCATCTCCGCTGCCCCAATGCACAGGAAAAGACCTTCTTCGTTTCGCCCCTGGCCGGCGAGAACCTGGCCCTCGACGAGAACAAGCCGTCAGAGGCTTCGAGCTCCGCAGGCCGATACCGGCGTGAGGTCCGCTGAGACGCAGATTCAGCTTCGCCAGTTGGTTCAACAAGCCCAACAAATGCGGGCGCAAGGCAGGCTGGACGAGGCGGTCGAACGGCTGCGGGCTGCGGTCAAGCTCGATCCTGCCAATTCGGACCTTCACCGCGAGCTGGGAATCTCCTTCCTGCTGGGCAAAGACTGGAAACGCGCCCGCGTGGAGATGCTGGAGGCCATCCGCAATGATCCCACGGATGCCGACGCCTATAACGGACTAGGCTACGCACTCGAAAAAATGGGTGAACTGAGCGAGGCGCTGAAGCAATATCGCATGGCCACCCACCTCGATCCGGCAGACCCCACCTACCGCACCCACTATTTCGATATGCTCTCCAAATTGTCCCAGGAAAATGTCAAGAAAAAATAGGGGCTGGGGTCTAGGGATTAGGGAAAGGCAGGCGGCCGTCCCGGTTAGCCGTCTGTTGATCGGGCACCCACGAAACCATGAAAACGGCTCCCCTCCTCCCGCTGAGGAGGGGAGCCGTTTTCAAACCAGAAGACTGAAGCCGGCCCTGCCCGTCTGCCATTTCGAACTGCCCACTGCCTACTGCCGAGTGCCGACTGCCTTCTCGCTGGCCACGATTTCGCGTAAGGCACACAGGGCGCGCTCGCACCCCGCCCTGTCCACATCGAGGTGAGTCACCATGCGAATCAGTTTCGCGTCGTAGGGATTCGCCAGGACGTTCTTGGCCTTCAGCCGCTGCGACACCTCAGGTGCGGTCAGACCGGTGCCCGAAACGTCGAAGAACAGGATGTTGGTGACCACCTTCTCCGTTTCGACCTTGATCTCCCGGAATCTCGGCCAGACCTCGCGCCAGAAACTTGGCGTTCTCGTGGTCGATATGAAGCCGCTTGGGGCCTTCCTCGAGGGCGAGCAGGCCCGCCGCGGCAAGGATACCCGCCTGCCGCATCCCGCCGCCTAGCATTTTTCGTGCGATGCGCGCTTCTTCGATGAATTCCTTGCTGCCCACGAGCATCGAGCCCACGGGCGCACCCAGTCCCTTCGACAAGCAAAACATGACGGAATCTGCCTTCCTGGTCAATTCCGTTACCGGCCGCCCCAGCGCCACGCTGGCATTGAAAATCCGCGCGCCATCCAGATGCACGGGCAAACCCGCGGCGTGGGCATGGTCGGCAATCTCGTCGAACACCTCGGGAGGGTAGACCGAGCCCGGCAATATTCGAGGTATTCTCCATTTCGATGAGCGCCGTGCGAGCCCGATGATCGCCCCGGCCGCGTACGAAGGGAGCGATGAGTTCCCAGGTCAGGATTCCGTCCTCTGCCCAGAGGGTGCGCGGCACCAGCCCGGCAAAGGCCGCCACGGTACCCATCTCGAAGTTGTAGATGTGCGCCCGCGCTTCGCAAATCACTTCCTGGCCGGGCTTGCCGTGGACCTTCAGCGCCGCCTGGTTGCCCATGGTTCCGGAAGCAACGAAGAGCCCCGCCTCGCGAGCAAAGACCTCGGCCGCGCGTTCCTGGAGGCGATTCAGCGTGGGGTCTTCGCGGTAAACATCGTCTCCCACTTCCGCTTCGTACATGGCGCGCCGCATGGCGGCGGAGGGCCGGGTGACAGTGTCGCTGCGTAAATCAACAATTGCTGTGTTCATGAGTCCTTGTTACTCCGTTCGGTTTTGCCCGTTGTCGTCGGACCGTTGTCAGTTGACAGAGTCACTTCCGCTCTTCTGTCACTGACAACTGACAACTGACAACTGACGACTGCTTCGCTAAACAAATTCCTGAAAAACCTCGTTGGAAACCAGGTAAGCTGCTTCCGCCAGCCGGAAGTTATCTCCGCGGGCTGTCAGCAAGCCATCTCGGGCCAGCGTTTCAATTCTCCCTCGCCACCGGCTCAGCGCGTCCTCCCCCCACTGTTTCCGGGCGGCTTCCAGGCTGACGCCTTCCGCCTGCCGCAGCCCGAGGAAGAAGAACTCTTCCACCTGCTCCTCCGGCGAAAGCCTGCGCACGTCCGCGATCGGCGTGCGCTCGCTTGCCAACTCCTCCATGTACGGCTCGGCGGAGTCCAGGTTGGCCCAGCGGCTGATGCCGTCGAACGAATGGGCGCCCGCGCCCAGTCCGAGGTAGGGACCTAGCCGCCAGTACTTCAAGTTGTGCCGGGATTCATAGCCGGGCCGGGCGAAGTTGGATATTTCGTACTGAACGTATCCTTCGCGGCGCAGCGCCTCGCGCCCGCTCTCATAAGCGTCAGCCATGAACTCCTCGCCGGGAACGGCGTCAGCATGGTAACGCGTTCCGTGGCGCATTACTTCCCTGCCCAGGCGGCTCTTCTCATCGATCTCGAAGAGGTAAATCGAGATGTGCTGGGGCGCCAGCCGCAGCACGGCTTCCAGATTGCCCCGCCACGACTCCCAAGTCTGGTGAGGCAGACCGGCCACCAAGTCGATGCTCAGGTTGGTGAAGCCCGCGCCGCGCGCGGTTTGCACAAGCTCCTGCGTGTCCGAGGCGGAATGCAGCCGGCCCACGGCGCGCAATTCCTGGTCCTGGAAAGTCTGTGCCCCTAGGCTCAAGCGATTCATGCCCATGCCCAGAGCGCGCTCGAGGAACTGCCGATCCGCCGAGCCCGGCGTCACCTCGACCGTGAATTCGACCGCGCCGCACATTTCAAAGCGCCCGCGCACAGCGCCAACGATTTTCTCCAGTCTCTCCGCCCCCAACAATGGCGGGGTCCCGCCACCAAAGTAGACCGTATCCACGGGAAGCGTGCAAACCCTGTCGCCCAGCCCCAGAGCCTCATAATGAACAGGCAAGCGGTCAATCTCACGCTCGAGCGCGTCGCAGTACCGGCCGAAGAGGCTGGAGGGCTCCACCCGCGAACTGAAGTTGCAGAAGCTGCACTTCGACGCGCAGAAGGGGACCTGAACGTAGATGCCGAGAGAATGCATCGACAGCCATCATAACCCAACTTTGCCCCGAAGTGGCCGACGCTAAACGCCGGGTAGCCGATCACCGTTGGAGTGTGGCTGATCTTGTGGCACTATGGGAGAGCGAAGAGTGGAGGTTGGAAAGAGCGGCGTGAGAGGATGAATTGAGTAAGCGAAGAAGGATAGGTGTGGCTATAACGGTTGGGATTCCGCTGACTTGGATTGCTACGGGTTGGGCCGACCATACAGGTCTGGCGCCTAACGGGCTTGCTATGTGCCTAATTTCTCCAGGCGAGTTTCTCATTTTGAATGGAATGATTCGTCTCCATGCTCACGGCTTTCTCGACGGTCTAGGAAAGGCTGGAATGGTTATGCTAGTCACGAACTTCCTCTATTACTTTGCACTCGTCTGGGGCCTTCTGACCTGTATCCATGCCCTTGCGCCTCTTCTTCCCAATCGAGGCAAATAAGAGCCTACCGTATCGAGTCGCTACCAGGAGGTGTCTGAACGCCGGGCAACCCCCCCGTGCCTTTTCATGAATTATCGCGTACTATGGAAGGTGCGGCAGGTTGCCGGCTCCGTCAGGAATAATTCCCATGCGAAACCCCTTCGAGCGCGCCAAGCACAACTCTTCCATTAATCCCCAGTTCAACCCTTCGATCAATCCCAAGCTCACGGCTGCGATTAACCCCAACTTCAATCCCTGGATCAATCCCACCCGGAACTCGCGCATCAACCCCGGCTTCAACCACTCCTTGAACCCCCTGGTTACGGCCTATCTGAATCCCACGCGCAATTCGCGGCTTGACCTTAAACTGACTCACAAGTATTCCGGCCTTCGCCGGCTGAATCCCGAGGCGGAGCTGGTAGGCTACGTCGTGCAGACCAGCCACAAGTCGGTGCTGCTGTTTTTCGACAAAGACCTGAACTGGACGTCGTACGTCGTGGATAACAGCCAGCAAGGCTACAACGTGTTCGACCTGGAAGGAACCTGGCAAGGCTACGTGCTCAAGAACCAGGCCCGCGGCTGGAACGAGTTTAACCTCCAAGGCGACTGGCTAGGATTCATTGCGCGCTAGTACTCAATGACGGAAACCGCCGTCATAACCGGGCACTTTGGAAGGGCGGGGCTTCAGCCCCGCCGCCTTCGGGAGCCTAACGAGTTGGGCCTTTAGGCCCTGAAGCCAATTTGCTTCAGGGGCTAAAGCCCCCAATGATAAGCGGCTCTCCATGGCGGGGCTGAAGCCCCGCCCTTCCGGGCATTCTGCACTATGACGCGGACTTCCGTCAGCGCGACTTAGTCCCGGCAAGCCCCCCAAAAAAACGAAACCTTTCAGCGCAGGACTGCATCCATAATTTGGGGGAATTCGGTGGCAGTTCTCACATCCAACACCAGAGGAGGAACGACCTATCGTGCGCGTCATGAACGCCGCGCTGGAATCCGCGAAAACCGGCCGGGCCGTCGAGTGAAATAATCCGCGAATTTCGCGAATTG
>CAVROP010000022.1:0-8599 GCA_963722675.1 uncultured Acidobacteriota bacterium
GTCCGTGGGCAAGCCGAACGAACCCGCAGTTCCGAGAAGGATGACGATCGCGGCGCGAGAGACGCCCGCCACTCCTTTACTGGTCAGCATGAGCGTGAGCATGAGAAGCAATTGCTGGCCAAGGCTGAGGTGCACGCCGGCAGCCTGCGCGACGAAGATCGCGGCCAGCGAGAGATAGAGCGTGCTGCCGTCGAGGTTAAAGCTGTAGCCCGTCGGCATGACGAAGGCCACCACCGGACGCGGCACTCCGATCGCCTCCATGGCTTCCATGGCGCGCGGCAAGGCGGCCTCGGAACTCGAGGTTCCAAAGGCAATCGAGACCGGCTCCGCCACCGCCGCGATGAATTTCTTCAGCGGCACCCGCGCCAGCAGGGCCACCGGCAACAACACTCCCGCGATGAATACGAACAACGCAACGTAGAGGGTCAGCAGCAGCTTGGCGAGGTTGAACAGGACGCCCATGCCGGTGCTGCCCACCGTATAGGCGATGGCCGCGCCCACGCCCAGCGGCGCCATGTACATGACGAGGTTGGTAAACTTGAACATCGTCTCCGTGAGGCTTTCGGCGAGATTGACCAGCGGCCGGCGTCGTTCCTCGCGCACCATCGCCAGGGCGATGCCGAACAGGATGCTGAACACCACGACTTGCAGGATCTGGCCTTCCGCAACGGATTTCGCCAGGTTCTCGGGGAAGATGTGCAGGATGGTCTCTGAGGCGGACATTCGCTGCACCTGGACCGCTTCGCCGCCGGCGGGCGGCAAGTGTACTCCCACGCCTGCCTTGCTCAGGTTTATGGCGGCGAGTCCGATGAACAGCGCAAAGGTGGTGATCGCCTCGAAGTAGACAATCGCCTTGAGGCCCATGCGCCCCACCTTTTTCAGGTTGGAGTGCGCCGCGATTCCGCTGACCAGCGTGCCGAACAGCAGCGGGGCGATGATGCAGCGGATGAGTCGCAAAAAGATCATGCTGAGAAGCCGCAGGTTCAGGGCCGCGTGGGGCCAATCGTGACCCAGCACCGCGCCCATGATCATGGCCACCAGAATCCAAGTCGTCAGGGTACGCTTGAAAAGCGCGTAGAGAACCAGCGTGGCGATCGAGATCCAGCGAAGTGCGAGAAGCAATGCGGAGGGTAGCGGAGTTAAGTATTGACTCGCGAGGCTTAGAACCGCGGTCAATGTAAAGCTGGCGACGAAGAGGAGCAACGATTTCGTTTTCATTTAGGCACGCTCACGTCTTCTGTGACACGTTCAGGCTTTAACCTGACCAGGCTCTCACTCGCGAAGGAGAGGGACGATAATTGACCAGCAAGACGCAGCCAACCTGCCATTAAACCACCACTTGGGATGAGGGATTATACTGCCAGAATCTAGCCCGCACAAACGAGCGCAACGGGCACTCGAGATGGGCTCTCTGCGGAGGAGGTGTAAGAATGAGAAGCTCACACCTGTACGGCGACGGTTGTCTCGGTGCGAGTGACGGGACGGTAGAGGGTATCTCTTTCGAAAGGCTCCTGGCCGGCTTCACGGATCAGGCGGATGATCTGCTGGCGGGTCATGGCCTGGGGTGTTCGCGCGCCGGCATCGTGATAGATCTTCTCTTCCACCACGGTTCCATCCAAATCATCGGCCCCGAAGCGCAGCGCCACCTGCGCCACGCGCGGCGTCATCATGATCCAATAGGCCTTGATATGCGGGAAGTTGTCGAGCAGCAGGCGCGCCACGGCCACGTTCTTGAGATCCATGAAGCCGGAAGTCTCGGTGTGGGAGACGAGTTTCCCCAGCTCGGTGTTGGCAGGGTGAAAGGCCAGCGGGATGAAGGTTTGAAACCCCTGGGTCTCGTCCTGGAGGTTGCGCAATTGCAGCAGGTGGTCAACGCGATCCTGCGAAGATTCGATGTGCCCGTAGAGCATCGTGGCGTTGGAAGGCATTCCGAGTTCATGCGCGATGCGGTGCACCTTGAGCCAGGTGTAGGCGCCGATCTTGTGGTCGCAGATGACCCGGCGCACTGCGGGAGCAAAAATCTCCGCGCCTCCGCCCGGCAGCGAGCTGACTCCCGCTTCCTTGAGCTTCACTAGAACGTCACGAATGGGCATTTGCGCGATGTGCGAGAAATAACCGATCTCGACAGCCGTGAAGGCCTTCAAGTGGACGCCCGGAAACCGTTCCTTCAAGCCACGCATCAGGTCCAAGTAAAACTGGAACGGCAGGTCGGGATGCAGGCCGCCCACGATGTGAAATTCCGTTACAGCCTCCGACCAGCCTTCGCCGGCAATGCGAAAGGCTTCTTCCAGGGCCATCGTGTAAGCGGCAGGCGCGTCGGGCTTGCGGCCGAAGGCGCAAAGCTTGCAACTGGCCACGCACACGTTCGTCGGATTAAGGTGCCGGTTGACATTGAAATAAGTCCGCTTCCCGTGCCGTCGCTCGCGGACGTGGTTGGCCAGGCAGCCGAGGGCGAGCAGGTCGCCGGACTCGTAAAGCGTAACGCCCTCGTCGAAACTGAGGCGCTCCCCTGCCATCACCTTTTCGGCAATGGGATCGAGCTTCGAATCTTCGACGCGGAGTGTGCCCGTGAGCATATGGCTAAATTCCCATTTTATCGTCGGGAAGCGCCGATTGCAACCCGCCCGTTGCGCCCGCGGGCCAGGTGTCATTCCGAGCGAAGCGAGGAATCTCGCTCTGCGCGGTAGAGACCCGAGCTATGCAAGGGAAGGAATCAGAGCAGGATTCCTCGCGTTGCTCGGAATGACAGCCTCAACACACCGCCTGGGATGTCCCCAAACCCGCATGAATATTGAATAGGACTTGACAAAGCCCCTGGGTGTGTGCTCGGCGTGACGGTCCGCGGGGCACGAAATTTCTGGCATCCCGCCCTGAGTTGAGTTTAGAATTTAATTTTTGAAGCTCGAGACGCTATGGAGTGGACTAATTACAGTTTCGCGGAGCCCCAGGACGAGGCGGTGTTCTTCTATGGCCTTTTCCTGCGCGGGTATCCGCTGCAAAAGCTCCGGGAAGACATCGACGTGCCGGCCCGCGTACTTGCCGAGTGGCAGCGCCTCGCAGATCACGACCCCGTTTACCAGGGAACGGTGGCTCGCATTTTAGCCTATCGCAAGCATGTACTTGCCATCTTCGATTCGCTGGTCTTCAAAGAAATAGGGTTCACACACAGGCTCCAGTAATTGAGCCATTGGGCCATTGAGTCATTGGGCCATTAAGCCGGGCGCATGCGTGTCTGGAATGACTCAATCGCTCAATGGCTCAATGGTTCAATGTATCAATATATCGGTGGCCCAAGTGACAAAGAACAGCACGCTGACGTATCCGTTCACGGTAAAGAAGGCGGCGTTCACCCGGGACAAGTCGGAAGGCTTGACGAGAGCGTGTTCGTAGGTGAGCAGGCATGCCACCGCGATCAGACCTGCCATAGCCACCCATCCCAGGTTCTCCATCCGGGCCACGGTAACCAGCAGCGCGAGCATCAGCACGTGAAAGAAGGCAGAGGTGTAAAGCGCCGCCCTGATCCCGTAGCGTTTGGGGATAGAGTAGAGGCCCAGGGCGTGGTCGAATTCAACGTCCTGGCAGGCGTAGATGATATCGAACCCGGCTGTCCATAAGGTGACTGCGGCACCCAGAAGTAAGACGCCCAGGCTTACGTCGCCCCGCAAGGCAATCCAGGCGGCGATCGGCGACATTCCTAAACACGCTCCCAATACGATGTGCGACAGGACGGTGAAGCGCTTGGTATAGGAATAAACGAGCAGGACCGCAAGCGCCACCGGCGAAAGCTTGAATGCCAGGGGGTTCAATTCGCGCGCGGCCAATACCAGCAGCGCGCAAGACAGCAAAGTGAAGCCTAGGGCGAACCGCAGGCTGAGTTGCCCCGTAGGCAGAGCACGCATCCTGGTGCGCGGGTTGAGCGCGTCCAATTTAAGGTCGGCGATGCGATTGAAGGTCATGGCGGCGCTGCGCGCGCCTACCATGGCCACGATCAGCCAGAGCACCTGCCGCCAAGCCGGCCAGCCGCGCACCGCCAGCATGGCGCCCGTCAGTGCAAACGGCAGGGCGAAGATCGAGTGCTCGAACTTGATCATCTCGAGCGTGGTGCGGAGCTTGGCGATCAGACCCTTGGGGGCCTCGGTCGAAGTGGCGTTAGGGTTGCGCTCGTTCGCCATGCTGCCGTGCATAGCCATACCCCTATCATGGCCAAATCTCCTGCGAATGCGCAAGTGCTGCCACGCTCCTCTCTGTACTCCTCAGGGTGAGTTTCTTCGCGGCGCGCGAAGAGAAGCAGATCCTTCGCTCCGCTCAGGATGACATGTCATTCTGAGCGGAGCGAAGAATCTGCATTTGATTGCGGATGTGCCGGTCTGTGCTCTCTGTGCCTAGGAAGGCGCGAGACACGAAGGGGGCCGTGTGGCTGGTTTTTCCCGGCGGCAATCCGCGGGCGTTTGATTTACCGCGAGATTTTCCACTGACTACTTCGGATAACCTACTGTCTGTGCCAGAGTGATTTTCTGGTTGGGCCGGAGTTTTGCGGTTTTCGCGAACGCCTCGCGATCAATGCTGCCTCGCACCACTGCCGCTAGCCCTTCGGAAGCACAGAACAGGTACACGTTTTGGGCGATGAACCCCGTATCGGCCGCCGTGTACATGATCTGCTCCTCACCGCCGGCTTTTCCCGTTTTGCCGAGGTCCGCTACATAAACGAGGTCGAGCGCGGCATCTTTGACAAACGCCTGCTGGCCGGTCGCCCCGCGAACGTCCTGCTGCAAGACTGGCTTCAGAGCATTGGCTTTGGCGTCGTAGACGTAAAGGCCGTCCTGGGTGGCCACGTAGACATCAATTTCCTGCCAATTCATTGCCGAAGGGGCGGTCCGCTTGCCGTCCGGGCGGTTTATTCCGAAGGCCGCCCAAAGCAGATTGGAAAGCGTCTGCGGCGAGAGTCTTTGACTGCTGAATTCCCGCGTGGAGTGTCGATCTTTGAGAACTTGCATCAGCGGTTTTCCGCCGGTGGTCTGGGGAGGCGGAAGGGGTACGGGGTTCTGTTCCTGCGCCAGCGAGAGCGAAGCGCAGGCAGTGATCGTTAGTATTCCAAAAAGACGCAAAACGTGTTTTCGCATGAGTGTCCTTTCCGTTGTATTCAACAAAACCAGTTAGAAACGGACACGTATTCTACACCCGCACAACGCGTCTCGCATTGGACTTTCCTGGGATCAGGAAATGAGTATCAAAAGCACGAAAAGGACTACGTTGACAGCGTGGGCAGCGTAGCAGAGTGGGCAGTCAACTCCCAGGACGCGTCGTAGCGCATACACCAGATAGAAGCCGAGCATGACCGTGAGCAGGCTTGCGCCCAGCAGCCACAGGCCCACAGTTTCGAATGGCCTGAAGATCTGCCCTGAAATGCTCAGGTGCCGGGGCACAAATCCAATCCAGACCAAGAGGAGCAGATAGTAGAGAATGCCAAGCAGCGAATTGGGAATTCCGAAGACCCGAGCGTAGGGTGTGCGTACCACGGTAACGCAACTCGAACCCTCTCGCGCGCAGAAGACTTCCGGCACCCAGCGCGCTTTGCGAATTCGCCCGTAGTAGGCGAAGGTGAAATAGAGGGAATCGGCGAGCCCGGCGAGCGAGAGCAACGCAATGATCAGGCGAAGTATCACGTCACGACCCGGAAACAACGAAGAATTGAGTCATTGAGCCATTGGATCATCGAGCCATTGATTCTTTTAGCCGCTAATTCACACCCACCTCCAGATTAGCGACTGCCCGCTGCCTACTGCCCACTGCCTTCCCCCGCTCCCAGCCCCGTCCATCGGAATTGTTCCGCCTGCTCCAGTCCAAGCAGCGCCAGCACGCGGCAGCAAAACTGCGTGACCAGATCGTCGAGGGTCTTCGGCCGATGGTAAAAAGAAGGGATGATAGGAAAAATCACGGCCCCGGCGGCCTGAGCGCGCAACATGTTCTTTAGATGAATCTGATTGAAGGGGGCGTCGCGCACCGCCAGCACGAGCTTGCGGCCTTCCTTCAGGCAAACGTCCGCAGCGCGTTCGATGAGCGTATCCGAGATTCCGTGGGCGACTTGCGCCAGGCAACCGGTGGTGCAGGGGATCACCAACATGCCGTCCACCGCGTACGACCCGCTGGCGATGCTGGCGCCGATGTCAGAATCCAGCAAGTACTCGGTCTTCGTTACAGGCTGCGCGGCAAGAGCAGAAGGGATGTCCGAGGATCGCGACGCCTCCAGGTCGAGTTCATCTCGCATTACCTTCAACCCGCTGCCGGAGATCACGAGATGTATTTTCCCAACCCGATCGTCGGCTTCCAGCAGTTGCAGCATGCGACGGGCAAAGATCGCGCCGCTGGCGCCGGTCACTCCGAGGATCAGACGCTTGCCGAGGGCAGTTTGTGAGGAGGGCATCAAAGGCATGTTAGTAAGTGCGTTGCAGGAAGTCAAGAAAGCCGGCCTTCACCTGATATACTAGCTTCTGGCGGGCTGCGGAAAAAGGTCATCTGTCATGCTGAGCGGAGCGAAGCATCTGCAGTACCTCCTTGCAAACAAGCAGCAGATCCTTCGCCTCGCTCAGGATGACAACCCCAGGGGACTTTTTCCGCAGCGTGCTAGCACCACGGACCGGGGAGGGGACTTTGTCACCTGAAGAAATCACCGAAATGCTCCAGCAAGTACGGAGGGGGAAACTGAGCGTGGATGGCGCATTGGAGCGCTTGCGCAACTTGCCCTACGAGAATCTCGGTTACGCCAAGATCGACCATCACCGGTCGCTTCGCCAGGGATTGCCTGAAGTGGTCTTCGCACGCGGCAAAGACCCGGCGCACGTCGAGGGAATCGTGCGTCACATGCTGCTGAATAAGCACAATGTCCTCATCACGCGGGGCGATGCGGGGTTGTTTGAGCGCCTGAAGAATCTTGAAACGACGGCCAAGTTCTATGAGCTCTCCGGCGCCATCACCTTTCGCCGCGAGCGCAAGATTCGAGGCAAGGGCAAAATCGTGGTGGTCTGCGCAGGCACTTCAGACATCCCGGTGGCGGAAGAAGCGCTGGTTACCGCCGAAATCATGGGAAACCGCGTCGAGTCGCTTTACGACGTGGGTGTGGCGGGCATCCACCGCTTGTTGGGCGAGAGCCGGCACCTGCGCGACGCTCGCATCATCATCTGCGTGGCAGGAATGGAAGGCGCGCTGCCCAGCGTCGTGGGTGGCATGGTGAGTGCGCCCGTCATTGCTGTGCCCTCGAGCGTGGGATACGGGGCCAGTTTTCGCGGCCTCGCGGCGCTCCTTGGCATGCTCAATAGCTGCTCGCCCAACGTTTGCGTAGTGAATATTGATAACGGTTTTGGTGCTGGGTATCTTGCCAGCGTGATAAATCGCCTGTAAACTTAGGATGGAATTCTATGAAGGCGCCTAAGAGCCAATTCATCGTGGATGAAGGGGGAAAGACGACGGCCGTCGTGCTTCCCGTGGCGAAGTATAGGAAGCTCGTCGAGGACTTGCATGATCTTGCCGTCGTCGCTGAGCGGCGGGAAGAGAAAGCCATTAGTCTGGATGAAATGAAGCGACGCCTCAAAGCAGATGGGATCGTATAGGGTCCGCTTTAAGCCTTCTGTCGAATGCGCGAGGATGAAATGGAAGGCCTGTTCCAACCGACTCATCTGATCTTCATACTGATTATCGTTCTCATACTCTTCGGTCCGGGGAGGATTCCCGAAGTTGGCAGCGGCTTGAGGCGCGGCTCCTCGGAGTTTATGCGAGCCTTATTGGATTGGCGGGGCCAGTGGAGCAACATCCGGGGCGCGCTGTTCATGGCGAAAGGGGTTGATCCCGCGGTTGGCCGCGACGTTGGAGACATGCTTCCGGATGAGGATACAAAACGGATCAGCATATGGTTTGTGTGTCTGCTTTCAATCTTGATCGGAAACACGCTTTATTTCGCTTGTTATCCCGTTCTTCCGGCTGCTGCCAAGATGGGGGCGGACTCAAAGCCGGGTCTGCCGGTATTCGTTGATCTGTTCTTTTGCATCGTTGCCTTCGAAGCACTGAATCTGCTGGCGTTGGTGCGCCGGCGAAACAAGCCAAAGAAATAGCCTGCCTGAACGACTCCGCTGTCATCCACGAGGAACCAGAAGATTCCGTCGAGACCAACCCCTCACCCGTCACGCTCCGGCTGATGAAAGCGCCGGCGGCGCGACACCCTCTCCCCAAGGGCTGATCATGTCCCACACTTTTTGCTGGACACCGGGGGTCCTCATGCTCTAAGCTGCCCGCATGAAGGTTTGCGGGCAAGAATTCGGTCCGCAGCTTGTGCAGCGCATTCAGCAGACCGTTGACGACGAACCTGGCATCTCGCGTCGGACCCTGTCGCGGCGGGTTTGCGAATGGTTGAACTGGCGCACTGCCTCGGGTGAACTCAAGCAGGTCAGTTGCCGCGTGGCGCTGGGGAAGCTGCAGCGTCGTGGGGCCCTTGATCTGCCCGCGGTTGCCCCGGCCGTGGTTTCTCCACCCCGGCGAGTTGCGGCCCAGCCCGCGCCGCAGCAGGTCTTGCCCACCGAAGCCTCGCTCCAGGCCTTGCAGCCGGTGCGCT
>CAVROP010000023.1:0-62734 GCA_963722675.1 uncultured Acidobacteriota bacterium
CTCTCCGTATAACTGCCCAATAAGCCGTATCTTCGCGAAATACAGCAGAGGTGGGGGTTACCCACGAACCACTTGAACTGCGTTGGTCCCTTCCCGAAGGGGCGTGAAGTAAGAACGCTGAAAGCGGAGAGCCACTCCTACAAGCCCGATCAGGACTGGCACCTCGACCAGCGGACCGATCACAGCCGCAAATGCGGCCCCGGAATTGATTCCGAACACCGCCACCGACACGGCAATAGCCAGCTCAAAATTATTGCTCGCAGCGGTGAAAGAGAGGGTCGCCGTCTTGGGATAATCCGCTCCCAGCTTCCTGCCCATATAGAAGGAAACCAGGAACATCACCACGAAGTAAATCAGCAGGGGCAGTGCGATCCGCAGAACGTCGAGTGGCAAATGTATGATGTATTCGCCTTTCAAGGAAAACATCACCACAATCGTGAAGAGCAAGGCGACAAGCGTAAGTGGACTGATGCGGGGAATAAATCTCTTCTCGTACCACTCCCGACCCCGCAGGCGGAGGAGGGAGAAGCGAGTGAGCATGCCGGCAAGGAATGGAATCCCCAGGTAGAAGAAGACGCTCTGCGCAATCTGCTTCATTGACACATTTACAACTGCGCCTTTTAGACCAAGCCAAGTTGGCAATACGGTGATGAACAGCCAGGCATAAACCGAGTAAAACAAAACCTGGAAAACCGAATTGAAGGCGACGAGCCCTGCCGCATACTCAGTGTCACCCTTGGCAAGTTCATTCCAGACAATCACCATGGCGATGCAACGGGCCAGTCCGATCATAATCAGACCGACCATATAGTCGGGATGGTTCCGTAAAAAGGTAACGGCGAGGACGAACATGAGAAGGGGCCCGATCACCCAGTTCTGCACCAGCGAAAGAAGCAAAACGCGTTTGTTTCGGAAGACTTCCCCAAGCTCTTCGTAGCGGACTTTTGCCAGAGGCGGGTACATCATAAGAATCAAACCCGCTGCAATTGGAACTGAGGTTGTACCCATCTGGAAGGCCGTCAGGGTCCGAACCAGACTTGGCAGCAGATAACCAGAGATCACTCCCAACGCCATGGCAAGGAAAATCCATACGGTAAGAAATCGATCAAGAAAAGAGAGTCTTCGCGTAAGATGTGCTGACATATTTCGATGCCTTTCCCTCTTCAATTCGCGTGCCATGACGCGGTGCAGCGATGAACTACTTCCCGCAGCAACCAGGACTACCTTGAAATGCATTCGGCTTTTTCGCGCGCACGAAGCCGCTCATGAATTTGCCATCCACAAGCGGAGCAATGGCCTCCACGTCGATTCCCTGGCTCGAAAGCAATTCGCGCCCGTCTTCAACGCGGTAAATGCGGGTCGGTTCGATGCTGACCACCTCAAAACCCGCTTTAGTGAGTTTCGCGAGATACTCGCTCTCTTCCAGTGCCCCGGCCATGCAGCCTACCCAAAGCTCCATGTTGCGCCGAATCGCGGCAGGGACTTCGCCGCGCACCATGATGTCGGAAACCGCGAATCGTCCACCCGGCTTCAGCACCCGGAAGGCTTCTCTCAAAACCTGATCCTTGTCGGCAGAGAGGTTGATGACGCAATTCGAGATGATGACGTTGACGGAATTGTCAGGCAGCGGAATATCTTCGATTTCTCCCTTCAAGAACTCCGCATTCGGAATTCCAGCCTTGCGTTGATTTTCTCGGGCAAGGGCCAACATCTCATCCGTCATGTCCAGGCCGTAGGCTTTGCCCGTCGGACCGACTCGCTTGGCGGATAACAACACATCAATACCGCCGCCTGATCCGAGATCGAGCACGGTCTCTCCAGGCTTTAGCTCGGCCAGGGCGGTCGGGTTTCCACACCCCAGCGAAGCCAGGAGAGCTTCCTCGGGAATCTGGCTGGTTTGGCCGCCGTCGTATAAGTTGGATGTGATGGGGTCAGGACAACCCTCTAGTGGAGGAGCCGTGCCGCAGCACGAACTCCGGCCCCGGATCACGCGTAGGGCGGCCTGTCCGTACTTTTCTTTTACCGCTTCCTTAATGTTTTCTGTGCTCATTTGTTTTTCCTTTCCGGGCTTCCCTTTGAAGCTTGCACGATCAAGACAAGGTCGCCGGGTTTAACCGCTTTGTTGCGGGTACAGCACTCCGCATAGAGAAAGTTAAGAAGTTCCTGGAGGGCCTCGGTATTCGCCGTGTACCAGAGGAAGGTGCCCTCACGCCGTACCTTGACCAATTCCTCGTTTTTGAGCTTGTCGAGATGATGGGACAGAGTGGAAGCAGGGATTCCCAGTTCATCTTGAATGTCGCCTACCACCAGTCCCTGAGGATGGGCCGTCAGAAGGAGTTGCATGATGCGCAGTCGTGGCTCGGCCCCCATGGCTGCAAACATGTCGGCATAGCGTATGACTTGTTCAGGGTCGTCACGCGTTGTCATACTTCCATTATACTGGAAATAACGAATCCGTCAAGCCCTTTTCCCCTTCCTTCCTCGGCCGCGCTGCAACAAGGCAGCACGTTCGCCGGCATCGGGCGCACCCTGAAAGCCGTCGCCCCCCTACAGAAGCTGGATTGTCTCAAGAATCAATTTGGGCCCGACGTTGTCAGCCGCATGGAAAAGCCGTTGGCGGCTGCAAAGGAGGCGTTGGAGCAGCCAAGAGTGCGTGCACCGAAATGAGCGTGGGACGGGCACTCCTCTCGTGAGGCAGCGCGAGCCGATCAAATCGGATGCAAGACAGCGGAAGGGGCGCCCGTCGTTGTACCGCGAGTTTGGGGCGAAATTGGCGTAAGTCGTTGAAAAGGAGTGGCGTGCCCGGCGGGAAGCGAAATACGCAATCTCTTGCGCGCTCTCTTAACGGCCATTCCTGAGCCAATCTGAGGCTCACGGGGTGCGCCAGAGGATAGTGCCATCCTTTTTGGAGAGCACCTACGACGCGGCGGAAGTTGTCGACTTTTCCCCTGTTGAGGGCGTATTTAGTTGATTGACCCCAAGACGAGCCTTAAACCCCTCCTGGTCCGCCAGGGTTAGTTCCGGCCCTTCAGGGGATACCTGCGCCCAAAGGAAAGGGGGGGCGATCCTCACTGGGGCCGCCCATTGCAAATACTGGGGTGTCCTCGTTAAGGCCAAGCCCTGCTCGCATTCGGCCATCAGCATCGTCGAAGGCAAGAAGGGGGTGGGCTTCCCCCTCCATAAAGCCTAGCTTGATGCGCTGTTTCTGGTCCTTGTCGTACAGGGTCAGGGTTGACCCGCCCGGATCGAGCCCCAACGTGGCCCGCGTTTTCCGCCCTGAGTCTTCAAGGATGAACTTGCTCGCTTCAACTGTTCCGTGGAGTACATCCACGCCGGGGCGGTCCACTAGTATCAGCAATACGACGAAGCCGACTACTACGCCCACTTTAAGCCAGAGGCATTGTTGCTCGACCCTGTGCAACCGTTCGAGCACGACCTGCATGTCCGGTGTTTGCGATGTCATGGTGTTCTCCCCCTTGACCAGCACCCCAAAGAGTGGATTCCGAAAGCGCCGCTTTCCGTTTTGCGCAAGGCCGCCATCAACTGTCTGAGTGGTAGTTTCGGGTTCTCGCTGCACGCGGCATGGAAAGACGGCAGGCTTCACCATTCGTGGAAGCCCGCCCTCTTGACCCTCGGGCAGGCAATCGAATTGAATTTATGGAACAGCCTTACCGGGGTAAGGCCGGTTACCATTTGCGACGAGTGCCGCAGGGTCTTCCTGCCGGAGTCAGCCCACCCGAGGAAGTTTTGTTCTTACAAGTGTGCCCACCGTGTCGCGATGCGAATGTGGCGAAAGAATAACGCGGACGGACAACCCGGAAGGAAAAGGGGGAAACATGCCAAAGCAGCGAAAGCGTGACGGGGTTTTCTGGCGCAGTGACCGAAGGCAGTATTGGGTGTCCTACGTAGACGCCGACGGCAGGCGGGTCCGTGAACCCGTGCCTGACGTGAAGGACAAGGACGCTGAACAATTCCGCGCCGCAAACCACGAAGAGGCCCAAGCCTACCGGGAAGAGAAGAGACGCGAAGCCAGGGAGCGGGAGAAGGAGCAAGCGAAATTGAAGCCGGGTGAATTCCTGCCCACTGAGGAAACCTTTGCCCAGGTTGCTGACAGATACTTTGCACGCCAGAAGCCGCGTCTCTTGGGCCGGAACTCCTATCAGCGGGAATCTGGAATCGTGGACGATCTGAAAGCATTCTTTCCCGGCAAACTGGCTGACATCACCTCTTCTCAGGTGTCGGACTTTATCACGGAACGTCTTGGGAAAGTCACGAAGTCGAGCGTGCGGAAGGAATTGATAACCTTGAAGCACCTCTTCCGTCTGGCGTGTGGCGAGTGGAAGATGCTACCGAGATTCGCCAATCCGTGCCTTGATGTGACGGCCCCGAAGGTGCATGACGAACGGTCACAGCACCTCACCCCGATCAATTCCGCCGCGTGCTGGCGGCCGCCCCGGAGAGCATGAAGCCGATCTTTGCTCTGCTCACCGCTACCGGGATGCGCCGCAGTGAACTCCTAGGGTGCAAGTGCCAGTACGTGGATGGCACCCGCATCCTGTTGCCCACTTCCAAGAATGACACAGTGACGAAAGTCCGCGTCATATTGCGAAGTGCGGGGAAGGGCGGGGCTTCAGCCCCTGAGGCAACGCGGCTTCAGGGCCTAAAGGCCCAGCCGGCCGCGCTCCCGGAGGCGGCGGGGGTTGAAGCCCCGCCCTTCCAAAGTGCGCCCTTATAACGGCGATTTCCGTCATTGAGCAGTAGTTCAGTTTCTCTCGGCGCTTGTTTTCGGTGTAGACGTTGAAGGGGTGAAAACGCCGATTGCAGAGCCGGAAGTGGGACTCGTCATGGACGCTGGGCGGCAATCGGAGGCGAGCCAGAGTTTTGCGGCACCAGGGATACTGCAAGTTGCCGCGCAGCGTTCCGGTTTCTTCCTCGAGTTCCTTGATGACCAGGGGAGTGGAATCAGCGGGCTGCGGTTTCGGTAGTGGTGCAGTTTGATCCTGTAGCGGCGATGGTAGATCGGCATGGCGGTAGAGTACAAACGCGCCAGTCGATGGAGGGAAGTGTGTTCGAGCCCGCTGTTCGAGCCCGCCAGTTCGACCCTGTCCCTTCGGGACATCGCAGATTCCCAAACGCAGGAGTCTGCGCCAGCCCGCGATTCAGCCGTATATCCACGCAGGAACTGACCGTGAGCAATGGTCAATATCAAGGTTCGAAGCTAGGGCCAACTCCGGTGGTCTGGCGTGGAGTCTTACTCCTGGAGTCCGTCCCATGACCAGTGTGGGATGCTGAGGCCGTTCGGCACATCATCGGCGGACTGGTGGTAGCGGGACATCGTGGTCGTGGTCGCCCAGGCGAAGTAGTCGTGCAGCACTTGTCGCAAAGCAGCGTCGTTGGCTAGTCCGACATCGGCCAGGGCCTGATCGAAGCAGGCAATCGCGCGGCGATCCATTTCATCGTGCTCCCCGTTCCCGCTGTGCATTCTTGACGACGGTGGTCTCGTCACCATAGGAATCGGAATACGTGGTCGGGCCACCGAGTGCCTCAGCCCAGTAAGCGGCGAGTCGCTCGACATGCTGTGGGTGGAAGCCGTGGCTGAACGCATGGGCGACCACATCGTCGGCCATCACGCGACGATGCCAGGCGTCGGCAAGACGGCGCAGGCCTTCATTACCGCCCGCCGCCTCGAAGACAGTTTGCATGCATCCATGATGACATTCCTCCCGTGTCCATGCAACCGATGGGCCCGGCTATGTCCCCTCGAGTTCAACTGGGCCCCGCCATCCGACGGGCGATGCCGGTCACAAGGCCTCTAGTCTTCACCTTGGCCGGCACTAGCTGCCGTCAAAGTTCCGGCGACTGCCTCCGGTTTCGCGCGCTGGCACAGTTGACTTGCCCTTTCCGCAACCACATTTCGGAACGTGTTGAGAACGTATTCCTCTCGCTCCGGAGTTGTGAAACTCTGGGGCAGGTCGGGGACTGGTCTGCCGAGGCGCGGATACATCGCGAGGCCGAGTGGATTGTAAGGAAGCAACGAGACCGTTTCGGCTCCGGCTGCCCGAAGAAGGTCGACAATCGCTCCGAAATTGCTGTTCTTATCGGTGATTCCCGGAATTATCGGGATCCTGACTTGGACTTCGACGACATGCTGTGCCAGGAGCCTGCGGAGATTCTGTAGAATGGTCTTGCTCGAACGGCCCAGGAAACGAACACTCTCTTCTGGGTCGGCGATTTTGACGTCGAACAGAATCAGGTTGAGATGAGGAAGCATCCTCCCTGAAAATGCTTCCCACTCGAAATAGCCCGAGGTCTCTAAGGCAACGTGAATGTTGCGCGTTTTGAGTCGCTGCAACAAATCCCGCACGTAATCTGGAAACATCGCGCATTCGCCGCCCGAAAGCGTCACCCCACCGCCAGAATGTCGGTAGAAAGGAATGTCTCGCAATAAGGTTTCAACCAGTTCGTCTGGCGACCAATACTTCCCAATCATGCGCATTGCTCCGCCTTGACAGACGGTGGCGCACTGTCCACAGCCATCGCAGCGGCTTCGATCGATCCGCTCTCGAAAATCCAGATTAATGGCCAGGCGTGGACAGACTCGTGCACACTCGCCGCACCGGATGCAGCGCTCTTCAGCAAAAGCGATCTCAGGGTCGGCTTCTTGTGTTTCGGGGTTCTGGCAGAACGCGCACCGAAGAGGGCATCCCTTAAAGAACACCACGGTACGAATGCCCGGGCCGTCTTGCAGGCTGTCCCGTTTAATATCGACGATCAGCGGGCGGCGAGTTTCCACCTAGGCCGCCCCCAGCCGATGCTGTAAATCCCTGGCGAGGAAACCGAATTTGTAGATGTAGTTCAGGTTTCCCTCCACATCAACGTCGTTGGCGAGGATAGAATCCAGAATGTCCTGGTTTTCGGCGAGGAGGAATCGCCACAGCGCCATCGTGTCCTTGAAAGAAACGCGCACCTCGAACGGTGATCGGGGCTTGGGGTCGACGCTCATGTCCCCGTCAGCGAACACTGCCGAACAGCCGACCTGGCCGTCGTTGGTTCCGAACACACACGTCCCGCTAAAGCCCTTGACGTTGTTGCGGTAACCCTTGGAAAGGCAGAAGGACACTTCCATTCCTCGCAGCAGCAGCACCAAGAACTCATCGGTAACCTCTCCGCACAACTGCTGCATTAGAGGCCTGCACAGACGGCGATGCAGCGAGTTGCCGGCTGCCTCGGGAAATAGATGCGAGAGAATGCGCAGAGCAGCTTTCTTAACGGTTGTCGCCATGGTCGCCTCCTTGTGACAGCGGGAACGGAGCGTAAGGGACTGCTCGGCCGGTAGAGAGGCAGTACTCCGTCCGATCGATGATTTCTTTCTGCATCTGGGGATTCAGATCCTTGAAATAGGCCGTGTAGCCGGAGACTCGTACCAGCAACTGGCTGTACTGGCTGGGGTCTTTGACGGCTGCAATGAAGTCCCGATGAGATGTCACATTGAATTGAATTTCCATCCCTCCGGCCGGCTGATCTTCTGTCGCGTCGAAGTAACCTTTCACGTAGGCGACGAACCTGCTGAGCATCGTCTCCGGGTCGCCGTCGTCCGGCGTGAACTTCAGGTTCACGGCCATCCCGTCATCCACCAGGTTCGGCGACAGCTTGGCGATGGATCGGAGGGCCGCCGTCAAGCATGGCGTGACGCCCGAATTGGGAGTCAGCCCGCTCGAGAAGTTCTCCCCAGCTTTCCTGCCGTTTGGAGTGGCCGCCATAAGCCGTCCAAAGCCGGCATGGTTGGTCATCGTCCAGTAGCCGATTCGATAGTTCCCCCCTCGGTAGTTCCGCTTACCATTGACGGCTTCGTGGAGCACCTGCGCCAGCCAGAGGGCGTTCCCGTCCGCTTGCGGGCTGTCATTGCCAAAGCGCGGGGTGCGCTGCGGATCGCGCAGGCGGTCGAGCAGCGAATCGTAACCTGCATAATTCTTCGTGAGGGCGTGGAGAAACTGCGTGAAGGTAATTTCTCTTTGGCTATAAACGAGAGTTTCGATGGCATTAAGGGAATCCGCCACGTCCGCCAGACCGATAATCGTAATGCCGGAGGAATTGAGGGTTGCACCGCCCTCGATCAGGTCCTTCCCACTTTCCATCGGGCCCTCGAAGAGGGCGGACAGAACCGGTGTCGGATAGAAGCTCTGGTGAATTCGGCCGAGGGATTCATTGAGCGCTATGGCTTGCTCAACGAGCCAGAGCACCTGCCGTTTCACGGCGGCCTGGAATTGCTCGAAGGTGGTGAACGTCGCCGGGTCGCCGCTCTCCAGGCTGATGAGCTTGTCCATCCCAAAATGGCGATGACGTCCGTTGAAGAGGGCGAGTTCCAGCGCCGAGGGCAAGTTCATCAGCACGGCGGCGGTACTGCCATAAAAGCGGCCGTTACTGCCCGGCTCGACACACCCGATGATGCCGTAGTCACGAGCCTGCTCCAGAGTATGACCGCTGGCGGTAAGCGCCTGGATCACTGCCCGGTCGTTGTGAAGCGCGGGAGTGGCGCGCGTCTTCAGATTGGCTTCGCACAGTCTGCGAAGGTATTGATCGTCGTTGACTTCAATATGGTACCGCGCATTGAGATTGGGGTCGCGGAGTAGCATCAACTCGATGGCCCGGAGCATTACGTAAGTCAGGTCGTTCACGGCGTCGCACCCTGCCGAGTCGACCCCGCCGATCGTGATGGCCTGATTCGAGCCGGTGCCACCGAAAAGCTGCTCGCCCGCGCTGGGAATCATTGGCACGTGGTCGCCGATCTTGAGCCACAGATAGCCCAAGAGTTCGACCGCCTGCTCCACAGTCAGGCGATTCGCTCGAGAGTCCTGTGCATACAAATTGTAGAGAACCTGGTCCAGTCTCCCAAGGCTAAGTCCTACGTTCGGGTTTTCAAGGTGGATCGCCGTCCAGCAGACCCAGACCGTCGTAAGTCCCTCGCGGAACGATTCGGCGGGGAACTCCGGGACGCGGCGATAGATGAGCGCGATCTCCGTGAACTGCTGTTTTCTCACGGAGTCCCTCGTACTCGCGGCCATGGCGGCAGCGGCGTCTGCGATCCTATGCGCATATGCAATCATACCTTCCATCACTTCGCTCAGAGCCTGGTAGTAGTCCTTCTGAGATTCGTTGGTAGCCCGGCTCTTCCGGCGCTGCGCATCATCAATCACCGCCCGCAAGCCCTCGTTCACCGCGCGCGAGAAATCGGGAATCGTGTGGGAGATGCAATTGGGTTTGCTGGCGAGAAACAGGACGAACTTTTCGAGGAGTTGAATTCTGTTCCGGTCCGCGTCGCCTCCCCGGGCGCGGGCTAGTTCAACGATGTTGTCTTTCATCCAAAAAGGAAAGATGTCCTGGTTAAGTTTCCGGACATCGTCGTCGCTGATGTAGTAGGGATTGCTGGCGCGACGAGTCATGGTCCAGAGTTCCGGCCAAAGGGAAAGCGCCATGAATTCCGGGTAGAGCGGCACGCCCTTGAACTTGCTGGTGGTTGAGCCCGCGAAAGGCGAACTGCCGTCGAAGACAAACTCCTCCATGCCGTCGCGGGTTCGCTGGTAAGCTTTCGTGTGCTCCAAAACCGGGGATCGATTCTCAAGAACTTTTCGGTAGAGGCGCGCCTTGTCAAGAGCGCTGATCCTCTGGCGTCCGAAGAGCCCCGCCTCCCTGCTGAACTTAGTGATCAGCAGGGCCCGCTCCGTGCAAACCTCAGGGGCGGCTCGGAAATAGGCTTCACGCAAGGCCGCAAGCCGCGGGCTGAGCTGGATATCCCGGAGGGAAAGATCGCGGATCGTTACGTTACTCATGGTAAGTCCTCCTTCACGAGAATCGCCGGCGCTTGCGCAGTGACCTCAATGGGATCTCGGCCTCGAGCAACCGTTGTGCGCGACGTAGCGGGCGCCACCTGCCTTGACACACGGGCCCGTTGGGATGCCTCCTCCCGCCGGCCGATTATGGAAGTCCAGGTAAAGATAGCGGGAATTCTCTCGCGGGATCATGGCTGGCCTGTGCACCTCCTCGTTGCCGTGAGGGTGAGGGTTCGGGTCCAGCGTCCGGAACGCTAACGGATCGTCTATACCTAACTGGTAAATCTATACGCCGGGCACTCCATCATGTCAAGGCAAATTGCGCTTGACAAACGGGATAGGTCGCAGTACTACTCTGTAACTGTGATCGCGGTTAGATCACTGCCATTGCCTCTCGAGACACTCTGAAAGGACCGGGCGATGATCCTTCCCGTTCCTGTCCGAGATTGCCCACTTTCCTCCGGGGCCTACACCCGTAGTTTGAGCCATCTGACCCGACTCATCACTTTCTTTTGGGTGGAATGCCCATCCCAGAGGGACTTCTGCGAAGACGAAGGCTGGCTCTCCAGTCCAGGAAATGAACACGAGTGTCCGCGCCAAGCCCCAGGCGCGCCGGCTCGTGCAGCGTGGATACCACTGAAGTGAGGTGGTCTGCCGTCAGTCTTACTTAACTCATCCCAGGAGGTGCCAGAATGCCAACCGACATATTCACAACCCTCACCTGCCTCGAGGGAAAGCAAGGACAGGATCCGTTGCTGGACGAGGTTCGTGCTGACGTGGAGTGCAGTTCAGTCCTCGAAGCCATGAAGTCCTACATCACCCAACTCTGTGGCAGATTGGACAACAACGCGCACCCATATCGAAAGATCGCCCGGCTTTTTGAGGCAGGCTTTACTCCGACCGTCCTCGAGGGACACCACGATGGTATGACACTTGGGCTCCGGACAGGAGATGAGCGCGGATTGCTCGCCTCGTACGGGAATTTCCTGGGATTCGTCTGGGGAACCGCAGTGGGCCCTGTCTCGCCGTGGGCCGGAAAGACTTTTAGTCCAGCAAATTCCCCTGTCCTTGCAAGCTACACCGATGGCTTCGAGCGTGGCGAAACTCCCACCTATTTGGGGATAAACCAGTTTGTGAGGATGGAAGACTCAGTCATCAACAGGCTGAGCCTTTCCGTGCTTACTTTCTGGATGCATTTGAAGGATGCATCCCAAGAGGAGAGGGACCTTTATGGATATGACAAGACCGGGGCCCTTTTCATCGCGCGGCGGGCCCAATCCGTTTACTCAGGGAGCAGAAGAGAGGTTTTCCAGCTCAACTACCGCTGGCACCAGCTCGGGAACCTTCCTCCCAACAGCTACCTGATCGATGAATTGGTTCAAATCACGGACGGCGTTTATCTGGGGCAGCTCCTGTATGCGACCAGCCGGTTGACGGAACGATTCGACCCGCAGGTCGCGGCCGAGCGGTACGATTACCAACACTATGGGTACTTCATGCTGATGGACGACAGTTGGGCTAGTGAAACCCGGAGGGTTTTCACCAACATAAAACCTGGCCTCATCACGACTCGGACAATCGCCTCAAACGCCGCCGGGCCACCGGGTTTGGCGAGCCAGGCGTCCGGCGCGTCGTCGCCGAAATTCACTACCCTCACTCTCGCGGACCGGCCGGATGGAAGCTGCAATGACAGCGTATTCGCGGAAATCCGGCGGGACCTCAAGCAGCACGTGACGATCCTCGATCTTGTTAAGGCTTATTCCGACCAGCTCATGAAGGACTTCGACAACCGCTCGCCCTACTTCCTGAAGCTGCACGAGCTGTTCAATCGCGGAGCGAGCCCGGATGTGATGAATGGTTTTTTCCGGGGAGCCGTCATCTCCTTTCATGCTGAGGGACTGTATCGATTCTTTGAGGTCAACACGCTGAACGTGGGCTGGCAATTGGGGCGTTACTTTACCCCCTGGACTGGGAAGACGTTCGAACCAATAGACCCCGAGCGGCTGAAAGAGATCACGGGCGGCGCGGAAGAAGGAATCGTGCCCACCTTCTGGGGAACTAATACGCAATCGTTCAAGACTACCAAGCAGAGGCTGGTCAAGGCGATGATGAAGGCGGCAGGGATCTGGATGGAAGACGCGCCGGCGGAGGAAGCGGAGAAGTTCGGGTATGACGCCAAGTGCTTCTTCTTCGTCGCGCGCTCAGGCGTCTCCGTTAATCCCGAGAATAACGGCAAGAAGGTTTTTCTCTTCAATTACCGGTGGCCGAAGCTCCGGACCTTTCCGCCCGACAATTACTGCATTGACGAACTGGTGCGAATTGCGGATGGCCTGTACCTGGGCCAACTGAATTACGCGACCGAACTCTTGAAGAAATATGATCCCAAAGAGGACCCTTGTACTTATAAGTATCGTTTGTTCGGGTATTTCCTTCTCATGGATGAGGAGTGGCAGCGCCGAAGACAGGCTATAGGGCTCGATCCCTATGAGGTTTAGGGAACTTCTCACGCGGCGCACCAGGGGAAACCGTGTGCTGACACACGCCACCTCACGCTGCCGCCTTTGATCTCAGCTCTGAAACGCTCGACTGTATTACAGTGAAACCGTTAAATGGAGGACGCATGCTGGTCATCGTCAGCGATCTGCATTTTACTGATGGAACAAGCGGTGAGACTGTCCGCTCGGGAGCGTTTAAGCTGTTTCGCGACGCTCTAAGCGATCTTGCTTATGGCGCCTCTTGGCGAGCAGACGGCAAATACAAGCCAATCGAAGATCTGCACCTCGTGTTGCTGGGCGATATCCTGGACGTTATCCGTTCCGCGCAGTGGCTTCGGGAAGCGGGGATCGAGAGTGACATTAGAGCCGTGGGACGATTCGCAGAACCCAGCATTTATCGAGAAGGTTGGGTCTATCACTAAGGCTATTTTGCAGAATAACGGCGAGTCGCTGGCAACCCTGAGGGATCTTAGGCGGACAGTAACTGTCCCGGAGGCGACGGCGGCAGGCACACCTGCCGAAGCCGACTGGAAGCCGGACGGCAAGGGTAGGCAATCCGTAAACGTGCACATTCACTATTTAGTGGGCAATCATGATTGGTTTTTCCACCTACCCGGCGAACCGTTCAGCCAGATTCGGCAGACGATTGCGGACGCGTCTGGGTCTGGCAACGCCGGCAGGTACGCCTTTTCCTCACAATCCGGCCGAATCGGCGATGATCCAGCAGATCCTCAGCGATCACCGGGTCTTTGCTTGTCACGGGGATATTTACGATTCCTTTAACTTCGACGGCGACCGTAACAGGTCATCGCTGGGCGATGCCATCGTGGTGGAACTCGTCGACAGGTTCGCCAAGGAAGTCGGCGAAAAGGTCGAGTTGCCGCCTGCCTGCATCGCAGGCCTGAGAGAAATTGATAACCTTCGTCCCACGTTCATAATTCCAGTCTGGGTTGACAGCCTGCTAAAGAGAACCTGTCCGGACACAAGTTTGCAACTGAAGGTCAAGGAAATCTGGGATGGACTGGTGGACCATCTTTTAAGCCTGGACTTCGTCCGCAAAAGGCATTCTTTCTTCCATCTTCTTTGACAGTGTCGATCAATTAGAATGGGCCCTGAAGTTCTCAAAAGGAGTATCAAAGGGCAATCTCACTCAACTGTATGCCTGGATTACGGAGAGATTTGCAACTCGCGACAGTTCTTATTGCCGTCAGGCAGCCGCGGAAGAGGCCTTCAAGAGTCGAGCGGCACGAGCCATTGTGTACGGACACACTCACGTGTACGAAATGGTTCCTCTCGATTCATTGCTGATAAGCGACGCATCGTTCGACCAGATTTACTTCAACTCGGGGACCTGGCGCCCTTACCATCAGCTCTCCCGAATCGATCCGGAGCTGGAAGAGTTCGTGAAATTCCAATTGATGACGTATCTTGCCTTTTTCAAGGATGGTGAGCGCGGAGGGCGGCCGTTTGAGGTTTGGACTGGCGTGCTGGGGGCCCGGCCATTTTGACAAGCTCGCGAAAATTCCCACTTGCAGGGCCCTTTGTAGATGCGCTGGCTCAGAGATTGCCCTTCACGCTCGCTCTGAACAAAGAACGCAGGCATGTTGCTACCGACTTAGACGCAGACGTTCCTACTGACGGGCTCAAGACGCCGGCTTCACCCTTGCACTTTGCCGAAGAGCGACAGCGGCGTTTGGGGCGGGCGGCTGAGCAGACCGCCAGCGATCAAGCTGCCGAACAAGAGGACATGCTGCGCGGCCATCGTCGCAAGGGGCCAGCAATAGCGGGTATCGTGCAAGGCGTCCATCGCCAACCGGATGAGCCCTGGGACGTCGAGCGGCAGCCACTCCTCGAAGCTGAAAAGGCTTAGGGTCGCCGCAAATGTCAGCACGTCTGGCAGCGCCGTCTTGCGATGCAGCCGACAGATGACCCAGCCGGTTGCCGCAAGCTTAAGGCAGTTGAGTGTCAGGCTGGCTGTTGCCACCCAGTGCGCGCCCACCAGGGTCGCCGTCAAGAGAAACAGGGGGCGCTCGACGAGGTAGGTTAACGCGATCAGCACCGCCCAGCCTACCGCGAGTGACCGTAACGCCATCCATAGCCAGCGCCGTACCATAACCGCAGTCTAACCCAGAATCTACCTCGTTGGACGGTCACCTCTCTCAGACGCCCGGATAAGGCGACGAAGTTCGTCAATCTGAGATCTGAAAGGGGAGGAAATTACTGGCTCTGGGTGCGAAAGTCCAAGCGCGTTCGGGCGCTCAGGCGAAGATTCCCCTGGCGATCCGTCAGCACGGAAACATACCCCGCGCCGCCATCCGGTGCCCGGCGGGACTGGGCTTTGATAGCGTCTAAGGGCGTTTTGCCTCCTTGCGGGTAGTCTCCGATGCTTCCGGCCTTCTCGCCCCCCCGGCCTGCCCCGCCATGCGAAACGGGACCTCCCGGCCCCCCGCCCATCCCGGGGTGCGGTCCGCGCAGGACCTGGGCGCGCTGCGGGGTGGGTTGCGTTAAGTTCGGTTCAGTTGCCGTATCCGGTCGTTGGCCCGGAGTCCAAACTACCGAATGGATAACTGCGTTCAGCCGATAAATGTTCGCGCCGCTCGTCAAGCGATCGAAGACGATGGCGATCTCGGAGCCGTTTTGGCCCTTGCCCACACTCTGCGGTCGTACGCTGGCGACCCGGCCCACTAGTCGGTCGCCTTCGTGCACAACCGTCCGCCCTCCCTGCTTGAGATTCCCCGTGACGCGCACCACAATCTCGTCCCCAGTTCGCGTCGCCAGCGCGTCCAGCGCGGTTTGCAGCTCTGCAACAACCTTGGTCCCCGGTCGCACCCTTGCGGGGCTCGGCAGCGTGGAGGCCGCCTGCGACGGGCTTACGACCTGCACGAGAACGGCATGGCCTGCGGATGCCAACGTGGAGAGCCCGCCTGGTAGGGCTATCAAAAACCCCAACCCGATCGCAAAAAAAGACTGGCGTGGTCCGCGGATTCGCACTTTCGCCGGCACAGCACCCCCCTCGAAAGCTCTCCGCTTCGTGGTCTCACACGCATCTTGCAACAAAACCCCTTCGCACTACAAGCCGATACCAGCGGACCCCAATCCATCGATAACGGCAGCGGACGATTGAAGCGGCGCGTAGCCAAGCGCCTTTTCGCCTCACCTGGATGCACCCAGGTCGTGTAGGGGTAGGGCTCGATCTACCCTCGTCGGCCTAGTAACCCGCCGAGGACGGCAAGCCGTCCCCCTACATTGCGGGTCGTTATCGAGGGATTGGGGTTGCGTATTCTAGAGACACAACGCCCCTTCTGTACACTTTGTGGGAAGAGAGCTATAAGGAATGGGCAAATTCCAATCAACACTTCACTGGAGCTGATCCAACAGCCTATTTGCATCGGTCAGCAACAATTGAGGTGCGGCTCCGGAGATATGTTTTCCGGTCTGAGCGTTGACCTCCTTGATAAAGGCCTTTAAGAAGCCTTCGGCCGTTTGCTTGTCGCCTCCTGCGGCGGCATTGGAAGCAGCAGTGATCTTGCTTGATAGGACCTTCGCCATGCCCTTGCTGTCGATCAGGTCCAGGACCAACATATACCTGATGTCGTCGAGCGTGCCCTCATACGTCCCAGCCGTAGTCACAATTTCTGGTGACTCCGAGGCTGGAGAGTCTTGGCGTTGCTCCTTGGAGTCTGCACCGATGGGATCGGGTATCCCAACAGTCTCAGTCACAGGTTCGCCTGAGGCTTCGAGGTTATCCGGCTCGGCTACGGCTTCGCCGCCCGTCACAGGCGGTATTGGGGAGGGCGGGTCAGCGGTAAGTTGAACAGAGGCTGGGGTCTCCTCTCTGGGGAAGTCCTCCCCCTGTTTGTCACTGGAGGTTGGAGGGGCTGCATCCGCAGCCATCTTTTCTGTTGGGGCTATTTCTTCCGTCGGCTCCGCTGGAGTCGCCGGTTGGGCAACAGAAACGGGAACAGTTGGCATAGGAGGGACAGAGGCGGACATGACGAGTTTTCCACGAGAAGCGGCAAGCCCCAAAGGCTTGCCGAACGAGTGGTTCACAAGGTTTTGGAGTCGGTCCCACTCCTCATCCTCCAGCTTGTCGTGAAAACTGACGAATTTCACAAACTCCGAGAAGACGTGCTGCCCTCGAGCAAGGGCCTCAGCATCCGGATGTGTGTGAGGCCAACCTGTTCCGGCGATACTGTCGCGTAGTTCTCGCGCTTTGTCCTGACACTGTAACAGTGGGGTAAACTCAATGTCGTTTACGTGAGTGATCGTGAGGACCTTCTCCAACTCTCCGCACGCCGCTTGATGAACGTTTCGGTGCCCAGTCTGATTCGCGACTACGTCCGCCACAGCATCCATGAATGCGCGAAGGTCTTTGATCGAGCGGAGCTCTGGTGTCCGGGGAAGTCCAGCAATGGGTTCCGAGACCCTGAGCACGTCCCTCTTAATCTCTTCAAACTGTTCCCCAGAATTCGCGAGTTCCCGAAGCAGGTCATGAGGCACGGGGCGTCCCACACTTTCCAGCAGTTCACCGGCCTCTGGAAGGTGACGGGCAAGGAACTTGAACCTCGTCTCTAGGGCATTCACTTGATTGATAAGAACTTCGGAAAACGGCGCCATAATTCCCTCTCTCAGCATTCTCTCCCGTCAACTAGAACGGATATGTTACGTAATTCTCGAGCGAACTGCAATGGAGACTTAGGGTGCTGGGTTATGTGTCCA
Organism: uncultured Acidobacteriota bacterium; assembly: GCA_963722675.1. Taxonomy (GTDB): domain Bacteria; phylum Acidobacteriota; class Terriglobia; order UBA7540; family UBA7540; genus CAVROP01. The sequence continues at coordinate 17,042 of CAVROP010000023.1, forward strand.
AATCGCTTGAGTCGTTTCGCTCCAGAAATCCCGCCTCCGGTTGCGCGGCTGGTCCCCCAATAGCCACGCTCAGCGGTATCCCTGTTAAGCTCTCCGCCCGGTCGCCACCTCGATCTCCCATCATCCCCATCTAACTGTGGGGATTAGATGGTGATCGCACTAAAAGCACCAAAGCGTCAAGAGTACCAAAGTGCTGATTACATTAATCGAAACCGGTGATTGCAGCCGCGAGTCGTTTCACTCCCGCTCGTAGATTCGATAGGTCTTGAAGCGCCGGCCGCCCAGTAACTCGATGGACCGGATCATCAGGAGGTTGTCATCGAGAACCCAGGACATCTCGCAGTCCCGATATCCCAGACGAAGTCCACGCCGGATGATTTCCGTGTAGAGTGCGGCCGCCACGCCCGTGCTCCGGAATTCCTCGAGCACGCCGAGCAGCACGACGCGCATGCTCTTGATACTCCGCTTGTGGTACAGGACGTTAAACAAGAGCAGCGGAAGGAAGCGGCTGCGCGTGTGTCTCAGAGCCTGGTTGATGTCCGGCAGGGCAAGCAAGAAACCTACCAGGCGTCCCGAGACCTCGGCCATAAGCACCAGGTCCGGCACCGCAATGTCCTTCAATTCGTGAGCCAGGAAGAAGAACTCCTCGCGAGCCATCGGCACGAACCCCCAATTCGCGCTCCAAGCCGAGTTGTAGATTTCCCAAACGCGCTGCACTTCGGATTCGAAGTTCTTCATCTCGAGGGGACGGATGCGAACACCTTTTGTTTCGAGCGCGTGCTGCGCGATGCGCTGGGCGCGTTCCACCGCGAGGTCATTCGCAGAGAGGTAAAAGGAGAAGAGATCTTTCGCCTGCCGGAACCCCGCCGCTTCGATCAATTCGGCATAGTATTGCGGGTTATAGGTCATCATGATCTGCGGGGGCGAAGCAAAACCTTCAACCAGAAGCCCGCATTCGTAGTTCGCAGAGGGGTTCATTGGCCCCCGGATAAAGCGAGCCCCACGCCCGGATACCCAGTTGCTTGCCGCTTCGAGCAAAGCGCGCGACACTTCCGGATCGTTGATGGATTCGAAGAAGCCAAAGAACCCTGCCGAGGCCTTGTGGACGCGGTTGAAATCGTGATCGACAATCGCGGCGATCCGCCCCACGGGGAGGCCGTCGCGGCGCGCCAGGTAGCACTGGATTTCCCCGTGCCCGTAGAAAGGGTGGTGGCGGGTTTGAAAGAGCTGTTTCTGCACGGTCCAGAGAGGCTGGACCCAATAGGGATCGTCCCTGTAGAGCCGGTAAGGAAGGGCCAGGAATTCGCGCAGCTCTTTGCGGTTTATGACCGGAGCAATCTCTGCTGTTCCCATGCGGTTGCTTACTCCCAGGGACGCACAACGCTGCAGCCGGCAAGGCCATCGAGAGGAGGGCCGCCACTGTAAGGTGCACCGTCGCGAAAACGAGGCACATTGTATAGGCAGACTAAGTCAAGAGCAAGGGCTTTGAAATCCGCTTTGAAATCCGCCCGGAGCGCCACTTCCAGATTGGATCGAGACCTCTATTCGAGCTTGTAGTGCCGGCATCTTGCTGGTAAGTTTGGATTGCAGAGATTGGCCTGTTCGACGCCGAATAATTCATTGTCTCGATCATTCACTTCTTTTCAAGGGGGGAGCTTGTCATGCGTACTCAACATTCACGGCGACAATTCTTAAAGAGTAGCGCTGCCGGGGCGGGGAGCCTGCTTGCCGGCAAAGCGGTTTTGCTGGATGGCGAGGCGTTTGCGCCCGCGCCCAGGCCGGTGCCGCCCAGCGACCGCGTGCGTTTCGGGATGATCGGCATCGGCATGCAAGGTTCGGGGTTGCTGCCCGCCGCCATTTCACTTCCCGGCATCGAGTGCGTCGCCGCCGCCGACCTGTACGACGGCCGCCACACGCTGGCCAAAGAGCTTACGGGTAATCCGAGCCTGCCGACTACGCGCCGCTACCAGGAACTGCTCGACCGCAAGGACATCGACTGCATTGTGGCGGCGGTGCCCGATCACTGGCACCGGCGAGTGGTGGTGGATGCGTGCAACGCGGGCAAGGACATCTACTGCGAGAAGCCGATGTCGCACGCCGCGGGGCAGGGCTTCGACATGGTGGAAGCGGCGGAGCGCAACAACCGCATTGTGCAGATTGGCTCGCAGCGCGTCAGTTCCGTGCTGTGCGCGAAGGCTCGCGAACTCTACCACGGCGGCGCCATCGGCGAGGTGGAGCATGTGGAGCTCAGCCTGGGACGCAACGATCCCACCGGCGCGTGGGAGTATCCACCGCCCTTCGATCTCTCGCCGGAGAATCTTGACTGGGACACCTGGCTGAACGACGCCCCGAAAATTCCGTTCGATAAGTACCGGTTCGCACGCTGGCGCTGTTGGAAAGAGTATGGCACGGGCGTGGGTGGCGACCTGATGGTGCATCTCGTCAGCGGCATGCTGGTGACGCTCGGCTGGAACGAGGCGCCGCGCTCCGCCTCCGCCCTGGGCGGCATTTTCCGCTGGAAGGACGGCCGCAATATGCCGGACCTTCACCTGGTGCTGTTCGATTACCACGGTGTCCCCGTTTACGTCCGGCTGGGTTTGGGTACGGAGTCGCCTGAACTGGCTCGCTTCATGGGTCCGAAGGGGATTCTGGATGCGGGAGAGTTCGAACTTCGCCACTCGCCGCAGCGGGGCGTGGATACCGCTCCCAGCTACTATTCCAGCAGCTTCCCGCAGAAGATGCGCGATGAATACGTCAAGCAGTGGCATGCCGAGCATGACGTTCCGCCGGGCCAGGAGCCGCTCGCGGATGACGCCGTCTATCACGGCAACGATTGGGATGACGTGCGGCCCCACTTGTGGAATTACTTCCAGGCGGTGAAGTCGCACAAGCCGGTGGTTGAAAATGCGGTCTTCGGCAACCATGCCGCCATCGCTTGCCACATGGCCAACGAATCGTACTTCCGGAAGCAGCCGGTGTTCTGGGACGCCGCGTCGCGCAGCATCAAAACGTAGCGGGAGGATCGCCGAGGGGCAGGGCGGAGCGGGGCATTGCCTTTGCCCGTTTGATAGCCTAGATAACTGTGTTATTTCCCCTTGCCCGCGGCCCGCGCCCCGGGCCGCGAGTTCCGCTGCCTGGGGCTGGAAACCTTCGCCGGAACTGCCTCGTGTCACGATTGAAGTGTAGCGCCGACCTACCGGCTTCCTGCCGCGGGCCGATTTCGAAGTCTGCCGCAGTCCTCAGTCGCCATCCTGCCGTCGCGATACGGGAGATGCTGCCAAGCCCACTTTTGGGGTTCGATGTGCGCATTTGAAGCTCGAAGTTGGGTGCATTTTGCATTGCAATAACGAGTGACTTCCTTTGTTTTCAACGACTTCTTAGCTTCGTTCCCACGATTGTTGTATATTCTCGTGACCCTGGAGGTTTCTGATGGAGGGCCGCCTCTCGGTCCTCGCTTGAGAAGGCCGTCTCTGCGCCGTTCGCGTTTTTGAACGAACGAACCGGGAATGTCTGTGAAAACAAAGGATAAGCATAAAATGTCGCTAAATCCGCAGGCTGGCGCAGAGCGAACCTCTGCGTTTCGGTGAATCCCCAGGCGCCCAAGGCCGCACGGCCTCGCTCTGCGCCGTCCACGTTTTTGAACGAACGAACCGGGAATGTCTATGAAAACAAAGGATAAGTACAAAATGTCGCTCAGCCCGTCGGCCAATCGAGTTCTCAACTCCTGACTCTCGGACTTCTCGACCTTATCCTTTGTTTTCATAGACATTCTCGCTTTGTTCCCTCAAAAAAGCTTTCAGCTTTCAGCTATCAGCTATCAGCTATCGGCCAATCCCCTTCTCAACCCCTCGAGTCCGTGTCCCATCTGCCCACTGCCCATCTGCCGACCTGCCCATCTGCCGACTGCCCACCTGCCCACCTGTTGGTCTTCGGGGACTCTTTGACTCCTCGACATCTTGACGGCACAAAAGGAAGGAACTAAAGGCTGGGAGTACAGACGAAAACAAAAGAGGACTTTCTGGCATAACCTGACCGGCAGGGAACGACCACCTGCCCAACCCCACTCGACAACTCTAGCCTATGCATTCTCATTTGTCAAGAGAAAAATGCGCGGAGGTCAGAAAGTCTGATCCGTCCTGGGAACCGGAATGCGCCCCCTGTCGCGGCGCCGCATCCGTCTGGACGATTGTTGTTTGGCGCCCAATTGGAGTGAGAAAAGCGCAGACGACCGGACAGAAACCGTCGGGACGTCTGCGCTTGCTATTGAACAAGAGCATACAACCACTACGGCGAGATCACATGGGCGGGATGCCGCCTATACAGCCGACTGAAAACAGCAACTGGCCGAGGGTGGCGCATACATGGACTTTTATGGATGCGCCGCGATTGACTTGGTGCAACAAAAGGGCCCATACATACAGAGCGCTACGTCACCCGCACCCCCACACCCACGCCGGCCAAACCCACGGCCTTGTATGCATTTTCTTTTGGTGGTAGCATCGGCTGCAGACTAGGGGACAGGCATGGACCCGCGGATAGAGGACCAAGTCGTCGACTTCTACTACTTGCTGTTCGGCAAGATCTTTACCGAACCTTTCAAGGTGAAGATAGGCGAGCGGCTCAAGCGTGATGCGGTCGCTCGGCAGATTCAGGATGCGGCGGGGGCAGCCTCGCAATCCCTGACCCGATTCCTGCTTAATGAGCGGCTTACCAGCGAAGACGCGGCTCGACTCCTTCAGGGCTTCGAGCCGCTGCACGACTTGCTGGAACTTGAAGACGTCGCCAATCCGAATGTTCCCCCTGAGACCCTGGTTAGTGACCTGCTCCCTGAGCTACCTTGCCCCAGCAGTGTCAAAGGCGCAGGCAAGGAAGCTGTGTACGGCCATGCCTTGCACTCGGTTGTACAAGTACTGAAGCTGGTCGGCCCAGTGATGGCGGAGTGGCAGAGGGTGAACTTTTCGGCCAGCTACGAACCATCCCGTCAAGTCATCAATAAGCTAAATCAAATCAGCGAGCAACTCGGCGCTCTCGGTACGGCCGGGCAAGCCGCGCGCGACGAGACGTACGAACTCACGTATCGTGACTACTTGCTCCAGCGGTTCCACCGCATTGAAGCCGGCACAGTGCGGATGACCACCAGCCAGGATGTAAGCCTAACGGAGTTGTTCGTGATGCCTAGATTACTGCCACTCCCTGCTGGGCGGCAGGCAGGGGTCGTGGACGGCGGTACCAAACAGGATTTCATGAATCTGGCCGCAGCGCGTCAACGGTTTGCTCCAGTTCCGGGGGCCGTTCCAGTGGAAACTGAGGAGAGCGGAAAACCTGCACTTGATCAAGTTAGACGCAAGTCGAGAAATGTGATCGTCGGCGCACCCGGTGGGGGCAAATCCACCTTTCTCGAGTGGTTGCAACTGAAGCTTGCAGGCGGTGATGAAGTGTTGGTGATGGCCGGCACCCAAGCGATACCACTACTGTTGAGAGTACGTCAGTTGAATCCGGAAAAGCTTCCCCGTGGCTCCGGGCTCATCGAGAAGGCGACCGCCAGCAAAGACGTTGCAGCCCTAATGCCCCAGGGCTGGATCGAGAGGCAGATGAAGAGGGGGAGAGTCTTCTTCATGCTCGATGGCCTCGACGAGGTCGAGCCGGAAATACGCGACTCCCTGCTCCTACCCTGGTTCCTGGAGATTTGTCGCCAATACCCCCGGTGCCGTTACTTGGTTTCATCGCGCCCCGAGGGTTACCCAGGCGGCAAGCTTCGTCAACAAAAATTCATGGAGTGCGATCTTCTCGACTTCGATGACAATCAGGTTCTCGAGTACACGCGCCACTGGTGCACGGCGGTGCGTCTGGCGCGCAACGAGGCTGAGGCCGAGGCAAGGCGTGAAGGCGCGGCGGACGGTGAGCGCATCGTGGCAGGATTCAAAGAACACCCGTACACGTCCAATCTGGCTCGCAACCCGCTGATGCTTTCCGCGATCTGCTTGGTGAACTACTTCGAGGGAGGACACCTCCCAAAAGACCGCGCGGTGCTTTACCGTCTGTGTGTCGAAGGCCTCCTTCACAACTGGGACCAGCGGCGTGGGATTAGCTCGGAGTTTGGTTTCGACGAGAAGCTGCGAGTTTGTCGCGAGGTGGCCATCGCAATGCAGGCAGATGACCGCGCGGAGTATGAAGCCCCCAAGGTACAGGCCATTTTCAGCACGGTGCTCGGCGACCCAGCGCGCGCCCAGAGGCTGCTGGAACACATCCGGCGGCGAACGGGCTTGCTCTTGGAGCGCCGTCCTGGGGTATTTGCATTTGCCCACCTGACTTTCCAGGAGTACCTGGCGGCGCGCGCTGTACACGAAGGCAACCGCGCAGGCGTAGACGTCGAACGGCTAGTGCGCGAACACCATGACGGGCGCTGGAAAGAAGTGATTGCCCTCTATTGCGGACTGGCCCCCGCACCAGCGGCGCGCGAAATGATCGAAGACCTCATCGGCCGTGCCGACTCGAGGTCCCTCGGCCCGGTCCTAGGGGAGGCCTATCTGTCATGCGGGCCAGAGATCTCCGGTGATTCGCCCCTCCGCCGCCGGGTTATTGAGCGAATCGCCGCTTCGCCGACAGACTGGCCGCTGACATTAGACCGATTCGCCTCCGACGAGGTGGCACCTATCGCAAAGTCATTGGTAGGGGTGGGATCCCGTGGTCCAAGCCCAATCGCAGCCTATAGTTGGCTTAGAGACAATCCGAAGTTCCTCGAGGAAGCCACCCTGCTTGGGCGGATCCGCAATTGGCAGCACATGCATCCGACAGCCCTGGCCGAGCTAACTTATCTCCTGCACGCGCGTGGGTCCGACAAGGCCTTAATGGAACTGCTAAGGACCCCGGAGCTCTACTCAGCGGCGGGGCCTCCCCGTGAGCCCGATCCCATCTTGAGTTACCGATCTCAGGCGGAAATCGCGTTGCTAGGCTTCTCCATGCGTGATCCGGAGAGGCTTCGCGCTCCGGCATCGGAACTAGCCTTTGTTCAAATCCTCCGGACTTTCTCCAAAGTGGGGCTAGGAGATGTAGATAGCCCATATCACGCTCTTGCCAACGTTTTGACGAAGGTCAAGCCTTCGAGACCCTGACTTGCGTCGTCAATATATCGATCTCGCTCGAACATTGGCCCGCCATGCGGATTTTAGCGGTGGCCAGCAGTCCCCCAGAGCGACAGTTCTGTTGATCAAGTGGGCCGACTCACTTGAGCGCGGGACCCCAATGGACGAAAAAGAACTGAGGTGAAGCAAATGGGCACACAGGTTCACAAGCCCGACGAACTGCCGATTTCAACCGGCACACCCACCCTGAAGTCTAAGGTTTCCGTATCCTTCGAGCAATACCTTGCCAAGGTTGCGCCAAACGAGAAAGGCGATGCCATTGTGATCTATCGGGCGCCGGCTACCGCGCCTGTTCGCGTGCGGGGTCGCCTGCGTGCGCTAAAGGCGCGGCTGGACCAAATCAAAGAAAGTGCAGAGCGTCAGAAACCTGTACAGAGCCGTCTTTTTCAGGGCTATCAGAAGGCAAGCGCCAAAACTGCGGTGCCAAAGGGCAAACTCACGTATTCCGAAATCGGGGAGAACACCCTGCCTGTAGCTTGGGTCGAGGTCACATCCGAATCGGTCCATGAGCTGGCCAGCGATCCTGATGTGGTCGCTATCCTCCCGAATCTGGAAATCCGGCTGGTTCGACCGCGGCGAGTTGACTACGAGGCACTGGGAAAACAGGAGAACAAGGACGGTCTGACATGGGGGCTGAAGCAATTAGATATCCCTGCACTTTGGAGCAAGACCAAGGGCGAGCACATCAACGTAGCTGTGCTCGATACGGGAGTCTACGGGAATCATCCCGCGCTCGCCGGCCGCCTAAAGGGGTTCGTGGTGATTGACCCATTGGGCAATCGCATTGGCACTGAGACTTCGTTCGATTCGGATGAGCATGGCACCCACGTCTGCGGGACGATCGCGGGCGGCAAGACGAGCGACGCAGTTTCTATTGGGGTTGCGCCCGCCGCCAATCTGTACGTTGCGGGCGTGCTGGTCGGCAACGCAACCCTGCGCACGCTGTTCGAGGGAATCTCCTGGGCGGTCGAGCAGGGCGCAGACATCATCAGCATGTCGCTTGGCTTCCCCTACTACGAACCGCTTTTTGCCGAGGTTTTCAAGATGCTCACCGACCAGTACGGCCTCCTGCCGGTGGCTGCCATTGGCAACGAAAACTATGGCAACAGCAGTTCGCCTGGCAACGCTCCTGGAGCGCTCTCTGTCGGTGCGGTCGAGAAACTTCCGGGTGGCAAGGTTGACGTTGCGTTTTTTAGCAGCGGGGCCAGCCTGGTGCTGCCTGGCGAGGGGGGAAACACGGTAATCACCAAGCCAGACGTTGTGGCTCCGGGGGTGCAGGTTTATTCTTGCATTCCGCCGTCTAAGGAGCCGGACGGCACGCACGAATATGCCTACATGGACGGAACATCCATGGCTACGCCGCACGCCGCAGGCGTTGCGGCCCTCTTGATGGCAGCCAAGCCGACTGCGCCTGTAACTGCTATAATGGAAGCGATGAAGGAAACGGCCAAGCATCCGAGCGGGTCAGGGCAGAGGCCGGACAACCGCTGGGGCTGGGGCATCCTTCGCCCGGAAGAGGCTCTGAAGGCGCTAGCCTGAGGCGGCGCTTTCCCGCGAGGATTATGAGTGAAGCCAGCAAATACGGGGCAAGTGACAAGATAGGCTCAAGGTTTGCCGAAATGTTGGGCCGTCTGGGACCGGACCAGAAAGTCCGTGCCATCGTGCTCTTGCGCCTGCACGGTTCGCCTCGAGGACTTGCGGGGCGTGGGTCTTCCCGCGAGCGCCAGGCTGCGATAAAGGCCGTGCGCCAAGAATCTGAGCCAGCCGTGCGGGATATCGATAAAATCTTGCAGCGCTTCAAGGGAACCCGCCTCGCCACGCACGCAGACGCGCTCGGGTCCGTTCCCGTCGAAACAACTCCTGCCGGAATTTCTGCGCTGGCAATCTCCGAACATGTGAAAGCCATTCTCGAAGACCAACCGATCGGTTTGCTTTCCTTTCGGCCCTAAGTCCCCGTGAGCGATATTCCCTCCCTGCTTTAGACATCAAGTTGCACCAGTCGCTCGTCGGCCGTCGCGAACGCCAGTCATCGAGCCGGCCGAGGCTAGAGTCACATCGCAACTCACTTGGCCGGTTGATTCGGCCTACCGTTCGAAGTGGTGGGGCGGCTTAGTTGGCCCGTGAGGTCTCTTGCTGGGCTGATTCCGCTCCTTTGGAGCTGACATAAACCCCCATGTCAGGTGGTTCTTTCGCGATCGTCCTTGCGGTCAAAACTGCGCCGATGCTGCCGAGCCCTAAGGGGCGCGGAGAGGGGCGCAGTTTGCGCTCCTCTGCAGTTCTTCTTCGAAGGATCCCTGCGCCACCTGGAAAAGCCGCACAGCCTCAACCGCTGGGATTCCGCGCTCACCCACTTTTTCCTTCAGTTCAGTTGAGGCCTGTCATTCCCGCGACGGCGGTAGTCCATGGGTTCCTGGACTGACCGTGGGCCGCCGCTCAGAACGTGTGAAAAAATCAGCCAGCCCGTCATTCTGAGTCCTTCGCTGTCATCCCTTCACGTTGTTCAAGGCAGGCTCTGAGCGAAGCGAAGAGCCGGTCCTGAACGAAGTGAAGGAGTCTTGCTCTGCCGATGGAAGTGGCTGATGGCGAAGGAACTCAAGGCGAGATTCTTCGCTTCGCTCAGAATGACAGCGAAGGAATCTTGCTCTGCCGATGGAAGTGGCTGATGGCGAAGGAACTCAAAGCGAGATTCTTCGCTTCGCTCAGAATGACAGCGAGGGATCTTGCTCTGCCGATGGAAGTGGCTGATGGCGAAGGAACTCAAGGCGAGATTCTTCGCTTCGCTCAGAATGACAGCGAGGGATCTTGCTCTGCCGATGGAAGTGGCTGACGGCGAAGGAACTCAAGGCGAGATCCTTCGCTTCGCTCAGGATGACAGCGCGCGCTTCGCTCAGAATGACAGCGCATGCATATTTTTGCCTTTCACCGATCTTTTCAAACCTTCTTACGCCGGGGGTTACGAATGCTGAGTTTCAACGCGGTGGCCAGACCGCGGCCCCATATCCACTCAGGATGACGCCCGGGCCGCCTTCCGCGCTGCGCCCAGAACTTCGCGCAGGCGCCTGCCGACGATCACGTCTTCGCCAGGCCGCAAGGTCATGGAAACAACCTGCAACTGGTTTTTGGATCTGGGTTCTTTGGGATTCGGCTTGCCCTCGACCACGGCGGAAACCAGGCTGGGATTACTCGCCGTCAGGACTTCGATGCGGGGCTCGCCGTCGCTCAGCTTGCGGGCGCAGTCTTCCACGGTGAAGCGCCAGGCTGGTTCGTCCCAGCTCACGGTTAGCGTGGGATAACGATTGCCGCCTTTGGGGATTTGAATATCGGTTTTGACTCCCGGGACCGTCGCAGCGAGTTTGGCGATTCGCTGCACGCGCGTATTCCATTCGCGGTTGAGGGCGTCAAGGTCCAACTTGAGCCAGGTTTCCACGGCGGTCAGGCAGCCGATGATTTCTTCTTTGCCGACCTTCATGGGACGGCAAACCGCTCCTTCATAGGGACTGGTGTTAGCCATGGCGGCATCGATCAGGTCCTTGCGTCCCAACAAGAGGCCGCTGCACTGCGGTCCCATCAGGCCTTTCCCGCCGCTGAAGGTGAAGAGGTCCGCCCCCATTTTTGCATAGAGCTTCATGTTCTCGATGGGCGGAATGCCGGCGGCGTCGTCGAGGAGCAGAGGAACTTTCGCATTCTTGGCGATTTCGATCTCTTTCGCCAACCGGTCACCGAAGTCGGTGGTATAAATCATGGCGGTGTTTTCGTTAAGGGCAGTCTGGAGTTCCTCGGGCGAATAAACGAGAGTCAACTTGCCGCCGGCGAGGCGAATGGCGCTGTCAAAGGCGCTGCGCCCGCCCACCATCACCACCTCGTGTTTAAGGCCGGTCGTATCGGGAAGTTGCCAGATTTTGGCCGGGTCGTTGCCCGCGATGCAGGCTGCGGTGGCGCCAGCCATCGCTCCCGCCGCGCCGGAGGTCACCATCCCCGATTCAGCGCCCGTCAGTTCCGCCAGGCGCCTGCCTACCCCTTGTTGCAGTTCCAAGATATTCACAAAGTGTTTCGCCGCCTCCAGTTGTGCGGCGCGCACTTCGGGGAGTTCCAAGGAGCCGCTCAGATAGGTCCAGGTTCCACGGCAGTTGATGAGAGGCCTGACCCCCAGACGGCGATAGACGTTGCTCGCAGGACCCTTGCCTACGGCTTCCTGCACGTTGGCGAAAAGATCCTGGGCGGCGATCTGGCCAAGCAGAGGCAGCGCCGCAGCCCATTTCATAAACGCGCGGCGATCAAAAGAAGTGATAAGCGTCAACATCTGTTCCTCCAGTCACTGCTAGGAATGTAGAGGCGGCTTTACGCCGCCATGTGGCGAGGTAAACTCGCCGCTACATGCGTGTGCAGGGCAAAGTTCAATCCTCCTCGGCGTGAAACGGGAACCGCGAGCGCACAGCCAGGATGTGAGCCTTTGCGCCGGGCTCCGCGCTGTTGTAAAAGCCGACCGTGCAATTCAGACGGAAGAAGTACGCATCTCCGGCATGGGCTTCGTGCAAGCCTTCTACGCCGTCTTCTCCACCACCGGCGACGATCTTACCATGCCCATCCAGTATAAGATAAATCTCCTCCGCGGTTTCGTGATGGTGCGGAGCGTTTGTGCCTCCTGGCGCAAAATCCATCAAAAAGAGGCTGGTGACGACGTAGCCGGCGGCAATTCGGTCTCGCTGACTCTTCCGATCGCCGACCAGAAGTTTATAGAGAACGGACGAGGGGTGGCCTTCAACGGTTTGTTCCTTGACGTCATCCATGTTGGCCACCACGAGCTGGGGCGGCGGCTCGAGCTTTGTCCCAGCGGGAATCCTGAACCCCATCACCAACATGCGGCAGGGCTGATCGGCGGAGCCGGAGATGGTGTGCGTGATCCCCGGAGGAAGATACATGAAGTCGTTCTTTCGAACCGGAACTTCCTCTTCGCCGTAGTGTTGAATTCCGCTGCCTTCGAGGATGAAGTAAATCTGTTCCTCGCGCTCGTAGCTGACGGGACGGCAGCTCCCCTGCGGATCGACTTTGACCTCGGCGAAACGCGCGACGCTCCGAGCGATCCGGGCCGCCGAATCGCTCTCCCCGAATATCGGCAGGTAATGACAGTTGGCAGTGCTCAAGTCGGTGGCTTTCTCCGCGATGTCCGGTACGAAGCGGTGTACCCAGGTCGGCGCAACTTGAGCCAGGGAAGGGGAGCCGCAGAGGCCAAGGGCGGCCGCCGCGAAAACAGCAGCCGTGAAGCCGGGAGCCCTGAGTGTCATCCTAACAAAGTACCGCAGATCTCTCATGACTCGCTCGATGCAATTTATTGGGCGCATATGACCACTCCTTAGTGAGCTCCGCGACAATGATCGCAGCGTTCAAGCATTCTCCCGCAGCTCGTTTACGGCAGGGTTTGCCGGCCTTAAGGTCGGCGCTACGTTCAAAGGGGACATTAGCCCCTATTTGCCGAGTTGACATCATGATTATCAGAGTGTAGCATCAAGATGTGCGGACAACATTAACTCTCGACGACGATGTGGCAGCCAAGCTTCGCGCCGAGGCGAGAAAGTCCGGCACTCCATTCAAGCAGATCGTGAATAAAATGCTCCGCCTCGGTTTCAGTGCTCAAGCACAGGGGAAAAGTCTACCTCCGTTTAAAGTGAAGACGCGAGACTTGGGATTGCGGCCAGGGTTCCAGTTTGACAACATCGAGGAACTCCTGGGAGAAATCGAAGGACCGTTCCACCGTTGATCCTTGTTGACGCCAATATACTGCTCTACGCTTACGTCCCGCATTCCGAGCACCACGAACCTGCCCGGCGATGGTTGGAAACGATTTTCTCCCAACCCGAGCCCGTAGGCCTATCATGGGCGACGATTCTTGCCTTCCTGCGTATTAGCACCACACCCCGAATCTTCCAGTACCCGTTTTCACTAGCCGAAGCGGTGGCCATAGTTTCTGGCTGGCTGGAACCTCCGCCGGTCACCATTCTGCAGCCTGGCGAACGGCATTGGGAAATCGTACGCGAGTTGTTGACCAAGGGGCAAGCCCATGGACCGTTGGTCACGGACGCTCACCTCGCAGCGCTGGCCATTGAACATGGGGCAACGCTGGCCACCAGCGACCGGGATTTCACGCGATTTCCCGGACTGCCCATTTTGAATCCTCTTGAACTCTAGCCAGCCATCAGCTATCAGCTATCAGCAAGCAACTGCCAAGTTTCGGCTTGCTGAAGGCTGAGAGCTGAGAGCTTTACTCGTACCTCAGCGCCACCATGGGATCGACCTTGGTTGCCCGGCGTGCCGGGAGGTAACTGGCCAGGAGAGCGACGGCGAGCAAGAGCAGCGATACGGCGATAAACGTTCCAGGATCACCGGGCTTGACGCCCACCAGCATGCTCTGCAGAAGCCGGCTGAGTGCGAACGCCCCCACCACTCCTACCGCGATGCCTGCCAGGGTGAGTCGCAACCCCTGCCGTACGACCGCAATCAGGACGGCGCGACGGGAGGCGCCCAGGGCCATGCGAATCCCCATCTCTCGCGTGCGCTGCGCCGCGCCAAACGAAACCACTCCGTAAACACCGACGGTGGCAAGCGTCAGCCCGAGGATTCCCATGATGCCGGCGAGTGTGGCAGCCAGGCGGAACATGAACAAACCTCCGAGTCCGTGAATCCCTTGCTGCATGGTGCCGGCGTTAAATACCGGGAGATCGGGCGCAAGCCGATGGACCTGGTCCTGTACGGCCAGAAGCAGGCTTTCAGGAGCGACGGTGGTTCTGACTTGCAGAGACAGAAACGGAGTGAAGTCTTGCGCGAAGGGGAGATAAAAATAGGGCTGCGGGTCGGCTGAAAAATGCCACAAGCTTTGGCCGTCGCGGGCCAGGCCGACCACCTCGATGAAAGGTCCGGCGTCGCTTTTCAAACTGAAGCGCTTGCCGATGGGATCCTGATTCAGCCAGAACCTCTTTGCCATTGACTGATTTACGATCGCCACCTGCCGCGCCGATTCGTTGTCCGAGTCCTGGAAAGTGCGGCCCTCGAGAAGAGGAATCCGCATGGTCTCAAAATAGGCGGGGTCAATGCTGTTGTACGAGACCTCCGGGGGCGGCTGCCCGGGGGGCAGGGGATGAGCCTCGAGGTGAATAGGGCTGGCGGGACTGGGCATTTGCAGGGGAACGTTGAAGCTCAAACTGGCTGATTGGACGCCCGGCAAGGCGCGCACGCGATCCTTGAGTTCGCGGCAGAAAGCCTTGGCGCGTGTGTCGTCGTAGCCGATTTGGCGCACGTCCAGCATGACGTTCAGCACGTGACCAGGATCGAAGCCCAGATCCATGTGCTCGGCGCGCTCGAGGCTGCGCACGAAGAGGCCGGCGACAATCAAGAGCATCAGCGACCCGGAGACTTGGGCTACCAGCAGGGCACTGCGGATGCCATGGCTTCCGACGCCCGCGGAATCGCTTCGCCCACCTTCGCGCAATACGGTATTCACATCCACTCGGCCGGCGCGCCAGGCGGGCCACACGCCCAGAAGGATTCCCGACAAAATCACAATCCCTAAGGTGTAGGTAAAGACTCGCCAATCAAGGGTGTAGTCCATGCGGAAAGCAACGCCGGATGAGGTTGAGGTTACGGAATGAATCATTGCGCCACTGGCGCTGATCGCCCATTCTCCGAGGAGCACTCCTCCCATGCCCCCCAGGAGCGCCAGGAGGAGGCATTCCGTCAGCATCTGGCGGATGAGCCGGCCTCGGCCTGCGCCCAGAGCGGCGCGAATGGCCATCTCACGCTGGCGCACCGTCGCCCGCGCCAGCAGGATATTCGCCACGCTCAGGCAGGCCAGCAGCAAGACGAGGGCGGGAAGAATCAGGAACAGACTGGCAATGATGGGAACGAAGTTGGTGACGAAGGGCGCCGGGCGTGCGAACCGCTCCGGAATGACGCGCATCGTGGCGTCTTTATTTGTGGCGGGATATTGGGCGGCCAAGCGCTGCGCAATGACGGTCAAGGAACTCTGCGCCTGCGCAATGCTGGTGTCGGGCTTCAACCTTCCGAGCACCATCAAATCCCGGTCGTGACGGTCGGTCCAGAACGCGCTCGAGCCCTGGATTTGCGGCAGAGCATTGAGCGAAAGGTAGCCATCCATGTCGAAGGCAAACATGGTGCCGTGAAACTCCCTTGGCGTGACCCCAATAACCGTCGCCGGCTGTCCATTCACCAGCAGGCGCTTGCCGACGAGACCTGCATCGCCTCCGAATCGTTTTTGCCAGAAAGCGTAGCCAAGCACCACCAGCAGTTCTTCGCCGGGTTTTTCGCCTTCGCCAGGAAGCAGCAGCCGGCCAAGCAGCGGCTTCACCCCGAGGGCGGAAAAGTAATTGCCGGTTACGGCACTATAGGCGAACTCGCTGGCGACGCCGTCCGCACTGAGCCCGGCGCCGCCCACTGCGAAAGCAAACAGGCTGGAGAAAGTACCGGCCTGCTTTTCGAAATCCACCAGGTCAGGATAAGAGAACTTTGAATCCGATGTTTCCTTGGGTTGAAAGGCCACAACGGCGATTTGCTCCGGAGCCCGCACAGGGAGCGGACGCAGCAGCCATCCATTCAAGACGCTGAAAATTGCCGCGTTAACCCCGATGCCCAACGCCAGGGTGAGCGCCAGAACCGCGGAGATTCCACGCCACTTCGCGACCATGCGCAGGCCGTAGGCTGCATCCTGAGTCAGATTTTCGAAATAGGGCGTTCTCCTCATGTTGAGCCTATGGGCGGGGGGCGGGATGTACGACTCTTTCCCGGATCGCCTGGAAGCCTCCCATTCCCGGCCGAGAGTCCGCCCTACGCGCCGAAAAACAACATATCACAATCCTAGACTCTTAGAGATAACCCTTGTGTCAGCCAGAGGGCGACTACAAGAAACGCCTCTGAGACGCGGCAGCGGCCCTACCTGCTCAGAAGACAGTGGGCCCCGCGTGAAGCCAGCGCCTTATCAAAGGTGATGAGGATTCCCCCTGCTGACTGGGCAACGGCGAGCAGCCAGGCATCGGCCCAGAGTTTGGGAGACGCGGTTCGTCCTGAGGCCTTTTCGCGGAAACGCCGATCCACCTCTGGAGGTTCCGAGACGAACATCACTCGATCGTCATCGTACAGACGGTCGTAGACGCGCCAAGCCTCGGCGACGGTCAGCGGCTTCCCGTCCATGACCGCTGCGGTAGTCATAAGACGTAGAAAGCCAAGCTGCGTGAGGCGGGAGAATGCGATGGCGCCCGATTGCTCGTCCCACCATCGCCGCGCAACTGCGGCGTGGATATGTTCTGGAGCTGCCAGTGCGAGCCACACATTGATGTCAGGGAAGTTCAATGAGCTCATAAGCCTCTTCGTTGGTGATGCGGATACGCCGCCCCGCAGGGCGGATCAAGGGCGGATCAAGGCTGAGCCGGCGGCGGGGCCGCGAAGCCTTGACTTCTTCAATCGCACGCTCGATCCCTGCCAGGATGAGCTTACGGGCAGAGCACCCTTTCTGGGCGGCAGCTTCACGGACACGGCGGTGAAGGTCGCGGGGCAGGTCGATGGAGGTTCGGACGGAGGAAGTCTTCATTCGCTCATTATGAGCGTTCGACTTAAATAAGTCAATTTGTTCCTGAATCCCGAACATCATTCGCTGACGGCTGATGGCTGCTAGCTTCATTCGTACCGCAGCGCCACCATGGGATCGACTTTAGTCGCGCGGCGTGCGGGGATGTAGCTGGCCAGGAGCGCCACGGCGGTGAGGAGCAAGGAAACCGCCAGCAGCGTCAGGGGATCTGTAGGCTTGATACCGTAGAGCATGCCCGATAAGAAGCGCGTTAAGGCCAGCGCACCTCCAAGCCCGGCGCAGACACCGATCAGCGCGAGCCTCGCTCCTTGCCGGATAACCAGCCCGAGCAAATCGCGGCGCTCGGCGCCCAGCGCCATGCGAACTCCGAATTCATGGACTCGCTGGCTACAGGAATAGCTGACCACTCCGTAGATTCCGATTGCGGCAAGGACTAATGCGAGCATCGCGAACAGCCCGAGCAGCATCATTTGGAATCGCCGCGGAGCCACCAAGCCTGCCATGACCTCGTCCATGGTCGTGGTCTCGGACAACGGCTGATTCTTGTCGATGCTCTCGACGGCCTTCCGAACCGGCCCGACCAACCCCTGGGGATGAGCCGCGGTTCGGAGGACAAGGGCCATGCTGAATGAGGGTTGCTGGAGGTATGGCACGTAGATCTCCGGGATGGGCTCCTCTGCAAGGGCATGGTCCCTCGTGTCCGCAACTACGCCAACGACTGCGGACCACGCTGCGGGCGGCGGCCCAAAACTAATCTGCTGTGCCAGAGGGTCGCGGGCCTTAAGAACGATCCGCGCAAACGACTCGTTGACGATTACCACGCCTTGGGCATCGCCTGTGTCGGTCTCACCAAAGGCACGCCCCTTCAATAAACGAATCCGCATCACGCGGAAGTAATCCGGGCTAACAGCAGTGAGGGGGATCGGTTGCGGTGGGCGAAAGTTCTCTGCGCCCCGGACGTTGAGCATCAAGGTGGTATTGTTAAAGTCTCGCAGCGGGTAGCGTGTCGTCAATGCCGCGTCTTTGACGCCGGGCAGATTCCGGATTCGTTCCAGGGCGTCGTGGAAGAAGGCCGCAAACTGCCGCTCGTTGGAGTTGCTCGTCCAAGGCCGCTCGACGGTGGCGATCAAAAGGCTGTGAGGATCAAAGCCGAGTTCAACCTGCGTAAGACGCAGAAAACTCCGCGCCAGAAGGCCCGCCCCGGCAAGCAGAATCAGCGACAAAGCGATTTCGCCCGCCGCCAACAGGGCGCGGAGGCGGTGCGTTGCGGGACTGGCGCCCGCCTGCAACCCCCCTTCTTTGAGCGCTTTGCTCACGTCGGTTCGGGAGGCGATGAAGGCGGGAACGAAGCCGAACACCAAAACAGCTAGCACGGCGATGGCGGCGGAAAAGGCGAGGACTCGCAGATCAAGGTGGATCTCCGACGAAAGATTGGGAGGGATGAGTTGCGCGAGGATTTTCGTGCCCGACAGTCCTGCCAGAATCCCCAGCAGGCCTCCGGCGGCCGCAATCAGCAAACCTTCCGTGAGCAATTGGCGGACAAGCCGCAAACGCCGCGCTCCCAAGGCCGCCCGCACAGCCATTTCCTTCCCTCGAAGCACGCCACGCGAAAGCAGCAAGTTGGCGACGTTCGCGCAGGCGATCAAAAGGACAAACGCTACCACCCCCAGGAGAATCAGGAGAAGCGAGCGTACGTTTTGGACGAGCAGCGCGTGAAGCGGAATCACTTCCACACGCTCGTGGGCCCGAAACGGCGCGGCTTGCGCCGGGTATTCCCGGTCCATTTGCTGAGTCAAGAGTTGCAGGTCGGATTGCGCCCGGGCGAGCTGGACACCGGGCTTCAGCCGCGCGATGACCGTGAGGATGGTCCACCGTGGGGAATGAGGAGAAAACTCTTCCGCATCAAGCGCCAGAGGTATCCAGACATCCGCAGTGGGGTATCGCAAGTTTGCCGACAGAACGCCGACAACTGTGAACGTATCATCGTCAAGCCGCACGTTCTTCCCAACTATGTGGGGATCAGACCCAAATCGACTGCGCCACAGCGCCTCGTTGAGAAGCGCCACGTGGTGCTGGGCCTGCTTGTTTTCGGCTGGCAGGAACGTGCGGCCGGCAACCGGCAGAACACCCAACATCGGGAAAAATCCCGCGGTGACGCTGGTCACGCGGACGCGCGCCGGCTCGCCGGCCCCGGTAAGATTCGCGCCCACGCCTCCGCCGAAAGCGCCGATTTGCTCGAAAACCTGGTTGCGATCCTTCCAACCCATAAAGTCGGGACTGATGACGACTGCGGCGCCGTGAGTCGCTTGGAAACGTTCCGTAGCCCATACAAGGCGCGACGGATCCTTGAAGGGCAACGGCCGCAGCAGGACCGTGTTAACCACACTGAAGATGGCTGTGTTTGCGCCGATCCCTAGCGCAAGCGTGAGAACCGCTACCGCTGCGAAGCCGCGATTCCTGGCTAGCACCCGCAAGCCGTAGGTGAGGTCTTGAACGAGATTCTCGATGTAGTTTACCCGGCGCATATCGCGGCACTCTTCTTTGACTTGTTCCACCCCGCCCAGCTCGCGCAGGGCGGCATAACGGGCTTCGTTTGAGGTCATCCCTTTTGCAACGTTTTCCTCGGCCAGCTTCTCGAGGTGAAAGCGGAGTTCGTCACTTAGCTCCCCCTCCACACGTCCGCGCCTGAATAACGAGCGGAATCGCAACGAGAGTTTGTAAATGTGACGGATCATTTAACTCTCAGCCATCAGTTCTCAGGAAACTTCACGTAACCGTGTCATTCCGAGCGCAGCGAGGAATCTCGCCCTGATCCTTTCTCTCGCAATCCGCCCGAGAACGGAGCGAGATTCCTCGCTGCGCTCGGAATGACACCCGTTCCACTTACTTCAAGATGCTTCCAACACCAGCCCGATGGCAGCGGAGAGTTTCTTCCAGTGGGCTTGCTCCTGCTCCAAGTACTTCTGCCCGGCGGCAGTTAAGGAATAGAACTTGGCGCGGCGATTGTTGTCGGACTCTCCCCACTTGGCTTTGATCCAGCCGCTTTGCTCGAGGCGATGCAGGGCGGGGTAGAGCGCTCCCTGGTTCACCTGGAGCACTTCCTTGGAGACCTGGCGAATACGCTGGGCGATGCCCCAGCCGTGCATGGGCTCGAGGGCGATAGTCTTAAGAATGAGAACGTCTAAGGTACCCTGTACAAGATCGGTTGGCTTGCTCATGGAACTCCTCTCAGTTATCGACAACAGATTACACACTCTCCTGTCAATAGTCAAGGGGAGACGGTGCAAGGGCGGCCACAAGGGCCGCCCCTACAGGAGGGTCACGGTATAAAAACGGGCGGGCGCCTCGGGCGGAGACGTGAGAGCTCTCTTGGCCCCTGCAATTTCAATGGCCGCTTGGACGTAGTAATCCATCAGAGGGGCGGCCTCTTGCCATTTGATAGCTCCGGTATAAGTGCGCCGGCCGACAAGGCTCATGGTTGCAGGACTCCACTGGTCCGAGTCTTTGGCTCGAGTGAAGAGAGTAACGCCCGCTACTTGTCCCGCCCCAGCAACCACGGCCGAGATTCGCGCCTGTTCGCCTCTGCGCAGGACCGTTGGCCGAGTAGGGACAAAGGCGCGGGCCACCGCCTTCGCATCGGGCTTGCGAACGGCCGCAAACAACTGCTCGGCTTCGGGCGGCAGTTCGCCGACGAACTCCTTCATGGAGGCTCGCAGCCGATACAACGCCAGCCGCTCATACTTGTTATGCATCGAAGCCAGTTGTCCCAGGTCGTTCCTGGTGCTCACGATCTCCTGGTAGTCGAGAATGACTTTTCGAACCAGAGGCGCTAATTCGAGCCAGAGTGGTACGCCTTCTGTCAGAATCAGGCTGCGCGCCTCAGCGCTTTCGTTCTGCTTCTTCAACTGGCCGGCTTTTTGAAGCTTCTGGTTCAGGCGCGCCGCCAGGGACCACGACTCAGAATAGGGAGTGAGGAACTCGATAAAGCGGCTGAGGTAATTGAGGCGCTCTCGCTCGGCAGCGCTCGAGGCAGAATCAGCAAGCGCGCGAATTTGCTTCGCCACCTCGGCTTGCGACTTCTTTACACTCTCGGGAGGCTCGTAGCCGTTCCAGAACTGGAACGCTTCGTCATAATCTCCGGAGTATTCGTCGATTTCGCTGTGGCCATTTTTAACCTGGCCGGTCCACGAGCATAGAACCAGCCGGTCGCGGTCCGTGTCGTCGAGCAGCTTGGCCAGCTTGGCGGCGCGCGGTTCCCGCGCCTGGGCCGAGGCAAAGCCTTGAAAGAACCTAGTCGGGGTCAGTTCCTTGTTCCACGAATAGCCCGCTTGAAAACCGGCGTCGATCTCCATGATACGATGCCGCCAGTGAATGCCCAGCAGGCCCTGGCAACCATATTGTTCCGCCAAGTCCATGTCGCGCACGAAGCGGTTCACGTGGAATTGAGGCAGCCACATGGCCGGATCGTCTTCGAGCCAGGGAATCGGCCAGCGCTCGCGCGATTCGAGTTTGCCATACTCCTCGCTCACCGGATCCCAACCGAGGTTGTCGTTCAGCGACGAAAAGATAATGTCCTCCGGCAACGCCTTGTGGAAATAGGCGAAGTGGCGGACGACGCCGCCCCAACCGGAAATCACCAGGCGCTTTTCAGGAGCATGACGCTTTAGAAAGTCGTGGGCCTGCTTGAATGGAGTGACGGAGAGCGGAACATTTTGCTTTTGACTGGCCCAGCTCATCCCTTCGTCTTCCCACAACCAGACGTAGTCTACGGTCGGATAAGCTTCGAGCAGTCGCGCCAGGCGCGCTTCCAGGATGTCCTTCGCGGCAACCGACTCAGGGTCGATGCGCGGCCCGGGGGCTTTCGGATCAGCGGATGCGTAGTGCGCTTCGGGAGGAACGGCGCGATAAATCTCATCGGGGATCTGGTAAGGCTCAAACCCGACACCTGTGCGGATGCCGAGTTGCTTGGCGTATTGAAAGGCCTCGCCCCAAAGCTTCTGCGCGAATTCTTCGGCTTCCCAGCAACTCCGGGCCTTGGTAGTAGCTTCGGAGCCGAAAACTTCTTCTGCGAAAAAGTCAGCAGAGCCCATGCCAAAACGCGAGGTTCGCTCCGGCAGGTAGCCCCAGCGGTTCGTCGCGGTCGTGTCGGTATAAGCCAGGTGGCCGGCGCCGGCGTATTCAAACGAAAGAAATGATTCAGCCCACTGATTCTCGCCGGAATAGACGTGCACGCCCAGCGTGTTGAAGCGCATTCGAACCATCGCTTCGAGATAGGCGCGCCAGTCTTCGCGGTTGTAGATGGTCACGCAGTTGAGAAAGTCAGGCCACGGCACCAGCCCTCGCGCGTTGAAGCGCGGCTGCGCCTGCCAGTTCCGGCCGGCCGGCGGCAGGTTGAGGGCGCGCGCGGGTTCCAGCGGATACACTTCACCATCCAACCCAAAGAACGCCCCCTGCCGCTCCAGGAAGTCAAATACGGCGTAAGGAACGGCGTGTGGCGTAGCGCCGGTCAGGCGAACATGGGAGGCTTTGCCCCCCGGCGATTCGTTCGAGATTTGATAAGATTCAGGGTGGGTGGGGAGGTCCTTCTTGACGGCGAGAGAGAAGACGAGACCTGACGCGGGCGGCGCGCCTTTACCCAGCACGGCTTGGACAGGGTCGCTCGCCAGCCCCAGGTTTCGCAAGCCGCGCGCCAGTTCGCAAGACGCGAACTGCTCCGCAAAGCCTGCCTGAGGCTCGCGCACGATCCATACCGTTTCTTTTGGCTCGAGCCTCGCCCGCATCCTGAGGCCATTGGGATTTGGAGCACTCTGGGGTGAAGCGGGATGGGCTGAAGCTTCCCCCTGAACTGCCAAGGCCGCATTGGTGATTAACGGTGCGGCTCCCAGACCGAAGGCCGAGTTGTGGAGGAACTGACGCCGGCCGATGCGTTGGAAAGGATTCATCATGATGGCAACCTCAGAATAAGTTGAGCGGAGATTTTACACCGACAGCCGTGCAGGGCAAGAAGAAACTGGTTGGAGGACCTTAAATGGCGTGAGCGGAGAACGGTCGATTCCAGATTCAAAATCCCAGATTTACGATCGCTTTTCGGCATGACTCGCGCAGGAAATCCCGAAGTCGGATTTGCGATTCCAGCCTCAGGCTTGCTTTCGAGCTCGCTTACGAGCGCCACACTCCGGGAATCGGTTGCTGGCAGTATTGGCATTTATTGTTGTGGATGTGCACTGTCCCCACGGTGTATCCGGTGCGCTCCACCACAATCTTGCGGCATTTAGGGCAATAGGTATTCTCGGCCGGGTGGCCGGGCACGTTGCCGATGTAAACAAAGTGGAGACCCTCGGCGTCGGCGATGGCTTTGGCGCGTTCGAGCGTTTCCACCGGCGTGGGAGGAAGGTTTTTGAGGAGATACTCGGGATGGAAGCGTGTGAAGTGGACGGGAACGTCGGGGCCCAATTCGGACTTGACCCATCTGGCGAGCCCTTGAAACTCGGGCTCGCTGTCGTTCAAGGTGGGAATCACCAGATAAACGATCTCGTTCCATACTCCGTGCTTGCGGATGGTCACCAGGCCGTCGAGCACCGGCTTCAGTTCGCCGTTTACTACTTCCTTATAAAACTTCTCGGAATAACCTTTAAGGTCAACCTTGATGGCGTCCACCTGGCGGCACAATTTCTCGAGCGGCTCTTGTTGGATGTACCCTCCCGTAACCACGACACTTTTCACGCCCAGCCTGTGAGCCGCTTCGGCAGTATCGGCGACGTACTCGTAAAACACCACCGGCTCGCTGTAGGTGTAGGCAATGGTCGGGCAACTGTTCTGCTGGGCTAACACTGCCACGCGCTCCGGGGGAGCGTAGTTCGACCGGACCTGCTCAGGGCGGACCTGGGAGATATCCCAGTTTTGACACATTTTGCAGTTCACATTGCAACCGGCGGTGGCAATGGAGAAGGCGACCGTTCCGGGGAGAAAATGAAAGAAGGGCTTCTTCTCGATGGGATCAATATGAGCCGTCACCACGCGCGAATGCACCAGCGTGTAGTAGGTGCCGCCGCGATTCTCGCGCACGCCGCAATAGCCGCGCTCCCGGTCGTCGATCGCGCAGCCGCGTGGGCAAAGCTTGCACTTGATCTTCCGGTAGGGCTGTTTCTCGTAGAAGCGGGCCTCCTTGACGAATTGCGAGTCGTCTTCCGGGAACGGAGCCGCGAACAGGGGGACCGCATTGCGGCCTCCCATGGCCGCTGCGGCGCAGGCAGCGAGGCAGGGAAGGGAAGCTGCTTTGAGGAAGGAGCGGCGGCCCCAGGCGAGGCCGGCGGACTCTGCCGGCGGCTCTGCCTCGAGGAGCCGCAGATCATACTTGGTTGCCATCGGACTTCAACCTCGCGTAATCCTAATTCGAGATTCCAAATTCAAGATTCAAGAGTCAAACTTCCACCGCCTTAATGAATCTTGGATCGTCAGTCCCCAAGATATGCTGCGCGTCGGCGGCGGTTGAAATGTAAGTCGGCTCGCGCTTCATCTCCCGCAGCGATTTCATGCCCACCTCGGCCCGCTTTTTTTCGATGATTTGCCAGCCTGTGTAATCCAGGGCCACCGGATCGCGGCTTATGAGCAAGCCATTGTACGGCCAAGTCCAGTGAGGCATGAACGAAGGCCCGCCTTCGTACTGCGCGGTGGTGGCGTCACAAATATGCAACCGCACCTTGCGGCGAATGGGCGGCAGCATATTAACGTCCGCCACGTAAGGATCGCAAACGTTGACGTGGTATTTGTTGGGGTTATGAATGGCGCCAAACATGCTCTTGAGCGCAATCGTGACGCCCGCGATGCCGTGGTCCTTGAGCACGGGCAGGTTAATAACGGCGTCGCAGACTTGGCTGAGCGTCTTAGCCACGAGGCTTCCCACGCTGCCGAAAATGGCCAAGTCCTCATCGAATCCCAGCGCGTCGTTTCCGAAACAGCGAATTCCGGAGCCACGCTCCACGATCTTGAAGTGCGCGCTCTCCAGGTCTGAATTCAGCCGGTCCCAGATGACGATTTCCTTGATGCCGGCTTGCTGGAGGCGCTCGCAGACGGCGTTCACCAACTCCGGGCGCGTGCAGTTCCCTCTGCCTGCAAGGCAATTAACCTTTAGCCCTACCACCTCGCCGGGTCGCACGACCTTGCGCCACGCCTCGAGCGGCGAGTCGCAGTCGTGCAGGGCCTGCATGGCGCGGTCCAGGCAGTTGACAAGCCGGGAGGACTCCAGGCTGGTGGGGGTGGAGCGGAGATTGGGGTCCCGGGAGACGACCAAGCGGGATTGGGGAGGAAGTGCGGCAAAGGTCGCTTGGGAGCCGAGCCAGCCCTGAACTCCACCTGCCAGCAGGGCGCCGCCCACCGCAACTCCTCTTTCGAGGAAAGTGCGTCGAGTCTGCCCGTATGTGTCTGAAGGCATGGCGCTATCTCGGATCTTCCGGGCGCGAGGGAGCCGGAGATTCCCCGCCCAGTTGGACGTCCTCAGGATGGGAGTGTAGCACTTTGGGAGCCAAACTGGGTCTGGGGTCGCGCGAAACCACGGCGCTTGCCCTGCACAATCTGCGGAATTCAATCCCGAGGGCGGGTGCTACAAGGGGGCGCACAAGAGTTGCATCGCGACGTGCAAGAGGATCATATGGGCGTCTTCGGCCTTTTGCATGTCGCGCACAGGGACGAGGACGGGGGTTCGCACCGCAGCGGCGAGTTTTCCGCCATCGAAACCGCACAGGCCAACCGTGTGCGCGCCATGGCTGTTCGCGTAGTCGATGGCCTTGAGGACATTGCGAGAGTTGCCGCTGCCTGAGATACCTACCACAAGGTCGCCGGGCTGAAGGAAATTCTTCAACTGCTCGACGAAAACATCCTCGTAGGCGACATCGTTGGCATAGGCTGTGATCGTGGCGAGGCTATCGTTTAGAGAGATCCCGCGGAAGCGTTTTGAGCGGCCGTAGGACACGCCTTTGTTTAGATCGCAAATGAAATGGGACGCAGTTGACCCGCTGCCTCCGTTTCCCATGAAGAACACCTGGCGATCGTGGTGATAGGCGTCCTCGAGGAGGTGGATAAACTCTTCGAATCGCTCTCGAGAGACGCTCTCGAGGGCTTTGCTCAAGCCTGCGCTATAATCTGCGAGGTATTCTTGAATCATGGTCTCGAATTATACCATTCCGGTTCGTTGATTAGGAAGTCTGCCGCCGCCCACAAGGTGGGGACAGTCAGGCGAGGGGCATGGGGCAGCTTTTCCAACGCGGAGACGGGCGTGCCGGTGACCATGATCGCGGGACAACCCGCTGCATGTGCCGCCAGAAGATCGCTTTCGGTGTCGCCGACGAGGAAGGTACGCTCAAAATCGAAGTGGTGCTCTGCTCGGGCACGCCGAAGCAGTCCCGGCTTTGGTTTCCGGCACTCGCAAGCATCCTCTGCGCGGTGGGTGCAATAGTAGACACTCAGTATCCGTCCGCCATGCGCTTCAACCTCGGCGATGAACCGGAGCGTGACTTCGTCGAGGTCGGCGGCGGACATCAGACCCTTTCCCACTCCTGCCTGGTTTGAGACGACGATGACGTGGTAGTTCTTCTCATTCAAAAGGCGTAAAGCCTCGAGGGCGCCGGGCAGGAAAACGAACTCTCCCCAACGGCTAACATAGCCGGAGATAATACGGCGGTTGATCACTCCGTCGCGGTCAAGGAGCACGAAACGGGACATCACAGGCTCTCCCCCTCGCTCCCCACCTGGCGTTCCCTATCGAGATAGCGTTTCAGTGCGTCCTGCCAAGGAGGAAGGAGGCCCAGACCTTCGCTTTCCAGGCGTGTGTGTGCAAGGCGAGAGTTTCGTGGCCGCAGGGCGGGGCGGTCCGAGGCCGAGGTCGGGATAGCGGCCAGTCGAATGTGGCTTAGTCCTGCCTGGCGAAGGATCTCGCCGGCAAACTCGAACCAGGAGCAATATCCGTGGTTCGTTGCGTGGTAGATGCCGGGTTTCCCTTTCATCACAATCCGTTCGAGTTTCTCGGCCAAGTCCACAGTGTAGGTGGGCGCTCCAAACTGATCGTCCACGACGCGCAGGGGATTTCCCTGCCGGGCTCGCTCCAGAATGGTGCGAACGAAGTTCTTGCCCAGGGGGCCAAAGAGCCACGACGTTCTAACAATCCAAGCCGCCGGAAGTAATTCCGCGACGTACTTCTCGCCTTGCAGTTTGCTCGCGCCGTAAACGTTCAGCGGGTTGGGAGTGTCGTTTTCGACGTAGGGTGTAGGCTTGCGGCCGTCGAAGACGTAGTCGGTGCTGATGTAACACAATGGGACAGAGGACTCGCGGCAGGCGATTGCCACGTTGCGGGTGCCTTCCGCATTCACCTGGAAAGCGACCTCGGGGCGCCGCTCGCAGTCGTCCACGGCGGTGAAGGCGGCGGTGTGGATCACGGCGTCGAGGCCGGCGCCTGGGATTGCTCCTTGCACAAGGCGGAGATTGGTAATATCGACCTCGGGCAGGTCCGCGCCAAGCACTTCGTGGCGGGCGCAGAGGAGAGCCGAAAGGTCTCGGCCCAACATGCCGTTGCTACCTGTGATCAGAATTCGCACCTTCGCGCGATGTTCCTATAATTGAGCGAGGGAGTTGCGACGGTTCTCATAGAACTTGCGGTAGTAATTCTTGTACTCTCCGCTCTTGGTTTTCTGCACCCATTCGGGGTGGAGGCGATACCACTCGACGGTTCGCAGCAACCCTTCCTCGAAGGTCACCGCGGGCTTCCAGGCCAACTCCGCGCGGATTTTGGCGCTATCGAGCGCATATCGGCGATCGTGGCCTGGCCGGTCCTGCACAAACTCGATTAGATCCTCGGGCTTGCGCAAGATCTGCAACAGCCTGCGCGCCACACTCAAGTTTGTGAGGCCTTGCCCGTATCCAATGTTATAAATCTCGCCCGGACGGCCTGCTTCGAGGACGCGGTCGAGAGCGCGGCAGTGATCCTCCACGAAAACCCAATCCCTCTCATTCAGCCCGTCGCCGTACACGGGAAGCGGCTTGCCTTCAAGAGCGTTGGTAATCATCAACGGCAGGAACTTCTCTGGGAACTGGTACGGACCATAATTATTCGAGGAACGTGTCAGTAGAGCAGGGAAACGGTAGGTCTGCCAGAAACTTCGGACCAACAGATCCGACGCCGCCTTGCTCGCCGCATAGGGGCTGCTAGGTTGAAGAGGAGCCCTTTCATCGGCGGTCACCCCACGGGGCAGACTTCCGTAGACCTCGTCGGTGGACACGTGTACGAAACGGGTGAGCTTAGCCCGGCGCGCGGCTTCCAGAAGCGTACAGGTACCCTCGACGTTGGTGCGAATAAACTCGCGCGCATCGGCGATGCTCCGGTCGACATGACTTTCCGCGGCAAAGTGCACCACTGCGTCGACGTGCTGTTCCAGGACATCCCGTACCGCGTCGGCATCGCATATGTCGCCCCGGACGAATTTGTAACCGGAGTGCGATTGAAGATCGGAGAGGTTATCCAGGTTTCCTGCGTAGGTTAACTTGTCAAAATTAACCACCGCGCTTTCAGGATTGGCGCTGAGAAAGTAACGAACGAAATTGGAGCCGATGAATCCGGCGCCGCCCGTGACCAGAATCTTCAAAACTCACACTCCCAATCCTAAGAGACCCTATTCGCTCCCCCCTGCGCAACGAGGTTCGTGGCGCGCAAGAGAGAGTCGAAGGTCCCGGCGTCGGTCCACCAACCATCCAGCATACTGTAGGTAAGGGCGCCATCAGCCAGGAACTGGTTGTTCACATCGGTGATCTCGAATTCTCCCCTGGTGGAAGGCTTCAGCTTTCGGATGCGGTCGAACACCGTGGCATCATACATGTAAATGCCAATCACGGCGTACGGTGACTTGGGCTCCTTGGGTTTTTCCTC
This sequence comes from uncultured Acidobacteriota bacterium, assembly GCA_963722675.1. GTDB lineage: Bacteria > Acidobacteriota > Terriglobia > UBA7540 > UBA7540 > CAVROP01. The sequence goes on from CAVROP010000023.1 coordinate 45,684, forward strand.
GATGCGCACGATTCGCTCACCTTCAAACACCGGGACACCGAAGCGTTGCGGATCGGCAACTTCCTTCAGAAGGATATGCGCGCCCCTTTCCTGTTTCCTGAATTGCGCGCACGCGGCGATAATATTGGTTTCAATAATATTGTCGCCAAGAACTACGCAGATCTTCCCGCCGGCTGCAAAGTACTCCGCCAGGCGGAGGGCGTCCGCAATCCCGCCTTCGCCTTGCTGATAGGTATAGTTGATATGCTGGAGGCCGAAGTCTTTTCCATTGCCCAGCAGGCGCAAGAAGTCGCCCGCATTCTGTCCTCCCGTCACCAGGAGGATATCCGTTATCCCGGCATTCACCAACGTCTGGATGGGGAAAAAAACCATGGGGCGGTCATACACGGGAAGCAAGTGCTTGTTCGTAACCCGCGTGAGAGGGAACAATCGGGAACCGATCCCACCCGCCAGTATGACGCCTTTCATGCGGCTGCACTCCTGGATGGAGCTCCGGAAACAGTGGCCTTGGACCCGATGCCCAGCACGACCGCAAAAAGCAAGGCGTTGGCCGGGATCTGCAGATTAAAATCCATCGTCGAGTGAATGAGCAAGGCCGCGATGCTCCCTATGCACGCCAGAAGCACGGAGCGGCGGTAGGGGTTTCGCGCTCCGGCGTAAGCGATGATCATCTTGACCAGTAACCACAGAATGGGGACGAATAGCAGAATCGCGCCGGCGATTCCCGTGTCAGTAGCCACTTCCAGATAATCGTTGTGCGCGTGGTCGACCTGGAGTTCGAGCAAGGAAGTCTGATAGCGGCGGAAGGCCACGGGAAATGTTCCCAACCCTGTGCCTACGGCGGGATAATCCTTGAGGATGCCGTCGGCCTGCTTCCAGATGGAACTCCGCGACCAAGGGCTCCCGGAAGGGGTGATGGATTCGAATCGCTTGACGATGGGGTCGAGACCGATCCAGACGGCGTATGTCATAGAACAGGCTATAACGAGCAAAGTGATAACCATCCAGGCTCGACGCCCTTCTCCGAACAGGCCTAATAACCCCATTAGCATAAGACTCGTCACTACCGAAAAGATGCCCATGCGCGATCGGGAAAAGACCACCCCAACCAACAGCAGGATCACGATGAACGCATAAAAGACGATTCGCGGGTCCAGCCCTGTCCGGCCGGGCCGCCCCCCAAACTTTTCGCCCCCGCCACGGCCGGGCCGGGATTGCAGGTTGTAGAATACCATCATCGCCGCAAAAGGAATCACAAGCTCCAGCAGCCCGGCAAAATGGTTATGATTGATGTACGTCCCGGTGGCTTCCTCCGTGTAGAACTGCTTGGTCATGCCGAAAATCTTCTGGTAACCGGTCAGATACTGGACAATCCCATAGCCGGCTTCAAATGTTCCCAAGACGATCAGGCCGGGCGCCAGGACGCTCTTACCTTCTCGAGGCTCGAAGGCATAGGCGGCCAAAGTGAAAGCCGCCAGGTAGGCGAGCAGCTTGACGAATCCTAACTGAGTGTCATGCGGATAGATGCTCAGAGTCGCCCAGTGCGCGGCCCCCGGAGCGAGGCCGGCTTGAACGTCAAAGAACAAACGGTTCGGCGACAGCCAGGATACGATTTTCCCCGGCAGGGGAATCGTCTGGATCAGTACGAGGCCCAGAAAGGGAAGTATCCAAAGTGCAACTGGAAGGTTTATTTTCCCCTCGCCGGTCTGTCTGATCAGCACCACCGCGCATAAGAGGAAGAGAGCCGCCTCCACGGCGCTATAAGCGGGAGGTTGCACAGCCCCGAAGGCCAGCGTGGACCCGGCAATGATCAGTAAAAGACCCCATTGAATGATTCGCTTCACTTATTCTCCTCGAAAAGCCGGCATAATTACCTGGACCCTCACAGTTGAAGGTTCGCCAGAGCCACCCATAACACAGATACATTAGTTCAGTCAGGTTCGTGACCTGCGCGGTGCTCAGCCCCGTCAAGGGCAGAGCACCGCTGCCCAAGACGAAGGCCCCGTCCTAGTAGGCGTTCTTACTGAAGAAGCCTCGCCACAGGGTCAGCCAGATAATCTTCAAATCGAACCAGAGAGACCAATTTCGCAAGTAGTAAAGATCATGCTCCACACGTTTGGCAATGGACGTATCTCCTCGCCAGCCGTTGACTTGCGCCCAACCTGTAATCCCCACCTTCAGGTAATGGCGGGTATTGTACTGGGCAACGTCATCCTGGAACTTCCTGACGAAGTAGGGCCGTTCTGGCCGCGGGCCGACCACGCTCATGTCACCTTTCAGGACGTTAAAGAACTGGGGAAGTTCGTCGAGATTAGTGGCCCGCAGAAAAGCGCCCAGTTTGGTCCTTCGGGGGTCATTGCTGGTGGTCCAACGCGTGTCGCTTTCTCCCGGATTGCCCGCGCTCATGGTCCGGAACTTGTATACGCGAAACAAACGTCCATTTAAGCCCACACGTTCCTGGACAAAGAGAATCGGCCCTGGAGAGGTCAGGCGAATGGCCGCCGCAATCAGCAACATAAAAGGAGCTGTTAGGATGGCGACGACCGTCGCAAAGATGAAATCAAAAGATCGTTTCAGAATCGTGTAGGCGATTGCCTCGGAGGGTGTGGCTCTCAGGTCCAGCAAAGTGGTATCGCCGGAATGGAAGATGGTGTTGCGAAGTGAGATATCAGGCCCCAGATCCAGGATCGCTCTTACGGGGACGCTCAGGTGCTCCAACTGGCGGACCATGGCGGAGGCCTCCGCGAGGCGCGGAAGAGGGACGGCGATCAGCACATCGTCGGGGCGGGGATCTACGGCCATGGTCTCGATCTCCTCGAGTTCGAACAAGGGCTTGCAACCCGGATACGGGGTTTGTCCCGGCAAGCGGACGAATCCCTCCACGCTGCACGGGACCACCACGGACCCCAGGAAGGAGCGGAGCGCTTGCTCGGCATACTCGTCGGCGCCGACCACCAGCAAGCGGGAACAGTTTTCACCCTTTCGCCTCAGGCTGTCCAAGTAGGCCCGAAAGACTGCCTGGGTGGCGATGACCAACAAAAAGAGCAGCACGCCGCTGTAGACCACGAAAAGGCGAGAGAAGCTGAAATTCCGGTAGAAGAATGAAGCGGCTGTTACTGCGGTGTGAACAGCCACGCTGGCGAAGAAAGCGCGGCGGGCCGCATCCCGGGCGGGAAATAATCGATCCACGCGAGAAAGGTCGAAATGCTCGACCACCACGGACCATGCCAGGGCAGCCAGAAGCAGCAGGCCGAAATAGCCGTGAGGGTCGACCACCGGCTCTTTACCCGGCACGGGGATGAAGCCGGTAGCAAAACGAAGGTAAGCTGCGGCGCCAAAGGCTGGAATCGGCAGCATCAACACCGACAGCCGCAGCGCGAACTCGATCTGGTTGAGACGTCGTCGGATCAACGCTTTAGTTACGGTACCCTTTGGGATACTTCTGCATCCACGCCCAGGCAGACCGAATGATGTTCTTAAGGTCCGAGTGCCGGGGTTGCCATTTCAACTCCCGGCGCAGTTTTCGTGCGGTCGCAACTAGTACCGCCGGGTCGCCGGGGCGTCGTCCGCTCACCTGGACTTCGAACTTGCGTCCAGTGATCTCCTCGACGGCTTTCAGAACCGCCCGAATCGAATATCCTTTACCGTGACCAACATTATATATCCGCGAACCCAGTTTTGAAAGAGATTGCAGGGCCAGGATATGAGCCTGAGCAATATCCAGAACGTGCACGTAATCCCTCACACAGGTGCCGTCCGGGGTCGGATAATCGTCGCCATAGATCTTGAACACGCCTTTCGAGCCGGAGGCGGCCGCAAACAAGCGGGGCAGAAGATGGGTCTCCGGCCGGTGGTCTTCGCCGAACTCGCCAGTCGCCCCGGCGGCATTGAAATACCTCAAGGCAGCAGACTGAATTCCGTATGCCTTGTGGTACCAAGCCAGCGCCCGTTCGATCACGAGTTTGGTCTCGCCATAGGGATTCACAGGACCGGTCGGGTGATCCTCCGGGATGGGAACCATTTTAGGCTCGCCGTAAACGGCGGCGCTGGAGGAAAAGATCAGCCGTCCGATCTTCAACGATGTCATGACCTCCAGAAGCGCGATCGTGCCGCTGATGTTGTTGGAATAAAACAAATGAGGATTGCGAACCGACTCCTCCACTAGAGCGCTGGCCGCGAAGTGCATGACGGCATCAATGCGGTACCGTTTACACACGCGCTCGAGTTTTTCGGTATCCGCAATGTCTCCCACCACAAGTCGAGCGCCCTTGGCTACCGCTTGGCGGTGTCCCGTGCTGAGATTGTCATAGGCGACCACCTGATCACCTTGCCTGACCAGTTCCGCGGCGCAGACACTCCCCACGTAGCCCGCTGCGCCTGTAACCAGAATATTCATAGCTGAATCAGCTCCTTGGCGATTCACGACTTTTCCCACTCGCGCCGCTCGGGTGCAGGGAGTGGAATCAAAATGCCGTTCTCTGCGTCTCCGAGGCTGCGCGGTGAGGTTCCGATACTATCATGCCTTCAGCCTGGCCTTCTCCCTCCAATAGTCTGTGAGCTCTCGCAGCGTATCCGTCAGTTCGCGACGAGGTTCCCAGCCGACCGCAAGTTTGGCTTTCGAATAATCACCCCAAATCTCAGCCGCGTCGTGCTTGCGGAGTGAGGGCTTGTCGACCGAGACTTGAATGGGTTTCGAGGCGAAGGAGGTCAGCACGCCCAGAACGCCTCTTATCGAAATGGAACGGCCCGAACAGAGTTGGTAGACTTCGCCTGGGGCGCCGTGTTCCAGCAGATCGAAGTAGCCCCTTACGATGTCGCGCACGTTGGTGAAATCGCGCGCAGCATCGAGATTTCCGGCCACGACCGTGGGCGGGCGCAAACCCAATTCGATCTCCGCCACCTGCCGGGCTAGGTTTGAGCAGACGAATCTCGAGGACTGGCGGGGGCCGGTGTGATTGAAAGGCCTGACGAGGACAATGGGAAGCCCGTAGCTTCGGAAGAACTGCAACGCCAGGATCTCCGCGGCCGCTTTGCTTCCCGCGTAAGGATTGACGGGGCAAAGTTCCATTTCTTCCCGCAGCGGCAGTTTCTCCTTAGGAACTATGCCGTAGACCTCGGCTGAGCTTACCAAAAGAAAGCGGCAGTCCATCCCCACCCGAAGCCAAGCGGAGAGAAGGTTGAGGGTGCCTACGAAGTTCACATGATAGGTCCGCTCCGGGTCCTCGAACGACTCCGCCGGCGAAGAAACCGCGGCAAGGTGATAGATGTGTTGGGGCTTGAGTGCCTCGATCACTTCGCGCACCCGGCCGATTTCGCGCAGATCCGCCCCGACGATTTTGAGACGTTCCTTGATGTGCCGAAGGTTGGCACAGTCGTCATCGGGAGCACGAAGGCCAATGACTTCCTCGCCTTTTCCCAGCAGATATTCTGCCAGGTGAGAGCCTGCGAACCCAGCACAACCTGTAATCAGCGTCCTCATTGCGCCTCTAGCCGCGCCAGATCCTCGTCCACCATCATTTTGACCAGGTCGTCGAAACTCACTTTGGGTTTCCAGCCCAATTCCTGCCGCGCTCGGCTAGCGTCTCCGAGCAGGTGATACACTTCCGCCGGGCGGAGCAAAGCCGCGTCCGTTTCAACGTAATCCCGGTAATCCATCCCCAGGTGCCCAAAGGCGATTTCCAGAAGCTGGCGTACGGAATGGGCCACTCCGCTGGCCACAACGTAATCTTTCGGTTGGTTCTGTTGGAGCATCTGCCACATCGCCTCGACGTAATCGCCGGCGAATCCCCAGTCGCGCTCAGCGTCAAGGTTTCCCATCTTGAGCCTTTTTTGCTGGCCTAGTTTGATCCTCGCCGCGCCGTAACTCGCCTTTCGGGTGACAAATTCCAGGCCGCGCCGAGGCGATTCGTGATTGAACAGAATTCCTGAGCAGGTGAAAAGGCCGTAACTCTCCCGGTAATTGACGGTGATCCAGTGGCCGTAGAGCTTGGCCACGCCGTAGGGGCTGCGAGGGTAGAAGGCTGTGTTTTCATTTTGCGGACTCTCGCGGACCATGCCGAACATTTCACTCGAGGAGGCTTGGTAGAACCGTATTCTGGGATTCACCAGCCGGATCGCCTCCAGCATCCTGGTCACCCCGAGGGCTGTGAATTCGCCGGTCAGAGTCGGCTGGTTCCAGGAGGTCGGGACAAAAGATTGCGACGCCAGGTTATACACTTCCTTTGGCTCGCATTGCTGGACGGCGCTGATCAGTGAATTCTGGTCAAGCAGATCCCCGGGAATTAGCTCGATCTTGTCTTGCAAGTGGTACAGCCTTTCGAAGTTTACCGTGCTGCTGCGCCGGACCAAGCCGCAAACACGATATCCCTTGGAGAGCAGGAACTCAGCCAGGTATGACCCGTCTTGCCCTGTAATTCCCGTGATCAGCGCGGTAATCGCCACCGGTTTTCCCCTTTTGCGATCCGTGAGTAGAAGTCAGGAGAAAGAAGTCTGAATCGAGGATCCGAATTCCTTCACGCTTCCTCACATCCTGGAAAGTTGAACGAGCCACGACAAGCCTTGCAGGGGCGACAGGCTCAATCCCAATATACCGCGTCTCGTAGGCGATGTGATTCTTTCTTTAGGCGTCCACCCTCCGCCGAAACCTCGCAATGGTCCCATCCTGGACGTAGTCGTGCGTAAGCGGCAAAGTGTTCTCGCTGTAGCGGCGCTCGACATAGATCTGCTTAATTGACCTCAGCACGTCTCCCGGAATAGCCGCAAGGATCTCCTCTTCGAGAGTCTCGGTGTCTATCTTCAAAACGTCAATTTCTCCACGCTTTTCGAGGATACCTCGAAGCACGCCACCAACCTCCCGGCACGGGATGCGAATTTGCGTCTCGTGCCCCGTGCCAATCCCCCCATAGCGGCCGGTGTCCTCAAACCCCATTTCGGCCTCACCATCCCACAAGGCGATTGCAATGGGGTGAAACTCATACCGGCCCCTGAAATGTTCGAGGTTCTTCAGAAGCTTCTGGCAATTCACGGGTTGCGGCTCGAAAAGGTACACAAACGCCTCGCTGTCTCGAGTCAGGAAGTAGAGGGCGCTGATGCCGATGTTTGATCCGATATCGACAACGGTTCTAATCCGCTCACTGCATTCGTAGTCCTCGCGGCAAAAAACCTCAGAAATCGTGAGCATGTCGTGGTGCGAATAAATGACCGGACGGACCACCCCAAGCGGAGTCCGTATTGGCATCGTCACCGGATACCGCCCCACCTGAAAAAGGTACCGGCAAAGGCCATCAAACGGACGTTCGTACTTAAGGAGGCTGTTTTTCAGGGCACGGTAGTTTCGCCGTTGAAAGATGGCCCTTACTACCCTCTTCAGAGTCCGATGTCCCAGCATCCTCCGCTACTCCCCGAGTGCCTATTTCTAAATTCCCTCACTTTAAGGCTTATGAATTCAGCCAACTCCGACTTGAAACGCGAAACGTCGAAGCGTTCTGCGTGGCCGCGAATAAAGGCAGGCGAAAAGCGGCCTTCGTTTGACTCGAAAAAGCGAATTGCGGCAGCCAGCGAATCGGCGGACTGCTCGGCGAAGAATACCCCTGTGGAGGCTTCAGCGGCGTAAGGATTCTTTGGGAAGCCGCCAACTACGGTCTCCAATGCTCCGCCCCGGCCAAAGGCGATCACAGGCCGGCCAAAAGACTGGGCTTCGGCGGGGACGATCCCGAAGTCCTCCTCGCCCGGAAACAGCAGAGCGCGGCAGCGCGCGTAATTTTCCCGCAATTCCTGGTCGGGTAAGTGTCCCAAGAACTTGATGGTGGGGCCGGCCAGAGTCCGCAGGCGCTCAAACTCTTCACCTTCGCCGACAATCCGCAGAGGCCGTCCCAGGCGATTGCACGCCTCAATCGCCAAGTCGACACGCTTATAATCCACCAGTTGTCCTACCGTCAGGTAGTAGTCGTCCACTTCCGGCGAAATATAGCCTGCACAGGCGTCCACAGGTGGATTGATCACCGTTGCCTTGCGGCGATAATGCTTGCCGATGCGGCCCGCCACATTCTGGGAATTCGCCACAAAATAGTCAACGCGCGCCGCGGAAGCATAATCCCAGAGTCGCATGTAATGCGCCGAGAGAGAAAAAAACAGGCGTGCGACCGCTCCCATCCCCGGCTTGGCGCGATACGGCTGGTACATATCCCAGATATAACGCATGGGCGTATGGCAATAGCAGATATGGCAGGTGTCAGGTCGAGTTAGGACGCCCTTGGCCGCGCCGGATTCCGAACTGATTACCAGATCGTAGTCGTCCAGATTGAACTGCTCGAGTGCCAGGGGGAAGAGAGGGAGGAGTTTCTTGTAGTGGCGCTTGACACCCGGCATTTTCTGAAGAAATGAGGTCGTGAAATGGCGCGAGCGCAACGACAGAGGAAGGGCATCCGGATCGAGAACCAAGGTGAAGAGATCGGCCTGAGGAAAAATGTCGGCCAGGGCTTCGACGACACGCTCCCCGCCCCGGAACTTTACGAACCAGTAATGGACAATAGCCACCCGCAAACTCGAAAGCAGGTCCGTGCCTTCCGCGGCGATTTGACCCAAATCATCAGAGATCGTTTCCGCCTTCTGCTGAGTGTTAGCCATTTGCAAGCATCTCTTCGGCCGCTGCCAGAACCGCGTGGGGTGAGATCTCCTTCATGCAGCGATTGTCGGGGCACAATGCGAATTCCCGGCCATCGTAACACGGCCTGCACGCTAGGCTTTCGCCGCCCCACAGGACGCGCAACGCGGGACGATCCGGTACGAATTCGGTCGGGTTCGTCGGACCAAACAAGGCCAATATGGCGGTTGACGACAGCGTCGCCAAATGGTACGCCCCGGTGTCGTGCGAAATGACCAGGTCGCAGGTGTCGAAGAGCGCAACGGATTCAGCGAGGTTTAAGCGGCCAATGAAGTTCTTGACCGGAAGCTCCGCGAAAGCCTGCGACGCCCACGCGTCATCAGGTCCCCCCGCCAAAACCACTTCGTACCCCTGAGCGACGAGAGCGGTCGAGAGCTCGAGATAGTGGGAAAGGGGCCAACGGCGCTGCGGTGAATCGCGTAGAGCATTTCGCGATCCGCCCGGGACCAAGGCGACCCGCTTCGCCGCCCCCTTCGCAAGCGGCGTGGGCGTCAGTCCGCCCGCCAGCTTGACGCAGCGCACGCGCTCCGGCCGCAGGCCGTCTTCTTCGAGCAGTATTCGAGCGTATTCGTCGCCATGGTAGCGCCCAGGTAGCAACCTTCGGGCACGACTGGTGCGGGACAACGTGATGAGCTTCTTCTTTCGCACCGGCAGAACGAGCAATCGATAGCGCCAATCGTAATAGAGAATGGCGCAGGTGTCGTACGACTGTCCTGCCAGCGTCTTCCAGACGCGTGCGATCTCACCGAGAGACCTCAGCCGCGACTTGCTGAGGAGAGCCTTATCGTCAACTTCTATCAACCGGTCGATGAACGGGAATTCCCGCAACAGCGGCGCCACACTCCTGCCGCACATCCAATGAATCTCGCCGCCCCTCTTTTCTTTGAACACGCTAACAGCCGGAAGAGTCATCACCACGTCTCCGATCGCAGCGAGCTTGACGATGAGATGACGAGGCATGTTACTCGTTTCACTGACCGGGAAGAGGAGACGAATCTAAACGGTAATTCCTTTCCAGTCTGACGGTTGACCTGGGATTCGCTTGATCCAGCCGGGAGTATACACCCGCTCCCATAAGGTTGTCCCGGATCAGAAAACAGGCGTCACGGAAGGGTTCTTGCTCCCGCCCCCTACGGCGATATCAACGGGGAAAGGGTGGAGTCCTAGCAGGCGATTGCCTTCGATAATCGTAAGAGGAGTGATCTTAGGATCGTCCTGATACACGAATATGGCCGCGCTGCCAGGGGGTTGCTGGACGTTCGATCGCACCGTATTGTTCGAGATGTCGCAGTATCCCGGGACGCCGGGCTACAAGGAATCAGTGCGCGCCACCCGAATGGCGCCGTGCACCCTCGTAGCGACCACATCAAACAGGAAGTCGTTGCCCGAAATCTCCACAATGTGCTTAAGGTTTGCGTCGGAGATGTCCAATGTGACATTGCGTAGAGTATTGTCTTTGAAAACGAATCTCTCCGGCAGCCCACTGACGGAGTTAATGAAGCAGGGCGTGGTATCAAGACATGTAAAGTGGTTGCCCACCACTTGAGTGTCTCGGTCATACGGCCCGGTCTGACCAGGCGTATACGTGCGAAGCAGAGGTTTGGTCCAGGTGCTGGAAACCACGGTGTTCCCGGTTATCAAAACGTCCCGGTTGTAAAAGAACGTCGAAATGGCCCCGCTGGCTCCGTCCTTCACATAGTTGTTCGAGAAGACGACGGAGTTGCTTCCCTTCCGAATCGAGGCAAACGTCTCCGCAGTACTCGATGATATTGCCGGAGGCGACTACGCCTTCCGCCATGCCACCCCAAATCCCGGCTCCGCCCACGTCGGTGATTTTGTTGCCGATAAAAGAGAGATCGCGAGCCCCTCGGGGAGTTGAGGCAGCGCCTTGGCCCGTCTTGGGGTTCGCATCGCCACCCCACCATTGGAAACCATGCGTGAAGCCGCGGATGATGTTGTCGCTGGCGAGGGCGCCCTGTGTAAACGTGAAGTAAACGGCCGCCCCGGCAGGAGCATCGAGCCTGTCGGAAATTGCCGTGTTTCCAATCACCTTGACATCAGAAGAGGAGTCCATCTCAGCCAGGCGCACGTTATTAGTGTGGCAACCCGTCACTTCGACTTCCCGTCCGGCAGCCGTCGCCAAAGTGTATCCGGCCGAATGCGGCGGGGCTTCCGCACAGAGGTTGGATACTTTCAGATTGGAGACACCCTTCCCATACACAAAAGGTCCTGGAGTAGAGAATGCCAAGGTGATCAACGAGGCGCAGCCATCACCAATGACAGAATTACCATTCTGCACCACGATTCCAGCCTTCCATGTCGTCGGGGTGTGAAGGTGCAGGACATGATTTGAAGAGAGGGAGACTTGCGTTTCCACAGTTCCAGTGCGGCCCACGAGGATTTCGCCGGCTTCTTTCCCGAGATCGGCATCCGCGGCATTGATCCGCGCGCCCAAATCGCCTCCAGGGAAACGCTCAGCCCAGCGGATGTTCCCGGAATCCGCAGGGGGACCCGACGGGCGGCTTTCCTGGGGGGCGGCGGCAAGTTGCCGCATGAAGCATAGAGCGGCATCTCTGGCATGGGGCTGGTCTCTTTGGGCGCTCACCAGTCCGACACGGAAACTCGCTGCCTGGACGGAAGCAGCAGGCACGATGAGTAGCGCTCCCACCAGTGTGCAAGCCAGCCAGCTACTGTGCCTCCCTGGAGCAGGCCGCAGAGCCGCCGCGCCCCAAAGAGCATCCGTGTCGAGAAGAAACCTATGCATGCGGGTTGTCTTTACTAGCCTAGATCTCCTTTGGAGGATTATCATCTCCCCATCCCTGGAGCCAACCGTGGCTCTTGACCGCCAACGACCTGCTGCTTAGGACGGACTGCGCGTACTTCGTAGACTTCCCTTTCACTCATGGGCTCGCACCAGATGATCGCTACCAGGAACCAGAAATAGAAGTTCGAGGGGAAGCTCTCAAAATAAGAAATGAACATCGACGCGAAAGCGAAGCCGGCGACGCCCAGGAATGCCGCCAAGAACAAAGCTCTTTTCTGGCGATCCCCGGTCGCTGCGCGGTACCTCCGAAACCCCTCGAAGACCGTCAAGCCGATGATCGACAGAATAACCAGAAGGCTGATGGCTCCACGCACAAAGAATGTCCTGAGGTAGTAGGTTTCGGGGAGGATCAGATCCTTGCGTGACTGCAATGTGCCCAAAAGGTACTCTGCCGGCTCAAACCGGGAAATTTCGTCCTCGGCGATGATCACACTCGTATAATGCTGAGAGGCGCTACCTTCATGGAGGTCGGCAAGGTTCCCGAGTCGCTCGCCAATAAACCTCGAAATCCCCACCTGGGGAAAGGCGAAATAGAGCCCCGCCACCACAACCACTACTGCGAGCACCGTGAGAGCGCCCTTCACCTTGTTTCTCGAAAACAGAATCAAGGCGATGGACGTGAAGATCATGGAAAAAATAGCGCTCAAAGATACCGTGGCGGCGAGCGCGCAGACTAGAAGAGCCAAGAGCACGATGACCTTGTGGGACCACCTGATTGCTTTCTCTGCCAAGAATGCCAGGACGGCCGTGATCGAAAACATGAGGAACACGCCGTAATCGTTGGGGGAGCCAAAAATCGAGCCGTAGCGGTTGTAAATCCCGCCGTAACCAAAACCCGTTCGACGGCCTGAGAACATCTCCACACCCAGGAAAAGCAGGGTGAGCAGGATCAGGGGTACGAAGGCGCGGAGATACTTGATCGAGCTTTCACCCCGCAAGATAAAAGGGAAGATGAACACAAAGGGGATGTATTCCAGAGGAAGCCTAAAATCGATGAGGACGACATTCAAATAGGTCGCCGCGCGCGTAGAAAAAAGACAAGAACGGCAAGGCGAGGAAGATCACCGTCAACAAAACCATGATCATCCCTCGCGGCGTAAACCAGAAGGGCATGTTGCGACTGAATTTCGGGCGCGTTAACGCCCTGAAACCAAACGCCGCGAAGACGCCAACCCAGACGATATCCTTGATTACCCTCACCCAGTTCGGCGCGTCCTCGGAGTAGATGGTCGTGGCTTGTGCTCCCCACTCCATCACCCATCGGCAGTAATAAAAGATCACCGTGAACGCCAGATAGGCGGTCATGAGGTTGGGTTTCATAAAGAACTGCGGATCGAGGAAGGAATAAACCAGGATGATGCCGAGCAACCAGGCGGTCCCTGGGCTTTTGTTATAGTTGCTGTACGCCGCCCCGAAAAACAAAGCCACACGAAACAGGTGAAAGACGAATATTTTCCATACGGCGGCTTTCAGGGACCTTCCCTCTAACTTCGAGAGGTCTTGCTCTGCCGTGCGACCCAGCGCCTCCGAACTGTAAAGGCCTGCGACTCTACCCACCTGCCCTCCATGCATTCGAAAATCGAAAATCGAAATTCGAAATTCGCAAATCCCATAACCAGCGAAAGCCAAGAATTGCAAGTTACACTTCCCGGTTTGCGAGTTTCGAATTTCGACTTTCGGCACGGATAGCTCGCCCAAACCGTAGATTTGGGTGAGTTCCGAAGAAGATTTCCGGATATCGAAATCAGTCTGCTCGATGGCGCCCAGCGCTATCTGCCGCTCCATTCGTCCACTCTCCAGCATTCGCAGCAAAGTCGCAGCCCAGGGCTTCAGGGCCCTCGGACAAAGAAAGCTGTTCCAGGCCTCCAGGAACCACGCCGGCTTCCGCGGGGACTGCGCTGGAGGCGAGGCTGTGAAGTCCCGCGGCCTGGGCCTCGGTCAAGACGATTGCGAGACCCTCCTCGAAGGATGGGAGCGCAAACACGTCCATCACTGAGAGCATCAAGCGAGGGACGTCCGACCGCTGGCCTGCGAAGACGACGTTCTTTTCCATGCCATATTCCCGCGTCATCGCCTCGATCTGCGGACGCAACGGGCCATCCCCCACCAGCAAGAACCGCACATCGGGTCGTACTTTCAGGATCTCGCGGCCTACTTGCAGCAAAAAGGCCTGGTTCTTTCGGCGCTCGAAAAGGCCCACATGTCCCACGACGGGGGCATCGACAGGAATTCCAAATTCCCTCCGCGTTTCTTCCCGCGACGGGGCGGTTCGAAATGGGTCTAAATTGATTCCACAGTGGAAGACTCGGAAGCGTGCGTCCGACCTCCACTCGGGCCCGAACAGAAATCTCGCCGCCTCCTCCGAGCATGCCAACCCGGAGGTGGCATACCTCTGAATAGCGCCCCGCATGGCTGCGCGCCAGGCGTTCCTTAGAAGGGAGTTCGGGTGGAGGTCGTCACTGTTGTGACTGTGCGCGATGCGGGTCGGAACCCGTTCCAGCATCGCCTGACGCAGCACGAGCCCAGTAGGCAATCCCACATGAGCGTGCACAACATCGTACTGCCCAACACGAAGCATCCGGCGAAACCGGATCGGGAATGTGGCCAGGTTGGCTCTGAGGGGACATACCTATGACCCGAGCGCCCAACGCCGCAACATCAGTGCAAAAGCTTGCCGAGGGCGGCCAGAGGGCGCAGAAATCGAACTTGAACTGGCCGGGGTCAAATTGCTTTATCATCTTCAGCAGCCAGGCTTCGGCGCCGCCGCCCGGTACGGCCCGTACTACTTGGAGCACCCTTAATGGTTTGTGGCCCATCGCCTTCCCTGCCGAATCTCGCCGGCGCTGCCGCACCTCTTAAGTCCGTGGCCTGCCACTTCAGATAACAAACGGAAAGCAATCTGAATTCCGCCGGTTGCCATTCGAAATTGCTTTATGTCGTGGCTCGCCTGGAAGAGTGTTTTGCCGCGGCAACGCGCGCCATACAGTCCAGAAGTTGCGCGGCCGCCCTGCCCCAGCTAAAACCAGCCGCCCGGCTAAGCCCCTTTTCGACCTTCGCTCTCCGCAGATTGGCGTCGCTTCTCAGCCGCAAGATGGCTTCCGCGAATGCCTCGGGTTCGGTGGGCGAAACCAGCAGGGCCGCGTCCCCCACGACCTCCGGCACAGAGGATGTATTCGAAGCTACGACCGGGACCCCGCAAGCCATCGCTTCCAGCAGAGGTAGCCCAAAACCCTCATACAGCGAAGGAAATACAAACACACTACTTCCTGAGTATAGCACGGGTAAGTCTTCCTCCGGCACCACGCCCAGGAAGCGGATTTCGTCGCCGGTCAGGCCAAGACGCCGGATGGTTTCGTCCAGTTGAGTGTTTTTCCAACCCCTTGCCCCTGCCACGACAAGTTGGAAACAGGGTGCGGCGCGATCGCGCAGAATCTTCCACGCTTTGACGAGAGTGGCCAGGTTCTTCCGCGGCTGTACCGTTCCGACCGCGAGCACGTAGTCCTTCGATACGCCGTACTTTTCGGCCACGTATTCCGCGGCCTTTGCGCGGTCTTGAGGCCGAAAGGTTGAGTCGACCCCAAGATGAATCACTTCAATTCTCGATTCGGGAAAGTGCAAGACGCGTTGGAGGTCACGCGCCGTCGACTCCGAGTCCGAGACGATCCTGTCTGCTTTTTGAACCGATGGCCAGACTAGCAACCGGTGGGCGCAATAAGTCTTCAAGCCCATCGTCTGTGGATAAAGGCGCCACTCGAGGTCGTGGACGGTGAGAATGGTCGCGACACTTGAAGGGAGGGCGAAATGCGGAATATACATCGCGCTCCAGAAGACATCCAGATTGTCTCCCAGAATCGCCCTTCTTCCTTCCGTCAAATACCAGACAATCCCGGGAAGCCGAGAGAGGCGTAATCCGACGCGCTTGTGCCAACGTGGGTTCCCAAGAGGCAGGTTGAATTCGCGGTGTGAATAGAGGTAATAGGAGTTCTCCGGGTCGATCTTTTCGAGCTCGCGGACAAGACCGCTTACCACCCGGGGGACTCCTGCGGCCCGGACGGCCAGCGGCCTAGCGTCGATGCCGACTCTCATGGGTGAAGTTCCGTTGCCTCTGTCCGTTTAGGACCGCAGGTGAGGCGCAGTGGGTGGGCGTGGAGCGCACGTGGTGAGGTATACATGATGTCGGGGTCTGCTGGAGTCTGATGCCTTTGTCCCATCGACCCTAAGCATGACATATGTAATCCATACATTGCAAATTTGTTACAGGGATGTTATAATTACCGGTCACTGAGCTTTCCGGGACACCAAGACTCATGATGTTGACGAACACCATCGAGGTGGGGTCGCGCCAGGTGATTGCGCAGGCGGCCTCCTTGGGCCGCGTTTATTGGATCACGGGGCTTTCCGGTGCGGGCAAGACTACAGTAGGTCGAGAATTGTGGAGCCGGCTGCGCGCCGCCGGGCATCGGGTTATTTTCCTCGACGGCGACGCGCTGCGAGCTACGATTGCGGACGACCTTGGCCACGGAATGAGTGATCGGCGGCAATCCGCGATGCGCAACGCGCGACTGTGTAAGTTGTTGGCCGGCCAGGGGTTTGATGTCGTCTGCGCGACCATCTCCCTGTTTCACGAGGTGCAGCGCTGGAACCGGGAGAACATCCCCGGATATCGTGAGATTTACCTCCGGGTCCCCATCGACGAACTACGCCGCCGAGACAGCAAGGGAATCTACGCGGAGTCTGAACGGGCCGAGACGTGCGACGTGGTTGGCATCGACTTGCCGGCGGAACACCCGGAGGCGCCCGATCTGGTTCTCGACAACTATGGGGGACTTGACGTTGGCACGGCGGTTGACAGAATCCTGGCGCTTTGCGAGAAGCAGAATGGCGGCGGAGTGGTCCAAGCGGTCCCCGCAGTCGCTTTCAGGACAAAGGCGGAATCTCTGGAAGCCGTGGCGCCGCACCTGCGGCTCGGGCGCGTCCTGCCGCAAGTTCGTTTTTCGGTTGGCGATTGGCTTTCTGACCCCGCAGGGGTGCTTGCCGCCCTCGCATCGGAGCCGTGGGGTTCCGGCCCGGTCATCGTACGCAGCAGCGCACGGAGTGAAGACGGTCCTGTAAAGAGCCAGGCCGGAAGGTATGATTCGGTACCCGGCGTGACCGGCGGCACAGCAGTGGCTCAAGCCATTCAGCAGGTGATCGCCTCGTTTGATAGTGAACGTAGCGATGACGATCAGATCTTCGTGCAGCCCATGCTCGAGCGCGTGGCGATGGCCGGAGTGGCATTCTCACGCAGCCCCAGCGGAGGCCCTTATTTCATTGTCAATTACGACGATCGTTCCGGCAGGACCGATCGCGTGACGGGCGGCGCCGGCGACGATCTCAAGACCTTTATTGTCTCAAGTCGCGCCCTGATGCCTGCCCGGCATCGCTGGCGCCGGTCATTGCCCTGGTCAGGGAACTCGAAAGCCTTCTGGGCTGTGATGCGATTGACGTCGAATTTGCCATCGGCGAGGACGGGCAACTCTACCTCTTGCAAGTCCGCCCCCTTTCTGTGGATCGCCCAGGGGCAAC
>CAVROP010000024.1:0-16846 GCA_963722675.1 uncultured Acidobacteriota bacterium
ACCGGTAACTAGCCAAATTAGGACACTACCAGGATCCTTCGCTTCGCTCAGGACGACATGTCATCCTGAGCGAAACGAAGGATCTGCATTTGGTTGGGGATTTGCCGCGCTCTGTCCCTGTGGCGCCCAAGGGTCAGTCGGCCCGGCGGGCTCAAGAAAATGGTATGATGGCGAGCATTATGAACATCCATGCGAACACCTTCGGAACGTTGTCTGCGTTCTTCGTATTCTGCCTCCCTTTCTGCGCCGCCTTCGCTCAAGCCCCGCCGCGCTCTGAGCCGCAGCAGGCTGTGGTGTTGCACGCCGCGCGCCTGCTGGATATCGAGAGCGGGAAGATCGTGACGCCTGGCGAGGTCTTGGTGCAAGGTGATCGGATCGCCGAAGCAGGCTCGGCGGTCAGATGTCCGGTGGGAGCGGAGGTCATCGACCTGGGCGACAACACCCTGATGCCCGGCCTTATCGATGCTCACGTGCACTTATTTCTGCATCCGGGCGCCGAAGATCTTCAGACCATTGAGGAGTCGGTGCCACAGCGCACCATCTATGCGGTCCTCGCGGCGCGAGATGACCTGATGGCCGGATTCACGGCAGAGCGCGACATGGGAACGGAAGGCGCAGGCTCGGCCGACTCGGCGCTCCGCAATGCCATCAATCAGGGTTTAATTCCCGGCCCGCGCTTGCGCGTCAGCGGCAACGCCGTGGACATCCTCGGCGGCCACGAAGATGCCCTCCGCTACAACCCCGCTCAGCACATCTTCTCCAACGCCACCTACGCCAACAATGCGGCCGAACTGGTCACGGTCATACGCCAGCAATTCAAGGAGGGAGCTGACTTCATCAAGATTTACGAAACCGGCCCCGACTCGATTCGCGACGGCCGGCTCTCCACGCCGTATCAGTACAACGAAGCCGAGCTGCGCGCGGCCGTCGAGGAAGCCGCTCGCGTCGGCAAGCACGTCGCCGTGCACGCCACGGGCGAACCCGGCACGCTCTACGCCGCGCGCGCCGGCGTGGCCTCCCTCGAACACGCCGATCAACTGAGCGACGAGACCATGCGGATCATGCGCGAGAAACAGATCTTCGCCTTGCCCACGTTCACCATCATGGAATACTTCGCGCAACACCCGGCCTCGCCCACGCAGGGCGCGCACGAACAAAAGCTGATGGACTTGCACGCCGAGGAGTTTCACAAGCAGCTTGCGGCCGGCGTTCCGATGGCCGTCGGCTCGGACGTCGGCCCCTTCCCTCACGGCACCCAGGCGCGCGAATACGTGCTGATGGTGAAGAACGGCATGACGCCACTGGCCGCGCTCCAGGCCGGCCTGCTCAACGGCGCCAAGCTGCTCGGCTGGCAAGATCGAATTGGCGCCCTCAAGCCCGGCTATTGGGCCGACATCATCGCGGTTTCAGGCAATCCCCTGGACGACATCAGCGCACTCGAGCGGGTGAGCTTTGTGATGAAGGACGGGGTTGTGTACCGGAAGCACAACTGATGGACGATTGACGATGGTCGATTGACGAATCCTGCTTTTATTACTTGCCGACGGGTCCCGATTGTTGCGGTGCGTGGTAACTGAACATCTCTTCGATTTGCACCCGGTATTTTTCTCTCACCACCGGACGCTTGACTTTGAGGGTAGCGGAAAGTTCTCCGGAGGCGATCGAGAATTCCTGGGTAAGCAGAACAAAGCGGCGAATTTTCTCGTGACGAGGCAGCCAGCGCGTGGCTTCGTCGATTTGGCGCCGGATGAGAGCCTGAACATCGGGATGGGCAACCAGTCCCTCGCGACTCTGGAAGGAGATGCCCTGGCTGCGCGCGTAGGCCTGCAAGCGCCCAATCTCCGGCACGATCAAGGCCCCCACGAATTTCCTCCCGTCCCCCAGCACGGCGATCTGATAAATGTACGGATCGCCCTGGAAAAGATTCTCGAGTTTTTCCGGCGACACGTACTTGCCCCCGGAAGTCTTGAACAGGTTTTTCTTGCGCCCTGTGATACTCAGGTAGCCGTGGGAGTCAAAGCTTCCCAGGTCGCCGGTGCGCAGCCAGCCGTCGACGAAAGAAGAGCGGTTGACTTCCTCGAGGTGGTAGTAGCCGCGCGTGATGCTTGGCCCCCGCACCAGGATCTCCCTCCCCACGCGGCCTTCCGCGTCAATCTCTTCGTCGCTCAGCTTCACCTCGACCCGCGGGATGACCTTTCCTACGGTCCCCAGCTTGGTCCTCCCCGGGCAATTCACCGCGACCACCGGTGAAGTCTCCGTCAAGCCGTAGCCTTCGTAGACCGGAAGCCCCAAGGCGTAGAAAAACTCCGCGATATCCTTGGAAAGCGGCGCCGCCCCCGAAATCAGCATGCCCACCCTGCCGCCGAGCTGCTCTCGGACCTTGGCACAGACCAGCCGATTGGCCAGCGCGTGCTTCACCCTCAGGCCCAGCGGCGGGGTTCGCCCTTCGAGGAGAAAGGGAATGAGCTGCTTGCCGACGGCGAGGGCCCAATAAAAAAGCCGTTGTTTCAAGCCAGGCAATTGGCGGACGCCATCCATGACCTTGCCCTGGATCTTCTCCAGGACGCGCGGAACCACCGCCAGGGCCGTAGGCCGAATTTCGCGCAGATTCTGCGGCAGGGTGTCGAGACCCTCCGCATAGCCGATCCGTACCCCTTTCCAGAAACAGAAGAACTCCACCATGCGCTCGAATACGTGCGATAGCGGCAGGAATGAGAGGAGAACATCGGTAGGGCCAAGAGGGAAGACCTCCGCGGTGGATTGGACATTCGAAACGATATTGGCGTGAGTCAGCACGACGCCTTGCGGCTGGCCCATGGTGCCGGAGGTGTAAATGATGGTGGCGGTGTCGTCCGGCTTCGCATCCAAGGCCTTGGCTTTGAACGCGTCGATGAGCATTGGGCCGCCCCAGCCCATCTCGCTCTCGACGCTTCCCTCCCAGCAATCCGCCTTTGTCCCCGCCACCGTGGAGCAGCCCATGGCCAGCACAAACTTCAAAGCCGGCAGCTTGCTCCAGATGCTGAGGACTTTGCGGAGTTGGATATCCGTAGCCACGACGATGCCTTTGGATTCCGAGTCGCGCAGGATGTACTCGAGGTCCGGCTCGAGAAGCGTGGGAAAGAGGGGGACGGTGATCGCGCGCATGCCCAGAATCGCGTAGTCCGTCAGCGCCCACTCCGGCCGATTCTCGGAAAGTAGCGCGATGCGCTCGCCCGGCCTGGCCCCAAGGCGCTCTAAGGCCGAGGCCAGCGCCGCAGCCTTGCGCAGCGCTTCGCGGGAAGAGATGCTTTGATACCGGCCCTCCGATTTGTAGAGGAAACAGTCAGGCCTGTCTTTCTCTTCAATGGCTTTGATGAACAACTCGTTGAGAGTGCTGAAATCGCTGGCAGTCATATCCCGTAGGCGTTATCCCGTTAGGTGAATTACCCTTTGCAAGCCCGCCCATCTTAGCATACCTTTTTTAGTTTAATCTTGCATTACTCACACTCACGGGATACAAATGCTTAGGTTGATAATATGAAAGCAATACTTTTCCGATATAGTCTGGCGCGCTTCGCGTTCGCCTACCTCGGGGGTGTCGTCACTCCGCGCGCCTTTTTGGCTGCCCCGGGCCCCCTGGCCTTCCAAGAGATTCCTGAACCACAACTCCCAGCCGACGACTGGGCTATTGTGCGAACCCAGTTGTGCGGGATTTGCGGCAGCGATCTGAAGGAGATCTTTCTCGAGGGCAGCTTCGACAATCCCCTCACCTCCCTCATTTCTTTTCCAGCGGTGCTTGGGCATGAAGTGGCGGGCACGATCGAACGCGTGGGTCCGGGCGTGACCCGCCGGCGCGTGGGAGAGCGCGTGGTGCTGAATCCCTGGCTGTCGTGCGGACCGCGGGGCATCACGCCGCCGTGCGATGCCTGCCTACGCGGCCAATATTTTTCCTGCCGGCACTTTACGGATGGCCACTTGCCGCCGGGCATCCATATCGGCAATTGCCGCGCCGCTTCCGGTGGCTTTGCGCCGTTTTTGGCCGCTCACCAGTCTCAACTGTTCCCGATTCCGGAAGGCGTGAGCTTCGACCAGGCGGTGCTGGCCGACCCATTTTCGGTCAGCCTGCACGCCATTTTTAAGGCGCCGCCGCCCGAAGGCGGGCTGGCCTTGGTTTACGGCTGCGGGACACTGGGACTATTGTCAATTGCCATTCTGCGGGCGCTCTATCCCACCGCTCGTGTGATTGCCATTGCGCGCTACCCGCATCAAGAACAGTTAGCCCTCGAGTTGGGCGCCGAACGTGTAATCCGAACCCGCGATCGGGCCGAGATCGTGGAGGTCATCGCAGGAATGGCCGGCGCGGCGATGCTACGGCCTCACCAAGGCGCGCCGTGGCTCTTGCGTGGAGTCGACGTGATCTATGACACGATTGGTTCTGCGGAATCGTTCGAGGTCGGGGTGCGAGTGGCGCAACCCCGGGCGACAATTGTCGTGACCGGCGTGGACCAACCGGCGCGCTTCGAGTGGACTCCCCTCTACTTCAAAGAGATTGCCTTGGTCGGCTCGAATGCCTTTGGAATCGAGAGCTTCGCAGGCGAGTCTTTGCACGCCATGGAGATTTACCTGCGCTTGCTGGCGCAAAAGAGGCTCGACACGGCGCGCTTTATAACCCATCGCTTCCGCCTCGATCAGTACCGAGACGCCTTGCTGGTCGGCAAGCAAAAGCACAAGCATCGCGCCGTCAAAGTGGTCTTCGATTTTCAAAAGTAGGCGGCCGGGGCCCCCGCCGGGCGGGTGACGTGCCGTTCTTTGGCATGTCTGCGCTACGCGTGGCGGAGAGCAAACTCCAGGGCGCCTACATCCCGACAAAGAGCGTCGGGACGTAGGCGCCACCCTCGTGGCGGAGAGCAAACCCCGCCCATGAACGAGGGGGGTCATAACATGATCTTACTCAAGTCTATGTTCGCGGGCTTACTTGCGCTCTTCGTTGCTGCAATTGTCCTCCCGATGAGCGTCTGCGTTTACATTACCTGGACGGTACACCCGCGCCATAACGAGGCGTCTATAGGCTTCGACCCCATATCCATGGCACGGTCTTCTCCATCCGTCTGGATCATTGCTGTTCTTGTCTTCGGCCTCGGATTCTATCTGCAGTACCGGCGGCTGAAAGCTCGGCAGCGATCGCCGGCCCGAAGTTAAACTGCGACTCGCCAACGTGACCAGTGTCGCTTCGCCGCGCCTTGGGCTAAGATTGGAAAGGGGAGGAGACCTATGTCGGAGCATGCCATTCTGGATAAGGCCCGGTCAACCGCAACCGCCTATCAGCCCGTTCGCGCGCCGCACGGCAGCCGGATTTCCTGCAAGGGCTGGCAGCAAGAAGCCGCTATGCGCATGCTGATGAATAACCTCGATGAAGAGGTGGCGGAGCGGCCGCAGGATCTGATCATCTATGGCGGCACGGGCAAAGCGGCGCGGAATTGGGAGTGTTATTACGCCATCGTCGAGGCCCTGAAGAAGCTCGATAACGACGAGACCCTCCTGGTGCAGTCGGGCAAGCCGGTGGGCGTTTTCCGCACTCACGAGTGGGCGCCGCGCGTGCTCATCGCCAACGCCAACCTGGTGGGGCACTGGGCCACCTGGGAAAAGTTCCGCGAACTCGAACGCCTGGGCCTCATGATGTACGGCCAGATGACGGCCGGAAGCTGGATCTACATCGGCACCCAGGGAATTCTCCAGGGCACATTCGAGACTTTTGCCGCCGCCGCCCGCAAGCACTTCGGCAGCGACCTTGCAGGAAAGCTGGTCGTCACGGGAGGAATGGGCGGCATGGGAGGAGCCCAGCCGTTGGCGGCCACCATGAACGGCGCTGCTTTCCTGGGCGTGGAAGTGGATGCCGAGAAAATCAAGCGCCGCATCCGGGGCGGCTATTGCGACATCTGTGTGAACGATTTGAGCGAAGCGCTCCGCATCCTGAAGAACGCGGTCCGCCAGAAGAACGCTGTGTCGGTGGGCCTGGTCGGGAACTGTGCGGACGTGATCCCCGAGCTCGCGCGGCGAGGCGTGGTGCCCGACCTGCTGACGGACCAGACCAGCGCGCACGACCCGTTAAACGGGTACGTCCCCTCGGGTCTGACACTCGAAGAAGCCGTGGCGCTTCGGCGAACCGACCCCGACGAATATTTGAAGCGCTCCTATGAGTCCATCGCACATCACGTCACAGGCATGCTCGAACTCCAGAAGCTGGGCGCGGCCACCTTCGATTACGGCAATAACATCCGCACCATGGCCTTCGAGCACGGCGGCGTGAAGGACGCATACAATTTCCCGGGCTTCGTTCCTGCTTACATCCGGCCGCTCTTCTGCGAGGGACGCGGCCCGTTCCGCTGGGTCGCGCTCTCCGGCGAGGCTTCGGATATCTATCGGACCGACAACCTGGTTCTCGAACTCTTCCCTGACAATCCCATCCTCGACCGCTGGATCCGGCTGGCGCACAAACAGGTCAAGTTTCAGGGACTGCCGGCGCGCATCTGCTGGCTGGGCTATGGCGAGCGGGCGCTATTCGGGGAGCGCATTAATGATCTGGTGGCCAAGGGTGAGCTGAAGGCGCCCATTGTCATCGGCCGGGACCACCTGGATTGCGGCTCCGTGGCGTCGCCTTTTCGCGAGACCGAAAGCATGAAAGACGGCAGCGACGCCGTCGCGGACTGGCCGGTGTTGAACGCGCTGCTGAACACCGCCTCGGGGGCAAGCTGGGTGTCGTTCCATCACGGCGGAGGAGTGGGCATCGGCTACTCACTCCACGCGGGCCAGGTCACCGTGGCGGACGGCACGCCGGAAATGGCTAAGCGCCTGAACCGCGTGCTGACCAACGACCCCGGCATCGGGGTTGCCCGGCATGTCGATGCAGGCTATGAAGAGGCGGCAGCGTTCGCGCGGAGGGCAGGAATCAAAACACCAGTGACGAGTGACAAGTGATGAGCCGGGGGGACAAGGTGATTGCAAGTTGCTGGGGTTTTGCTCGTCACTTGTCACTCGTCACTCGTCACTGCTTTTCTCAGCTTTTCTTGGAAGTGACGGTGAAAAATGAAGCGATTTGTTGCTCAACCTTCTTGCTCTTGCATTTCGGGCAGGCCACTTTCCCTTTGTCGTACTCTGCCAAAGTCATGATCATGCTGAACGTCTTGTTGCATTTCTTGCAGAGATATTCATATTGGGGCATCGCCGCTGTCCTCCGAGGTTATCGAACGTGATTCTAGCAGAAAATGCAGCGTATAAGAAAGACGGCTCACGCCAAGGCGCGAAGGCGCAAAGAAACGCAAGGCGGGGGTCTTTGCTTTTCTTTGCGCCCTTGGCGTACTTTGCGGCTTGGCGTGAAACTGTTCTCACCGTACTTAGGTCAGCCCGCAGCCTCGAAAGCTTTCCGGCAAGGAAGCACGCAAGAGACGCTGATCTGAACGCTGTGTAACTCGAAGAGACCGATGCGACACTCCGCCCCAGGTTCACTCTTCTTTCGCAACGCAAGTCAACTCCTCACCCTCGCGGGCCCGCCCGGGCCTCGGCGCGGCAAGTCGCTCGCGGAGCTCGGGATCATCCCCCAAGGCGCGATACTGACCCTAGGCGCTCATATCCTTGAAGTTGACCCAACGCGCGCGCTCGAAGCCAAGGCGCGGAGGCTGAAGGCCGAGGCTATCGATTGCCGGGGTTCGGTGGTGATGCCGGGCTTCGTGGATTCGCATACACACCTGGTCTTTGCCGGAAGCCGGGTGGGAGAATATGAAGCGCGGCTGCGAGGCCAAACCTATGAAGAAATCGCTCGCGCCGGCGGGGGCATCAAGCTCTCGGCTCAAAGAGTTCGCCAGGCTTCCGTAGATGCGCTCGTCCGGCAGGCACAAGGCTTTCTCGAGCAGTTCGCGGCCCATGGCACAACAACCCTGGAAGTGAAGAGCGGCTATGGCCTGGAAGCGGCGCAGGAACTGAAGCTGCTCGAGGTCATTCGCCGGCTGCGCAAAAGCTCTCGTCTTGAACTTGTGCCCACACTGCTCGCCGCGCACGCCCTGCCTGCCGAATACTCGGGACGATCCGACGACTATATCGAGTCCGTGATTCGCGACCTGATTCCAGCGGTGGCGCGCAAGAAGCTGGCAGAATTCATCGACGGCTTTTGCGACCGGGGCGCTTTCAGCGTTGCGCAATGCCGGCGAGTACTGGCGGCGGGAAAGCAGCAGGGCCTGATTCCGCGCCTGCATGCCGAACAGCTCACTCGCACCGGGGCCGTCCGCCTGGCGGTGGAGTTGGAAGCAGCCTCCGCCGATCATCTCGATAAGCTCTCCAGCGCCGACATCCGCGCCCTGGGACGGTCCGATGTGATCGCAACGCTGCTTCCGGGCGCGAATTTCCATCTCGGCCTCGAGCACTACCCGCCTGCCCGAAAGCTGATTGAGGCCGGGGCCATCGTGGCACTCGCGACCGACTTCAACCCCGGAACCAGCCCCACGGTGAACATGCAATTCATCCTTTCGGTGGCCTGCTCGGCCCTGCGCATGACGCCGGCCGAAGCAATCGCCGCGGCCACCCTTAACGGAGCCTGGGCGCTGCGCCGGGGGGACCGGCTCGGCTCCCTTCAACCCGGCAAGCAGGCCGACCTGATTGTGATGGACGTTAGTGATTACCGCGAGATTCCATACTACTTCGGCGTGAATCACTGCTGGATTACGGTGAAGGCGGGGACAGTTGTCAGTAGTCAGTTGTCCGTAGTCAGTTGTCCGTAGTCAGTATTCCGTTGGGCGAGCATCCCACCCGCTGTCATCCTGAGCGGAGCGAAGGATCTCCGCAGTGGCGCTGCGCTTAACGGCCGACGAAGAACTGCAGAGATGCTTCGCTACGCTCAGCATGACAGACATGGATGACGACGGACGATAGGCAACGAACTACGGACCACAGGCAACGGACCACTGACAACGGACAGTCCCTCGTGCTAAATTCCCAAGCCATGCAAACCATCATCGAATGTGTTCCCAATTTCAGTGAAGGACGCAATCCTGAAAACGTTGAGGCCATCGTTCGGGCGCTGAAGAACGGCCCGGACGTTTACATCCTGGACCGGGAGATGGACGCAGACCATAACCGGTGCGTGATTACCCTGGTCGGGACGCGCGAGAGCATTGGCGAAGCGGCCCTGCGCGGTATCGGCAAGGCGGCGGAGTTGATTGACCTTAACCACCAGCGCGGCGCCCACCCCCGCATCGGCGCCACGGACGTTGTGCCTTTCGTACCCATTTCCGGCGTCACGCTCGAGGAGTGCGTGCGCATCGCCGAATGGGTGGCGGAGCAGGCGTGGCGCCGGTTCAAAATCCCCACTTATCTGTACGAAGCGGCGGCGCGCCGGCCGGAACGCCGCAATCTCGAGAACGTCCGGCGGGGCCAATTCGAAGGCTTGCGTGAGGAAGTGCGCACCAACCCCGAGCGGCTTCCCGATTTCGGCGGGGCGGCGCTCCACCCCACCGCGGGCGCAACCGTGGTAGGCGCCAGAAAATTCCTGATTGCATACAACATCAACTTGCAGACGCCTGACGTGGAACTGGCCAAGGCGATTGCTAAGAAAATACGCGCCTCGAGGGGCGGATTCCCGTGTGTGAAGGCCATGGGCGTGGAACTGAAAACTCGCCGCCTGGGACAAGTCTCCATGAACTTGACGGATTTCGAGACCACATCGATCGCCACCGTTTTCGACACCGTAAGCCGGGAGGCTGCGGCACAGGGTGTGGCAGTTTTGAGCAGCGAAATTGTTGGGCTCGTCCCCCGGCGAGCCCTTGAGGACACTGCCGTGCAGTATCTCCGGGTAGAGAACTATCATCCCCAGTTGGTTTTTGAAAACCGCCTCGAGCAGATCATCCGGGAGCAGGCCGGGCCCGCTCCAGAGGGGACCCCAACCTTCCGCTCGATGGCCGAGGCCTTCGTCAACGCTGTGGCGGCGCCGACGCCGACACCTGCCGGCGGAAGTATCGCAGCGCTGTCTGGGGGTCTGGCGGCCGCCCTCGGCGAAATGGTTTGCGGGATATCGCTGAAGCGCCAGTCGCTCGAAGCGCACCACCCCCAACTCACGGAATCGCAGCGCCATCTCGGCGCGCTTCGGCAACGCCTGCTCGATAACATTGACGCCGACGCGCGGAGCTACGAAGAGGTGATGGCGGCGTTCAAGCTGCCCAAATCCACCGAGAGCGAGAAATCCACGCGCGCGCAGGCTATCGAAGCGGCCAGCCAACATGCGACCTCCGTGCCGCTCGAGACAGCGGAAATGAGCGTGCAAGTTTCCGCGATTATCTCCAGCTTGCGCGGCATCACGATTCCGCTGGCCGCCCCGGACCTTGCCGTCGCGCTCGAACTTGCCGGCACGGCCAAGCGCGCGGCGATGGAAAACGTTCGCGCCAATTTACCTTCGATCAAAGATCAGCAGTTCCTGGAGGACGTGAAGCGCAGACTCGAGAAAGCAGTGACGAGTAACAAGTGAAGAGCCGGAGTCAGGATTCAGGAGTCAGAAACGAAGACGCACGCGGGCTATCGCTGAAAAAGTAATAGGGGCCAAC
The DNA here is from genome assembly GCA_963722675.1 of uncultured Acidobacteriota bacterium. Taxonomy (GTDB): domain Bacteria; phylum Acidobacteriota; class Terriglobia; order UBA7540; family UBA7540; genus CAVROP01. Next base: position 10,563 of record CAVROP010000024.1, read on the forward strand.
GAAGAATTCGCGACATAGTTGAAGTCGTCTATACTAATCATTTTCGGCCCCGAACATGGACGAACCGCGCATCACCTCCGGTGACCGCTCACTCTCGATGCCCTCCTTGCCTGAGGTCCATAGGACCGTAGGCATTCCCATTGGTGCGTCCTTCTGGAAAAAGGTGCTGGCGTTTTCAGGGCCTGGCTTTCTCGTGGCGGTCGGCTACATGGACCCTGGAAACTGGGCGACCGACATCGCGGGCGGGTCGCGCTTTGCCTATCAACTCATCTTCGTTCTCTTCATGTCCAATCTCATGGCGATTCTGGTTCAGGCGCTTGCCGCGCGCCTCGGCATCGTCACCCAGCTCGATCTGGCGCAGGCTTGCCGCAGTTATTATTCGCGAAGGACCAGCCTGTTCCTTTGGGTGTTGTGCGAGATTGCCATCGCCGCCTGCGATCTGGCGGAGGTGATCGGATCGGCCATCGCCCTGAACTTGCTCTTCCATATTCCCCTTTTGCTCGGCGTCTGCTTGACGGCGCTCGATGTCTTGGCCATTCTCTACCTTCAGCACAAGGGGTTCCGGTACCTCGAAGCGCTGGTGGTGGGCCTCATCGGAACGATTGGAGCCTGCTACCTGGTCGAACTGGTTCTGGTCAAACCCGATCTGGCTCAAATTGGGAAGGGATTTGTTCCGACTCCGCAGCTTCTGACCAATCCGGAGATGCTTTATATTTCCATCGGCATGTTGGGCGCCACCGTGATGCCGCACAACCTTTACCTCCATTCCTCGCTGGTCCAGACGCGGGCCATCGAGCGCAGCAAGGAGGGAATCCGGACCGCGTTGCGATTTAACCTGCTTGATTACGTTGTGGCGCTCAATTTTGCTTTCTTCATCAACGCGGCGATCCTCATCATGGCGGCGGGCACGTTTTATCGACACGGGCTGAATCAAGTGGCGGAGATCCAGGAGGCTTATTACACTTTGACGCCGCTGCTCGGCACGCAATTGGCGGCCGCGCTCTTCGCGATCGCCCTTCTCTGTTCCGGTCAAAACTCTACCTTGACCGGGACGCTGGCCGGCCAAATCGTCATGGAAGGGTTTTTGAACATCCGCCTGGCGCCCTGGCTGCGGCGGCTGATCACGCGGCTCCTGGCGATTATACCGGCGATTATTGCGGTGGCGTTCTTCGGAAGAAGCGGCACGGCCAAGCTCTTGATCTTCAGCCAGGTCATCCTGAGTCTGCAGCTCTCCTTCGCGGTTGTTCCCTTGGTTCAATTCACCGGCAACCGGAAACTGATGGGTGAATTCGTAAACCCGCTCTGGCTGAAGATTCTCGCCTGGGTAGCGGCCGGGATCATTGCCGCGTTAAACGCTTATCTCCTGGTCCTAAGCGTCAAGGGCTTAGGCAGCTAGGCAGAGGTCCTCATGTTCAAGAAGATTCTCGTGGCGCTCGATCACAGCAAAGCCGACAGTGTTTTGCTTCCGCAGATAAAGGAGCTGGCGATGCTCACTCACTCGGAGGTTCTGCTGCTCCACGTCTCCACCGGCTGGGCGGCGCAATGGCAGGACAATTTAAATCTTTCCGACTCGCAGGAGATAAAGGAGGACCGCGAGTATTTAGAGAGCGTGGCGCAGAGACTGCGCAGCGAAGGGCTCAGCGTAACGACGCGGCACGATCGGGGCGAGCCCGCACAGGCGATATTGAAAACTGCGCGCGGAGAGTGCTGCGATCTCATCGCCATGGCGGCCCACGGCCATAAGTTGATTGCGGACTTGGTCCATGGCACCACCATTACTAAGGTCCGCCATGAAAGCGAAATCCCGATTTTCCTGGTCAAGGCCAAGCCGGATTGACCTGCCACAGCGACACTGAGAAAAGAACCTTCTGATGTTCTCTGCGTCTCAGTGCCTCTGTGGTGAAAGAAGGCTAAGCATGCTTATTCCAGGTTTCGCTACGACGGAGGGAACGGCGCGCTTGCGCGATCGCTTTGCGGCGCGCCTGCCGGGACACTTTCGCGCAGCTCAAGGGCTCTGGATTTCGTCCATCGGCATTGGAACTTATCTGGGGGAGCCTTCCGACGATCGGGACGCACGATACCGGGAGGCCATCCGGCGCGCGGTTTCGTTGGGCGTCAACGTCATCGATTCGGCGATCAATTATAGGCACCAGCGCAGCGAGCGCGCCATCGCCCAGGCTCTCGCCGCGCTGATTTCCTCGGGCGAAGTCCGGCGGGATGAAATTGTGGTGGCCAGCAAAGGCGGCTTCCTGAGTTTCGACGAGGAAGAACCGGCCGACCCTTCCTCCTATTTCCAGGAAACACTCTTGGGCCCCGGCATTATTCGCATGGAGGAGGTTGTCGCCGGCTGCCACGTTATGTCTCCCAAATACCTGGAAAACCAGATTGACGCCAGCCGCCGGAACCTCGGCCTCGAGACCCTCGATATTTACTACGTTCATAACCCGGAGACGCAACTGAGCCATGTGGGCCGCGAGGAGTTCTTTCGCAGGTTAAGGGCGGCCTTTGCGGCTCTCGAAAAAGCGATATCGGAAGGCAAAATACGGATGTACGGCACGGCGACCTGGAACGCCTACCGAGTGACGCCGACTTCCGCCGAGGCCCTTTCGTTAACCGACGTCCTGCGCGTGGCGGAAGAAGTCGGGGGCAAAGATCACAGCTTCCGGGCCATCCAGTTGCCTTTCAGCCTCGCCATGCCGGAAGCGGCCGTGGCCAACATTCAGCCAGCGGGCCAGAAACCGAGCCCGCTTTTGCAGGTAGCGAGGTCGCACGGACTCTTGGTGTTCGCGAGCGCTCCTCTCCTGCAAGGCCAACTGACCCAGGGCCTGCCGCCGGAGTTGCGAAATTGGTTTCCGCGCATGCAGACGGACGCGCAACGCGCCATCCAGTTCGTGCGATCCACGCCCGGCATCACCAGCGCTCTGGTGGGCATGAGCAATCTCGACCACGTCCGGGAGAATCTCGGCACGGCTTTGGCCGAACCCATGACGCTCGAACAATTCCGTGCCATTCTGCAGGGGAAATGAAGGTCAAGCCTCGTCGCCCCCGCGCCAGCGGGTGACCGCCTCAGCCAAGTGGATTCCCGCTTTCGAGGGAATGACGGAGTTTCGCAGTCAAGGAGGAACCCTTGCCTCGCACACCTTGCATCACTCTCATCACCGACTTCGGGACAACGGACCATTATGCAGGCACGATGAAAGGCGTCATCCTGAATATCAACCCCGACGTCCAGATCGTCGACATCTGCCATCAAGTCGCCGCCTACGATATTTTTGAGGCTGCTTACGCCTTGGTCCAGAGCTACCGGTTCTTCCCGCCCGATACGATCCATTTAGTGATTGTCGACCCTGGGGTGGGAACCACCCGGCGGCCGATCTTGGCCAGCGCCGGCCATCACAGGTTCGTCGCGCCCGACAACGGAGTGCTCTCCCTGCTATTCGGGCGCGAGGCGGACGTCAAAGTCCGGCACATTACCGCGGATCACTATTTTCTGAACCCGGTCAGCAACACTTTTCAAGGCCGCGATGTGTTTGCCCCGGTAGCCGGCTGGTTGAGCAAAGGAGTGCAGGAAGAGAAATTCGGCGACTTGATCACGGACTATGCGCAGTTCACGTCCCCCAAGCCGAAACGCGTGGGTGAGAACCTGATCAAGGGCATGGCTCTGAAGGTCGACACGTTTGGGAATCTGGTTACCAACATCAGTCCGGAGGACGTTCCGGAACTGTTTGCGGAGAATCCACCGCCTTTCAGGATAATCGTCAATAATCGGGAGATTACGCGGCTTAATTTGGCCTACTCAATGGGTCGGGCCTCCGAGCTATTTGCTATCGTGGGGAGTTCCGGCTACATCGAAATCTGCACGAACCGAGGCTCTGCCGCCAAGTTGCTGAGGGCGAACCGAGGCGCGGAAGTTGGCGTGATTATCGGCAGTGGACCCGCATCTTGACCCGGCACGATCTTCAGATCGAGAAATCTCCAACATAAGCTGCCGGCTGCCCGTTGTCGATAACCAGCTCCGGGTCTTTAAGCGTCACCTTGCTAAAGGGCAGCACGGAATGCGTAAGCCAGACGTTGCCGCCAATGACGCTATGATGGCCGACGCGGGTTTGTCCCCCCAAGATCGTAGCGTTGGGATAAACGGTCACGTTGTCTTCGAGGTCCGGATGCCGCTTGTTCTCGTGCCCGCGACGTAATTGGCCTTCTTCATCCTTCCGCAGCGGATTAAACGCTCCCAACGTAACGCCGTGGTAAAGAGTCACCTGCTTGCCGATGGTGGCGGTCTCGCCGATCACCACGCCCGTCCCATGATCGATGAAAAACGATTCGCCAATCGAAGCGCCGGGATTGATATCGATCCCCGTGTGGCTGTGCGCGACTTCGGTCATCATGCGGGGAAGGAACGGCACTCCCCTCAGGTAGAGGCGGTGCGCCAGGCGCTGCACGGTAATGGCCTCCATGCACGGGTAGCTGAGCAGAATCTCCTCAGGGCTGGCCGCCGCGGGATCATTCCGGAAAGCCGCCCCGATATCCGACGCCAGTAAGCCGGCCAGCTCCGGAAATTGGCCGAACAACTGTTCGGTCAATTCCTGGGCGCGATCCTCGATGTCGACAGGCGAATCCTCCCCTTGGCAGCGCCGATCGAATCGCATGGCTGAGCACAATTGCTCACGCAGCAGCGTCTCAATCTCAGCCAGATAATGCCGGGATTCGGCCGGAGCGCTTTCCAACTCCGCGCCTTTCCCCCGATAAAAAACAGGGAAAAGCAGGCCAAGGTAGTGCCGGCAGATCTGCGCCGCGGCCTCCCGGCTGGGCAACTGGAACTCGCACCCATAATCGCCGGCAAGCTGCGCATCCAGCGCTGTCTTGAATTCGCTTGCAAGGTCGTTCAGACGTTTTTGATTCATGTGCGTGCCTCACTTGGTCGAAAGTCGAGAGTCGAAAGTCAAGAGTCAAGGAGTCGAGGAGTTGAAGAGTCGACCAGTTCAATCCCAGGGGTTCAACTGCTTTGACCCTGTGTCTTGCCGAGTTTCGCACTCTCGACTTTTGACTTTCGACTCTCGACTCTTCGACTCCTCAACTCTGCTGCGTTACCCGATGCCCTCGAAGAGCACCGTGGACAAATACCGCTCGCCTGAATCCGGCAAGACAGTTACGATCGTCTTCCCGGCAAACTCGGGCTGCTTGGCCAATCGAACGGCCACAGCGGCAGCAGCGCCGCAGGAGATGCCACTCAGGATACCCTCTTCCTTGGCCAAGCGGCGTCCGTACTCGACCGCTTCTTCATTCGACACCTGCTCGATGCGATCGACCAGCGACAAGTCGAGGACCTTGGGTACAAAACCCGCTCCAAGGCCCTGGATCTTGTGCGGGCCGGGCTTTAGAGGCTGACCCGTAGTGGTTTGAGTCAGCACAGGGCTGGCCGTCGGCTCGACCGCCACTGACAAGATCTGTTTACCTTTGGTCTTCTTGATATAGCGTGAGACCCCAGTGATCGTACCGCCGGTGCCCACACCGGACACCAGCACGTCAATGGCGCCATCGGTATCATCCCAAATCTCGGGACCGGTGGTCTTTTCGTGGATGTCCGGGTTGGCGGGATTGTCAAACTGCTGGGGCAGGAAATAGTGGTTGGTGTCGGATTCGTAGATTTCCTGGGCCTTCTTGATTGCGCCCGGCATTCCGCCCGGCCCGGGCGTGAGGATCAGGTTGGCGCCCAGGGCCGCCACCACGCGCCGGCGCTCCAGCGACATGGTCTCGGGCATGACCAGGGTTAGCTTGTAGCCGCGCGCCGCCGCCACGAAGGCCAGTGCGATGCCGGTATTGCCGCTGGTCGGCTCGATGATCTCCTTCCCGCGCTTCAGCACGCCGCGCTTCTCGGCGTCCCAGATCATCGCCGCGCCGATGCGGTCACTTCACCGAATAGGCGGGGTTGCGGCCCTCGATCTTGGCCAAGACAGTTGCTTTGCTGCCGTCGACGATGCGGTTAAGCTTGATGAGCGGGGTTTTCCCGATGCTGAACGAATTATCCTGGAAAATGTTCGACATTCGATATCCTCTCCATAGTGAATTTGGCGTACTGAGATTCGAAGTAGTCACAACGACAACGTGTGAACTCGAAATGGCACTGGGATGATCTTGGATTTGCCCCTGGCGCGCCTTACGGTCGAAACCATAAGGAGCCCAGGCTAGGTACAGATACAGCGGAGGCTCAAAGAGGCACTGCGGCCGCGCGAACTGAGCGGCGAATCGGGAATGGGCAACTCGTTGGAATCGACCATCAGTAT
>CAVROP010000025.1:0-12037 GCA_963722675.1 uncultured Acidobacteriota bacterium
AAGTTGAACTGTGATTTGAAGGGCTAACTGCCGTCATCGAGCCGTCCCTTTACCCTGTTGCTGGCGGTTGAAATTCCAACTTGCGCGAAGTTGGAATTTCATAGTGCAAGAGTTTGTCGAACAAAGGGTTGCGCGTTTCCAGACCTCCCCAGGCGGAGGACAGATGCAGCACCGTGCGATGCCCGGCGCGGCCCAGAATCGCCCCGCACAGGAAGACCTGGGCCCGCAAGCTCGCCGGCTGGCGATAGCCCGTCATACCGGTGGCGCGCTGGAATTCCGCCAGCAGGTTGAACAGCATCAAAATGCTCAAGAAGGCCGCCTCGGTCGCATAGAACTGTTGCAGACAGAAGTCATCCGCCGCCAAGTCCGATTTCAACTCCTCGATGCGTTGCTCGATGCAGGCCCGCTGGTTGTAGTCGCGCCAGATCTCTTCCGGCAGATCGGCTCGATTGGTCACGAAAACCCGGAAGGTGTAGCCGGGCACTTCCAACAGCTTCTTCCCCAGCGAGCCCTTCGTCTCCTGCAACTGCTCGCGCACCACGACGAAGCGCCGCTCACACTTCCAGCCCCAAAGCTTCAGGCGAAACTCCCCCACCGCGTAGATCGCATCCAGCGCTCGCCACTCCTGCACGCGCGCCGCCTCCTGCTTCAGCCAGCGCGTCAGCCGCGCCACGACGATATAGGACAGGCGTTGGCCTTCCAGGTATTCCAGCAGCTCTTGATCGAAGAATCCGGCGTCGGCTCGCACCCCGCGAATCCAGGCGAGGTTGGGCAGCTTGGCCAGCGCCTCTTGCAGGAACTCCACCGCCCCCCGCCCCGCCGTCGTGTTCCCGCTCCGCAGCCAGCCGTGCAGGATGAAATAGGCTTCGCCCAACACCGCCAGCAGCGGATGGTGCGACGCTCGCCCGTGCTTGCGAGGGTTGTAGCCCTTCTTCGCGCCTTCCTGCTGCCCGTAGCGCTCGAACACGGTCGAGTCCAAGTCCAGGCTGTAACCCTCGGCGCGCGGGGGCAACCTCGCCACCTGCCAAGCCCACAGCGGCTCGTACATCCGCACCACCATCCCTTGCGTGAAGCGCTTGAACAAATTCCGAATCGTGCCATCGCTGGGAAAGCGCTTCATCCCCAACAGGGCGTGCAAGGCGCGGTCGGCCCGCAGCATCGAGCTGTGCGCAAATCGCCGCGCTCCCACCACCACCGCGATCAGAAACGCCGTGAACGTCTCCCCCGCCGGAATCGCGTTGGGCGAACTCAAACAAAACGGCAAATCTTGACGCACCCGCTCTGCAAAACCGATCCGCTTCAAAAACTCGATGAACGCGCTCAGCCCCCCGAACGGGGTCACCGCTCGCGGCGTCTGGCGCAAAACTACTTTCTTTTCTCCCCAAAGCACGCTAACTTTTCTCTGCACTGTTCTGTGCCTCCGTAGATTTTGTCTAACCAACTTCAATCTAACGGATTAAGCACGGAACAGTGCACATCAATCTACGAATTCGGGTTCAATAATCGCCTTGGTGGAAAGCCGCTCGTGAACAAACAGCGGCAAGGTGGGAACATCGAAAGAGAGCCGCTCCGCCTTCCCCGCCCAATTCAAAAAGGGCTTACCCAGCGCTTTGAGTTGGCGGATCGCATCCTGAAGCCCCGCAACCGAAGCCACGATTTTCCCGCCGGCGTTCTTGAACTCCTGCGGCTTCTCAAACTCGTGCGGAACGGGAAGCGCCGCCGCTTCCTCCGCCTTGGCGAGCAGCCATTCGCCCAATTCTCGCGCTGAGTTCTGGCCGTCCCAATCGAGCGCCGGCGAAAGCGACGAATCGTAACGGTACGTGGACGGCTGCTTCTTTTTCTTGAACTGAGCCTGTGTCCCCACATCCGGGCGCATGGGGCTTTCCGACTCCGGATGCCGGTAGCTTTCCGCGTCTCGTTTTTCCCGGCGAATTCTCACCATGTCTAACCTCCGCCTGCACAACATCGAATCAGGCGGAAAGTATACCTCCATTGTCAACGCGATTCAGCGAGTACACCGCTTCAGAGGTGGGCCTGCGCTGCCGATGAAGTAGACTTTCTGATCCTTGCGTATTTTTCTCTTGACAAACGGGACGGCATAGGCTAGACTTCTTTGGTGGGGTTGGGCAGGGGGTCAGGCCCTGCCGGCTAGGTTATGCGTCCTCTTTTGTTTTCGTCCGTAGTCCTTGCCTGTGGTTTCTGCCTCCAAGTGCCATCGAGAAGTCGAGGAATCAAAGAGTCGAGGAGTGGGAGACCCAGAGCCGACCGCGACCGTCGCGCGCGAGCCACAGGCCGGAAGCTGGCGGAGGGCTCCCCAACGTCTGGACTCCTCAACTTATCGACTGCAAAATCGGGGGAACAAAGCGAGAATGTCTATGAAAACAAAGGACAAGTACAAAAAGTCGCTGAGTCGTACAGTGCCAGACCAAACGCCGACCCCACGTCCTCGGGCCGCAGGCCGGAAGGCGGCGGCTGACTCCTCGACGTCCCGGCTCCTCAACTTAATCGACTGCAAAATCGGGGGAACAAAGCGAGAATGTCTAAGAAAACAAAGGACAATGACAAAAAGTCCAGTCCCGTGCTCCCGCCCCTAGGCGGAGCCATTTCACTTCCCATCTACTGAGAACGCGAGCAGCACATTCCCGTCGATCGCGTTCGTGTACCCCGCATTCACAAACAGCATCCCGTCCACGATGGCCGGTCCAGCCTGGTTCATCGAGCCGCTGTGCGCCTTCGCCCCGTTCACGGTGGCGAACCGAAATCGAAGTCGTTTCCCGGGTCCTGGGGGCAGTTGGCCCTGTCGGGTGCGACACAGGCGATATTCCATCGATCCTGGGAGGTAAACTGCCTCGACCAGAGAATCTTTCCGGAGTTCATGTCGAACGCCAGCACCGCGTCAGAATACTTGGAGTCAGGTTCCGAGTAGCTGTTGCCAGTGGCAACGTAGATGGCGCGCGCCTCCAGATCAACGGTCGGTGAGGACCAAACCGCGGCGCCTGACGGGCCCCAAAGTCTTGTGCCAGCGGAGTTGCGTTGGCCGGTCGGCTTGGCACTCTGGGGAATAGTGTACGCTTTCCAAATTATCTTGCCGGACCTTGCGTCCAACGCCACGACACTCCCGCGGAAGCTACAGCAGGGGTACTTCGGGTCCATGGCGGCGCCCTCTTCACCGGAGGAGACAGGCACGTAGAGGCGATCGCCGAATAACACGGGCGAGCCCGTTATGCGAGCCGCCGGGTGGGATTCAACATGAACTCTCCAAAGAAGAGAGCCGCTCTCCGCAAGCACAGCGTAGACATTCCCGTTTGTGTCACCGAAGAAAACCGCGCGGCCGATGGAATCTACGGAAACTGCTGTCTTAACCGTGGTCTCTGCCTTGTAGCTCCAGTAGGTGCAGCCGGTGTGAGCGTCCAAGGAGTACACGGTTCCATCTTCACTGCCCACGAAGAGTCTGCCGCCTGCCACGGTTGGTTGGCCGTAGGTCGCTGACGCGCCGGGGAAACCAAAGGCCCATTTCAGCTTGAGCCGGGGGACCTCTGCCCGTCCCAGGCCCCCGCTCCCCGTGGGCTGGAAGCGGCTGTTGGTAAGGTCCACGCCCCACCCGTTCCAATCCGACTTGGAGATGAGCTTTTTGAAATCTCCGCCGATTCCTCGATCCTCACCGCCATGTAAATTCGGGGACGAGCTTGCTCCGGGAATGTAAGATTTGCGGGGGTTGATAGCGCCTGTTCGCGCTAAGTCTATGTATTCAGAGATGATCCAGGGTGGACTCTCACGTGCTGCAAAAACTCCTCAGGAGGGCGAGACCCCTGAAATTCGGCAGCTTCCGGAAGTCGTCGGAGGGAGTCCACCGTCCTCCCCCATATGAGTGTGGTCCGGGAGGTGGCTCTGATGCGTCCGGTACTGATCGTCCTCGCTGTTTTGGCAGTTTTGGCAGCGATTGGTTTCGTTGTTTTCTTCGGAATCGTCACACCGATAGCGACGGCAACCATTCTGTTAGTTCCAGCCACTTTCATGGCGAGCCTGGTCATCGGCTTCGCCTCACGAAGGCGAAGCTGGTTTGGGTAGTCATGGCCCCCAAGACGGAGTCAACTCGAAAATTCAGTAACGCGTGGAACGAACGGCTGCGGGCTCTCAAGAACATCCCACCCGTGCTGCGCATCGTTTGGGAATCAGGCCCGACGGCTGTTTTGTGGGGATGCGCTTTGCGCGTCGCGGCGGGTTTGGTGCCGCTTTCCACCCTGGCTGTGACCCGATGGATCATTGATGCCGTGGTCGCCCATGTGGCGAGAAGGCAGCCTCTCACCCGCGCCTTTTGGTGGTACGTGGGGCTGGAATTCGGCCTCGCCAGCCTGGGGACCGTGCTGGCGCGCGCCATCGTTTACTGCGACAGCCTGCTGGCCGATAAATACATCCGCCACATCAGCGTGCAGGTTATGGAGCATGCCTCCCGCGTGGACCTTCCCCAGTACGAAGATCCTTCCTTTCACGACCGGCTCGAGCGGGCGCGAGTTCAAGCCACGGACCGCCTGGTGATGATCCAGGCTATCGGCAACATCTTTCAGCAGGCGATCATTACCGGCACCCTGGCGGCCAGCATCATCTTCTTCTCGCCGTGGCTTCTACTCATCCTGGTTGCGTTCGTGGTTCCCGCTTTCCTGGGGGACAGCCACTTTGCTTTCTTGGGTTACGCGCTCAACTTCCGGCTCACTCCCATTCGCCGGGAACTCGATTACCTGCGCACGCTCGGGTGCAAGCAAGGAAAGCGCCAAGGAACTGAAGCTGTTTGGACTGAGTTCATTTCTAACGCGGCGTTACAAGGACCTCTCCGACGAGGTTTACCGGCAGAATGTCGAGTTGGCGGGCCGCAAGCTGAGGGTGGGAACGTTGCTCTCCGTGTTGACGACGGCTGGCTACTACTCTGCCTATGCGTATGTCATTTATCGAACTCTCCTGGGGGCGTTGAGCATCGGCACTCTGACATTTCCTGACCGGCGCCATTGCGGGAGCGAGCACCAATATCCAGATGATGTTTTCGACTTTCTCCGGGATTGCCGACCAGGCGCTTTTCCTCACCGACCTGCTGGCTTTCTTTGCGGTTCGGCCGACGATCCGTCTCCACCCACATCGCTCTGCCTGCTCCCCGGCCGATCCGGAGAGGGTTCGAATTCCAGAACGTATCGTTTGCATACCCGGGCAAGTCCCGGCTGGTTCTCGAACGACATCTGCCTGCGCATTGAGCCCGGCGAGCGAATCGCCTTGATCGGCGAAAACGGGCAGGGCAAGACGACCTTGGTCAAACTTCTGACGCGCCTTTACGACCCGATCTCCGGCAGGATTCTGCTGGACGGAGTCGACCTTCGCGAATACGACCTGGAGGACTTATACAGCCAGGTGGGCGTTATCTTCCAGGATTTCATGCGATATGACATGACGGCCGAGGAGAATATTGCGGTCGGCAAAATCGATGAACTTCATAACCCCACCCGAATTGCCATCGGCTGCGGCACAGAGTCGCGCGGACGCGGTGATTCGAAGACTGCCGAACGGATATCAAGCAGATGTTGGGGCGGCGCTTCGATGGAGGGTTGGATCTGTCAGGCGGCGAGTGGCAGAAGCTCGCCCTGGCGCGGGCCTATCTTCGGGATGCCCAGCTTCTCATTCTGGATGAACCCACGGCTTCCCTGGACGCGCGTTCGGAGCGCGAGGTGTTCGAGCGATTTGCGGAATTGACGGAGGGGAAGATGGCGCTGCTGATTTCACACCGCTTCTCGACCGTCCGGATGGCGGACCGGATCCTCGTCCTGGAAGGGGGACGGATCGCTGAACAGGGCAGCCATCACCAGCTCATGGCGCGGGGCGGGCGTTACTCCGAAATGTTCGAACTGCAGGCGGCGAACTACCGATAGGGGGAGCAGATCCGCTATTCGGGTCTGCGGTTCCTCCAGATCTCCAATAAGATATGGAACACCAGTCGAACAATCTTGGACCGCAGCCGCCGCTCCGGGCTAGTGGCATTCCTGCTTCGATGCTTGTTCTTACTCAGTCGCCTGCTGAGGAGACGGAATCTCCGCAGGATACTTCTCGGCTGAAAAACGCCGCCGAAAACGAAGCGCGCAGTTGGCGACCCACAGATCAGAAGGCGAGTCGCAAAATTCCTCGGCGGAAGTGGTTTGAAGCGTCGGGTGCCATTAGCGCGGCGCTCGACCAGTCACGAGCGCTCGCGGGAGAGGATGATCCGGCCACGCCTGCTGGGGAGGAATTCCGGGCCAACGCCAGGCTGCTGGAAGCAGCTATTGCGATACCCGCGAATTGCCCGCGGCGGCCGAGCGACTGCCGGAAGTCGCGGCGGGAGATAATCAGGCCATCACGCGCGCCTACGCCGCGGTGGCCGCGTACCTCCGCGCCGCATTGGTTCCACGAGGAGATTCTGCCTTCATATCGGGCATTCAGGAACGATATCCCTTGAGGATTGGTGAACTGTGGGCGCTCAAGCCCCTGATGCAGCTTGTGTTGTTGGAGGAGATTGGGCGTCTTCTGTCGGCGCAACCAAGAACCGTCAATGTGCAGGGCGTGATCCCCTCCTTGATAAGGAGGGGCAGGGGCGGTTGACCAGCATGGCTCAACTCACCACCCCCTTCCTCTCCTCCGCTGAGGAGGGGAGCCGTTATCAAAGCCGGTCTGCGCTACGTGTTCGGTTGTCTGCGCGCGTTGGAGGGCGCGGCGTGGAAGGCGATTTTTGAGCGTCTCTGCGCCGTGGACCAATCTTTCGTGACGACCCATCCGGGGCTTATCCGCGAATGGATATTGAAAGCCGCAACCTCTACCTCCAGGTCATCCAACAACTCGGCGCATTCCTCGGACATTGAGGAGCCGGAGATTGCCCGCCGGGCGATCGCTCTGGCGCGCGCGGCGCGGGAAGAATGGGTTTCCCACCCGCGCATCTGGGAGCGGCGGGGCCACGTCGGTTACTATCTGATCGGCGAGGGGCGCGCGCTGCTCGAAGAGGCAAATCCACTTTCACGCCTCCCTTCGCGGAGCGCGTTCGGCGGGCCGTCCTGGCCTGGCCCGAAGTTTACTATTTCGTGGGGATCGAACTCCTGACTTTCGCCGTCATCGCTTTCCTCCTGATTGGCGTGCGATCGCCGGTATCGGTGATCGCGGGGTTTGTCCTTCTTTCTCTCCCCGCGACAGAAGCCGCCTGGGGAATGATGAATCAATTGACGTCATTTATCCTGCCGCCCCGCATGCTTCCCAAGCTTGACTTCTCCGAGGGCATCCCGCCGGAGTGCTCCACCATGGTGGTGGTGCCCACGCTGTTGCTGAACGAGGCTTACGTCCGCCGCATGGTCAGGGAGCTCGAGATTCGGTTTCTGGCGAATCGGGACGCCCGGCTTTATTTCGCTTTGCTAACGGATGCTCCCGATTCACAATTTCCCTCTGACCAAAGCGACGAACTTGTCTCCCTGTGTTCGGCCCTGATCGCGGAGTTGAACCGAAAGTACGGCGGTGAGGGCGTTTCGCCGTTCTTCCTTTTTCATCGCTTTCGATCTTTCAATCCCAGCGAGGGGTCGTGGATGGGGTGGGAGCGGAAGCGCGGAAAGCTTCTGGACTTGAATGAACTGCTGCGTGGAGGAGAAGACAATTTTCCGGTGAAGGTCGGAGACCTTTCGGTGCTCCCGGCAGTCAAATACGTCATCACCCTGGACTCCGATACCCAACTGCCGCGCGACGCCGCCCGCCGCCTGATCGCGACCTTAGCCCATCCCTTGAACCGCGCGGCCGTCTCCCCCAGAACCAATACCGTCATCGAAGGGTACGGCATGCTGCAGCCGCGAGTTGGAATCAGTGTCCAATCCGCCAGCCGCTCCCTCCTGGCCAACATCTACTCCGGTCAGACAGGGCTCGATCTTTACACCCACGCCACCTCGGACGTTTACCAGGATCTCTTTGGCGAAGGGACCTTCGCCGGCAAGGGAATCTACGAAGTTGACGTGTTTCGCAAAGTCCTGAGGCGAAGATTCCCGCGCAATGCGATTCTCAGCCACGATCTCATTGAAGGAACTTACACGCGAGCCGGCTTGGTGTCGGACATCGAAGTCATCGACGATTATCCCACCCACTTCAGCGCTTACAGCCGGCGCCAGCACCGCTGGGTGCGAGGCGACTGGCAAATCATGTTGTGGCTGCTGCCGCGTGTGCCGGACGCTTCAGGCACCAGGAGCGCCAACCCTCTGTCGCTACTCTCGCGTTGGAAGATTTTTGACAACCTCCGCCGCAGCCTCGTCGAGGCCGCCACCTTTGTTCTCCTCCTGGCCGGCTGGTTGTCGCTGCCGGGCAGCCCGGTCCGGTGGACGTTCGTGGCGTTGGTCCTACTCCTGATCCCCGTTTATCTTCAACTGCTCCTTTCCTTGCTCGGGCTTCAACCCGGCCAAAACCTTGCGCCGAACTTCAAACGTGTCGCGGAGGCCTTCATCACCGGACAGATCAACGTCTTCTTCACGCTGGCGTTTCTGAGCCACCGGACCCTGGTCATGCTCGACGCGATTTTCCGCACCATCGTGCGCGTGACCATCACACGCAAGAGGCTGCTGGAGTGGGAGACCGCTGCACAGGCCGAATTTGAAGAGAGAAAAACCCCAGTGGATGTTTACCTCGGCTGGACTCCCTGGCTCTCGCTCGTGATCGGCGCCGCCGTGGCCTTGCTCCGGCCATCGGCTTTGCCGATTGCCGCGCCTTTCCTGATCCTGTGGGCGTCGGCAGGTCCTACGGCGCTTTGGCTGAATCGGCCACTACACGCCGGAAGAACCAAAGCCACTCCCAAAGAAGAGGAGTTTTTGAGGAGCCTCTGCCTGCGCACCTGGCGGTTCTTCCGCCAATCGAGTAAAGATGCCGGCAACGGCTTGGCGCCTGACAATATTCAAAGGGACCCGCCCGCCGTTGCGCAGCGCATCTCGCCCACCAATCTCGGATTGCTGCTGAACGCGCAGCTCGCTGCCTATCAACTCGGGTATCTGACCTTGCCTGAGTTTGTGCATGAGGTGAAGAAGATACTGGAGACCATGAAGACGCTGCGCCGGTATCGCGGCCATTTTCTGAATTGGTACGACACGGAAACGCTCGAGCCGCTGGAGCCGCAGTTCGTCTCGACCGTCGATAGCGGAAATCTGGTCTGCGGTTTGTGGTCATTGAAGCAGGGCTGCCTGAAAGCGATCGAGGACCCTTTGTTTCGCGCCGCGTCCTGGCAGGGATTGTATGACCACATCAGCCTTCTGGACGAGCTGGCATCGCTTGCCGCACCGAAGTCCAGTTCGGCGCATTCTTTGCGGAGAATGAATGCGCAGCTCGAATTGTTGCGCGAACACGGCGCCGCATGGGCACAGGCGCTGCCACGGATGGAACAGGATTTACGCCAAGTCACGGGGAGCCTGATGGAACAGTCCGGGCCCGTCGACGAATTGCGCTGGTGGGCGGCCGAGACCACGCGCCGGGTAAAGGCCGTTCGCGAAATGTTGGATCGCCTGGCTCCCTGGTTGTCTCCCCGGAACCGGGTCTTGCTGAATCAGATTTGCGACGAAGCACCGAGACGGCTGTCGGAGCTCACGCTCGCCTCGCTTTGGACAGCTTCGGCAGACATCGACGCGCAGCTCGGGAAGTACCTGGAAGACCCGGCGGCGGACCCTAGACTACACGAGTCGGCGGGCGCCTTGCGCGAGCAGCTTTCCGCCTCGCTGGCCGAGGCCGACGAATTGGTGAAGAGGCTTACGGAAGTCGCCGACGAGGTGGATCGGTTGGTTCAAGCCATGGACTTTCGATTCCTCTACGACCGGTCACGAAAGCTGCTTTCGATAGGTTGCGACGCCAGGCGTCCGGCCGTGGTCGCGGGTTGCTACGATCTGCTGGCGTCAGAGGCGCGCTCCGCCATCTTTGCGGCGATTGCCAAGGGCGACATTCCGCAGGAAACCTGGTTCCACTTGGGGCGAACGCAGGTTCTGTGGCGCGGACAGGGCGTCCTGCTCTCCTGGAGCGGCACCATGTTCGAGTATCTGATGCCCGCTCTGTGGTTCAAGCACTACCCGCGCACGCTGCTCGAGCAAAGCGCGCGCGTGGCCGTGCAGTGCCAGACGGACTGGGCAAAGGAAAAGGGGATGCCTTGGGGCATTTCTGAAGCCGCCTATAACGTCCAGGACGCAGCCGGACATTACCAATACCGCGCTTTTGGCGTCCCTGCTTTGGCCATCAATCCGAATTCCGAAGAAGACGTTGTGGTTTCTCCCTACGCAACGTTCCTGGCCCTCGCCTTCGATCCCCGCCAGGCCGTGCGCAACCTTCAGCGCATGACGGAACTCGGCTGGTTGGGGGAATTCGGTTTCTACGACTCGATCGATTTCGCGCCCTCGCGAGTGGAATCTGGACAGCAATTCAAAGTGGTGCCCTGCTGGATGGCTCACCATCAGGGCATGAGCCTGCTGGCCGCCTGCAACTTGCTCACGGACGGCGCCATCCAGAAATTATTCCACTCCGAACCCGCAGTCTGCGCCACTGAATTGTTGCTGCACGAAAAGCTCCTGCCCGTCAACAACCCCCTCGACCGCGCAAAGAAAAGAGCCGCTCGCCTGGACGCCAGCAAGATCCAGGCAAAGAAGGCAGCAAGCGCAGGGTGCCGTCGCCGAACCAATTCCGCTTCCGTAAGCCGTGATGACGATGATGCATGACCAAAAACACATGACTGTGCCGAACCTCCCCCATTCAACTCATTCACCGGCACACATGAGTGGACCCGGATTAGTCCCTTGATCGTTGTTCCTAAGCCCTTTGTTTTGATAGGCAGTTGATTTCGTGTCGCAAAGATGCCACAGTCCTGAAAACCGTTGTTCTCGGAGTAGCTAAGTCACTCAGAATGGTAGGCCTGGAGGGATTCGAACCCCCGACCCACGGTTTAGGAAACCGTTGCTCTATCCGTCTGAGCTACAGGCCCAAGTGGTTTATTTATCAGCTACTTACAACGATCTTGCTTTATTCAAGACCGTTGGTCGACGACGCAGACAATGAAGAACTGGGGCCGTTTTTCGCGTACGCAACCACGTCTGGAGAAAGAGGTTATGCACTAATTTGCCCTCGACGCGACCGCGTCCATTGCCCGAGCCTGCGACAGTAGCATGCGACCATATTAGCACAGACCACCATCACAACGTGCGCTCTCGGATTCGATGCTATCGAGTGTCCGGGGTGCCAGGAGGAAACTTGGGGGAAGCCATCGGAACTCTACTGAATGCCCATTTCGGCACGCGAACGGCCCACCCAGTTGGGAAGACCTGCGGGAGTAGGCTCACGGGGGACTCCAAGGATAGGGCTCCTCGGCCGGACGAAATCGTGGTCGCGGGTAATCTGCTTGCCCCAGTACTGGTTCTGAGGCGCACCTTGCTCGTTGATGCCAACATGGCTGGAGGTGTTTCACTAATTTGACCTATCGCGGCACAGATGGCGCTCACACGAGCGGCGTAGCTCAAGGTTTGCGGGGTTTGCAAGAGACTTTCGCGTCGAAGGCCGTGCGGTAGCCAGATTGTTGGGATTAGTGACAGGCGAATTTGTCCGTCGCGGCTCAATAAAGCTATGCTGTAGATAGCGTGGTCGCCCAACCGGATTCGGCAGTGGGGCCACTGATTCGCCCGATCAGTCTCATATATCCCGTCGGTCTCGTCCATTCCTACACTTGCAATCAGCTCGATCGACATCTGTGCGCACATTGTGTGCATCGAAAATCGCTGAGCAAGAGAGTCGATCGGCCCCGGTTTTCTTTAACCCCTCACAACTCCTCGTGGCGGCAGTGGGACCCCAGCAGACCACGGTGAGCGGTGGAATTCGAACCCCCCCGACTCATGGCTCACGAAGCCCCATTAGTCGGGGTATATCATTGACACGGCGGCATGGTTGGCGACGCTAAATTACTGGGGGTAATGACTAGAGTAAGGGGATCACCACATAAATGGTGCGTCAGTCTTTGACTCGCTCCCAGATGGCAAGGCGTGACTTGAAC
>CAVROP010000026.1:0-17237 GCA_963722675.1 uncultured Acidobacteriota bacterium
GGGTTGAAACACTGGTGGGCCACAAGCGCGACAGGCAGCTTGGGATGTTCGAGTTGTTCGGCGACCCCAGCATTCCATCACCGACCAGGTTTTGCGCGCCTACGAGCACCGGGACAAGTGGGTGAACCGGATGATTCTAGGCGATTCGCTGGTGGTGATGAACTCCCTCTTGCATTACGAGGGCCTGGGCGGGCAGGTCCAGATGATCTATATGGACCCACCCTATGGTGTGAAATTCGGAAGCAATTTCCAGCCTTTTGTCCGCAAACGCGACGTGAGCCACAACGACGATGATGACATGACCCGCGAGCCTGAGATGGTGCAGGCGTACCGGGACACTTGGGAATTGGGACTGCATTCGTATTTGACGTACATGCGCGACCGACTCCTGCTGGCTCGTGACTTGCTCGCGCCAAGTGGAAGCATCTTCGTACAGATCAGCGATGAGAACGTCCATCACGTTCGGGAATTGCTCGACGAGGTTTTCGGGACAGACAATTTTCTGTCAATCATTACGGTTCGCAAGACTACAAGTGAAGGGAGGAAGTATCTCGGCACCACGGCAGACTTCCTCCTCCAGTACGCGAAAGACTCTGGCCGAACCAAGTACCGCCAATTGTACGCAGAAAAAAGCGAGGAAGCGGAGAGCCGATACGACCAAGTGATGCTGTCTGGTGGCACAAGCCGACCAGCCACCGAGGGTGAAATGGCGCAAACTGAGTCGCTGCCACCAGGGGCACGGCTTTTCCGCGTTGACAACATTACAAGCTCACGGCCTGCCGGTGAGGGCGATGTCCGCGAGTTTGAATATCAGGGGATGCGTTTTACCCCTGGAGCCGGGACGTTCAAAAGCGATCTCACGGGCCTGTCACGACTCGGGAGTGCCGGAAGGTTGCACATCAGCTCCAAAGGAAAGCTCAATTACCGCCGCTTTAAGGACGACTTTGCACCAGCCCAGATAAGCAATCTCTGGACCGACATAAGCGGTGCAGTCCAGAGTCGGAGCGATCCGAAGGTTTATGTCGTTCAGACGTTCACGTCAATCGTCCAACGCAGCATGCTTATGACGACCGACCCCGGCGACCTCGTCCTCGACCCCACCTGCGGCAGTGGCACCACAGGCTATGTTGCGGAACAATGGGGCCGACGGTGGATGACGATTGACTGTAGCCGTGTGCCGCTGGCACTGGCGCGGCAACGGCTGCTGACGGGTACATTCCCCTGGTACGAACTCAGTCAAGACTCTCGCGGACCTGCGGGAGGCTTCGTCTATCAGCGGAAGCAGAACAAGAAGGGCGAAGAGGTGGGCGGCATCGTGCCTCACGTAACCTTGGAGAGTATCGCCAACAATGAGCCGCCCAGGGAAGAAGTGCTGGTGGACAGGCCCGAAGTGGATAACAAGATTACCCGCGTGACCGGGCCGTTCTGTGTCGAGGCCACAATCCCCACTCCGGTTGATTGGGAGGCGGCTGGTGAAGAGTCCGGCGCTGTGTCAGCCGAAGAGCACGGCTCGTTTGTGGACCGAATGCTTGAGGTTCTGCGTAAGAGTCCGGTGCTGCGCCTGGAAGGCAACCGCACGGTCACGCTACGGAACGTCCGTCCCCCTGCCAAGACGCTTTCGCTGTCGGCGGAAGCATTGGTTGACGCCACGGCAAACGGCCAGACTCCGACTCTGGCAGAAGCGGTGCAAGAGGCCGCCGAAAAGAACGGGAAGGTTCTACCGCTTTCCGCCAAGCTCGTGGCTTTTGTCTTTGGCCCAGAAAACGGCGCGGTGAGTGAAAAACTGGTTTATGAGGCTGCGCGGGAAGCCCACGCCAAAGACCACACGCACCTTTACGTGATCGGCTTCGCCATTCAACCCCATGCGCGCGATCTGGTGAGCAAATGCGCGGAAGTCGTGGGCATTCCGGCGACCTACGTACAGGCCACACCCGACATTATGATGGGCGACCTTTTGAAGAACATGCGCTCAAGCCAGATCTTCAGTGTCTGCGGCTTGCCGGAGATAGAGTTACGCCGGGTGAAGGGCAAGACGAAGGCCGACCCACAGCGCTACGAAGTGGAATTGCTGGGCCTGGACGTATTCGACCCCGCGACGATGGAACCCTACCACCGAAGGGGCGAAGAAGTCCCCGCATGGTTTCTCGATACGGACTACAACGGCCTTTGCTTCCACGTGAGCCAGGCATTTTTTCCGCGAACGGGCGCCTGGGAAAACTTGAAGAAGGCCCTTAAGGGCGAATACGAAGAAAGCGTGTGGGAACATCTGGCGGGCACGGTGAGCGCACCGTTTGAGGCCGGGGAGACTCGACAAGTCGCGGTGAAGGTGATCGATGAGCGCGGGAACGAACTATTGGCAGTGCAGAAGCTGCCGTGATTTCGAATTCTGAATTCCGGATTCCGAATCTGAATTCCGGATTCCGAATCTGAATTCCGGATTCCGAATCTGAATTCCGCATTTGTGGGAAAGGAGCTCACGATGAAGTACCAGCAATTCGAAGAATTGCCGGTGTGGAAATCGGCAATCCAGCTTGCCGCCGCCGTTTACGCGCTGACGGAAAAGCCAGAATTCCAAAAGCGCCATAGCCTCCGCGACCAGATCGAGCGCGCCGCGGTTTCAGTTTCCAACAACATTGCGGAGGGTTTTGAGCGAGGAACCGTCCAGGAACTCCTGACCTTCCTGTACATCGCTCGAGGGTCTGCGGGGGAAGTGCGGTCCATGCTTCACTTGTTCGAGGTCATCGCCCCATTCCGGAATCTAGAATTCGAAGTCCGCAATCTGAAGACCCAGACGGACAGCATTTCGAAGCAACTGGGGGCCTGGGCGCGCTCGCTGCAAGATTCCAACCTGAAGGGACGACGCTACGTCACGGAAAAGACGCGGCGAGCCGACGAACGAGCGCAGGAACGGGAAGACTTCCTGAGAAAATTGGAGGAAATCCGCAGAGGCGGCCATTCGGAATCCGGAATTCGGAATGCGGATTCGCCGAAGGCGCTGGAGGCAAAGTGAGCTTCGAAGTATCCGAACCCATCCTGAATTCGCCGTTCGAGAAGCCTTCCGAGTATTGGTACATCCAGGAAGGCGAACAGCCGCAGCGGCGCAAGGGCAGACGCCCACCCGTTATCTTTCCCCCACGTGACCAAAAGGAACCTTGGACACTGGACGCCAGAGTTTTGCGCGCCTCGCAAGAGTACCCAACCGGATACGAGTTGGCGCTCGTTAGCCTCATTCGAGAGCGGCTCGAGGCTTGGCAGAAGGCGGGCACTCCGGGGGCGAGCCGTACTACTCTCGACCTGATTCAATGGTGGACACGGGACGGACGCGACAAACGCCTTTTCTTTGCCCAACTGGAAGCAGCGCTTACCGTAATCTTTCTGACCGAGGCCCGAAGCGATTTCCTGCAAGGTGTCTCAGTCCCGCGTGACGAACCCAGCGAGGACCGCAAGAAGGAAGGCGTAACGGGCTTCCTTCGTTACGCCTGCAAGGTGGCGACAGGCGGGGGCAAGACAACCGTCATCGGGATGCTCATCGCGTGGAGCGTCCTAAACAAAGTGAATGACCGGAGCGACGGCCGGTTCTCAGATGTGGTGCTGGTAGTCTGCCCGAACGTGACAATCAAGAATCGCCTGAACGAGCTTTACCCTGAGAGAGGAGAAGCGAGTATCTATCGCACGAGGGACCTTGTGCCTTCACACCTCATGCCCTTGTTGAGCCAGGGCAAGGTGATCGTCACCAACTGGCACGTTTTCGAGCCGCAGGCCGTGCAAACTGGCGGAGTGGGCGCAAAGGTCACTAAGGCCGGCGTCAAGGTGCGGGTGAAGGAAACCATCAATATCGGCCCGAAAACCACGACGGCGCGCGGGTCCCGATATTTGAGGCTGAGGGACTACGAGCGCCAAGTCGCGGCGGGGATGCTGGAAGTGCGCAAGGAGGAGCTGGATAAAGACGGCACCCTCAAGAAAGTGACAGTCGAGTCCGAGCGTTACGTGGAAAGCGACACCTCGCTGATTGCCCGAGTGTTAGGCCGCGAAGTTGGCGGGAAACAGAACATTCTCGTATTCAACGATGAGGCACACCACGCCTACCGGATCGGCCAGGAGCGACCGGATGAGTGGGATGAGATGGACGAAGACGAACGCGATGACTGGCTTTCCGACAAGCAGGAAGCAACGGTTTGGGTTGACGGGCTGGACCGCATCGACAAATTACGGGGGATAAACTTCTGCGTTGACCTTTCCGCAACACCCTACTTCCTGGGAAGGGTGGGACAGGAAACCAACAAACCGTTCCCGTGGGTGGTGAGTGACTTCGGCTTGATCGACGCCATTGAATCGGGCCTGGTGAAAATTCCGCAACTGGCTGTGCGCGACACTACAGGCGCGCAGATACCCGGCTACTTCAACATTTGGCATTGGATTATTCCCCAACTGACACCGGCGGAGCGTGGCGGAAAAAAGGGGAGCCCAAAACCCGAAGCTATCCTCAAATATGCCCACACTCCCATCGCCATGCTTGGCGGCTTGTGGGAGACGCTGCGTGGTCACTGGCTGAAGCAAGGGACTGACAGCCGCCCGCCTGTTTTCATTCTGGTCTGTAAGAATACGAGGATCGCCAAGACCATTTATGAATGGCTAGCCGAAGGGAAGGGGCCGCTGGGTATCCCCCCCGCCAACATCGAAGGATTCAGGAATCGCAATGGGACACTTAACACGATTCGTGTGGACTCCAAAGTTGTCCATGAGACGGATACGGGCGAGGCGAAGAGCGACGAGTCACGCTGGATGCGGTTCACGCTCGACACAGTGGGCAAGCTCAACTGGCCCAGCGATGTGATGGGCAGGCCAATATACCCCGAAGGCTTTGAGGAACTGGCGAAGAAGCTGGCGCGCCCGCTTCACCCACCGGGCCGCGACGTGAGATGCATCGTTAGCGTTGGAATGCTCACCGAAGGCCGGCCACCTGCTCGCGCGCCGTCGCGGGTCGCGGCAAAAGCAGATCCTTCGCGAAGTTTACCCTGGGCGGCAGAGCGAGATTCTTCGCTTCGCTCAGAATGGCAGTGAATGGGCTCAGGATGACAGCGAATGGGCTCAGAATGACAGTGAATGGGCTCAGAATGACAGTGAATGGGCTCAGGATGAGAGCTTGGGGGGAGCGGCGCTCGACGGTTGCAAAACACAGCCACTGCCCGTCTGTATGACGTCTCTTGGCTACACACTCGTTTCTTGCAAAGGTCTCACTGTTGTCTACAAGGCTAGTGCTCGTGTGCGACGCAAGAAGAACTAGCCCTCGTGAAAAGGAGCACCGCCACGAGGGGCATACTTTGTCAGAAGACGATCCAATGGCCGAGCCGCAGGAGGAGATTCCATAGTGCCCCTGATGAGGATGTCCCTCGGGCTCACCCTACGTCCGTACAGCCGCCTGTTGTCGTCGTTGTCCTGTTTCAGTACGGCGCCGTCGAGCGAAACTCCGGCAAACAAGCCACGGGTGCGCGAGTAACTGAGGATTTCAGCATGCATCTCTGCGTCGGTGGCCCCTTCGGCCGTGCGCCCCACTGGCCCCGCCGCGGCGGATAGGTCGGCGCCCAGCTTGACGTTATCCTGGAGCAGTTTCTTCACGCCCTCCGGGTTCATCACCAGAAAAACAACGTCGGTCGCCTCACCACCAATCTGGAATCCGAAGTTGGCGCCACCCAAAGTAAACATCGAAGGCGCGCCCCACGTCCCCATCCCGTGCCTTCGGCAAAGTAGAACGCCGCGGCCGTAGGTGCCGCCAAAAATGAAAGCCGCCTTCAGTTCGGATGGAACCACGCCGACACACACCGACTTTCGCAGCAGATCCTGTGGGATGCCTTTATCCGGTGCCCTCATGATTTCGCTGAGAACATTAGCCGCCTTGTGGAGTTGCTGCTCGTTATTGCTTGCCTTGAGGGAGAGCGTCGCCCCAAACAGCACCAGTGCCGTCAGCAATCCGGTAAGGGTTTTCATCTGTCGCCTCCTTGTTAGAGCCTACACTCGTTAGTTCTCGAAACGGCCACAAAACGGTAGTAATCCGGCTTTTCGATCAAACCCAGAATACATTTCCGTTTTTGCCCTGCCATTATTTGGTAGCAATCACCCGGCCAAAGAACCGAGTGGCGTGTAACTCCTTCACATTCAGCGGGCTTCTTGGGTCTTAGGGTTGATCCCTCCTTCGCGAATCCTCCCGGCTGGGAGAGTTTTCCTGTAGATTTTTCACGGTTACAAGCGCTCGAGAAGATCTGGTCCTGCGAAAAATGAGCTTCTCCGTAGGGGGCGGACTTTGCTCGTCCTACACGGTAATTTTTACAGCCGCCGTCACGTCCTGCTCATTCCCAACGAGCTTGCATGTTGTTCAGGAAGAAGCGAATAACTCCCCGGGGTGCTGCTCATACGCCTTTTGGCAATGACGTTGCGGGAGCGTTTATTGCAGGTTATTTCCAACGTTCGAACGACGGGGCAGGTAACAGAAACGAGGCGCACAATGGGCACCGATTTAGTAACCCACCCCCAGGTCGAGACTTGGCTGATCGCTCGAGCCAAAGACGGTGACGAGAAGGCTTTCGAAGCCCTTTTCCACGCCTACGAGCGGCGAGTCTATTTGCTTTGCGTCCGCATGACAGGAGACTCGAGCGAGGCGGAGGACTTAACCCAGGAGACCTTCCTCCAGATCTTTCGCAAAATCTCCACCTTCCGTAACGAGTCGGCGTTTGCCACTTGGCTCCATCGCGTTGCGGTTAACGTTGTACTTATGCATCATCGCAGGAAACGTCTTCAACTCGTACCCTTCGAACACGCAGATGTGTCCCAGGAAGAACCCGTTCGGCGGGAGTATGGAGCGGAGGACTGAACGCTGGTCGGCCTGATTGATCGCATACTGATCCGGCGGGCCATCACGCAGCTTCCCGAAGGCCGGCGAGCCGTACTCGTTCTTCATGATCTGGAAGGTTATCGCCATACGGAAATTGCCAAGCTTCGGGACTGTTCCATCGGAAACTCCAAGTCGCAGCTCTCCAGGGCACGGTGGAATATGCGCGAGCTGCTGCAACCCGGGAGAAATGATCTTTCTGCGAACGCAATTGCGAAAAAGGTGAAGACGCGTGGTCATCGAGCGGGTCATCAAGCGATCCGAAAGGAGGGTGTATGCGGACTCACGTAGAGGATACGCTGAACGGATATGAGTTCTTCCCTCTGCAGGAACCGGACGCCAGCCTGTCCTGCCAAATGGTGCGCAGTGTGGCAGTCATCGACCTCAGGGGACCTCTCGCCGACGAACGGTCCGTTCACGCTCTTTATGACGCGATACGGGAATTGCTGGAAGAGGGCGCCAGGAACTTCGCCATCAACCTCGCGCAAGTGTCCGTCGCCGATAGCTATACACTTGGCGCCCTTGCGGGCGCTTATAACCTGGTTCGACAGGCAGGAGGCCGGATCAAGTTTTTTGCAGCTCCAGAGAGACTCATCCGCGCCTTCAGGAAGTTTCACCTCGACAGTGTTCTGGAGCTCTATGCCAATGAAGAATTGGCTATGTCCAACTTACAGTAACAGCGGCTTCATACGCTAATGAGCGAGGTAATCTGCTACAATCTCAATGGGTACCACCACAAAAAGGAAGTATGAGTCTGACCTTGGGCGCAGCCCTGCTCGAAGGGAGCCAATGCCAGTTCCTGGTGTGGGCTCCTCATGCAAAGAACGTCGAGGTGCGAATTCTCGACCCGCGGGACGCCTTCTCAGCAGCCACGACGGTGCATGTCTCGAATCGCGGCGGCGATCGATTGATTCCATTGGAGAAGCGGTTCTGCGGTTATCACGCGGGTGTCGTCGCAGGGGTGGAGCCCGGAACGCCCTACGTTTATTGCCTCGATAGCGAGAAGGACCGACCCGACCCAGCCTCTTCCTTTCAACCGGCCGGTGTTCACGGACCTTCCCAAGTTGTGGACCCGCGGGCATTCCGCTGGAGCGATGCGAACTGGCGAGGACTTTCCCTTGACGATTACATCATTTATGAAATCCACGTTGGTACGTTCACGCCCGAGGGGTCGTTCGATGCCATCCTTTCTCATTTGGAGGACATAAGAAAAGTCGGGATAACGGCTCTTGAGTTGATGCCTGTAGCGCAGTTTCCGGGAAACCGTAATTGGGGCTACGACGGCGTCTATCCTTTCGCCGTGCAGAATAGTTACGGGGGCCCCGACGGTCTTGCCAAGCTGGTTAACGCTTGTCATGAGCACAAATTGGCGGTTGTGCTTGATGTGGTCTACAACCATTTGGGTCCCGAGGGGAACTACCTCCGTGACTTTGGACCTTACTTCACCAGCCAGTATCGGTCGTCCTGGGGGCAAGCCCTTAATTTCGACGGCCCGGAGAGCGACGAGGTGGTACGGTACTTCACCGAGAACGCTCTCTACTGGCTGAGGGATTTTCACATCGACGCTCTCCGCCTGGATGCCATCCACGGGATCGTGGACCGCAATGCGCAACCCTTTCTACAGTTGTTGGCGCGGTCGGTGCGCGAGTTTGCTCGACAAGCGGCGCGTGAAATTCACCTGATTGCGGAGAGCGACTTCAACGATGTCCGCTATATCCAGCCTGCGGAATCGGGCGGATGCGGGTTGGACGCCCAATGGAGCGATGACTTCCACCATGCCCTGCACACCTTGCTCACCGGCGAGCAAACCGGCTATTACCAGGATTTTGGAAAGCTTGAGCATCTCGAAAAGGCATTCACGGAAGGCTTCGTCTATTCCAGCCAGTATTCCGCCTATCGCCGACGGCGCCATGGCAATTCCTCTTGTCATGTCCCGGCGCGGCAGTTCGTGGTCTCTTCTCAAAACCACGATCAGGTCGGCAACCGCCTGTTCGGCGACCGCCTGAGCACACTAGTGAGCTTCGAAGCGTTGAAACTCGCTGCGGGAATGGTGATTCTCTCCCCGTACATTCCCCTGCTCTTCATGGGTGAGGAATGGGGCGAGCGCGCCCCCTTTCAGTATTTCACCAGCCACTCAGATGCGGAATTGGCGGACGCAGTACGCCGCGGCCGCCAGGCGGAGTTCGCCTCCTTTTGCTGGCAAGGCTCGCCGCCCGACCCGCAGGACGAGGCCACCTTCCTTCGAAGCAAGCTGGATCACAGTCGGCGCCACACTGGATGGCATCGAATAATGTGTGGGTTTTATCAGGAACTGATCAACTTGCGGAGGACGCTTCCGGGCCTGGCACGGCCGGACAAAAAGCGTCTCGAGGCCTGCGGCCTGGAACAGGAAAAGGTGTTGCTGATCCGCCGTTGGAGCGATGCCGGCGAAGCAGTCGTGATGGCGAACTTCAGCAAAGAGCCGAACTCTGTCCTGCTGGCTGTTCCTGAGGGAGGCTGGAGCAAAGTCTTGGACTCCGCCGATGATCGTTGGCGGGGACCCGGCAGTTCCGTTCCGCCGCGGTGCAATTCCAGCGGAACAGTTCAATTGAGTCTCTGCCCGGAATCGTTTTCGGTCTTCCAGCGTGAAGTGATCTAACCGAAGCCCATGGGATATATCTGCATTCACGGACACTTCTATCAGCCGCCCCGCGAGAATCCTTGGCTCGAAGCCATCGAACTTCAGGAATCGGCGCATCCCTACCACGACTGGAATGAGCGGATCAATGCCGAATGTTACGCGCCGAACGCCGCCGCGCGGATTCTGGACAAGGAAAAGCGCATCGTCAAGATCGTAAACAACTACGCCAAGATCAGCTTCAACTTCGGCCCGACTTTGCTCTCCTGGATCGAGGCGAACGATCCGGCTGTGTATACGGCCATTCTCGAGGCCGATGCCGAGAGCAGCAAGGCTTTCTCCGGGCACGGCTCCGCGCTCGCCCAGCCTTACAACCACATGATCATGCCTCTGGCGAACGAGCGCGATAAATATACTCAGGCGTTCTGGGGAATTCGTGACTTCGAGCACAGGTTTGGGCGCCGGCCTGAAGGGATGTGGCTGCCGGAAACTGCCGTGGATCTTGCCACCTTGGAAGTCCTGGCCTCACTTGGGGATCAAGTTCACCGTCCTCGCCCCTAACCAGGCCAGCAGGGTGAGGGAGACAAGTGGCAGCGATTGGAAAGAAGTCAGCAACAGCTCCATTGATCCCACCACGGTTTACGGTGTCGGCTGCCCTCGGGGAAGACCCTCAATGTTTTCTTCTACGACGGACCTATTTCGCGCTCCGTAGCCTTCGAGGGAGTTCTGGACAACGGCGAGCAATTTGCCGAACGGCTGCTCGGAGCTTTTTCCGAGGAGACCCGCTCCTGGCCTGAACTGGTGCACATCGCAACGGACGGCGAAACCTACGGCCACCACCACAAGTTCGGCGAAATGGCTTTCGCCTATGCCCTGGATTACATCGAGTCCAAATGCCTGGCCGAACTCATCAACTACGGGCTGTATCTCGATCGGCACCCTCCGACCCATCGTGGTAGAGATATTTGAAAATAGCTCGTGGAGCTGCGTCCACGGCGTCGAACGCTGGCGAAGCAATTGTGGCTGCAACTCCGGCGGCCATGCGGGCTGGAACCAGCAGTGGCGCGCCCCCTTGCGCGAGGCCCTCGATTGGCTTCGCGACACCCTGGTCCCGCTCTTCGAGGAGAAAGCAAAAAAGTGCTGAAGGATCCCTGGGCGGCGCGGAACGATTACATCGATGTCGTCCTGGACCGCTCGCCTGCGAGCCTGGAGAGGTTCCTGGCCAGGCATGCCGTGCGACCGCTGGGAGATTCCGAACGATTAGCCGTCTGGAAGCTCATGGAACTTCAGCGCCACGCCATGCTGATGTACACGAGTTGCGGCTGGTTTTTCGATGAGCTATCCGGAATTGAAACCGTCCAGGTGATTCAGTATGCCGGCCGCGCCGTCCAACTGGCGGAGCAACTCTTTGGGGACCAGCGGGAAAGCGTTTTCGTCGAAAAGCTGAGCCAGGCAAAAAGCAATATCCCCGAGCATCAGGATGGCGCCCGCATTTACCAGAAGTTCGTCAGGCCGGCTTTTGTTGACTTACGCAAGGTTGGCGCTCACTACGCCATCCGGTCTCTTTTCGAACCCTACGAAACCGACACCCGTATTTATCAATACAAAGTGGAGCGCCAAGCCGGCTTGAATCTGGTACAGGGCGACAAGCAGGAGCAGCAACTCGCGGCGGGCCTCGCCAGGTTTACATCCGAAATTACGCAGGAGTCCGCCGTGTTGGGCTTCGCCGCCTTCGAGCGCGGCGACTTCAACCCTGCCGGAGGTGTCCTGAAGGCGGCAAGCGCCAAAGCCTTCAGGGCCTTCGTGGAGAGCATAAAAGAAGTTCTTTCGCGCGGCGACATGGATGAGGTGAATCGAATCCTGCAACAGGAATTCGAAGGAGAAGCTTATGCCTTCAACGTGCTCTTCCGAGATGAACAGCAAAGAATCTTGAATCGCATCGCAGAGTCCGCCTGGGGCGAGGCTGAGGCGGCTTTTGGCAATCTCTATCCGCCTCTGATGTCGATGATAAAAACTCTGGTCAGGATGGGAGGCTCTCTGACGATTCCCCAGGCTTTCTACGCGGCGGCGGAATTCGTTTTGAACACCCGGCTGCGGCGCGCGCTGGGCAGTGAACCGTTGGACGTCGGCGGCATTCGGAAACTCATCGATGATGCGGAGGCGGCGAAAGCCTCTCTTGATGTGACGACTCTGGAATACACGCTGCGAATGAGTCTCGAAAGGATGGCAGAGAAACTCCGGGGCGATCCCACCCAAGTGCAGCCTATCAAGACGCTAGACGCTGCGGTGGACTTGGCTCGCTCTTTGCCGCTGGATGTGAATCTCGCGAAGATTCAGAACATTTGTTACGACCTGGCACAAACGGCATATCGCGGCGCTCTGGAAAAGGCCCGAGCAGGAGATGAGAACTCAAAAGCTTGGGTGGATCACTTTTGCGCCTTGGCGGAGAAGCTTTCTCTGCACATCGCCTGACTCGAAACGGGAAACCCGAAATTCGATTGTCGAATTTGAAATCTCAAATTTCAAATTTCGCATCTCCAGCTCATGTCCAAACTGCGCATTCCTTCCGCCACCTACCGCCTGCAGTTCAGCGGGCAGTTCCGCTTCGAACACGCGCGCGCCCTGGCGGTCTACCTTGACCAACTGGGTGTGACGGATATCTATGCCTCGCCGCTCCTTCAGGCACGGCGCGGAAGTGGCCACGGCTACGACGTCACGAATCCGACCCACCTCAATGCCGAAATCGGCAGCGAGCAGGAACTCGAGGCGCTGGCGACGGAGCTCCACGGCCGCCATATGGGTCTTCTTCTGGACATTGTTCCCAACCACATGGTGGCCGGCAGCGAGAATCCCTGGTGGATGGATGTGCTCGAAGACGGCCCAGGCTCTGCCTACGCTTCGTTTTTTGATATTGATTGGCACCCCCCACGCACGCTAACGCGAAACAAGGTCCTGCTGCCGATTCTTGGCCGCCCTTACGCGGCGGCGCTCGAGAACCAGGAGCTCAAACTGGTTTTCGAACAGGCGGGTTTCTTCATCTATTACTTCGATACCAAGCTGCCGGTCGCGCCCAAGTCTTATCTCCTCGTGTTGCACCACCGGCTTGATGAGTTGGGCCACAAAGTCGGCGCTGACTTCCCCGCCTTTCGTGAACTTGGCGGTATTCTCGCCGCCACCAACAACCTTCCCGAGCGCACCACGCTTTCCACTGAAATGGCGGGCGAGCGGCGGTTGCAGAGGGAAGCCATCAAGGAAAGGCTGTGGAATTTATATCAAAACTCCCCTGAAGTGCGGGAGTTCCTGAATGAGAACGTGAGGGTATTTAACGGCCGCAGGAGAGATCCCGCCAGCTTTGTTCTCTTAGACCGTTTGCTGGCTGAGCAGGCGTACCTGCTTTCTTACTGGTTATCGGCCAACGACGAGATCAATTACCGCCGGTTCTTTACCATCACGGATCTCGTCGGCGTCCGCGTGGAAGACCCCTTGGTCTTCGAGGCCACGCATGCCTTAGTCCTGAGGCTGATCGAAAAGGGCCTGGTGACGGGCTTACGGATTGACCACGTCGACGGCCTTCGCGACCCTCTGGGTTATCTGCGCCGGCTCCAGGAGCGTGTCTCAGGCGGGTCCTTGGGCGATGGTCACCCTCCTTTCTTTGTACTGGTAGAGAAGATTCTTGCTGATGGCGAAGCCTTGCCTCGCGAGTGGCCGATCTGCGGAGCAACCGGATATGCGTCGCTCAACGCCTTCAATGGTCTATTCCTCGACCCGGAGGGCTGCCGGAGGTTGGATCACATCTACGAATCGTTCACAGGCGCGCCCGATCTCTTATGAGGACCTGGTGTATCGGAAGAAGAGAGAGGTGATGGCGAATCTCCTGCGCGTGGAAATGCGGTCCCTGGGTCACTACCTTGCGCTCCTGGCCGAACGCGACCGCTACGCGCGTGACCTGCCGCGGTCCGAGCTGGCCCACGCCCTTGTCGAGACCACGGCGTGCCTGCCGGTCTACCGGACTTATGTCCGCGGTTTCTCGATAGGCAATGAGGAGCGCCGGCCCTACATCACGAAAGCCCTGGAAGCCGCTCGACGCCGGAATCCCCGCTTGAGACCGGAGTGCTTTGATTTCATCAGCGACGTCCTCTTGTTGCGGGAGCGGGCGCACGTGGTGCCCGAACAACGGGAAGCCCGGCTGGCCTTTGTCATGCGCTGGCAGCAGTTCACGGGTCCGATCACCGCCAAGGGCGTCGAGGATTCTGCCCTTTATGTTTACAACCGCCTGATTTCACTCAATGAGGTCGGTGGCGATCCTAGCTCGAATGGCGTGCCGCCCGCTGCTTTCCATGAGTTTCTCGGCAAGCGGCAGAAGCACAACCGTCACACTCTCAATGCCACAACCACCCATGACACCAAGCGGGCGGAGGACGTACGCGCGCGGATCAACGTACTCTCTGAGCTTCCCTCTCTTTGGGACGAAAAGCTCCAACAGTGGGCGGCCTGGAACAAATCCAAAAAGAGGCTCGTCAAAAATCGCCCGGTCCCCGATCCAAACGAGGAAGTCCTCCTGTACCAGACTATGCTTGGCGCCTGGCCCTTCCGTGACCGCGACCGGGCCGACTTCCGAAAGCGCCTTCAACATTACATGGTGAAGGCGACGCGAGAAGCGATGGTCAATACAAAGTGGACGCGCCCCAATGTCCGGCATGAGCGAGCGCTTCTTCACTTCATTCGAGGCATCACCCGGGAATCCGAAGACAACAGGTTCTTAAGAGACTTCCTTCAGGTTCGCGGAGAAGTCGCTTTTTACGGGGCGCTTAATTCCCTTGCCCAACTTTTGCTGAAGATCACCAGCCCGGGTGTCCCGGACTTTTACCAGGGCTCAGAGCTTTGGGACCTCAGGCTGGTTGATCCCGATAACCGCGGTCCGGTCGATTTCCGGCGGCGCGCCAGCCTCCTTGCCGAGCTCGCGCAGCAAGAGCAGCAAAATCGTTCGCACCTCCTCCACAACTTGCTGGATCGTTGGCAGGACGGCCGAATCAAGCTCTTCGTAACTTCCAGGGCTCTCACCTTCCGCCGCGTTCACATCGACTTATACCTCGCCGGTTCCTATCTACCGTTGCAGGCTATTGGTTCCAAGCAAGAGAACGTGTTCGCGTTTGTCAGGCGCCTGAAGCGAGCTTGGGCGGTCACTGCTGTGCCGAGATTGGTCACCCGGCTGGTTCCGCCGGGCCGTTACCCCACCGGCGAAAACGTTTGGGCAGACAATGCGCTACCGCTCCCCAACAAAGCGCCTTCCGAATGGCTCAACGTTCTCACCGGCGAAAAGCTGCGATCCCGGGCTGCCGACCAGGGAAACCTTCTGCCGCTTGGAGGAGTATTCGCCACGCTCCCGATTGCCTTGCTCCGGTCTTTGTAGCTCGGGCGTCCCGCCCGCTGTCAAGGGTGCGTCCCGCTTCCGCGCGCGGGCACGATGCCCTCGCTCCAGCGGGCGGGACTCCCGCGCCCCAACGCCCGGCTCTGCCCCAGCAAGGTAGCGCAGACCTGCTCTCCAAGAGGCCGCTTCACTTCCAGATCTCGATCAAGGCGAGACCGTGCGGAGGAAGAGTTAGCGTGAGCGGCGCGGGATCACCCGCACCTAGCTGCCGAATCTCCGGTGCTGGCAGGCGGCCCGCTTCGCGCAGGAGTTGCTGCTGTTCGCGGGATGGGAAGTTGGGTTTGCCCATTGCCTCCCAAGCCGTGAGCGCCGAGCCGTGCTCGTCGTCCAGCCGGAAAATGCTCGCGTAGCGCATTGCTTCCAGGCCCCTCAGTTCAAGCGTCAACTCGCGCGCAGGACGCGTCTCCCCAGGCGAGGCATAGTTCCAGACCGCGATAACCAGCGCGCCGTCCTGGCGCCGGGTGGCCAGCACCGAATCGGAATCTATCGTGATGCGTTCCGATCCCAAGCGATGGAGCAGCGCAAACGCATTGAACGAAGCCTTGGGAATGTTGCCTGCCGCCACGAGGCCATAGCCGCCATAGAAAGGCTTCTTTACTACTCCCTGCTCTTCAAAGACATCGGAGAAAGCTCCAATAGGCGAGCATGTCCACCAGGCCGTCGCAGCGGCTGATCGTGTAGGCGAGCCATGGCCCCATGAAGGCAGAGTCGGTCACGTCCGGTTCGTTCATATAGCTTGCGTTGTACTCACTGAAAACGATCGGCAAATCGGGACGAACCGAGGCTTTGACTTCTTCGTGAACTTTCTGGACCGCGCGAATGACCATCTCCAGTCGGGAGACCTGTCTCGTGCGAACCTAAAACGTTTTCCGCCGTGTCGTTGCCATAAACGTGCGTGGAAACGAAGTCCAGGGGCACATTCGTATCTACGCAATGGCGAACGAACTCGCTGACCCACGCAGCCTGGGCGGTGGAAGGACCGCCCACTCGAATTCGAGGGCTGACGCTCTTGAGCGCTTGTGCCGTCCGGTCATAGAGAGTGAAATAACTTGCCTGCCGCGGCTCGCCTGCCCAGAAGTCAAGATTGGGCTCGTTCCAAACTTCGAAATACCATTTCGAGACTTCCTCAATGCCATAGCGTGCGATGAGATGGCTTGCGAAGTGGCGGATCAGATCCTGCCAAAGACTCCAATCCTTTGGCGGCGCCACATACGGGTGATACCAGAAGCCCTGTTGTTTGGGAGTAGAGGCCAGCGCTTTGGGCATGAAGCTGAGCTCGACGAAAGGTCGAACTCCGTTCGCAAGCAGTCCGTCATAAATCTGGTCTACGTAAGAGAAATTGTACCTGGGATTCGGACCCGGCACGGCATCGTACAATCCCACCTCGTCATCCAGAATGGCGTGGAAGCGGATGTACTCAAAATCGGTGGCGTGCTTCACCGCCCTCAGATCCTCGCGGTAGCTCTCGCGCAGCGAAAGGATGGCCCGGCCCGAGCCAAACGTCCGCTCCCAAAAATGGGGAAAAGGATGCGCAGACGCGTGCGCGTCAATGATGACCCTTTGTTGTTCGCCATTCGCGCTTGCGCTTTGTCCCCGCAAATAAGACGGCGCGCCTAAGAAGAGACAGAGGGTGCAGGCCGTAAGCAGGCGGCCAGCCCACCCTGGAGGCCAATAACTCCTCCGCCCATCTTCCGATCACTTGGAGTCCAGGCGTACTGCCGATGATCATCATGCTGAAGCCTCGCATTCAGGTGTTCACTTAAAACCGTACCCCGGTTTCAGTTCGCACTGGTAGACTTCGGTGTGGTCAGGGTTCACGCTCTCACTACACGTGGCCCAGCTCAGGTTGAGCGGCGGCCCCAGCGGAAAGACGATCGGTTGGCGGTCGATTTCCGCCTCAATGCAAAGTCCTTCCGCATTGGCCGGCACGGCGAAATGGAGCGCCTGGCCGAAGATCACAGGATACGATGACCTCACGCTGTCGCTGGTCATCGAACGGAACACTTCCGCTTCGAAAAGAAAGGTCGTCGTGTCGGACCAGTCAAGGACCTCCACCCGAACGCTGGGTCCGCCGCGCGAGAAGCCGTCATACCGTATCTTTGTGAAGGAGCAAGGACCGGCGATGCAGGAAACTCGGGCGTTGGAGAAAAAATCGCCCCTCGGAGCCTCAAGGCTGGAAAAACCCACAGCCGCCTGCCATTTCCCGTCGGGCGAACAAGGGTATCGGCCATTGCACGGAACGTTGCCTGAGTTGACCACGTGAAAGGTTTTGAGAGTGCTCCCGACGTTGACTATGGAGCAATACATGG
>CAVROP010000027.1:0-7157 GCA_963722675.1 uncultured Acidobacteriota bacterium
ACCACTGCCTACTGCCTTAGACCTTCTCCAGCGCAATTTCCAGGTCGCGAATGATGTCGTGCCAATCCTCAAGGCCAAGGGATATTCGGATGCCCTCAGGATCCATGCCAAAGGCGCGTTTCTGCTCGTCAGGGAGAGCCGAATGCGTCATCGTAAAAGGATGTTCGATCAGAGTCTTGATCTGGCCGAGGCTGACAGCCAGGGTGATGGAATAGGCGTGCTCGGCGAGGTAATCCACCAGTTTCTCGGCCAGGCTCTGCTTCGAATCGCTTCCCTTAAGAACGAAGTAGATCATGCTGCCAGGAGCGAACGATCCGTCGAAACTGATCATCTGCCGATGAGCCAACTCCTTCTGCGGGAAGCAATCCGTGCCGGGGTATCGGACGCAGGCTACCTTGGGATGCTTCGAGAGGAAGTCCGCCACGCGTTGCGCTGTCTTCTGCATATTCGACATGCGAGTGGCCAGCGTGGGCAGGCCGTAAACCAGGATGCCCCAGGCGGCACGCGGTGAAAGCACTCCGCCGAAATCCTTGCGGAAGAGCATGACTTTGTTGTACCACTCCGCCGGCGCGACCACGGCTCCGCCCATATCCGTTCCGAATCCTCCGACTCCTTTGGTGAGGCTTTCTACGACGATGTCGGCTCCGAGTTTCAGGGGTCGCTGGCAGTAGGGCGTGGCAAAGGTGTTGTCCACGATCACCAGGATTCGATCACGCTCCTCACGGTCGGAATTGACCTGGTCGGAGAGGCGGCGTACGCCGGCGATGTCGATCAATTCCATGGTCGGATTGGTCGGGGTTTCGAAGTAGAGAACGCGGGTGGCGGGTGTTATCTGCTCCTGCAAGGACTCCATCTTCAGGAAGTCCGTAAACCGGACTTGCATGCCGAACCTGGGCAGCCAGTTGGTCATTAGACTATACGTGCAGCCATAGAGGGTGTGGTGAGCCAACACCTCCTGCCCCTGGCGAAGCGCCGAACCTAGCGCCGCACTGATCGCAGCCATGCCCGAGGCAAAGGTCACGCCGACTTCGCCGCCCTCGGCGTAGGCGATGTTTTCCTCCAGCATCGCCCGTGTGGGTTCGTCCAGCCGGTCGTAGATGTAGATCGGCATGTGGCCGCTTAAGGCTTCGTCGGCGGAAGCGAATTGCACGAAGCCTTTGGCGCCGCGCTCGAGCGAAGTCAAGCGAAACGTCGTGGAATGGGAGACCGGCGGGACGACGTGATGGTCGTAGTCCCACTTCTTGCTGTCAAAGCTCCCGTGGATCATGTGTGTGCGCAGCTTGTAGTCTTCTTTCTTGCGATGATGTTTTCGAACCTCCATAGCACACCCCCTTAACGGGCACGTTTACACCCTCAGCATGGTAGCACTCCTTGGCACGGTAGGGGTAGGGCTTGCCTACCTGCCCACGCCGGTCAAGCGCGTAACCTTCAGGGGACGGCAAGCCGTCCCCCTACGCTTGTTGATGAAGGTGGGCAGGGCAGTGGTGGCACTGGAGCGGTACTTTCCGGAGCGCCTGGTCTTACAACTTTTCGAGGATTGCCTTCAGTTCCGGCAGTGATGAGATTCTTGGACAAGTGGCCTCGGGGTGAGCACCCACGGTATCGATCAGCACACCCGTGATCCCGGCCAGTTGCGCGCCACCGATGTCCGTTGCATACGTGTCACCCACGAACACAGCTTCTGAGCTCTCCACGCCCAGGCGTTGAAGGGCCAACGTGAAGATCCCTGAGTGGGGTTTTTGAATGCCGACGATCGCTGAATCCAAGATGGCCTTGAAAAAACGTGCCAGGCCGAGACTTACGAGTTGACCTTCGAGAGTACCGATGGAGTTTGAAACCACTCCCAGAAGATAGCCTTGGGCCAACATCCACTCGAGAAAGGCGGGCGTATCGGGCATCACCCGAGACCAGAGTTGGATGTTCTGGAAGTCCGCCACCAGAAGCCGAGTGAGTTCACCTCGCCCCTCCTCCGGAACACCCAGCCGGCGGGTGAATTCGCGCAGGTACTCCGTCCAATAGTAGTAGTCAATCTGCTCGGGAACTGTACCCGCCCGCATCATCGGCCAAAGCCACTCATCCAGTTTTTGCTTGGCCAATCGTTCAGCCGCGTAGAAGTCTTCCGGCGTGGCGGCGTGTCCGTGCTCCTTCAAATCGGCGATGACGACCTCGATCCGGGGGAACACCAACGTGTTGCCGGCATCCAACAAGACAGCGCGAATTCGTCCTGATCTCATCTCTGCTCCCTGTGATGCGAGTATTATATCAGCGGTTTTGCCTTGACCCGTCTTCCGCTTCTCTTTAGATTTAGCAGGATGGGGAGAAGACACAGCATTCGTGGCGCGGTTCCCGGTCGTTGGTACTCACGCGCACGGCCCCAGTTGTCGCCCCTTCCGGCTCTTCACTCGCCACTCGTCACTTGTCACTGCTTTTTCTTGTTGCTGCTCAGCCCCCTCTCGATGCCGGCAATCCAAGCTCCGGCAACGCCGCCCTCGCAGCCCCTGCCGGAGGTGCAGGAAGCTCAGGCGCTTCAAGATGCGGTCCGGACCCGCCGAGGACAACCCGCAATTGCTGATCAAGAACCTGGAGGGCTTTCTCGAACGCTTTCCTGCCAGCGTGCGCCGTGAGCAGGTTATCAACGTCATTTACACGTCCGCGCTGCGCGCCAACGACCCTGAAACCGCCATCGAATACGGCGAAAAACTGCTGGCCGAGAGGCCGGACGATCCTGCGCTGCTCGCTTCTTTAGCAGACATGCTGGATCGGCGGGGAGATGCCCCGCACCGCGCGAAAGCTCTTGAGTACGCCACGCGGCTTGTCGAAAAAGCGGAAGCGAAATACCGGGAGCCGGGCCGTTCTGCTTCGGGAACCGAGAAGGCCGCCGATTCGTTCGCCATGCTGCTGGCGCAGGCCAGCCTGGTGCGGGGAAAGCTCTACGCCGAGGCCGGAGAATTGGACAAGGCTTGGGCGGATTACGAGAAGAGTTACGCAGTCTACGCTTCGCAACAGGCTGCCGAGCGGTTGGGCGATCTGGCCGTGAAGAAGAACGAACTCGACCGCGCCGTGGATGAGTACGCTACGGCGTTCGCGTTTCCCGGTCCGGCCTTCGATCCGGCGCAACGGCAGGAAGTGCGCCGCAAACTGGGCAGTTGTTATCTGGTGCTGCACGGATCCGAGAAAGGCCTGGGTGACTTGATCCTGGCACGCAACGACGAGCTGAGCCGCGCGCTCGCCGCACGATTCCAGGGCTCCGGGCAGCCCAACGCCGAGCTGCGAGACCCCTTCGCTTATGTGCTGAAGCGAACCGACGGCTCGCCGCTGTCGCTCGCCGATTACCACGGCAAGATTCTGGTGCTGGAGTTCTGGGCTACCTGGTGCGGGCCATGCCGCCTGGAGGGGCGGCTGCTCGAGAGCGTCATCGAGAAGTTCCGCAAGGAGCCCGCCGCCGTGTTCCTGGCGGTGAACGTGGACGAAAACCCGGCGAACGTCCCGGCGTTCGTCAAGGAAGAGCGCTGGACTACTCCTGTGGTATACGCGCAGGGACTGGACCGGCTCTTGGGTGTCACCTCGCTTCCCACCTTGATGATCTTCGACCGCAACGGCCACGTGGTCTTTCGGCAGGAGGGGTTGGTGGTGACGACGTTCGTGGATACGGTGGAGAAGAAGGTGCGTGGGGCGCTAGGACAATCTGTCGGTGCCGGGTCTCGTTGACCGACTTTTTAGTAAGTTACTTATTTTCAGTAGTATAGCCGGACTATACCAGCATCTCTTTTATTATCAGTAACATTCCCGCTTTGTTCCGGAGTTTTTAACCACGGTCCTTTGTTTTCATAGACATTCTCGGATCGCCCGCTCGGTTTTGGGCTTCTGATGTACCCGTGTATTGCGGTCGCCGCTTCCGCCGCCTAAAACAAGTCCGAGTGCGTGCCGGTGCGGACCAAGTAGAGCTCGT
The DNA here is from genome assembly GCA_963722675.1 of uncultured Acidobacteriota bacterium. Lineage (GTDB taxonomy): Bacteria > Acidobacteriota > Terriglobia > UBA7540 > UBA7540 > CAVROP01. The sequence continues at coordinate 3,950 of CAVROP010000027.1, forward strand.
CACCATCGATCTTGTAGATGAGCAGCCAATCCGGCTCGAGGTGACAGTCGCGGTAATGATTCCATTCCCCTCTGAGGGGGTGGTCTCTGTACCTAGGCGGAAGAGCACCGCCTGCCGTGAGGAGCGAGATCAGCTCACGCAACTTCGACATGTCCCTGCCGCGCCGCTTTGCCAGCTTAACGTCGCGGCGAAATTGTGCGCCGCCGATCAGGTTTCGCACGCTCAAATCCCTAACTCACGAAAAAGGTCAGCGGCGGATTCAAAGCGCTCCCCCTCTCCTCGGTCTGCCGCCCGCATCGCCTTGATCGTGATTCGATTGGGCACCTTCACGTGGAAGGGTAGAGCCCTCTCGGCGGCCACGCGAACCAGCAACAAGCGTACCGCGTCGGACACCGACATGCCCATTGCAGCCAGTGTTTTTGCGGCCCTTTTCTTCACCTTTTCGTCCACGCGGATGTGTACCATCGTCGTCGCCATTAGCTTCGAACCTCGCTGAGATACATTGTATCTCAACTCTGAGAGGTGTCAATAGCTCACCTTTTTCGCAGGGCACGGTAGGCCGAAACCCAGACCTTCTCACTTGATTAGAGTACTTCGGCGCGCACCGTTGTCAAGACCTGGCCATGAGTCTTAGATCGCGAACAGATCTTTGAGATCGAGTGAAAAGTCTGGAAGCGAGGCGATGATGAGAGGCTGGCCTTCCTGGAAGTATTCCAGTGGGCGGTCGGGGTAAATGAGTTCGACGAGGCGCTTGTCGGGGTCGATCCACACTTGGATGACCCCGCTCTGTTGGTAGTCCTTCCGCTTGCTTTGGATTTCACTTGGTTTGTCGCTGGGGGAATGGACTTCAAAGGCGACATCGGGGGCGAAGTCAGCCATGACGGGGAAGTGCTCACCTCGAAACCGTTCCTGGCGCACCAGCGATGCGTCAGGGCAGCGCCAGTTGCCGGAGGTCATGGTGTACGCTGCGTTCGACGGAAAACCGACCCATTCAAGGTGACGGCGACAGTACCCCTCAATGAACGCGAATAAGCGCAGAAGGATCGCTTCGTGACGAAAGTTTACCGGACTCATTTGGACGATTTCTCCATCGACCCATTCACACTTCTGCCCCTCGACGCCCGCGGCGACGAATTGTTCCCAGGTGATTGTCGTTTTCGTGGCCATCATCCCACTCCAACGATATTCTCCCATTAGATTTGTTTGAGGGCAAGCGGTCCAGTGCTGCGTGCCTGGCAACGGAAGTCACCTCTCACCCGGCCTGCGACGGCTGGCCGATCTGATCAGGACAGCGGCATGGGCCGGGGAGGGCTTAACCGCCGTGTTCGGGATGAGGAAGCGAGTCGGTAAGCTTCTCCAAAGCTTTCGCACGCTCCTGCAGTAGCAGCGTAAGCGACCTAATTTCATCCGCAGTTGGGGGAGTGCCGTTCGACAAGTACCTGACGGCCCAGCGCGCACGCACCCGGACATCGATGGAGCGGGTCGCTGCCGGTACGATTATCGCGATGTCATTTGCAGTCGAACTGAAGATCGCGGACACCTCCTTGCCGAACAGCCAGCCGACGCGGTCCTGGACAGCCCATTTTTGCTTTGAAGCCTTCCAATATTTCCCAATGCCTCGGCACTCTTCAGTTCCCGAATCTTGTACCTGGTCTTCGGTCGGAAGGGTCGCCTCTATCCCCGTTGCCTCGTAGGTGAGCGCATCCGTCAGAACCGATGCGTGCTCCCTGTCTTGAAGGGACGAGAACACCTCATCGAAGTAGGCGAGCGAGACTAGGTCGAAAATGCAGTTCTTGAGCAAGGCGTGCCGATTCATCTCAAAGTCGCTGTACGTGCTCTCAACTCCGTTCGAAACAAACGGCCCCTGAATAAATATCTCCTCGAACTGTTGGACGAAGGACTCGGCCTCTCTGTATAGGTTCCGCGCAGAGGTCGGCAGCGACTCGATCAGGTGGGCCGTCTCGCTACTCGCACCGCGGTGAGTGCCGGTGAGCCACTCCAAAGCGCGATTCCCAGCCCGAAATAGGAGCGAGCCACATGAGCCGCACCTATGGGCCGCGTCAGCTTGAAGCGGGCCAGTAAGCCGATTTCGTTTGCCGCAGGTGGTGCATTCCACGACCATACAAATACCCGCGTATGACTGCCCTTGACTGCCCGTTTCCCAGGCGCGACCATCTTACCCAGGTTGTCCGGGAAAAGCAAAAGCGCGGGCGCCCTGCTCGCCGGTTTCTTTCGGGGTTTCTTTCGCGGGCGCTTCCGGCTTCGCCTGTTCAGGCGCCGTAACTGCCGGGGCCTCTATAGGTGCAGGCGTTGTCACCACAGGAACGATTGCTGGCGGTACTATCGGCGTAACGGCGTTCGGGGTTGAGCAACCGGAATTGGTGCTTTTAGAGCTGTGCATTAATCTTTTGCCTTAACGATTTAACTATAATTCTAACTTCTGGATCGTTATCGTTTTTAAAATTGCCGAGGTTGATATGGGTCTTCGCGTTTATCTTGGCGGTCAACTCCTGCAAGGTCACTTCGGCAGTCCGGCCGGCAAACGCTCCTAGTAAATGATCAGTGCAGCTTCCTGATCCACAAACCAGAATATGTGGTTTTTTAAGCACCCAGGGAACCCTTCCAGTGGCGCTGCGGCCTTTACGCTCTGTTTTCTAATTTGTTCTGTTTTCTGCGCACCCAGGCCGGCCTCAACTATTGCTTCCTTCACCACCAGGGCTAAATCATCGGGATCCATAGCGCTGCCGCCCTGTAAAACGCGTGCCGCAGCTCCTATCGTGTTATCGCCGAGACTCGCGGCCTCTCCGGATCCGGATGCCCCGGCTTCTTTATTTACAGTGTCTTGCCCGTAATGCACGACATGCGTTATGAGCCCCTTACTCTTCAACTCCTCAAATCTTGCCCTATAACTTTCGATCCAGAGGTTAGCTATTACGTAGACATCCTTGTGGTCTTTCTTGGCCTCTTTCAGGCTCGTTATGATTATGTCTTTGATATACGCACCTGTTATCTTCGGATCATTGAGCGAATTCTTTATGTACTCGTCCGCAATTATTCTGATACTTACCCATTTTCACTCTTCTTCGTAGTTGTCTTTCTTATTTGTCAATATCGCGACGTAGGGTCGTTCAGGCTTGGACGCATCAAACTTAGGTAGTATTACAACGTATGAGAACAAGATGTAACTGAACGAGTAGGTTACATAACA
>CAVROP010000028.1:0-9678 GCA_963722675.1 uncultured Acidobacteriota bacterium
TAATCGTGTTAGCCTTTACATTCCCATCTGAAACACTAATCAAGGAGGCCCTGCGTGTCTGGTTTGAAGCAACGTCACTTCTTTACGTCTGAATCGGTTACGGAGGGTCATCCGGACAAACTTTGCGACCAGATTTCGGATGCGGTGCTGGATGCCGTGCTATCGGCAGACCCATTCGGTCGTGTCGCCTGCGAGAGTATGGCCAAAGATCAGGACGTCTACGTGGTGGGTGAACTCACTACAAAGGCCAAGCTCGATATTGATCCCCTGGTCCGGGAAACGATCCGCAAGATCGGGTACACCCAGGCAGACGCTGGGTTTACGGCGGATACGTGCCGCGTAACCTCCAACCTGACTCGACAAAGCCCCGACATCGCTATGGGAGTTGACATCGGGGGCGCCGGCGATCAAGGGCTTATGTTCGGCTATGCCTGCGACGAGACCAAAGAGTTGATGCCGTTTCCCATCATGATGGCGCACAAGTTATGTCAGCAACTGGCCGAAGCCCGACGCCGGGGCGTTCTGGATTTCCTCCGTCCGGACGGCAAGTCCCAGGTCACGGTCGAATATGAAGGATCGAAGCCCGTCCGTGTTGACGCCGTGGTGGTTTCGACGCAGCATGCGGGCAGCGCGAAGATTGAAACGGTGCGCGAGGGCGTACGGGAGTGCATTATCAAGACCGTTATCCCTGCCCACATGCTCGATCAGAACACCAAGTACCACATTAATCCCACCGGGCGGTTTGTGACCGGTGGCCCCGTGGGCGATTCCGGCCTGACGGGCCGCAAAATCATCGTGGATACTTACGGCGGCACGGCTCACCACGGGGGCGGATGTTTTTCCGGAAAGGACCCCACCAAGGTGGACCGGTCCGCGGCCTACATGGCGCGTTATATTGCCAAGAACATTGTCGCTGCCGGGCTTGCGAATTGTGCCGAAGTGCAGCTCGCCTATGCGATCGGAGTCGAGGACCCGGTTTCGATTATGGTAGACACGTTCGGCACGGGCAAAATTGACGACAGCGCTCTGGAGGTGCTGGTTCGCAAGCACTTTATGCTCACACCCAAAGGGATCATTGAGTCCCTCGACCTGCGGCGCCCGGTTTACAAGAAGACCGCCGCCTACGGCCACTTCGGCCGCTCAGAGCCCGAATTCACCTGGGAGCGAACCGATAAAGCGGCTCTACTGCGAAAGGAGTCTGGAATCTAAATGCCTGGTACGCAACAACTTGCTTGTGATGTAAAAGATCTCGAACTGGCTGCCAAGGGGAAGATCCGGATTGAATGGGCAGGGCAATGGATGCCGGTTCTGAACCTCATCCGGAAGCGGTTCGCCTCCGAACGTCCCCTCGAGGGGGTTAGGATTGCTGCCTGCCTTCATGTGACCTCGGAAACGGGAAACCTTGCTATTGCACTCCGGGACGGCGGCGCACAGGTCGTGGTTTGCGCCTCGAACCCGTTGAGCACCCAGGACGACGTGGCCGCATCTCTGGTGCGGGATTTCCAGATTCCCGTTTTTGCCATCAAAGGTGAGGATAAAGATACGTACTATTCTCATATCTCATCGGCACTGGACCAGAAACCCCAGATCACCATGGACGACGGCGCCGACCTTGTTACCGCCATCCTGAGCAAGCGGCAGGAGTTGGTTGCGGGCGTCATCGGAGGAACCGAAGAAACCACCACGGGCGTCATACGGTTGCGCAGCATGGCTAATAATGGCGTGCTCAAATATCCCATCATTGCGGTGAACGACGCCGACACCAAGCACCTTTTCGACAATCGCTACGGCACCGGCCAGTCCACCATCGACGGCATTCTTCGTGCCACCAACCTGCTTTTTGCCGGATTGCACGTGGTGGTTTGCGGGTACGGTTACTGCGGCCGCGGCGTCTCCCTGCGCGCCAAAGGCTTGGGAGCCCACGTCGCCGTCACCGAGACGGACCCCACACGGGCCATTGAAGCAATTATGGACGGATATGCGGTGATGCCCATGGCGGAAGCTGCCAAGTGGGGAGACGTTTTCGTCACCGTCACCGGAAACAAGTCGGTCATCCGCGGCGAGCATTTCCGCCTGATGAAGGACGGCGCGGTGGTGGCGAATTCCGGGCACTTCAACGTCGAATTGGACCTGCCTGCCCTCGAGGCCATGGCCGTGAGCAAGCGCCAAACGCGGGACTTTGTGGATGAATACACTCTGCCCGACAAGCGCAAAATCTACGTCTTGGGTGAAGGCCGGTTGATCAACCTGGTGGCTGCGGAAGGTCATCCGGCGGTGGTTATGGACATGAGTTTTGCAAATCAGGCGCTCTGCGTGGAATACCTGGTCAAACATGCCGCGCAGCTCTCATCCAAGGTTTATCCCGTCCCAGCGGAAATCGACAAGAACGTGGCGCGTCTCAAGCTGGATTCGCTGGGCGTAACCATTGACAAGCTAACGCCGGAGCAGGAGGAGTACCTGGCCTCCTGGGCGGAGGGAACGTAAGACGATTGAGTCATCGAGCCATCGGGTCATTGCGCGATTGAGCCATTGAGTCATTGGGCCAATGAGGAACACACTCAATGATTCAATCACCCAATGACCCGATGGCCGAATGACTCAATGTCACATCTGGGAAAGCGGATATCATGAAAGATATTGCTGGATGGGCGCTGGACACGGCCAAAGCACAGGGCGCCACGTATGCAGACGTGCGAGTCGTGGACCTGCGGCAGCGCTACCTTTCCACCAAGAATGGCCAGCCTGCGCAAGTGAGGGAATCGCAATCCCGAGGAGTGGGTGTGCGAGTCGTGGCGGAGGGTGCGTGGGGTTTTTCCGCCACCGACGATCTGACCCGCGCCAGCGTCGACCGCGTTGCTGCTCACGCGGTGGAAATTGCGCGCGCCAGCGCTACCGTCAAAAAGCGCGACGTTCGCCTGGCTAAGGAACCTAAGATCATTGATCGCTGGGAAGCCCCCTGCCGCATCGATCCCTTCTCGATTCCCGTGTCAACCTGCCTGGAACTGCTGCTCGAGGTGGATCGGGATTTGCGCCGCGTGAAAGGTGTGACGCTGGCCGAAGCCGCGATGGATTTTCGCCGCATCGAACAACTCTTTCTCTCCACGGGCGGTTCTGAAATCGTGCAAAAGAAGACTCAGACCGGTGCGGGTTTTGTGGCTACCTCGTTCGCCGACGGTGAGATTCAACGGCGCTCCTACCCCAACTCTTTCGGCGGCCAGTACCAGACACGCGGATACGAACTAGTGGGTGAATTGGACCTGGTGGCGAACGCGCCGCGCATCGCCGAAGAAGCGGTGGCCCTTCACAAGGCCGACCAATGCCCGTCCGGCGTGAAGGACATCATCCTCGAGGGCTCGCAACTCGGCTTGCAAGTCCACGAGTCGATTGGCCACCCCATCGAACTTGACCGCGTGCTCGGTACGGAAGCCAATTTTGCCGGCCTGAGTTTCCTTACCCTCGACAAGCTTGGGACTCTCAAATACGCCTCCGACATCGTCAGCGTGGTCGCGGATGCTACGCCCGCCCACGGACCAGGCTTGGGAACGTTCGCCTACGACGATGAAGGCGTGGCGGCCCAGGCCACGCCGATTGTGAAGGATGGATTGTTCGTGGGTTACCTGACCTCGCGGGAGACCGCGGCCGCCGCCGGACAGGCTCGCTCGGGAGGCGCCATGCGCGCCGAAGGCTGGAATCGCATTCCTCTCATTCGCATGACCAACATCAGCCTGCTTCCCGGCACTTGGAAATTGGATGACCTGCTTCGCCGACACCGATGACGGCATCTACATGGAAACCAACCGTAGCTGGTCGATCGACGACCGGCGCTATAACTTCCAGTTCGGGACCGAAATTGGCTGGGAGATTCGCGCCGGCAAGAAGACTCGCATGCTGAAGAACCCGAGCTACGGCGGCATTACCACAGAATTCTGGAATTCCTGCGACGCCATCTGCGGGCCCGAGTACTGGACGCTTTGGGGCGTGCCGAACTGCGGCAAGGGCCAGCCCATGCAGGCCATGGGAACCGGCCACGGCGCATCCCCGGCCCGCTTTCGCAAAGTGCAAGTTGGCGTCGCGTACACGGAAGTGAATCATTGAGCCATTGAGTGATTGAGTCATTGAGCCATTGAAGTCAATAATTCATTAACTCATTAGTGCAATCAATGACTCAATGGCTCAATGACACCAATGGCATCAATGACAATGACTCAATGACCCGATGAATCAATGACTGAATTCCTAAAATGCCCCTTTCTCGTCAACAAGCGGAACAGATTTTCGATCGCGTCCTCAAGTACTCCACAGCCGAAGAAACGGAGGTTATGATAACCTCCTCCAATTTTGCGCTCACTCGCTTTGCCAACAACATCATTCACCAGAATGTTTCGGAAGAAAGCACGGTGGTGTCGATCCGCGCGGTGACGGAAGGCCGGATGGCTCGCGCCAGCACCAACAAGTTTGATGAGAAGTCCACGCGCCAGACTTGCGAGGACGTTCTGGCGCTGGCGCGTTTGCAGCCGCCTGACCCGCAGCTTTTGCCCATGCCGGGACCGCAAACTTACCGCGCCGTCAACCGGTCTTTTGCTGAGACGGCGGAGTTAAGCCCCGCCACCCGTGCCGCAACTGTGGCCGGCGTCATCAAGCTCGCGGAAAAAAGCAAGCTGACCGCCGCGGGCATCTTCTCGAGCGGCTCAAGCGCTTACGGACTCTTCAATTCCCGCGGCCTTTCCGCCTTCCACGAGGAAACGCTGTCGGAGTTCTCAGTCACCATGCTCGGCCCGGATGGTTCGGGTTGGGCGAAGAAGACTTCGCCGTACTGGCCCGAGATTGAATCGCTGGAACTGGCGGAGCGCGCGGCCCAGAAAGCGCTACAGAGCCAGAATCCGCGGGAGATTGCCGCCGGGAAAATACACCGTAATCCTGGAACCCGCGGCGGTTCTCGATCTGCTGGGCTTCCTGGTGCTTGATTTCAGCGGACTTGCGGTGCACGAGAAGCGCAGTTGCCTGACCGACCGGGTGGGTGAGAAGGTTTTTGGCGACAACATCAGTCTCCGTGACGATGTCTTCCACCCTTCCCAGACCGGCGCTCCGTTCGACGGCGAGGGCATTCCACGCCAGCGCGTGAACATCGTGAAGAAAGGCGTGGTGAAGAGCCTGGTTTACGCGCGGCAAACCGCCCACAAGCTGGGAACTCAGCCCACCGGCCACGGCTTCCCGCTTCCCAACGAGTACGGCGAAGCTCCCTTGAACATTGTGATGGAGGGCGCCCGCTCCAGCATCGAGGACATGGTGAAGTCCACGCCGAAGGGTTTGCTCGTTACTCGCTTCTGGTATATCCGCGAGGTGGACCCTTACCAGAAAATACTCACCGGCATGACGCGCGACGGAACCTTCTGGGTCGAGGATGGACAAGTAAAGCACGCTGTGAAGAACCTGCGTTTCAATCAGAGCATTGTGGAGATGCTCCGCCAGGTGGAGATGCTTGGCCAGCCTCAGCGAACCGCCGGGGAAGAGTCGTTCGAAATGGTGGTTCCATCCATGAAGATCCGCGAATTCAATTTCTCATCTCTCACTAAATATTAGGTAGCGCAGACCTGCTTTTCAAGGTCTACGGTTTTTCCGAAGCAAGAGCTCGTAGCGCCCCGACCTGTCGGGGCGTTTGCCGACCCTTCGCTTTGCTCAGGGCAGGCTCTAAAGGTCGGCGCTACGTGCAAAGCCAGATATCCAGGATGAGGCTTGAAAAGGAATACAGGAACTGATTCTTGGAATGGTCTTGTTTCAGGCGAACCATCGGGCGGCCTCGGCCCAACGCTTGGGCAGGCGAGGTCCGGCTTTGGCGATAACCCTGCGGGTCACACGCCACCATAATGTTGATTCATCAAGTCGTGTCAAGTTCGCAGGAACATAGCTGACGTAGCGCGACCATGGCGGACCGGTGCCCCACCAGATAACCAGTTCCTCCAGCTTTTGCCGGATGAGATGCTCAATGAGGTAGGCGCGCAGCACTAAAGAGAGAGAATACTGACCGAACTCCTGGTCGTTATTGCATTGGAAGCACAACACCGCCCCGCGAGGCCTGTACCATCCCGCCACTACACTTAACCACTCGCCGGTGTGACCCCTCAGCCCCATGGCGAGCAGACGATCAGTCGTCGCCACCATGTTCAGCTCCGTTTCAAAACGAACCAGGTCAGCCTTATCGTAGTGTTTGGTTTTGGGCGCAAGAGGGGACACCGCCGAACGCAACTCCTCCATCGAGAGACACTCTACCAGACGATGACCCGCTGCCTCGAAACGCCGCCGATAGTATCGAAAATTATGCCGGGTGGTGTAACCCAATCTCTGGAGAAACTCCTCATAGGTACTGGGCAGAGCCAAGTGGGCATGATTTTTCCAGAGAGTGGAATCATTAAGTACAACGCTTGAATACTGCACAGCGAGCTTTGTGGAACTGGCGAGCTGCCTTACAGCGTCAAGGTCATCGCCATCCTGCGGGACTGCAAGACACACACTCCTTATCCTGGGATGCGTGAGAAGGCTCTCCACTGCAACGCGGAAGAGAACCTGCCGATGCCGAGGATGCCCCAGGAGAGGAGAGGACAAGCCTCCGTCGGCACAAACAATGCCGCTGGGAATGCCGACGAATACTCTCTCCATTGCATACATAATCCCCGCGATCTCGCGCCCAAGGTTGATGACCACAACTCTGGGCCGCCACCCAACAGGCACGGAGGCCAGGAAAAACTCCGGGTCCTGCATAGGATCAACTTGTGGTTGCATGAACTGCCTTGCTACCTCCCGTAGCCGGCGAATCTCGGTGTGGGATGATAAGACGATCCCTGAGTAACCGGTGGCCGGGCGGTCTCCAGGCAGATCCGCAGGAGTTCCGTTCATGACATGATCATTCGGCTGGAATATCATCGTTCGATCATCGCGCATTTGACCACCTCTGAGCGTAAAGGCCGGTCAGGTTCTTCGACACTCGCTACCCCAGTGACGGGACAAGCAATAAATAACGAATTAAGTCTCGGATTCTGACCCCTATTACCACTATTATACACTAGACCTCCTCCGAGTGCAATGGCAAATCCGGTTTTGAGACAAGGTGAACATGTTTCGAATCGCGCTCGCCAACCTTAGAGTTCCGGCCTCGCCGGCAGAGTCTGTGGCGCTAGCCTGCCAAGCCGTCGCAGAAGCGTCTGTTGGGCGCGCCGATCTCATTTGCTTTCCGGAGTGCTTCGTTCCTGGGTATCGAGGAGGGGGAAACACCGTGCCACCCCCCGACGCTCCGTTCCTCGAGCGCGCCTGGTCGTCCGTAGCGGTTGCTGCTGCAAAGGCAAAGGTCGTGGTCGTCCTAGGCACGGAACGCGTCGCCGAAGGCAGGTTGTACGCCACTGCAATGGTGATCAACGCAGACGGAACAATCGCGGGATTCCAGGACAAAGTCCAACTCGATCCCTCCGAGGAGAGCACTTATTCTCACGGCTCCGGCAGGCAGATTTTCCGGATCGGCCCGGTGACCTTTGGGGTCGCCATCTGCCACGAAGGTTGGCGCTATCCGGAGACCGTGCGGTGGGCGGTGCGACGCGGCGCTCACATCGTCGTCCACCCTCATTTCCATCTGGCCGAGCCTGGGGGTTACGTACCCTCCACTTTCGCCGACCCTGCGAACACATTCCATGAAAAGGCAATCCTATGCCGCGCCGCCGAAAACACCTGCTATATCGCTTCTGTAAACTGTGCGAGCCCCGGGTCGCCGACCACTTCCGCGGTGGTGCGGCCCGATGGGACGTTGCTTTGCTACCAGCCCTACGATAAAGAAGGGCTGCTCATCGCCGACATTGACATCACCGCAGCCACCGGCCTCCTCGCCATGCGCTGCAAATACGCCCCGAGCGGGTAGCCATACGAAACTATGGGTTGTCATAGCCTGGTAGCGTGCCGCATTCGAAATGCTCCGCATTCGAAATGCATTCGAAATGCATTCGAAATGCTCTTGACAAGCACCTGCGCCTCACACAACATGCAGAGTTGCGGGCGTTCAATTCTTGCTTGTGGGACTGCTGCGGGCGTAGGAACAAGCGCAGTGTCCGCTAGGAAGGAACTATGACCGATTTGCTTGGCAGTGAACTTCGTTCAAGGGGCCGCAGGAATTTCCTGCGAGCCGTGGCGGTTCTGGGCTTTGCACAAGCCGGGTTCGACGGATTGATCGCAGAGGCTCGGGACGTCCTGCCGAATCCCATCGGGTACGCAACGATTGCCTGGCCTCAAAGGGAGTTCGCCCATGCGCTCGATACTATCTCGCATCTGGGTTTTCGTGGCGTGCAGATGTTGGGCTGGGTGCGCGAGGCTTACGCAGGCGGGAAGACCCGGGAACTCAAGCAAAAGCTTACCGACCTGAGATTGAAGCCCGTGGCGCTTTCCTGCTCCGCCGCGCGCTTGGCCCCGGGGAAACAGGGAAACGAGACGGCGGAAGTGCGCGGTTATGCTGACTTCTTTTCTCACCTCGGCGGCACCTTCTTACAGGTGACCGACGGAGGCGACCCCACGAAAGAGTATTCAGCCGAGGATATAAGAACTCTCGGTGCGCGCATGAATGCCGTTGGAAAGATGGCGCAGGATTTTGGATTGACACTCGGCTACCATCCTCACTTCGGTACCATCGGAGAAACCCGCCAGGGTCTGGGGCGCGTCCTTGACGCCACGGACCCGAAATACGTGAAACTGATTGCCGATGTCGCGCATATGGCGCTGGGCGGCTCAGACCCCGCCGAGGTCATTCGCACATACGGTCAACGGCTGTGCTTTCTGCACCTCAAGGATACGCGCAAAGAAGTCGCCGCGGTGGCACGGCAGGATCGAAATCGCGTGGAAGCGATGGGCCCGCCCTTTTGCGAAATCGGGCTGGGCGTGGTCAATTACGATGCCGTGGTCCAAGCGCTGCGCGCCGTTCGATTCTCCGGCTGGGGAATCGTCGAGTTGGATACCGGCAATTCGACCCTGGGTGGCCCCGACGCCGCTGCGGTGGCGAATCGCGATGCCTTGCGAAAGCTCGGTTTCAACGTGTAAGATGCTCTGCGCCTTGACAACATCCTCCGCTGAATGCTAGAAGAATTGAGTGGCCTCTGCGGCGCTATCGTCTAGGGGTTAGGACGTCAGATTCTCAATCTGAAAACCCGGGTTCGATTCCCGGTAGCGCTACCAAATCATAGTGTTAGCAAATAATCCTAATAGAATGAAGTAAATAGGAAGTGGCTGTAGCGATTCTGTCTTGTCTATCGCGTTCTCCAAAGTCTCTGCCTTCCTCTGTAAAAGTGGACACCAAATGGACACCAAGAAAGACGAAAAAAGTCCTTTGAGGAGGCGGGGGCGTGTAGACTGATGACCTACCACCACCTTTATTTGGTTGGCGGTTCCTTAGAGTGGACACGTCGGGCATCAGAGAGGTTTTTTCACGTTGTAGGCGTGAGTTGCTTGGAGTTGGTGATTGATCCTCAATGTGTGGCGACCGAGCAAAGAGCGCAATGTCAGCGCCTGCAAGGCCACGCCACTGAGTCTTAAGTTTACCTTGATCGAGGCCGCGAAGAGTTTTTTCGTTATCCCGCACGATCTCAAGTCTCGCCTTTGCTTCGGCATCGCAATGGTCAATTTCTACTACGAATTCGGCATCTGCGGAATGAT
>CAVROP010000029.1:0-6077 GCA_963722675.1 uncultured Acidobacteriota bacterium
AGGAGATTATTCAGCCTTGTGTTTTCGGCGGTCCTGTTGCTGATCTTCAGCGGTCAAGGGGCCTGGGCTCAAAAAAACAAAGTTTGGGAACTCGGCACATATCCCGGTGGAACGTGGGCCGTGATGGGCGACATTAACAATTTCGGACTTGCGGTAGGGCAGGGCGACTTGCCGGACGGCTCTACGCATTCCCTGGCGGCTTCCCTTTTTGGTCCACATGCAGGGAAGTGGATCGACCTCGGTACGCTGGGTGGGACGGCCAGCGGTTGGGAAGAGGGCCTCATTTCGGTCTCTGACACAGGCATGATCGTTGGGCACTCTGCCACTCGAGACAACGACCGCGTGCACGCTTTCGTCTGGACGGAGAAGTCCGGCATGGTCGACCTTGGCACCCTGGCAGATATCGGTTACCCAACCTACAACTCCAGTTTTGCGGAGGGAGTGAACAAGCAGGGAACCCTGATCGTGGGCTGGAGCGGCGTCGAGCAAAGCTGCTTAACCTGCTCTCCGACCCTTCCGGTTGTCTGGACCCCATCCGTCGTGTGGAAGAACGGGGGACCTGTCACCAGATGGAAGATACACAAGCTCGACACGGACGGTTTTGATGAAATGACTTTTTGGTTTGCATGGACAGTGAATGATTCTGGTCAGATCGTTGGGGAAGGTTCCAACAGTCAGGGCATGTTTGTCGGTGTCCTCTGGACCCCTCTTCCGACTGGGAAGTGGAAGCTCACCAAACTTCCTGCTGTCTCAGACTACCCTGAATCGGAACCCTTCAACATTAATGACCGAGGGGAAATCACGGGCGATTTAGAACCAGCGGACTTTAGTGTTTGGATTCCCGCGTATTGGAAACCACTCGATCCTCTCAGGAGGACGTATAGCCCTCCGATTGAACTGGCGATGCCGGAGGGTGTCACGAGTTGCTACACCGATGGCATCAACGAACTGGGCGACATGACAGGCGAGTGTTGGAACGACGACGGGTCGATCGACCGGCCTGTGCGGTGGACCACGAAGAACCCAACCTTCTCCGAAATCTTTACCTCGCCGGGGGATTGGGGTTGGTCTTTCAGGGTGAACAACAGCAGGATTGCGGCGGTCACGTATGGCGGTGGCAACAAGTGCTCCGGCGACACTTACGTCTCCTGCGGAGGCGCGGTGCAGTTCCACTCGAAGTGAGGTTCGTTAGGCTGTAGTTCTGAGGGGAGGAGATCATGTCAAGCCACAGCGTGCTTTCGATCCTAGCTATGGCGTGGGCCGTCGTGCCGGGCTTGGCCATGTTTCCAGGTGCAGTTCCGGCCACGACGCCAAGCAGTTCCGCTAATTACACGTTCCTGGTGGCTTCGGGGTTCCTTTGTGATTCCGGTGACTCCGCCACTTGCCCGGCGGTGGTCAGGTCGGCCAACGGGGACAGTTACGAGATGGGCGGAGCAGGCACGTTCTCCTCGGAAAGCAAGTTGGTTACGGCAGCCGGAACTTTCACCCACAAGTCCGCCGATGGAACGGTGCTCGAAACGGGTGTCTGGACGGCGAGTGAACTGGTTAGCTTTGAGTCCTACGGGATCGTGCCGGGGGCGCTCATGCGCGAAGGCCGGGCCTTGGGCCCCCAACAGCTCGGTCCCATGCGTTCGCGGATGTTCTCCCGCCCCCTGGCGGCAGGCGGTCTGGCCGTTTTCCGCATCCGTCTCTTGCCGGTGCGGGGGCGACCAAGAATCGCTGTGCTGCAACTGAACTGCGCCCTCGGCAAAGTGCCTCCCGAACGCCCGGTGGAAGGGATAAGGCTGGCTTTCGAGGGAGGCAGTGTCGAATTCAATGAGGAAGTCAGCGGACGCGCCCTGTTCCTCTTGACGAGGTCTGGGGCAAGCGCTGCGGTGAAAGCGCCGGCTCCAGAACCCGACACAAATTTTGCGCCCAGTGAGGTCCAGCAGTGATTTAATACGTGGGGATCAAATGGGCTAGCGAGGAATTACCCTACGGGCGACGGAATGTTGTACCATGGTGCCGATGCGCCGGTGTCGAATTCCTCCCGCAGTGCTCTACACGTTCGTCCTGCTCCTCGGTGTGCATGCAGCGTGGGCCGGGGCTCCAACGGGTGAAGCTCCTGCAAATTCCAGTGCCCGGCAGGCTGCACCGTCCCGCAGCGTTCTGCTGATCACCATCGACACACTACGCGCTGACCATCTTGGTTGCTACGGATACCGGCGCGGCGCGACCCCGACCATCGACGCCCTGGCAAAGCAAGCGGCGAAGTTCGAGCACGCTTTTTCCGCTGTTCCGTTGACGTTGCCCTCTCACGCCGCGCTGCTCACGGGCACCTATCCGTTCTACAACGGCGTGCGAGACCAACCGGGCTTTCGTCTGTCGGACAATATCCCCACGTTGCCTGAATATTTCGTTCGGGCCGGTTATGCAACCGCGGCCGTGCTGGGCTCACCGGCGCTCTCCAGGCGCTTCGGCTTGAGCCGGGGGTTCGACGAATACGACGATCACTTCGGTGCTTCAACCGAGGAACTGGAAGCGGTCTTCTCGGACACCAAGCGGCCGGCTGAAACCGTGGTGAAGCTGGGACTGGCTTGGCTCGACTCGAAGCCCGCGGGCAAGCCCTACTTTTTGTGGCTCCACTTTTATGACCCGCACATGCCCTATGTCGCCCCTGAGCCGTTTCGCAGCCGCTTTGCCGATCGTCCCTACGACGGCGAAATCGCCTACACGGACTCGGCCTTGGCCGCGCTCTTTGCCGGTCTGCGCAAACGCGGATTGTTTGAATCGACGGTGATTGCGTTGACCGCCGACCATGGCGAAGGATTGGGGGACCACGGCGAGTCGACACATGGTTACTTCATCTACGACTCGACTCTGCACGTGCCGCTCCTGGTGAAAGCGGCGAGTGAAGCGTCGGGGGTGCGGCAGTCCCTTGGGACCGACAAGCAGGGGCAAGCCCCGGCCTTCGAAGCAGCCCATCCCACCGACGTCAAGACGCCCGTAAGCCTTGTTGACTTAGCCCCCACGCTGCTTCGTCTGGTGGGGATGAAAGTCCCGGCGAGCATGCAAGGCACGGATTTCAGCGCAAGCATACTGGCCGGAGAGGAGCCTCGGCCACATCCGGTGTATGCGGAGACGATGTATCCACTTTTGCATCTGGGTTGGAATCCGCTGCGGGCGCTCGTCTCAGAGACGCCTGGGCGGCAGGTGGAAAAGTATATCCAGGCGCCGCATCCGGAACTTTACGACCTGGGCAGCGATCCCGGAGAGACGCGCAACAAGTGTGCCTCGAGTCCGGCGGAGGCGGCAGCACGGCGCGCGCAACTCGAGGCCTTCGTTAAGATGCACGCACCGGCCAGGCCTCCGCCAGGGCGCGGGCCGGTGAGCGCCAAGACGGCGGCGTTATTTGCCAGCCTCGGCTACCTCGCCGCGGCCGGGGCGCCGGACCCGGAGTGGACGACTTCGCGACGCGATCCGAAAGACTGCATCGGCGAAAACGAACAACTGCTGCGCGCCGCACACGCCTATCAGGCGCTTAAGTACGATGAGGCGGCCCGCATCCTCGAGGACGTGTTGCGCCAGGACCCGCAGCAGCCCCACGCACTCGATTACCTGGGTACCATTCAGTTCTTGCGCCATGATTTGGAGGGGGCGCGCGCTACCTACAAACGTCTGGTTCAAGCGGCGCCCTACTACTCCACAGCCTACATTCAGTTGGGCCACGTGGAAGCTCTGCTCGGCAACCGCAGCGAAGCCGAACGGCTCTACCGTCTCGCCACGCAGGCCGATCCTTCCAACCCTCGCCCGCCGCGCGAGCTCGGCACGCTTTTGCTTGCGGACGGCAAGATCGCGCCGGCGGAGGAACTGCTTCGTCAGGCGCTCCAGCTCGACCCGGGCGATGTGTTTGCGCTCGCCGCTCTCGGCGAGGCGGCAGCGCTCGAACAGCACTACGCGGAGGCTGCCCCTCTCCTTCAGCGCGCCCTCGATGCCGAGCCCTCCAGGCAAGACCTCACCGTGATGCTCAACCTGGGCTTCGTATACCTGAAGTTGCGACGCTTCACGGAAGTCGATCGGCTGATGAAGACGACGATTCAACTCGATCCGCGCCAGGCGCAGGCCTACGCCCTGCTCGGCGCGGCCCGCCACGAGAGTGGTGACAACGCCGGCGCACGTGAATCGTTCCAGCACGCGCTGGCGCTGGATTCCCATAACCGCTTGGCGCTCCAAGGGGCTCAGGCGCTGGGCCTGGTCCCTCCACCCTGACCTCTGGCCCTCCCCTTCGGTACCAATTCTCTCGATTCCGCCTGACGCCCCTTCCCTCCCGGAATCCGAACCGGCCCAATGTGGGCGAGTTGAGGGGTGGACGACCCCCTGTCCGCAATCATGGGATTTGCTGAACAGAACAATCCGAGCCGCCAAACGTGCGGGTAGGCCGTTTTGCGGCCAAGTGTCGCTCATGGGGCCGGCAGCAGCCGGGCACGATTTCATGAGGCGCTTCGACGAGATTGGTCCCCATCGCTCACCACGATGCCGCGGCTGCATTAGAGGCTGAATGTTTCTGCCGACGCCCTACCTCATCCGGTTTTCAGTTGCGGACGATAGCCAACCCATCAGCTCATACGCACGGCCAATCGCTTGCCCTCCTAAGATTCAGAGGATGCTGGTGGGATGAATCCTGGTTCATCTCCCTCAGGCACTAGGGAGTCCGGAAGCCCGAGGAGAGCCGTAGGCTCACCGGCTTTGAGGTCAACTGTTTCAACATTTACCTTCAGTTCGGTTGCCGTAAAGGAGGTCTTCGTGAGGCTGGTGGATGTCGGAGGCCTGCAAAGGCTCCTACTGGCGATCGGTCAAGACTGGTGGTTCATGCTGGCGACCGCGCCGGTGGGGTATGTCTGCTGGGGCCTGCTGAAGCTGCTGAACACTGGATACCTGCGCAAATCGTTCAGCGACACGCAACTTGTTGTCGATTCGTACTGGCTTATCGCGGCCTTCGTGTTTTCGGCTGATTTTGCCGGTGACTTGGGTTGGAAGGGAGTCGCTGGCGGACTGGGCGGCTTCGTGTTGTATCGCACGTTAGCTCAACTGGGACTGTCAATAACCTCCCGGCCCACGCCTCACGAGTCCTGTACGCGGCTATTGCTGCTGCGAGCATTCGGTTTTCGCAGCCGCAGTGAAAAGCTGTTCGACTTGGTTGCCCAACGCTGGCGCTTTCACGGAGAGGTAGCCATGATCGCGGGTGCGGACCTTGCCGCCCGCACCATCAACTCCGACGGCACCCTTGCCTTCCTCGCTGGTGACTTGCGCACACGGTTTGTGCAAAGCCCGCGTGATTTGGAAGCGCGACTCAAGCTGATGGATGGATCACGCGATCCGGACGGGCGTTTCCGCGTCACCGAATTCTTCTGCCACGAGAACACGTGGGCTGGCACACTGACGGCACTGTTGGCACAAAGCGACGCAATCCTGATGGACCTGCGTGGTTTTTCGGAACGGAACCGGGGGTGCATCTTCGAACTACACGAACTTGCAGCGCAGCACCGGCTCGTCGGAGCGGTGTTCGTCGTTGATGCAAGTACCGATATCAAGCTGCTCGAATCAACAGTCGGTGCAGCCGGAGAGGGGAATGCTTATATGCCGAGTCTGCATCTCGAAAAGGTCGAATCCGACACGGCCGCCGAGCGGGAGCGAGTGTACCGTTCATTGTGCCAGGTCGGCGGCACTGAGCGGGCATGGGGATAAGACCGCAAGTAAACCACATGAATGGCTTCGCTGGCCGTCCCCGCAAATGAAAACGCGCGTGACCGGCTGGCTTTTCCTGTCTGGCATTGGCAGGAGAGCCTTTCTTGCGTTGGCGACGTGCATGCATTTTCGCTACTCACGCCAGCAACAGCTGGTGCAGCAACCCAGAACGAAATGCATTAGACTGTTCAGAAAGAGGAGACCTATATGACAGGTGAGGGATAGGTCCGCTGGATTCCCATCGTGGTTGCTCTCATCGCCGGAGCCACTATGGCGATGTGGCCACCACTGAAATTCGTCAACTTTGGCGGCGCCGATTTCGCGTCACGTTTTTCGGTAATCGCGTTCTTTTC
>CAVROP010000030.1:0-9309 GCA_963722675.1 uncultured Acidobacteriota bacterium
CTTATAGTCGACTTTGGCTAGCTTTCCGCTGAGGACCGCGTTGAGCAGACTCGCGGGTGTGGTGGATGCTGATGCGTTTGCCGACGCCGAAGGACCCGCCGGTCCAGCCGGTATTCACAAGCCACACCGTCGCACCGTGCTTCAGGACCTTTCTCTTCAGCAACTCCGCGTAGGCATAGGGGTGGTGGACCATGAAGGGACCGCCGAAGCACGTGCTGAAGGTGATTTCGGGCTCGACGCCGAGGCCGATTTCAGTGCCCGCAATCTTGCTGGTGTAGCCGGAAATGAAGTGGTAGATGGCCTGGTCGGGGCTGAGACGGGCGATGGGCGGCATGACGCCGGAGGCGTCGCAGGTGAGGAAGATGACGTTCTTGGGATGGCCGGCGCGCTTCTGAGGAAGATAGTTCTCGATGTATTCAAGAGGATAAGCGGCACGGGTATTCTCGGTCACGCGATAATCATCCAAGTCGAGGCGGCGGGAGACAGGATCGAAAGTGACATTTTCGAGGATGGTGCCGAAGCGGCGCGTGCAGGCATAGATCTGCGGTTCGGCCTCCGGCGACAGGCGAATAACTTTGGCGTAGCAGCCGTCTTCGAAATTGAACACGCCGTTGTCGCTCCAGCCGTGCTCGTCGTCGCCGATCAGGTGGCGCTTGGGGTCGGCGGAAAGGGTGGTCTTGCCGGTGCCCGACAAGCCGAAGAAGATGGCCACGTCGCCGTCCGCGCCGACGTTCGCCGAGCAGTGCATGGAGAGCACGCCGTCCAGCGGCAGCATGAAATTGAGGACTGTGAAGATGGTCTTCTTAATCTCGCCGGCATAGCTTGTGCCGCCGATGACGGCGAGGCGCTCGCGGAAATTGAGCACGATGAACGTCTCGGTACGCGTGCCGTCGATCATGGGCGAGGCGAGAAAGCCGGGCACGGCGATGACCGTGAACTCCGGGACGTGTTTCTTCAACTGGTCCTGGTTGCGGATCTTCAGGAACATGCAGCGCGCGAAGAGGCTGTGCCAGGCTTTCTGCGTGATGATGCGGATGGGCAGGCTGTATTCCGGGTCGGCGCCGGCGTGGCAATCCTGCACGAAGACGTCCCGGCCCTGCAAGTAGCCCTGCAAGCGCGCCAGCAGGCCGCTGAAGTTCTCGCCCGTGGAGGGGCGGTTGTATTGCCCCCACCAGACTTTGCCCTCGGTGGTCTGCTCGCGGACCACAAACTTGTCCGCCGCCGCCCGCGCCGTGTGCTTGCCGGTGCTGACCACCAGCGGCCCGAGGTGCGTGAGCCGGCCTTCCGACCGGAACACACATTCTTCGTAGAGCGCGGGAGTCGGAAGATTCCAGTAGACACGGCGCAGGTTCGTGAATCCGTGATTTTGCAGGCCGTAGTCACTGGCCAGCTTGCCGGCTTCCTGAACGGCAGGAGATTGAACGTCGAGATAGATATTCATAACCAGTCCCTCACCAGCTTGCGGTCGCCAAGGTAGAGTTCGTTTGCGGAGGTCGGGTCAAGCGCCCACTGGATGCGCTCGAGTCCTTCCGTGATGTCGCGGATCGTGCCGCAGTAGCTGAGCCGCAGATGGCCTTCGAAGCCGAATTCCTTGCCGGGAACCGCCACCACGCGGACTTTCTCCAGGAGGAAATTCGCCAGCTTTTGCGAATCTTTCATGTAAGCGCTGAAATCGGGGAAACAATAGAAAGTGCCGTCCGGCTTGGTCACTTGCACGCCGTCGATGGCCCGCAGGCGGTCGATCATCACATTGCGGTTGTTCTCGAGCGTCATGCGCAGGTTCTCAACGGAAGATTGCACGCCGTTCAAGGCTCCCACGGCAGCCCATTGCGAAGGGGCCGAGGGGCCGGAAGTCTGCTGCGATTGCACGGTGGCCATCGCTTCAACCAGTTCCTTGTTGGCAATCGCCCAGCCGATGCGAAAGCCGGTCATGGCATACATTTTCGACACGCCGTTGATGACCACCAGCTTGGATTGCTCGAGGGGAGCGTCCGCGTAGTCATAGCACACCGGAGCGCTCTTGCCCTCGAAGACCAGCCGGTTGTAGATGTCGTCCATGATCAGGTAGAGGCTCTTTTTCTCGCAGAACTCCACGATTTCGGCGATGAAATCTTTAGAGAACATCGCCCCCGAGGGATTGTTAGGACTGTTAATAATAATCGCCTTGGTATAAGAACCAACGCTATCAGCGATCTCGCGCAGGGTGGGATGGAAACTGCCGTCTTCGGGGGTGACCACCACCGGGCAGCCTCCCGCCAATTTCACCATCTCCGGGTAACTCACCCAGTAGGGAGCCGGGAAAATCACTTCGTCCTTGGGATCGAGGATGGCGTGGAGCAGAACCATGATGGCCTGCTTGGCTCCGCCCGAAACGATGACGTTATCCGCAGTAACGATTTTCTTGTATCGTTCCTCGGTGTAGCGAATGATGGCCTTTTTGAGCGCTGGAATACCGTCCGGGGGAGTATAACGAATCTCACCCGTATGCAAGATGGAGGTGCAGTTGATGACCGCGTCGATGGGCGCCTTGCTCTTGGGCTCGCCGCCGCCGAGGTGAATCACCGGTTCGCCCTTTTCGCGCAGCAGCGCGGCGGTCTCATTAAGTTTCAAAGTCACAGACTCTTTAATGTTTCGAGCGAGTTGACTGAGGCTCATAGGTTTGGATTCCTTTTATACAGAATGCGCACGGGCAGAAAAATATACACGGTAGTTTTCATCCGCGCCAGCAATTGATTTTATGGAGCTTATAAACAGCGCTCGCGAGGACACATTGTCGCAGCCAACGCTCAGCAAGCGCTTCCGTCTGCCGGAGTGCGCTTCTCAAGTACCGAGATCTGCCCCGCCAGGTCGTCGTCGCGATGCGCCATGGTGAGCGTTCGGCCGTCGTCAGAAACTGACCAGTGGTCTTCAAAGTGGACCTCCCGGCAAGGCGTCGTCACCCTGGATTCGATGACCAGTTCCTCTCCCTCCCAACGCGCCGACGTGCGCGCCGGGGCTCCGCCCAGGGAGTTCGTTGTTTCAGCGCCGGTTTCGTAGGCGAAAGTCATCCGCTTTTCCACACCGTCCGCCCTGGTGAAGTGAATTTGCTGAACCAGCCTCGGCTCCCGATGTTCGATCTGCATCACGATGCGCTTCGGAGTTGACCCACGCAGGATGCTTCGCTTAAGATTCAGCTCCCACACACCGGTAAAATCCGGCCGTGCGTCAGTATGGTTCATAAGGTTCTGATATTGTGTCTCAGCCCGGCGTTACTTCAAATTGACCCAATATCCCTGCCCGAAGATTGCTGCAATCAGAACCCAAGCGTGGTATCTTGCTTGTCTTGGCGCAGACCACCGTATGATAAACCGACTACCGGTACCAAAAGCAATTACTTTTTGAGGGTCGCGCGGAATGACCGCGGGAGTGCTGGTTTTATGCGGCTGAAGCTAGTCACCTGTGAGATCTTTTACCGGGAATTCTGCGCGGTGATGGCGCGTTCGCCGAACACGGTGGACGTCGAATTTCTTCCCAAAGGACTACACGACATCGGGGTGGAGGGAATGCGCACGCGCCTCCAGACTGCGCTCGACCGCGTGGACGACCCGCGCTACGAGGCCGTGCTGATGGGCTATGGTCTCTGCAACAACGGGGTGGTGGGATTGACCGCCGGCAAGTACCCGCTGGTGATTCCTCGCGCCCACGATTGCATCACGCTGTTCCTCGGGAGCTCCGAGCGTTATCTGGAGTACTTCAATAGCCACCCGGGGGTCTACTTCCAGACCACCGGTTGGATGGAGCGCGGCAAGGCGGACGGGGAGCTCAGCCAGCTTTCAGTTGGAAAGGTGCTGGGCGTCGGGCAGAGTTACGAAGACCTTGTGGCGCGTTACGGGGAAGACAACGCCAAGTATCTTTGGAGCGAACTGGGCGACCTGAAAAAGAACTACCACCAATTCACTTACATTACGATGGGGATGGGACCGGATGCGGATTTCGAGCGCCAGGCTCGCGAGGAAGCCGCCCAGCGCGGATGGGAATTCGAGAAACTCAGCGGGGACCTCGGAATGTTTCAGAGACTGGTGGATGGAGTCTGGGACGAAAAGGAATTTCTGGTGGTGCCGCCGGGAAAACAGGTAGCCGCGGATTACGGCGGAGGGCTGATCACGATCAAAGGCTCGGAGGAATGAACTAAAATCGACGTCATTCCGAGTGGACATGGGCCTGCGGCCCACCCATGGAGATGAAAGTCACTGTCATCCTGAGCCCGTTCGCTTCGCTCAGGGTAAACTGCGCGAAGGATCTGCGGTTCCGGTCCGAGGCGAACTAATGCAGATTCTTCGCTTCGCACAGAATGACAGCGAAGGGCATGGAACGACAGTGTCAGGCAAAGTTTCCGGAGGGGTATGAACGGTCGTGAGCGCGTACATGCTATGCTGGAAGGCCGGCCCGTGGATACTCTCCCTGCCATGCCCATTACGATGATGTTCGCCGCGGACCAGATCGGGGCGAAGTACTACGACTATGCTACGAACTATCATGTCCTGGCCGACGCTCAAGTCACCGTGGCGGAGCGATTCGATTTTGATCACGTCAGCGTGATTTCGGATCCCGGGTGTGAGGCTTCGGCCCTGGGCGCTGCGCTGAAGTTTTTCCCTGATCAACCTCCCGCGGTCGATGAGGAAAACGCTCTGCTGAAGGACAAGGCCACGCTGGCCGGCCTCCAGGCGCCGGACCCCGAGCAGGCGGAACGAACCCGCAACCGGGCGCTGGCCGTGAAGCTGATGAAGGAACGAGTCGGGAATGATAAAGTAGTTGAGGGCTGGATCGAGGGTCCCTGCGCGGAAGGCGCCGATTTGCGCGGGATTAACACCTTGATGCTGGACTTCTACGATGACCCGGCTTTCGTGCGCGATCTGTTCGAGTTTATTGTGGAGTTGGAATCACGCTTCGCGAGATTTCAAGTCGCCATGGGAGCGGATCTCATAGGCGTCGGAGACGCCGCAGCTTCTCTGGTCGGACCGAAGTTCTACCACGAGTTTGTCTGGCCTTACGAACAGAAGTTGGTCGGCGCGCTGCACGCAGAGGGGATTAAGACGCGGTTGCACATCTGCGGGAACACGCGGAAGATCCTCGAGGGGATGGGAAGGCTGCGGTGTTCCATGGTTGACCTGGATTGGCTTTCTCCGGTGTCCGAGGGACGGGAAAAAATGGGACCGCAGCAGGTCCTCCTGGGCAACCTCGATCCCGTGCGAGTTCTCAAAGAGGGAACGCCCGAATCCGTTTATGCAGCGGTAGGGCAGTGTCATCAGCAGGCTGGAGACCGATTCGTTGTCGGGCCGGGTTGTGAAGTTCCGCGGGGGACACCGCTGGCCAACCTGATGGCCATGATACGTTACGCGCGGGAGCACGCGCCAGCGACGTAGGGGCAACCCTTGTGGTTGCCCAGGGCGGCCACAAGGGCCGCCCCTACGAAGGCGAAGGTGACAGAAAGCTCTTGACTGCAAGCCCATCCCATCGGATTATTCTTTGGCCCACGCGGGTCGAACTTGCCGCGCGCGCCGGAACCCCGCTGCGCGACCTGCTGTTCGAACAGGGAGTTGAATTCCCCTGTGGCGGGCAGGGCAGGTGCCGGGGCTGCCGCATTCAGGTTCTGAAAGGGAAGGCGGAACTTAACCGGGCGCAAGGGGAGCGGCTTTCGCCCGAGGAGATCGCGGCGGGGTGGCGTCTTGCCTGCCAGTGTGCAGTTGAAGGTGATCTGGAGATTGAGCTGCGGCAATGGGACGCAGCCATACTCGTCGACGAAACACCCTTCAACTTCCAGCCTCGCCCAGGGCTGGGAGTGGCCGTGGATCTGGGCACGACGACACTGGTCGCCCAGTTGCTCGACTTGGACACGGGAAAAGTGCTCGCGGTAAGCACGGCGCTCAACGCCCAGGCGCGTTATGGCGCTGACGTGATGACGCGGCTGCACTTCGCCGTGCTCGAGGATGGACAACGCCAGCTCGAGGATTTGATCCGGCGGCAGATTGGCGCGCTGATTGAGCAACTGCTCTTTTCGGCGGGAAGGCTCGCCTCCGAAATCGTCGATATCGTGGTGGTGGGCAACACGGTCATGCACCACTTTTTCTGCGGGATCGCAGCCGAGCCGCTCGCGCATTATCCCTTTGAGCCGGCGGATGGCGGGCTGAAGAGGTTCCACTCCAGCGAGCTGGGATGGAAGCTTGCAGGAGATCCCGAAGTGCGTTTTTTGCCCTGCCTGGGCGGGTTTGTGGGGAGCGATGTGCTGGCTGGGATTCTGGCCACGAGGCTGCCCGAGCAGGAGGACCTGGTGGGGCTGGTGGATTTAGGAACCAACGGTGAGATCGTGATTGGGAACAAAGCAGGATTGCTTTGCGCCTCCACGGCAGCCGGTCCGGCGTTTGAAGGCGCCAAGATTTCGATGGGTATGCGCGCCTCGACAGGGGCGATATCCCAGGTGACCCTGTCACCGCCCCCTAGCCCCCTCCTCAGTGAGGAGGGGAGCAAGCGATTGCACTGCCGGGTGATCGGCGACGGGACTCCTCGTGGCTTGTGCGGGAGCGGGTTGGTGGATGCGGTGGCGGCGGGTCTGGAGCTCGGAGTGATTGGAGCTTCCGGGCGCTTCGCGAACGGCGAAACCAGTTGGATGCTGGCCGAGCCTGTCGCCCTCACGCAGAATGACATTCGCGAACTTCAGCTTGCCAAAGCAGCCGTCGCTGCGGGCATCAAGCTGCTGATGCAGAGGAAAGGCGCAAAGCATCTCAGCCGCCTTTATTTGGCTGGGGCTTTTGGCAATTACATCGATCGGGCCAGCGCGCAGCGCATCGGCCTGATCGATTTTCCGCCCGACCGAGTGGAAGCAGCGGGGAATACAGCGCTCCTGGGGGCGAAGCTTGCCCTCTTCAGCCACGATTCTGAGGGCGGTTCCTACCCAGACCTGCGCCGCCAAATCGAGCACGTGGCCCTGAATGCCGATCCGTGTTTTCAGGAAGTTTTTGTGGAGGAACTGGCGTTTCCGCCCGGCAGCGCAGACCTCGGGAAAGCGGGTCCGCAAGCAACGGCCTAAAGGCCAGGGCTACGAGTCAAGTAGAGAAAGTATGGGACAGACATTGACAAACTAAGGAGATGGAAATGAGCATTTTTGCGGAGTTGCAGCAAGCGATCATTGACGGAAAGGCTCCCGTCGCTAAGGAACTGACAGACCGAGGGCTGAAGGAAGGGATTAAGCCCCATGAATTCTTCCCCAACGCAATCATTCCGGCCATGGATGAAGTTGGGCGTCGCATGAGGGACTGCGAATTCTTCATCCCGGAAGTGCTGATCGCCGCGCGGGCGGCAAGAGGCGCGACGGACATCCTCAGGCCGCTGCTGCAGGGTGAGGAAGCCATCAAGCCCGCGGGCACGGTGGTCATCGGGACGGTCAAAGGCGACTTACATGATATCGGCAAGAACATTGTCGCGATGATGCTGGAAAGCGCGGGGTTCCGGATCGTGGACCTGGGAGTGGACGTTCCCCCGGACAAGGTGGTGGAGGCCGTGAAGCAGCACGGGGCCAATTTCGTGGCCATGTCGGCTCTCCTCACCACGACCATGGTCAACATGAAAGCCATCATTGAAGCCCTGGTCGCGGCCGGCCTCCGGGACCAAGTGAAAGTCCTGGTGGGTGGAGCTCCACTTACCGATGCTTGGGCGCATTCGATCGGGGCCGACGGTTATGGCAAGGATGCTCCTGGTGCGGTCGAGTTGGCTCGTAAGCTGGCGCCGGCAAATGCCTGACACTTTCCCGCGCGCCGTGGTGCGGACCCCGTTAGCCTGCGCGACAGGGGCAGGCTTGCCTGTGCTTCTGGCACAATGAACTAGTCTTGGGCGGGGGCGACAGGCTTTTGTCATGAGCCGAGGAGCTTGACGTGGCTGTCTTTCGCCCGCCGCAGAGCGTGGAGAATTCAAGCTGACATGAGTCTTAATTTCCCAGTGGGGGTAGGACTGCGATGACGTCGCGAGAACGAGTAAATCTTGCTCTTCAGCACCAGGAAGCCGACCGCATTCCACTGGATCTGGGCGCGAGCGCTGTGACCGGGATGCAAGTGGACACGGTCTATGCCCTGCGCCAAGCCTTGGGACTGGATAGGCCGGGCACGCCGGTCAAGGTGGTTGAGCCTTACCAGATGCTGGGAGAGATCGGTTCGGACTTGAGAGAGGCGTTGGGAGTGGATGTGGTGGGCTTGGGCAAGCTCGCCAATATGTTCGGATTCAGGAACGAAGGCTGGAAGCCGTGGACGACCTTTGCGGGAACGCCGGTCCTGGTCCCCGAGGGTTTCAATACCGAGCCTGACTCGAACGGCGACATCCTGATGTACCCGGAAGGGGACAAGTCTGTTCCGCCCAGCGGGCGGCTGCCCAAGGGTGGGTTCTATTTCGACAGCATCCCCCGGCAGGATCCCATCGACGATGCAAACCTGAATGTGGAAGATAACCTCGAAGAGTTCGGGCCCATCTCCGACGCGGATCTGGAATACCTCGAGGTTGAAGCGGAGAGGCTTTACACCCAGACGGATAAGGCAATTCTAGCGAACTTCGGGGGCACGGCTTTCGGGGATATCGCTCTGGTTCCGGGTCCCTGGATGAAGCACCCGAAGGGAATACGAGACGTCGAAGAGTGGTACGTGAGCACGGCACTGCGCCGCGATTATGTGTTCAAGATCTTCGAGCGCCAGTGCGAGATTGGTCTTTCGAACCTGGAGAGGATACACCAGGTTGTCGGCAGCAAAGTCGTCGCAGCCTTCGTGACCGGAACCGATTTCGGCTCCCAGCACGGCCCTTTCATTTCCCCCAGGGCTTACCGCGACCTGTACAAACCCTTTCATATTCAGGTCAACAACTGGATTCACCAACACACCACGTGGAAGTCCTTTATTCACTCCTGCGGGTCGGTCAGGGCGCTGCTGCCGGACTTCGTCGACGCCGGATTCGACATCATCAATCCGGTGCAATGTTCGGCCGCGGGCATGGCTCCTGGCGGACTGAAGCAGGAATTCGGAGCGCGCCTCACGTTTTGGGGAGGCGGTGTGGATACTCAGCACACCTTGCCTTTCGGCACTCCGGATGAGGTTCGCAAGGAAGTTTGCGACCGCTTGAAAGCGTTTGGCCCCGGCGGGGGCTTCGTTTTCAATACTATTCACAACGTTCAGGCCCGCGTGCCCGTCGCTAATGTGTTGGCGATGTACGAGACTTTGCGCGAGTGCGGGAGATACCCGTTGCACTGAGATTGTAGGGGCGGCCCTCGCGGCCGCCCTGTGCGCTTCTCGCCCCGGG
>CAVROP010000031.1:0-9399 GCA_963722675.1 uncultured Acidobacteriota bacterium
GCCTGCGAATCTCACCCCCGAATACATGGAAGCTGAACGCCGGTTCAAGGCGGCCACGACGTCGGAAGAAAAGCTGGCGGCGCTGGAAGAGATGATGGCCACCATCCCCCGCCACAAGGGGACGGAAAAAATGCAGGCCGACCTGAAGCGGCGCATCTCCAAGCTGCGCACCGAACAGGCCAGGAAGCCGGTCAGCCGCGCCGGCATCATCCACCGCATCGACAAAGAGGGAGCCGGCCAAGTGGCGCTGGTTGGCCCGCCCAACGGCGGCAAGTCAATGCTGGTCCGGCAACTGACCCATGCCATGCCGGAGGTGGCCGACTACCCTTTCACAACCCGCGTTCCTTTGCCGGGCATGATGAAGTTCGAGGACATTCAAATCCAGCTCGTGGACTTGCCGCCCGTTCATCCCGATTTCGCCGAGTCCTGGCTTTATCAGATCATTCGCAACGCCGACGCCTTGATCCAGGTGGTGGACCTCAGCGATCCGGACATTCTCGAGGATCTTGAGACCACGCTCGGCCAACTCGCCCAAGCCAAGGTGCACATCGGCGCCAGCGAGGCGCCGAACGCCACAGGTTGGCTTGTCAAGCGCAGCCTGCTCGTCGCCAATAAGCTCGATATCGACGGCGCCCCGGATATTTTTGAGCTGCTGAAAAATCTCTACGGCTGGCGCTTTGCGATGCTCCCGGTATCGGCCGCCACGGGCCAGGGACTGGATGAACTCCGCCACCGGGCTTTTGACCTGCTGGAGGTTATCCGGGTCTATACGAAGGCCCCCGGGAAAAAACTCGAAATGATAGCGCCCTTCATCTTAAAGCGCGGCTCCCGCCTGATTGACCTGGCGGCTCACGTCCATCACGATTTTCTCTCTCAACTCAAGTATGCCCGCGTCTGGGGACACGGCAAATTCGAGGGCCAGATGGTCAACCGCGATTATCTTCTTGCCGATAAGGACGTTGTGGAGTTGCACAGGTAAGGCAGGGACTAGGGGCTGGGGGCTAGGGAAACGTCACGGGCCTGGCTTCCCCACTCCGAGCCGCAGGAGAATACCACAGGCAGGGTGAGACGGATTCACCCTCCAACGGTGAACGTATCTTCACCAATCGCAGGCCGAGTCAAAATGTCCTCTCCTTCGTATTTTTCACTTGACAAGAGGCTAGCATTATGGTACTCTGAATCTGCTGTCAGGCTCCAGGTGTTGGCCCATGTCGAACGCACCTTCCACGAACCGCCGGCCCCTCCCAACGGATGACATTCACGGCGGAATTCCCCTCCTTGCTAAGGAGAGGGTAGGGGTGGTTGACCGGCGCGGTCAAGACACGGCCCACCACTCCCTACTCCCTCTCTCACGAGGAGGGAAGCCTTAGCGGACGGCGCAGCAAGGAGACTTCAAGTCAGTCAGATCCTAAGGAGAAAGGAACGCACGAAAAATACAAAAACAATACGAACGAACCCAGTATATTATTGAAAACAAAGCATAGATGTTGGAAACGAACCTAAAACGAACTCAAATTAGGGCAAAAATCGAGCGCCCGGATCATGTTTTGATGTCTTTCTTGATGAGAGTGCGGCGGATTTCCTTGATGTCAGACATCAGCCCTTCGATCATTTTGTCCCAATCGCCCTTGTCCTCCGGACTGAACTCCCGACCGTAGCCCTTCATCCGCTCCGGCCGCGCATTCTCGAGAACCACCCACAGCCGCGAAAGTTCCGCCGCGACCACCTGCTTGGGGGCCGGTCTGCGAGCCTGAACGGAGAATCGTTTGGCGGAGCTAGCTAGCCTGGCTCGAACGGAGGCCATCTTCTCGCGCGCCCGGAGGACTTGCTCCGACTTAATGTCCGGGGGCGCCCCTCCGCTGCCTGTTTCCAGCGTTTTCAGCAACACATCCAGCCGCTCAAGAGCGCTTTCGAATACGCTGATCACGGTGGCCAGGCGGCGTGCGTGAAGTTCATCCAAGGCCATATGAGTAACCCGATTACAGGCGAAAGAACCGCTCCCGATTCGATAAGGCGCCGTTTTGGCGAAGCGAATTCGCCGCTACGATTGCCGTATCTCGAACTCCAGGCGATCCAGCCGCGCGCGGGCCGCCCGGACAGCCGGCGCTCCCTCCGCCTGCGCGGCTCGGGCATGCGTGAGAGCTTGTTCAGCGATGCGGCGAATTTCGTGCAGCAGCTTGCGAATCTCCACCTCCAGGCGGTTGCGGCTTTCTTGAACGCGGTTGAGGATGTCGCTTTGCACGCGCGTGCAGTTGGTCTCTAGCAGGTGCGCAAGAAACCCCCGCGCGTCGGCATCGATCACGCGCTGGGCTCGAAAAACGCTTAGCACGAAATCAGCCGCCCACCGCAACGGCGACGCGGGCTGCGCGATCTCGACGAGGTCGTGAAACGTGAACCGGGACCGGACCAGAAATCCTGCCTCCGGGTCGAGTGCGTGCGGCAGGCGCGCGATTTCGTGAATGCCCGCGTCCGCAAGCTTCGTCAGAAATTCGTTGCCAGCTTGCGCGAATCGTCGCGCGACTTGCCGGTATTCTTTCTCCGCTTCCAGTTGTTCAGCCTTCAGCCATGGCAGGACGTGCCGGCGAGCCACGTTCTGCGCCTCGCGCATCGCACTCCGGCGATAGGCAGGTCCCATGCCGCGCGCGAGCAATTGGAGAGCCCTTTCGAATTCCTCATCGATTCGGGGCGACAGCGAAGCGAGAAACGCCTTGTGCCGCTCGACCAGCACATCCGATAGGTGATGCTGCTCGGCCATGAGGAGAAACCCCAACTCACGCAGCGAGCGCTCTGCCGCGGCGAGGCTTTCCTTCAGGGCAGCGATTCGCCGTTCGGATTCCTCGAGGGGCCGCTCCAGCGCCTCGCGCTCTGCGTTGATGATGGCCAGCAACTGTTCGCTAAGCCGCTCGATTCCCCGCTCGCAGGCTGTCCGGATCAAATGCCGGCCGGAGCCCTCAACGAGCTGATTAAGCGCCGCGAGCAGCTTTCCCCAATCGCGATCCGGCCCACGATTTTCCAAGCGTTCTGCGGCGCTCACTTCGAAGACGGGTCCGGCGGGCCTCTGCAAACGTTTTTCCAGCAACTGGCGTGTGAAATCAGCGGCCGCAGCTCTTTCTTCGTCCGTAGTCCGGTCTGCCTTGTTGATCACCAGGATCAGATCTTCGACGTTGCGCCCCACCGTTTCGACCAGGGCCAACTCCTCGCCCGCCAGCGGCGGGTCCGCGCCGATCACCACCAGCGCCGCATCGATGTGGGGGATGAAAGCCTCGGTGGCCGCCGTGTTTCCGGTGAACACCGATCCCAGCCCGGGTGTATCCACGACGCACATGCCCGAGGCAAGCAGCGGGCTGGGCACAAACACTTCCACGCCTGCGATTCCCTTGGCGTTTTCAGGATTGTGCTCTTCGGATACGTACTCGCCCAGATCCGGGACGGCGATTTCGCGCCACGACCCGTCGCGCCCCCGCACTCGCGCGCTCTCGCGCTCTCCAAAGCGGATGACGGTGGGCACGGCGGTAACGGGAATGAAACCCACGGGAAGAATCGGCGTGCCGATCAGCGCGTTGATCAGCGTCAACTTGCCCCGCTTGAACTGGCCGATGCACGCCACGTAGAAGCGGCCCTCCGAAACACGTGCGGCCAGTTCGCGGGCTTCGTCGGCCGCACGATCCGTCCCGAGTTCTTCACCCAGGTCAGCCAAGCGGCGAAGCCGGGCCGCGCCATCGACATCCTGCGTCGCTGCGAGTCCGGTGCCGACGCCGCCCGGCGTTGCGCTCACCGTTTTGCCTCCCGAAGCGTTTCGCGCAGATCAGTCAACAGCGACAGAATCCCATCCATGCGGGGGTCCAAATACTCCTTCAAATCCTCGGGCACGACGCCATACCCGCGCAAGCCGCGGGACTTGCTTTCGTGCAAGGTGACCCAGATGCGGGAAAGACGCGATTCGATCAGCCTGTCCAGTTCAACCACCTGCTTCCGAAGTCCCAACTCCAGGCTGACGACTTCGAGCTTATCGAGAATCTCGGCCAGCGTCTCGCGCATCCGTTGTTTTGCACTTTCCGGGATCTCCCCCGCGTATTCGTATAGAATTCCGTGGAATCCATCAAGGTTGCGTTCGATTTCGCGGCAGTCTTCTTCCAGGATGAGCATGCGCGCCGCCAGGGCGCCGGCAAGGGCAGGTGAAATGGTCGGCCAGGTATTCACAAACACCTCATAGCGTGCGGGCCAGGAAGGGGTGCAAAACAAAAACCCCTACCATGACCTGAAGTCGTGATAGGGGTTATCAGTCCCAAAATTATGAGACGGTTCGCTAGGCGAACCCCATCGCCATCAAACTGTTATTATACAATAGGCTTTCGGTCTCTCAAAAAGCTTTGGCCGCCCCTCTTGTGCGTCGCGGGGCAGTACAGTGGAAGGGTCGGCGTCCTGATATGACGCGAAGCGCCCCCCAAGGTGGATTAAAGCAATGAAGGGCAACTCCCTGCCATCGCGTTTGGTGGTACTTTCCGTGGATGGGATGCGGCCGGACTTTTACCGGCGGCCGCAAGAGTTCGGGCTGAAGATCCCGAATCTGCTCGAACTCGTCAGCGCGGGCGCCAGCGCCGACCTTGTGGAAAGCGTCTATCCGACGACGACCTATCCGGCCCATGCCAGCCTGGTGACGGGCGTGCCTCCGAGTGCGCATGGAATCTACAGCCACCTGGCATCGCTCGACCCTACCGAGAAGGCTCGGCCGTGGTGCTGGTTTTCCCGCGCTTTGCACGTACCCGCTCTCTGGAACGTGGTTCGCGCCACAGGACGCAAGACTGCGGCCGTCAGTTGGCCGGTGACTGCTGGGGCGGCAATTGATTACAACATTCCCGAGATCTGGGATCCGCAGCTTGCGGACCCGCATCAGGACTTCACGACCGCCGCCCGCCACTCCACGCGGGGATTGTTTCCCGACGTGATCAAGGCGCTCGAGCCGATTCTCGGTACGGCGACCCCCGACCGGCTGCGCTCCGAGGCCGCGCTTTACATCTGGGCTCGCTACCGGCCGGATCTTCTCCTCGTCCACTTTGTTCACTACGACCAGTTGGCCCACAAGTTCGGGCCGACCTCGCCGCAGGCCCTGGCCGGGATCGAGCTGACGGATGAAGAAATCGGACGCTTTCGGAACTGCTTTCTGGTAAGTGAGTCGCCCACTCTCGTTGTCCTTTCAGACCACGGTTTTGTGCCCGTTCAGAAAGAGGCTGCGCCACTTGCGGTTTTGGCGGAAGAAGGGCTTTTCGGCAAAGAGGTGGATGGTGCGCCCGAACTGGGCAAGCTGGGGGCTGTCCACGCGGGAGGATCGTTCGCCGTTTATTGGCTGGAGGAGCCCTCGGCAACCGAGCGAGCATCACTGCGGCGGGCGGTGAAACGGCTGGTCGAGGCCGGGGTCGTGGAAGAAGTCGTGGATCGAGCCCGGCTCGAATCGCTGTCCGCCGACCCCGATGCGGAACTCAGCCTCGACGCCGCGCCCGGAGTGTACTTTTCGGATCGCTTTGAGGGGCCGCTGGTAAGAGACACCGTCAAAGATCGAGGCACCCACGGCCAGTTGCCAACGCGTCCCGGTCTGGGCGCATCGTTTATCGCAGCCGCCCCTGACATCAGTCCCGGCCGGAACCTGGGCTGCATAGCTTTGACACAGGTGGCGCCGACCCTGGCGAGTTGGCTTGGGCTCCCGAGTGACATCCTGGCTTCGAACGAGAAACCGATCTTGGAATTGAGGATTGATCATTGAACCGCTGTGGTGCGGGCGTCTCGCCCGCGTGCGCTTGCAGGAGCGGGGCGCTCCCGCGACAGCGGGCGAGACGCCCGCACCACAGCCATCCGTCATTGGCAATCCTAAAAGGCGGAGTGATGCTCAAGGAGCCGGCGGTCACCCCCGATGCTGTGAAGGCCTATCTCGATTCCCGCCCCCGTTGGATTCGTTGGCGAGAGTGGTTAGCCGGCCGCCGTTATGCATTGGCGGCCTTCCCGGATCGAATCGGGCCGTTAGTGGTGGTGGCGCACGCGCGTCGCGATTCGCTCAAAGCCCTTGAGATGGTGCGCGCCGTCGAGCGTGACTGGGGCGACGCTCCGCAAGCGTGCCGGAACACTTATGAGCAAATCCTCGAGAGATCCCCGAGATTAGTCATCATCCAGTTTCACCGCACCAACATCTGCGGCTGCCTGGGGCATCGGCATGTGATCGTAAAGGAGCAGCCCTTTGCCGAACCTCACGATGCGTTAGGGGGCGATCCGGCAGGAGAATTGGATATCGCTTTCGAGCGCGTGGAGACTTGGGTGGCGTTGCCTTTATCGGATATCGCGCTGGATGCTCAATTCGCGGCCGGAAGCCGCCTGCAAGAGTTCCATGCCGCGCGCCTGCGACTGCAATTGCTCAGCATCCTGTTGCACGAAATCAACCACATGGTTCATGCCCAGGAGCCGGAAGCCTCGATCCGCGAACGGAGCCTGGCCTTTTACCGGGAGGCGCTTGCTAATTACGTCGCGAATGCCAAGGCGAGTCTGTCTTTGACCATCGACCGTTCGTTCTCGCGCTTCGAGCAGGACTAGGAAGCGCGCTCTGCCTCTTCGCCGGCGGGGAGAAAGACGCTTGCGGCGCCGAAAACGCCGACGTTCTTTTGCAGCTTGGCCGGCAGGATGGGGAGATCCGCAACAAACCGCCGGTTAATCGTATAACTGGGCATCGTCTGACGGATTTTGTCGAAAAGCGGCTTGCCGATTTGCGCGACTCCGCCACCAATGATGATCGCCTCCGGATCGAATAACGACATCATCCCTCCCAGCCACGCGCCCAAGAAAAATCCTGTCTCGTCGATGATGGACTTTGCCAACTCGTCTCCCTTGCGTGCCGCCTGCTGTATCATGACGGGGTCGATTTTCCGCAGGTCACCTCCCGAGAGTTCGCGCAGAAGGCTTGGCCGGCTATGTTCCTGTTCGAGGGCAACGCGCGCCCGGCGAGCCATGGCGGGGCCGGCCGCCAGCGCCTCG
This sequence comes from uncultured Acidobacteriota bacterium, assembly GCA_963722675.1. GTDB lineage: Bacteria > Acidobacteriota > Terriglobia > UBA7540 > UBA7540 > CAVROP01. Next base: position 7,015 of record CAVROP010000031.1, read on the forward strand.
ATGCAGCCCAGCGTGCCGCATCCGCAGCGATAGGGGCTTTGGAAGTCGATGGAAACGTGTCCGCCCTCGCCCCCCACCCCGTTCTTGCCGTGATAGATTTTCTTGTTGATGATGACGCCGGTTCCAACCCCCGTGCTGACGGTCACATAGAATACGTCCCGGTAGCCCACCGCTGCCCCAAAGAGGACTTCGGCAAGTCCTGCCGCGTTGGCGTCGTTTTCGACTTTAGCGGGAAGGTGGAAATGGCTTTCGAGCAAATGTGACAGCCGGATATTGCGCCACCCCGGGAGGTTCGGGGGATTGATGACGAGACCCGCCTTGGGGTTGAGCGGGCCGGGTGCGCAGATGCCGATCCCCGCCACATTCTCCTTGCCCCCTGCAAGCTTAATGAGCCTTTCAATCAAATGTACGATCTGGCTGTAGCTGGTCTTGAACCCTTTCTCCGCGCGAGTGCGGACGACCAGCGACTTCACCAGTTGCCCTTTCAAGGTCACCAACCCGCCTGCCACTTTAGTTCCCCCAACGTCGATCCCAATGATCAGCTTCCCCATGACGGACCCTCTCCAGTTTGAAAATTCCTCTCGTTTCCGGTCCCGCGATCATTTCCGGGTACCTGCCCACGAAACGTGGCAGTATACTCCATCATAAGGGTTTTGCAGGGAAATAGTGCATGACGTGCCCTTATTCCGGGAGCGTCCTGATTTGACTCATAGTGCCCCGAGACATCGGGTCCTGCGGCGGCCTGAAGGTCGCGCTTCACTCGAGATAGGTCACTGCCGCTTTCGCTGGTCCTTGACGCTTCCCGCGCAGTTCTCTAAGATGGCTTGAAGTTGATCTTCAACCATTGCTTGAGGTCCTGAATGCCTCGAACTCGTCCACCGCGCGCTCGCCGCTCCCGCAACGCCGGGCCCCCCGAAACCTTTATCCCCGACAAGCTCTATTTTCGAATCGGCGAGGTGAGTAAGCTGACCCATACCAAGGCCTATGTCCTGCGCTTCTGGGAGACTGAGTTCCCGATGCTCAAACCTAACAAAACCAAATCTGGGCACCGGCTTTACCGCCGCCAGGATGTCGAAATGGTGCTGGAGATCAAGCAATTGCTTTATACGAAAGGCTTCACAATCTCCGGCGCGCGAAAACTCCTGACCCCTCACTCCGAGACCCGGGCCGAGCAACAACAGCGCCTGTTTCCGCCCGCTTCCGATACCTCGCATCTGCCCGCGATCCGCCACGAGTTGCAGTCCATCTTGACAATGCTTTCGCGCAAATGATAAAAAAGCAGTGGCGAGTGATGAGTGACAAGTGTCGGCCTGTCATGGGATTTACATGTCACTTGCCGCGGCAGTATCGGGACGTAGCGCAGCCTGGTAGCGCACTTGCTTGGGGTGCAAGGGGTCGCCAGTTCAAATCTGGCCGTCCCGACCAATCAATTCAATAGCTTAGCGCCAACTCCATTCTTAGGCTTCTTCGTTTGGTTACCATTTTGGTGCACAGGTCGCCGAATATTGGCTACCCTTCGACTGGTGGCCGCATCCGGTAGGGGCGTGGCGATACTGTCCAAGGCAACGCGCTTGGCAGCCACTCGGATGTGCGAGTAATGCTCCAGCATTTGCTGCGACACGTGACCTGCAATCGCCATGATGGTCTGGTCTGAGGCTTGGGACTCAGCCAGCTTCGTGATCGCGGTATGCCGAGGATCGTGGAAGCGCAATCCGGCCAGTGGACTCTTGATGTCTTGAAGGTCGGCCGCGCATTCCGGATTCTGACAAGAGTCGGCTGGATGCTGCAGCTGTCCACATCCGGGGCACTCTACAGCGCGCGTAACGGCGCGCCAAGCCGTTCGCCAACCATTGGTCGGGCGTGCGGGGTCAATCTGGCTACTCATTGACGGGGCCAGTCCGCCAGACTTCTGACGCTTTTTCCGGGTGTATCCTCCCTCACACCGAGGGAAGATGTAGTGACCCGGTTTCCGTCGCGGGAACCGATCTGCCCACGCTGCCAAGGCTTTCCGGGCAGCCGAATTCAATGGAATCGCCCGACCCGTCCCTGCCTCAGTCTTTGACTTACCTACGGTGAGCATCCCGTCGAATAGGTCCACCTGCTGCCGCTGCAACCGGCGAATCTCATCCTTGCGCATCGTGGTGTTGAGGGCCAACACTGTGGCCGTGAAACAGGCCGAATCTGCCGTGCCACATCGGGCAAGTAGAAGGCTTTCCTCTTCGGGTGTCAAAGCGCGTCCAATGCCTTTCCGTTCCGGCAGGGAGCGAATCTCGCCGTCAAGATGCTGCCAACATTTGTTTGCTTTCAGGATTTGGCGCATGGCTTGGACTTCGATATTTATTGTCCGGCCTTGTGCGCCGTCTCGAAGCCTTGCAGCGGGAGCTA
>CAVROP010000032.1:0-9902 GCA_963722675.1 uncultured Acidobacteriota bacterium
CATAAGAACAGTGACGAGTGATGAGTGACGAGTCCGGCAAGTATTGTACTCGCGGATTTGGGCAAGGGAAAGAGAGTTGGCAGTAGGCAGGTCGGCAGATTGGCAGGTCGTAGGTGGCAGGATGATGCGGGCCTTCTACTTTGCGGGCTTTGCGCCCTTTGCGTCTTTGCGTGAAACCTCTTATGATTGCCGATGCAGGCTGGTGGCTTCTCTCAAGGAGGTTTGTCTATGCGCAGCCGGACACGGCGAGTGCTGCTGATGAGTTTCTTTGCTCTGTTGTTTATCACGCATGATGCCGCGATTCGGGCCCAGCAGGGCACCGGGAATGCGATGGCGGAGTTGCACGCCCCCGCGGGCCTTCGGCCGGTCAAGATCGATCTTGGCGGGGAAACGATACTTCCCAACGGCCGCCTGATCACCCCGCTGGGCCGGCAGGTCAAGGTAGCCCCGCATCCTTACGGCCTGGCGCTCAGTCCGGACGGCAAGACTCTGGTGACCGCCAACAGCGGAACCCATCCGTTTTCCGCCTCCATCATCACCGAATTGGACAGCGCCGAACCCCAGGTGGCTCAAATCCCGCCGGGTTTCAAGCCAGCCGACGCCGACCCGGACAGCGTTTTCATGGGTGTCGCGGTGGGGCCGGATAACCGAACACTTTATCTATCCGAAGGGAACAATGGCAGGATTGGCATCTTCGATTTGGTGACTCACCAGCGTCTCTATTCGGTGAGTATTGACGGTGCGTTCCAAGGCAAGACCTATGCTAATAGCCTTACGGCCTCAGCCCAACTTTCGCCCGACGGTCGACGCCTTTACGTTCTTGACCTTGCGCATTTCCGCCTGGTCGTCCTTGATACGGATTCAAAGGATGTCGTCTCGAGCATCCCTGTGGGGCGCATGCCGTTCGGCCTGGCCTTGTCTCCGGACGGCAAATTCGCCTACGTCTCGAACGTGGGCATGTTTAATTACACTCTTGTTCCCGGCTACGACGCGAACCGGCCCAAAGAAACCGGGTTGGACTTTCCTCCGTTCGGGTTCCCGTCAAAGGAAGCAGCGGAAGGCGCGACGGTCGAAGGGAAAGCGATTCCGGGGCTGGGCGATCCGAATGTGCCGGAGTCGAACTCTCTTTGGGTGATCGATGCGGGCGACCCCGCGCAGCCTAAAATAGTTGCGAAAGTTAAAACCGGAGTTCAGGTCGGAGACAAGTCCGTGGGCGGCTCAAGTCCCGGCGCTGTGGTGGCCGGCCGCGATAAGGTGTTCGTCTCCAACGCCAACCAGGACAGCATCACCATCCTTGATGCGCATTCGAACCAGATGGAGAAGACTGTGTTGCTCGAGCCTGCCGACACCGTGAAGGGATTGCGCGGCCTGCTTCCTTTCGGTATGGCGCTCAGTCCCGATGAAAGGCGGCTTTACGTGGCCTGCGCGGGAATCAATGCCGTTGCGGCGTTGGATACGGGCTCTGGACAAGTGCTGGATTACTTGCCAACGGCCTGGTTCCCGGCACGGCTGGCCTTGAGCCCCGATGGTAAGACCCTTTATGTGGCCAACGCGAAGGGATTCGGCGCCGGACCCAACGGTGGGCCGAACTTTCACGAGGGGCCTGAAGGAACTTACATTGGAGACATCACGCATGGATTCGTCTCCATCGTATCCATCCCGGACGAGGGCCAATTCAAACAAACCACGGCGCAGGTGCTCAAGAACAACGGCTTTGTAACCGCACCGCCTGCCGCGACGCGGCGCGCAGAGTTTCCTGTTCCTCCGCCGGCGCACCCCAGCACAAAGATTCACCACGTCGTCTTTGTGGTTCGAGAAAACCGGACTTTCGACGAGGTCTTGGGAGACGTGAAGATCGAGGGCGCCACGGTGGACGGCGAACCCAGCCTGGCGCGCTGGGGTGAGAGCGCTCGGGTGAGGGACAGGGAAGAACCGGCCGTCGTAGAAAAAGCCACGGTCACGCCCAATGCACACGCCTTGGTGCGAAGGTTTGCCTTCAGTGACAACTTCTACGTGGACTCCGACGTTTCGGTGGACGGCCACCACTGGCTGGTGGGGAATTACCCGAACGAAGTGCTTGAAACGGAATGGCCGGCTTCTTACGGCAGCGGCTCAGCTTTGTGGCCGACGCCGACGCGCCCGGGCGCATCAGCATGGAGTGCGGGAACCCTTGCCCGGAAACTTTTCTCGAGGCGGGCTCGCTTTGGGAGCACCTGGCAAGGCACCACATCACGTTCCGAAACTACGGCGAGGGAGTTTCGTTTCCGGGCAACGAAGGGGGAGAAGGTCTCATGCCTACCGGCATGCGGGAGGCAACCAACATGCCCATGCCCGAGGTCCTCTTCGAAAACACTTCCCGAGACTATGCAACCTTCAACACCAACATCTCGGACCAGTACCGCTTTGGGCAGTTCAAACGCGAGTTCCAGATTCGGTTTGCAAGCGGCAAAGAGCCGCTTCCGCAGTTCCTCTACATTTGGCTGCCCAACGATCACACGGCTAAGCCGCGACCGGAAGACGGCTATCATTATCGCGCTTCTTACGTGGCGGATAACGATCTGGCGCTGGGAAAGCTGGTGGAGCTGTTTTCGCACAGTCCTTTTTGGAAGGACACGGCCATCTTCGTCACCGAAGACGACGCCCAGAGCGGGCTGGACCACGTGGACGCGCACCGCAGCATCTTGATGATGATCAGTCCTTATGCGCGGCACGGCGTCTCGCACGTCCACACCAGCATGGCCAGCATTATCAAAACCTTCGACCTGATTTTCGGCTTGCCCTATTTGAATCAGTACGACGCCGCGGCCACGGACCTTTCAGATTTGTTTAGCGCCACGCCCGATTTCAGGCCCTTCGAGGCGCTGCCTTCCGACGCGCAAATCTTCGATCCGGCGAAAGTGAAAGAGCCAGGACTCCAAATGCAGGCCCGCCCCGGCGAACCGCTGGACGACCCCGAAACCATTCGCCGAGAAATGCGCGATCGGGATGGGGAGCACGAGAATTAGCCGCGTTTGGAGGGACGGTTCGCGAACCGCCTCTACACCGGATATTGGCGGGAGGCTCCACATGGGAGACGCGCATTCGTGTACAATGGATAATCGAGTGGGCGGATACCAATTCAACGAGGGAAACTTGAGGCACCATTCAATGTAGAACGCGGGATTTACTTTTGACTCTCGACTGTCGACTCTTGACTTCCGAATGTCCAATCTCCTCGACCAACTTAACCCCCAGCAGCGCGTCGCCGTAGAGGCGGCGAAAGGACCGCTGCTCATCCTGGCCGGAGCCGGCAGCGGAAAAACGCGCGTTATCACCTACCGGATCGCTCACCTGATCGAAGCGAAGCAAGTGCCCCAGGAGAATATTCTCGCGGTAACGTTCACGAATAAGGCTGCCGGGCAGATGAAGGAGCGTGTTGAGAAGCTGCTCGCCGGCAAGGTGGCGCTGCGTCCGGGCGCGCCGCACATTTCGACCTTTCATTCGTTATGTGGGAGCGTGCTGCGGCGGCACATCGAGCAGCTCGGTTACCGCCGCGATTTCACCATCTATGACGATGACGACCAGTTGCGGGTGATGCGGGCCTGCATCCAGGAACTAGGCCTCAGCGAGCAGATGACCTCGCCGCGCAGCGCGCTGGCAAGAATCAGTTACACCAAGAATCGGGGGACAACCCCGGAAGAGCTGAGCAGCGAGGCTGCCAATCCGGAGATGCAGCGGCTGGCCGCGCTCTTCGACCTGTACGAAAGCAAGCTGCGGCGCGCCAACGCGCTGGACTTCGACGATCTGCTGCTTAAGACGGTCGAGCTCTTCTATAAATCTTCGGAAGTTTGCGAAAAGTACAACGAGCGTTTCCCTTATGTTCACGTGGACGAATACCAGGACACCAACCACATCCAGTATGAACTGATCCGCCAATTGACGTTGCTTCAGCAGAATCTCTGCGTGGTGGGCGACGAGGACCAATCGATTTATCGCTGGCGCGGGGCCGACATCGGGAATATTCTCAACTTCGAAAAAGATTATCCCAACGCCAAGGTGATTCGCCTGGAGCAGAACTACCGCTCGACCCAGCTCATACTCGATGCCGCGGGAGCCGTGGTGAGCCGCAACCTGGCGCGCAAGGGCAAGACGCTATGGACGGATCGCAGTCGCGGTGAAAAGGTTCGCTTGTTCGAAGCGCGCAGCGCCGACGAAGAGGCCCAGTTTGTGGCGGCGGAAGTGGAGAGCGCGGTGGGAGACGCGGGGGCGGGAAGCGTGGCGGTGCTCTATCGCACCAACGCGCAGTCACGGCCGCTCGAGGAAAGCTTGCGCAGGAGGCGTATCGCTTACCGGTTGGTGGGCGGGTTCAGCTTCTATGCGCGCGCAGAAATCAAGGATGCCCTCGCTTATGCGCGCCTAGCCAATAACCTGCGCGACGACGCGGCCTTGGGGCGCATCATCAACGTGCCGCCGCGCGGGATTGGCAACACCACGTTCGGGGCGCTGGCGGAGACTGCCCGGCGGGATAAGCTCAGCCTGTGGGAGACGCTGGAGCACGAACTTCTCGAGAGGCGACTGCCGCCCCGCGCGCTGGCCGCTCTGGAAGGGTTTCACTCGCTCATTAAAGGTCTGGTGGAAGACCGCCAGCGGCTGCTCCTGGGCGAATTCTTCAAAAACATCCTGGAACGGACACGTTATCTCGAGATTCTCCAGGAGGAGCGCCAGCCGGGAGCCGAGGACCGGATAGAGAATCTCGAGGAATTGGTGAATGCCGCCGCTGACGCGGAAGAGCAGGGTGTGTCGCTCTCGGAATTCCTGGACCACGCTTCACTGGTTTCCGACGCGGACGATTTCGACGAACGCTCTCGAGTGACCTTGATGACTCTGCATAGCGCCAAAGGACTGGAATTCGAAACCGTCTTTTTGGTCGGCCTGGAGGAAGGACTCTTTCCCCACCAGTTTTCCATCGACGATGACGCGGGGATTGAAGAAGAGCGACGGCTCTGTTATGTCGGCATGACTCGTGCGAAGGATCGCCTGACTCTTTCCTGGGCGCGGCAACGCCGTTCATACGCTCGAGAATCGTTCGAGCAAACGAACCCTTCCCGTTTCCTGGGGGAAATCCCGCGGGAACTGCTCGAAACAGTGGGCTCGACTGAGAGTTGGAAGCCGCGAACCGAGTGGGACAACGCGGCCAATTCCGTATCGAGCGTCGAGAGATTTCTCAGGGAGCGCGGAGTGCGCCTGGGCGCAGGAGGCTCCGCCGCGCGATCCAACGCCAACTCTCATTGGCGAATCGGGTCGAAGGTCCGGCACGCCAAGTTCGGCATGGGCACGATCCTGGCGGCGGAAGGCGAAGGCGAGGAGACGAAGTTGACCGTCAGCTTTCCAGGCTACGGCCAGAGAAAGTTTATGACCAAGTACGCGGGACTCGAGAAGGCATAGGAGAGATAAGCACGCATGAACACGAAAAACATCAAGGACAAGGCAGAGCGGAAGAAACTCAAGAGGGCGGCGCGCGAGAAGCGCCCACCCCAACCGAAGCGGACGGAACCGCGCGGCTCGCGCAAGCCTAAGCTCAAGAAGCGTGGTCCAGGGACACCGGCCCACCGCTAGCTGAGTGGCCGGAAGCTTCCGGTGTTCTTCATTTTGCAAATGCGGCCTTCGCCGCCTGCATAAACGCGTCACGGCTCTTTTCGCCGTCGCCGGGGAAGCCCGCGTGCTGGACCATCCAGATGAAGATAAGCCTATGCTGAGTATCGATGGTCATGTTCGTCGCGTAAGCGCCGCCATGGCCAAACTCTCCATCACCGATGCTCAAACCCAAACCGTACTTCCCCTTGACGGTATCTGGAGTTTGCCGCGCGGTCATTTGCGATACGGCAGCCTCGGAGAGATAGCGCGTGCCGTTCAGTTCGCCGCGATTAAGCATCATCTGGCAAAACCGGGCCACATCGGCGGCGGTTGAAAACAGGCCGCCGGCGGGCATCGGCTCACGACTGCGGTCGGTAAGCGGGTAGCGAAGCTGCGTGATCGTTGTCTCTTCAAGACCATCTTTGGCGGCATTCGCTTTGTAGGATTTCGCCAGGCGCCGAGCTTGTCTCGAGGTGGGCCAGAAGGTCGTGTCCTTCATTCCGAGCGGCCTGAAAAGGCGCTGGTCCATAAACTGCTCGTAGGGCATCCCGCTCACCACTTCGATGATGCGCCCGGCAGTGTTGATGCCGGCGTTGGAATAAGCGTACTGGCTATCCGGCTCAAACTCCAGCGGCAGCATGGCGTAGCTCCGAACCCGGGCAGCGAGCGGAAGCACGTCGAGGGTGGGCTGCTCGATCGGTGAGCTGAAGGGCAGTCCGCTGGTATGGCTCAGCACGTTCCGGATGGTGATGGGGTGTACCGGCTTCTTGAGCAGCAGGTGTTCGGCATCTCCCTCCGCTTTGAGCCACTGGCCTTTGAACTCCGGCAGATATTTCTCCACAGGGTCGTCCAGTTTCACCTTGCCCTCATCCACCAGCATCATCAGGGCGGCCGCCGTCATGGGCTTGGACTGGGAAGCGATCCAGAACAGAGCGTCCGTCCGCATGGGGCGCTTCGCGGCGATGTCCATGTACCCAACGGCGTCCAGCGCGAGCACTCGATCCGACGACGCGACCAGCACCACGGCGCCCGCCAGCGTGTGGTTAGCCACGAACGGTTGCAGGGCGGCGGTGAGCGTCTGGGTCGATTCAGCCGCAGCCAACCTACTCGGCGACGCGATGACGAGCGCACCCGCCAATATCAGCAGCAACCTGCGCAGTCGGACGACGCGATGAATAGCTGTGAACACAATGTCCGGACGAATTGATTCTCTTCGATTCATGTTTCCTCCAGCCACGATATGATACACGACAGTGGACTATTGCGAGGCTAATTGGTAAGCTGTGTTCGAAAAGGGACCCTGAAGACAATCCAAGCACGGCCAAGGGGAGAGCAACGCTCTTCGCCGCCCGGGAGGGATCATGACATGTGAACAATCAGACTACGAATTACGCCGCATATTTGGGGAACTGGGATTCGTGGCGCTCTCCGAGCCTATGGTGGGCGTACTGCGACAAGCCGCCAAAGCCGCCTGCCTCAGTGACATCACGGTGCTCCTGGAAGGCGAGACGGGAACGGGAAAGCAGGTGCTCGCCAATGCTATTCACCGGTTGGACCAGAAACGACGCTCCCGCCCCTTTGTGACCGTGCATTGCAGCACCATCAACGAAACCCTAGCGGAGAGTGAGTTCTTTGGGCATCAGCGCGGCGCCTTCTCGGGGGCTGTGGCGCACCGCAAGGGGCTTTTTCAAGCCGCGCAAGGCGGGACCTTACTGCTCGACGACATCAACGACCTTCCGCTCAGCCTGCAAGCCAAGCTGCTGGACGTATTGCAGAGGAGCGTGGTGCGAGCGGTGGGCTCCGACAGCGAAGTGCCCATCGACGTGCGCATCATTGCCGCGTCCAACCGTCCGCTCCCCGAGATGGTGCGCCAGAAGCGATTTCGCGCTGACCTCTATTACCGGCTCAATGTCGTCCACTTGTCACTCCCGCCGCTGCGCGAGCGCATTCCCGATCTGGGCGCGCTGATTCTGGAGTTCGCCCGGCGCCACCAGGATGTTTATGCGGGAATTTCGGCGGTTGAGCCGGAGTTGACGGCTCACCTCGCCTCCCAAAAATTCGAGGGCAACCTGCGTGAGTTGGAGCATTGTGTGCAGCGCATGTTGTTCAAGAAAACGGAGGGAGCATCGTTGGGCTTGAGCGACTGGATGGCCCAGTACCAGAGCAATTACAACGAGGCGAGCCGCGATCCCGTGCGCGAGGCCGCTCGAACGCTCTGGGGGGTGGTGTCTCGTGACGGTGTGCCCTTTGCCCTGGCCCTTCGCCTCACGGAGAGACACATTCTGGAATTCGCCATCTCCAGCAGCCCCCGTGGCCGGCGTGAGCTCGCTCAGCGCCTGCAAACCAGCGAACGAACTCTTTACCGGAGGCTTCAATCCCACGGCTTGACCCCCCGCTTAAGTGCCTGAAGGTCGCGGAAGAAAAACGAGGGCGAGATTCCTCGCCGCGCTCGGAATGACATCCCCAAGCGGTGTTGAACCAAATCTGACAGGGCGGCCTACCACTTCTGACACTTGACTATGTCGGAGCCTTAACCGCCGGAGAATCAGGCCTATCCTTCCCGCCCTGGTGAGGGCTCTTGCCCCGTGCCTGCAATCTTCCGCTGCCACTTCTGGCAGCGTGCGCCGGCGCCGGAACAATTCCTTTTAACCCATTGCTTGTTTCGTGTCTCGCCAATTACCTGATTTCAAACCAACAACCCACGATTCGCAGCCAGTTTTATTTGGATCACGGCGGGTGGCTATTGCCGTGCTGACTTGGCCCATCATTCGGGACAGGAGGCACTCCGACGCGCATTGGCGACCAGGTAAGAGTTCCGAGCCTCCAGTGTGTTTCTTTGGCCCGTGCAAAGCTCGCTCACCGCGCCGCATGATGATGCGGAAATTGAAGGCAAGGTGATAGGGTTCTCCGATTCGGGTGCAGAGCAGCGCGTCTTCGCAGTTATCGAGGTGGTGAAGACGCAGGCCTTCATTGTCCGCGTCAGTGAGCTTGAGGTGATCGAAATCAGGAGGATGAATTATGCCACCGGTACTCAACTATCCCGGCGTCTACATTGAAGAACTTCCGAGCGCGGTTCACACCATCACCGGTGTTGCGACTTCGATCGCGGCGTTCGTCGGCTGGGCGCCACAAGGGTCCACGACTGAAGCGGTACTGGTCCAGAGTTTCTCGGACTACCAGCGTGAGTTCGGCGGTTTGGATGCCCGAAGCCTCTTAGGCTACGCCGTCTCACAATTTTTCAACAACGGCGGCCAGCAAGCTTACGTTGTCCGCCTGGTTTCGGGGGCCATCACCACCGGCACGGCGACGGGCACGGGCGGCGCCGTGACCATCAATGTTACCGGCGGCGAATTGACTTTCACGGCTAAAACTCCAGGCGCCTGGTCTAATTCCTATGGATTGCAAATCTCTCAGGGCTCCGGAGGCGCATTCAACGTGGCGGTCGTTTACGCGCCCAGCGGGAGGGCCGTGATTACGCTCGAAAGCCATGCCAACCTTAATATTTCAGGCGTCGCATCGCTCACTTCGAGCTATGTAACGGCCGCCACCACAGGCACGCCCACGGCGGGTCCGGCGACCGGGACCTACATCCTCACGGGGGGACAGACGGAGACGGAGTCAACGTGCCCGGCGCCGCCGCGGCCTCGGTGAAGATTTTCAGCCCCGGCAGCACGACCAATGGCTTCACCTTCACCGCCAACAGCCCGGGGGCATGGGGGAACCTCCTTGCCATCGGCACGACGCCGCAAGCGGGCGACACCACGAATACACGCTTCAGCTTGAACGTCGTCACAGTCAATCCGGATGGTTCGCTCTCCGTCCTCGAAACCTTCAACAATCTTTCGGTTAACGCCACTGACCCGTCGTACGTGGTGACAGTTCTCAATGGCGACTCGAGTTATGTATCGGCTGCCGTCATCGGTTCACCCACGCAAGCGCTGAATAGCCCGTTCCCGCCGGCGAGCCCCACCTCGCCGCCTTTCAGCACGCCGCCTTTCATGGCCGGCGGCTATGACGGAGTGGTCCTGGACCCCACCGCGGACGGCTCAAGCGGCGGGCTTTTCATGACTGCGCTCAACGCGGCGGGAAACGGCACGGGCGGTGTGCGGCTCTTGGATAAGGTGGACATCTTCAATCTGCTTTGTGTGCCGGGAGAGTCGGAAACCAGCACAGTTTCGGCTTTGCAACAATACTGCAACCGCAAGCTCGCTTTCTACATTGTGGATCCTCCCCAAGGAGCAGGAACCTCGCCGGCGACCGTCGCAGACCTCTCTTGCCAACTCGGGCCG
>CAVROP010000033.1:0-10019 GCA_963722675.1 uncultured Acidobacteriota bacterium
ATCGTGCCCGTCATCAAGCGCGCCGACGAAAAGAACTTCCTGGGCATCGCGCGCGCCGTTCAGGATCTCGCCGAGCGGGCGCGAAGCAAGCGCCTGAGCGTGGATGACGTGCAGGGAGGGACCTTCACGATTACCAATCCAGGGAGTTTCGGCGGTTTGTTCGGCTTGCCGATCATCAACCAGCCCCAGGTGGCTATCTTGGGCGTTGGCGCCATCGAAAAACGCCCCGTGGTGCGTGACGATGCCATCGCCATCCGCTCCATGGCCTACCTCTCCCTTTCCTACGATCACCGGGTTATCGACGGAGCAGTGGCCGAAAAATTCCTGGGACGAATTAAGCAGATCCTCGAAAATTGGAGCGAGCCGGTGCTGTAAAAGCAGTGACGAGTGACAAGTGACGAGTGAAAGGCTATCGACTGTTGACTGCCGGCTGTTGACTTGCGGTTTTCGACTCTCGACTCTCGACTTTTGACTCTTGACTGGCTGCCGGCGTCACGCCGGGCAAGCCATTCATGAGGTTCTCCAAATCATCCAGGCAGACGTTGGGATCAATGCCTCGCTGTTGAAGATTAGGCAAGAAGCGGTTGAAGTTCATCGCAAAAAAACGCTTCCCCTCATCCATGCGGCCTAATTCCGCGAATTGGCCCGCCATGGTCTGCAACAGCCCAAGCGACAGGCCTTTCTCCTGACGCCATTTCGTAAGGTTCTGGTTCAAAACGCCGGTGAGGTAGTCTACATATTGCGTGGTATTGTCCACGTAATGCCCGGCAATGAACGTGTACACCGAGAGCACGTCGGCCGGTTCGGCCTGGTCGCCACAAGTTGTCGTATAGGGGCGATGCGCAACGCATTCCCAACTCTTATCCTTGCGGATGTCGCGAATTTCAAGGCCTTCGAAAGGCAAGCCATCCAAACCCTCGATTCGCCCTACAACGGAGACCGCGTCGCTGCCTAATTCGAGAATCGTGGCCACGGTGCAACAGTGATCCCCGCCGGAATACTGGCCGATCACAACGTCAGGCAGGCCGCTGCCGGTGATGCTCCGGGCGTATTCCGGGCGGCTCCGGCTGCCGGGGACAGGCAGCCCGTGCCGTCCGCTGAAGTCGTAGAGAGTCGTCCAGGAGTCTTTCGATCCTTCCAAGGTCTCCAGCTTGAAGACGGGTTTATTTTCCCGGTTGTAGACAACAAAGCGGCCCGGAGCGAAGATCAATGAGGCGGGGGTGCGGCGGTACAAGGCGGCGCTGAAGTTCTCCAGCCGATAGGTCTTCAGCCTTTCGTAGCCGACCAAATCCGGCACTTGGCCGCGTATCCCGGTGCTGGTGAGGATAAAGTCCTCCGCGGTCGAGGCCATGTCCTTCAGACTGGCAGGATTCCACTGTCGCTGGATCGCCACGAAGGACAGAACCACAACAACAGCAAGCGCGAAAGAGATCACGTTTTCGCCCTTGTGCATTTCCCGTTGACCTTTCCCCAGAACCGAGAGGCTGGTTCCGACTTTCGAGGCATCTATTTAATCACTTCTCGCCAGGATTGTCATGAGCGGGCGGGCCTGACCGCAGTTCGCCTACTGAGAAGATCGGAAGGAGTCCAGCAGCCAGATATCCTCCGCCTGTTGATGGCGAAGGATGTAGAAATTGCAGTCATCGGCCAGCACCTTGAAACACTGATAGCCCACGCCGTACCACTGATCCAGGACTTCTTTGACTTCGAACACGCGTCCGCCGGGCTTGTCTTGGAAGGAAAACCGAAGTGGCCGTTCATCGGCCTTGTAGCCGGAATAACATTCGACTTTGAGACGCCCGCTCATGTCATTTCAACTCGCCTGTCATTCTTCGCTTCGCTCAGAATGACAAGCCATGGGCTAAGCAGAACAGTCTTCATGGGAACCTTCGAGGGCTACATTGCAAGTTCTGCGCGGATGGACTGGGCGTACGCGTCGAATCCTGAAACCGGCACCAGGCGGATATGCTCGTGCTGAAGCACGCTCAGCGAGAAACGGACCTGGGGATTCTGCTGATCAGCGTTATCTTCGTGACCCACCGTCAGCGCGGTGGAACGCTCTTTCTCGAGGACTTTTTCAAAGGTCCACACCAGCGCCTCGGTGAGTTTGGGATCTCGTTGCAAGGAAACGGCATGGATCAGTTTCAGGCGTCCGTTAGGCTTGCCTGCCTGTTGCTGGGGCTTGTACCCGAAGTCGAAAGAAAAGGGATCGCCAACTCCGGTCCATTGGGAGGCTGGAACGCGCTTTTCGAATGACTTGTGCCCAAGAATGCCATAGCGGCTAAAGCAATCCGTCATTCGCTGCCTGACGTAAACCCGGGTGTCTTGCTCCGTTGGACTGGCAACACGCACTCCCACATATCGTTCGAAAAGGTCCTGAAGCTGCGCCAAGAGGTTGGAGGTCAGGCAGGGGCGGGGCTGCGACAATTGAATGAGATTCGAATAGGACTGTTGCATTTCGCCGAGGTAGCGAGTGAGATCGTTCCTGTGATTTTCGATCTCCTGTTTGAAGTGCGATTGGAGATCCCTCAGAAACTCCGCATCCGCTTCCTGGTGGAAGCGGCTGATTCGCCGCCAGTCGTCGCTAAACACGCAATCCAGGAACCGCTCCCCGGGACAAGAGAGGAAGACACCGATGTTGATAAACTCTTCCTTCGTCACGTCGGGGACGTAGCGCACCAGGAAGTACGAGCATTCCTTCAATTCACTCTCTTTGACCATGGGTCGGGCCTCGGTTGAGCGATCACATTAGTCTCACGCCAATTGGGGAAGGGTTTCAAGCTGCTATTCTTGGCGTCAATAATCGCTTGCCGAATTCCTCTGCGCCGCTTATACAATGTCTCCGCAAGTTGGTTCAACTTGCCGGGGTCGGGTCCGCACCACTCGCCGGGCATTTGAGAAATGCACTCCCCGATTTGAGAGCTGTCCAGGTTCTCGACTCGAGAAAGGAAAGGCTCAAAAGACTTCAATCCCTGTACCTCGTCATAAACCAGCCGGCGCGGGTAAAGTCCCCGAATTGGGGAATCAGGAAAACTCCAATCTCCGTCGTTAAAACAAAAACCCTGATCGATCAAGAGCGCTGAATACGCGGGGTCCTCATCGTTCACGGAGCGATAGAAAACGACCTGGCGCCCGTCACAATTGCAGGTCCATTTGTCGAAAACAAATCCGCCCAGGAATACCGAGGCTAAGCCCTTTACTCGGCTCAGCAAACGATCCGGCAGAAAATCCACCACTAGAGTTTGACCAGGCGCTCCCGGATAACGCGAGCCAAACTGCAGGCCGGCCAGGCAGAGTTCGCGGCGCGAACCGATCTCGAGTTCAAGAGGGGGCGTGCCACGGATCAGGCCAGGGGGAACTTCCACGAAGGCCGGAGCGGCAACCGGCAGGCCCATGAGCATCGCCAGGCGCGCGGCGAGCATTTCGTTGGCCAGGATGCGTACGTGCTGGGGGTTGTTCTGGAACTTGACGACGTAACTGGACTCGTCGGCACAACGCAGCAGGTAGGGCTGCGAAGCCCCACGCATGCGGCGGATTACCTCCAAGGCGAGAATCGGATTATGGCCTGCCTGGCCTTCGGGCCTTGAAGGCTCACCGTGGGGTTGGGAGTGCGAATCCATCCACGCTGCCTGACGAGGGGCGCCTAGCCCGGCACTGGACGGCTCCGGGCCAGACACACCACGACGCTTGTTGTCCGCGCCCGCATTTTGAGGGCGGATCGGACCCTTCCGGGTCCGCGTGACTTCGTCGAACTACCTGCGGCGCAACCCCTTCTTGGCAGCCGGTTTCTTCGCCGGCTTGGCAGGCTTCGCCACTTTCTTCGCGGGCTTCTTGGCCTTGGCGGGCACCTTCTTCAGCTTGGGCTTCGCTTTCGGCTTCGGCGCGGCTTTCGGCTTCGGCTTGGCTTTCGGCTTCGGCGCGGCTTTCGCGACCTTCTTTCGGGCCGCAGCAGGCTTGGGCGTGGGCGCCGGAGCGGTCTCCGCCGCGGCCGGGGCGGCGGGCGGCGTCTCGATAATCTCGGTTTCCTCTACCTTATAAGAAACCTCCTCCTCGAGATCCTCGCCTTCCTCGCCCAACCTCTCGTCCGCTTCTTCCTTGTAGTCGGAGGAGAGCTCGTCGCCATAATCCTCGAGCTCATCACCCGCTTTATTGTCCTTATCGAAATCCATGCATCCCTCCCCCGTCAGTTTCTGATTCACTCAACAATGCCCGGCTTTGCTGCCTGGGCGACAGGTGCGAACGTCTTGACTACCCCGCTGGAGGCAGATGTATAACACACCAATCGTTGTGTCAAGCGTAATCGTTGCGCGGTAGTGTCTCAGTTTGAGGTAGAGGCGGCTTTACGCCGCCGCGTGGCGAGGTAAACTCGCCGCTACAAATTCAAACTGAGACACTATCCGTTGTTTCTTGAAGAAAAGCGTGCTAATGCCCCTGTGCAAGCTGCTTGGGAGTGGCCTTGGGAGCGGCCACGGCCTTTCCTGTCCCGGAAGCCGTCTTCGCTCGGCTAGTTGCCTTGCCTGCCGGCCGGGAATTCTTTTTCCCCCGGGCCCGAGACCGGCTGGACGGGCTCCTGCCCTCCACGAAGATGCGCAGAGACGCGCCGGCCGTCAACTGGGAGGTCTTCAAGTTATTCCAGCGGCGGATCTGGTAAGGAGTCACATCATAGCGATCGGCGATAAACTCCAGCGTGTCGCCGGGCCGAACACGATACTTGACCGCGTAATGTGGCCCCCCCTCGCGCACTCGCGCCAGCGATGCTTCGCTGCCCGGGGACATCGGCACCACCAGGTGGGTGCCCTGTTCGACCTCCGATTCATTATCCAGCTTGTTCGCCTCTCGCAAAGAAACCGGCGAGACGTGGAGCTTCTTGGCAATGCTGGCGAGAGTTTCGCCTTCCTCGACCTTATAGGCTCTCCACCAGATTCTCTTATTCTCCGGGATCGCTGCGATCCGCTGCTCGAACAGTTCCTTAGTCCCCGGTGGAAGGTTCAAGGTGAACTCCGGGTTGTTGGGCGGAGTCGTCCAGCGAAGCAGGCTGGGGTTCAGCCGCGTCAAATCTTCCACGGGCCTGTCGATGAGTTGTGCCACGAGGCGCAGGTCCGTGGGTGCGTTCAGGACGACCTGGTCGGCAGCAAGAGGCGGATCCGGCTGCATGTCGAAACCGTAGGCTTTGGGGTCCTTGGCGATCATCACGGTGGCCATGAAAATGGGCACGTAGTCTTCCGTCTCAGAGGGAAGGGCGTGCAGCCGCCGCAGGTCCCAATAATCGGCGTAACCGGTCCTCGCAATGGCGGCCTGCACTGTCAGCGGGCCGCTATCATAGGCCGCCATGGCAAGGGACCAGTCCCCAAACTCCTGATAAAGCTCCTTGAGGTGGCGGGCGGCGGCTTGTGTGGACTTCACGGGATCCTGGCGCTCGTCCACCCAGCGGTCTTTCTTCAAGCCGTAGAGCATGCCCGTTCCAGTCATGAACTGCCAGATGCCCTTCGCCCCTTCGTGCGACAAGGCGTAAGGATTGAACGCGCTTTCGAGGGCGGCAAGGTAGATCAGGTCCTGCGGAATTCCCTCCTTCTGAAGGGTTTCCGAGATCATTGCCTGGTATAACCCCATCCGCTTCAGGGCTGTCGTAACATAGCCCCGGCCGTGGTTCTGAAGATAGGTCAGCACGCCGTCAACATAGTCGTTCGACACCAGCGGCAGGTCTGACCGGACGGCTTTCAGTTCCTGCTGAGCTTGCTGCTTGACCCGTAGATCAACCGGGAAGGTCAGGCCGGAAAACGATTCGAGTGGCGGAGGGACATAGTTGTGCGGGCTCAAGGTGTCGCCGCGCTCCAGCGCCGCTGCCTCATCGGCATAAACGTCCTCCGTCAGTTTTTCAAACTCATTGTTGAGGCGATCGTCAGCCTGAAGGTCGAGGTTCGATTCGAGTAGTTTTTCCACCGCCTGATCGAACTTTTCTTTGGCTTCTTCCAGGTTTCCTGACCGGTAGTCGGCGATTCCGGCCTTGTACAGGGTTTCAACTTGGGAAACGAGCGCCGCGGCGGGGTCAGGGGGCGGCGCAGGCGGAGGTGCCGGCGCGGTCACAGAAGGCTTAGGGGGTGCGGCTTGAGCGACTGGCATGGGCGCAGGGGTCTGGACGACTACCTTCTGTTGTTCCGTTACACAACTGAGCGAAAGGGCAATAGCGCCCAGGCTCCACAAGAGCTTGGCCTTGCTCGAAAATGCGCCTCCCATCCTGAGTTTGATAGCTCTTTCCGTCCTTTCCCGGCCACTCGACCGAATTCTAACGACTAGGCCCTTCCACGGTCAACCCTAAAGTCGGTCAGGCCCGCCGTGGTGCGGGCATTCCTTCGCTTCACTCAGGACAAGCTCTGCCTGCTCAGGAGTGTGGCGCGGGCATCTTGCCCGCGAGTTTTCGGGGGGATGCCCCCGGGACTGCGGGCGTCCCCGCCCGCACCACGCCTCATGCGGCGACCCGGCCGGAGATCCGATCGGCGCCGATGGAAGTGCGGAGTTTGTCTAGCCGACTATTTGTCACTGTCATGCCGTCACGCTGGGAGTCGCAAGTCCTGACTTCGTTTTCGCAAAATGTAGCGTGATTTGCTCCCTTTGGGGTGAGATTGCTGTTAATTTGCGCACAAAACACACGAAACTTGCAGCACTCAAAAAAGTGATGTGCTTTGTTTTCAAGAACTTCTTAGCTTCGTTTCCACGATTTTCGTATTTTCTCGCAGTCCTCTGGCTTTCCCCGACCGGTCGATTCCCTCCACGGTCGTCGTTCCCGCTCGAGGCCTCCGCCAAAACCTGTGAAGTGCTGGAAAACTCGAATTCTGCGCGTAATGCACGCATTTTAGCACTCAATTGCGGTTCATTTTGAGTTCGTTTTAGTTCGTTTTGCACATGTCTTCCTGTGTTTTCAATAACATACTGGCTTCGTTCGTATTACTTTTGTTGTTTGCAAACCCAGCTTTCCCCCCGCTCGCCCGGCCGACCCGGCGTTTTCCTTCCCTTCTGAGCATCCCAGCGCTCCCTTAGCGACAAAACGTCGAGAAATAGACAACCATGATAGGCTATCATAAGCCGGGCGGATTGTCAAGCGAAAAATGCCGACCTGCGAAAAGTGCGGACCGTAATGTCTCAGTTTGAAGTCGTAGCGGCGAGTTCACCTCGCCAACTGGCGGCGTAAAGCCGCCCCTACGTCAAACTGAGACGCTACCGTGCAAACCTGGCGCCGGTCGTTCCTGACCAAGCTGTTGAAAAATCCTTCTGGTTGTCATTTTGTCATTCCGGGTGGTCATCGGCCGACGGGTGTCAGCAATGGTGCCAGTGTCAGAGATGGTCAGGTAGAGCGCCGGGATAAACCGGCATGCAGTCGAGGATGAAAGAGCCTCGCAGGAAAGGAGTAGCGAACCGCTTGGCCTCGAGTCTTGCGGAGGCAGCGAGCGCAGACCTGCTTTTCAAGGTCTGCGGTTTTTCGGAGAGGATTGCACGCCGTCACGACAACGGGTAAATAGTCGCCATGCCCCGCCTACGCCTCGACCGGGTGGCCTGGCCGCCGATGAGAACACGCACATCTGAGAACCGGAAGAGCCTCGGACCTTGGAAAGCGGGGCTGCGCTACTCGCTCTTCCATGCGTGCGAGCTTGACTGACCGGCGCGCGAAAACAGCTCCCGCTTCGCGGGATCGCAGACTCCCCAGGGCGGAGTCCGCGCCGGCCGGCCTTATTATTTCTGATAATATTTAGCGTTGCCCTCGGTGTATTCGTTCCATTTCTCGGGCAGGTCATCCAGCGGGAAGATGGCGGAAACAGGGCAAACCGGCACGCAGGCGCCGCAATCAATGCACTCCACCGGGTCGATGTAAAGCATGGGCACATCGGCGAAGTTGGCTTCGTCCTTGCGCGGATGGATGCAATCCACCGGGCAAACGTCTACGCACGCGGTGTCCTTGGTGTTGACACAGGGTTCAGCAATCACATAAGCCATAGGAGATTCCTCCCGAGGGCATCTAAGTTTGAGTCTCCTTTTGCCCCCACGTAACCAAATATTATCCGGGCGCCGGGAGAGGCGCGATGACTTAAGTCGTGCTCGGGGATGAAGTGTCTGGTAAGCTGTTCTAGAGAAGCAGGGGCGGCCCGGGGGGGCGCGCCTGACTGCCCATAGTCTTGCGTCAGGGCAGACACAAGGGCTGCCCCTACAAAACACCTCATGACGGTTCTCGATCCAGTTGAGACTCTGCGCCGGGTGGCGTTTTTCGCTGTCCTGCCCGTTGATGAGCTTAGAGCCCTGGCCAGCCACTGCGTTGCCCGGCGGCTAGGCAAGGCGGAGATGCTGGCTGCGGAGGGTGACGCGTGCGACGGCCTCTTCATCATCCAGTCCGGAGCCATCAAGGTGTTCAAGATGGCCGAAAACGGCCGCGAGCAGGTGCTGGTGATCGAGCGCGCCGGATCCACGGTGGGCGAACTCTCAATCTTCGACGGCGGCACTTTTCCTGCCTCGGCGGCGGCTGTGGAAGATTCCACCTTGCTCTTCCTTCCCAAGAAGGAGTTTTTGGATTTGTGCCGCCGCAATTCGGAAGTGGCGCTGGCGGTTATCCGCACCCTGGCGTGGAGGTTCCGGTACCTTGCCGATCTGGTGGAGGAACTATCCCTGAAAGAGGTCAGCCACCGCCTGGCACGGTTTCTGCGTGACCGCGCGCTGAGGCTGGGAGCGCGCACACGACGCGGCGTGGAGTTTCCCTTGGATGAAACCAACCAACAGATCGGCGCGGAGATCGGCACGGTGCGCGACCTGGTATCGCGCAATCTCCGGCGTTTTGTGGATCGCGGCCTCATTCGCCTGGAGCGGCGCAAAGTCATCGTGCTCGACATGGCCGAACTCGAGGCCCAGGCCGCCGGGGCAAAAAGAGCTTCGGGGTGAGTAGGCAGTGCGCAGTAGGCAGTCGGCAGTGGGCAGTCGGCGGCACGCGCTGGGGTTCCGCTTTAACTTGTGGGAAAGCTTCGGGGTTGTGAAAGAATCAAAACAGCTCACGCCAAGCCACAAAGCCGCAAAGGACCGCAAGGCCGGAGTAGTGAGCTTTCCTTGCGACCTTGGCGTACTTTGCGGCTTTGCGTGAAACCGGTGCTGACGATTAACTATGCCTGCTGGTTATTCCAAGAAGTCGCTGGTCGAAAAGCTCGGCATCAAAGATGGTTTCGCCATCGCTATCATGGGCGCGCCGGAGAATGAACGGCACTAGGGCGATGCGGGCTTGTCAAACTTCGCGTCGTCGATGGGCAGGTTATGTTTCACCTCGCTCAGCTTGATGACGAAGGCGAAGTCCCCCAGCGAAAAGTGCAAGACGAAGGGTAGTTTGATACCATCGACTTGGCGGTAGTCGTCGAAGGTTACGTCCAATGTGACTTTGCCGTTGGGCCCTTCGGTTTCCCTGACTGTGCGCACCAGCAATCCCGAGTCGGCGTCGAAATACATCGTTTCCGCGGCCCCATCCGGGGGAGTCGCTTCGACCACGTAAGCGTCGTGGCCATTAACGCTTTCCTTCCCTTTAACTGTCATTTTGGGGTAAAGCTCTCTGAGCTTGATCGCCAAATAGAAGTCGGCATCGCGCTTCATCGCCGCCAGCTCAGTCCCGGTAATATCTCGCATCCCGGTTTGCGGGCTGTCCTCCCAGCCCACGGCGCCATTGAAGCCCCGCCTGGCCTGGCCAAAACTGGAAAGGTCGGTGACCATATACTGCTTGTTGGGGGCCTTCGCATAGATTTCCTCGGCCGCCGGTCCGGGCAACTGATCCATCTCGAACGTACCTTTGGAAACCCGGCTGGTCAGTTTCTCGAGTGCGGCCTTGCCTCCTATGGCTTTGACGTACTTATCGAGAACCTGGTCCGCAGAGGGCAGAGCAGCTTGTGGCGTGGTCTGAGCCACGGCCGCAGCGAGCCCTGCCAAGAGAACGAGCGGACACATCGGAAGAAGTGTCTTCGGCTTGAGACTATTGCGCATTTTTCCTCCCGGAGTTTGCCCTC
>CAVROP010000034.1:0-15269 GCA_963722675.1 uncultured Acidobacteriota bacterium
TATCATTTCGAAAACCATCGGTGCGGCGCCTCTGATTGCGCAATCCGTCAAAAGTATTGAGGGCATCGAGGAAGCCTATCTCTATGGGTCATTCGCGCGGAACCAACAGGATGCTGCGAGTGATGTTGATGTGCTCATGATTGGCACACCTCGTGGCGAAGCCTTGGCCGAAGTGATGGGGAAGCTCGAGCGGCAACTCGGACGGGACGTTAATTATACAGTTCTATCGCGAGGATGAATTCGAGTCGCGCCGCGCGCGGAAAGGATGCTTTCCTGGAGAACGTCTGGCACAATAAACGCGTTTCGCTCATGGGCCCTGCATGAAAAAGCTCAAATCACACAACGTTGACCGGGCGCAGATCGAGCGCTACCTCGCCAGCGCCGACAGGAGGCTGGAATCGGCCCACAAAATCCTCGCGTTTGACGACGAGGCCTGCCTTCAACAAGCCTATGAAGCCATGCTGCGAGGCTTCGTTGGGGTTTATGTTCAGCCACGGCTTCCGGCCAAGGAGCCAGCCGGGGCCATCACATTGCGATCATCGAATTCGTTCGTGGGCGAATCGACGCCCAGCACGCCGGCTTGCTCGCCGTCTTCGACCGTCTTCGACGAAAGCGGAACGTGGCTCTCTATGACGATTCGGGATTCGTCTCGCACCACGAAGCAAAGGAAGCCCTGGAAACAGCGCGGAACTTCATAGAAGTCATCCGCGCTGATATCATCGCCAGAATGCCCTGATTTTTCTCGGACGACGAGAAGCGCTCAGGAGATCGTTCGGCGGATTCCGTAATCTGCCTCGAGCTTTAGCGTGTTGCCGGGGGCGAGAGTACGCTTGGCTGACCAGATCCCCATGGTCATGGAGTTTTCTGTTTTGCCGGTCCAGCGCGCGAAGCAGCGGGAGACTTGATCTTTCGGGAAGCGGTTGACCAAAGCGAGACCAGGCGTCACCTCCGATAGCATCCACTCTCCGTCCGGCTGCTCCGCACCATCATAAGTCTCGGCGCCCCTGGGCTCTTGGCCGGCTTCGATCAGTTTGTGCTGCGTTGTTTTTCCGTCCTGCCGGCGGAACGAGATACTGCTCTCCTCGATGTTTCTTGGTCCGACCGCGCATCGCGACTGGAGCACGACGTCCAGTGCGGAATCGCCGCGATTCTCGACAGTGGTTTCAGTGTGGAGGACGGGCTCATCTTTCCGAAGTCCGATCACGCGACTCGCCTTGAGCCCGTTGGTGTAAGTGGCGCTCAGCCGCAGTTCTGTGGGCTCGGTCTGAGCTTCCATTTCCCAGGTCGTTTCGTAAGTTCTACCGAGGTAGTCGGAGTTGACCAACACACTCAACCCGCCCGTGTCCGGGTACGAGCGCTCTCCGGGATCGGGGCGGCGCAGAAGGTCGTGTCCGGACCTCCTGTCGATCATTCTGATGATGCGGCCGCTAAGCTCCGGAGCCAGATCGACGCGCATTTGCGTGTTCTCTAATGTCACCACAGGATACGGCTTGATGCGATTGTTAAAGTTCTCTTCGTCTTCGCTCAACTTGCTCCCCTCGTGCAGCTCAGTAATACCGAAGGAGCGGACATCCTTCATGAAACTCTGAAAGTTCTCTTTCAACCCTTCGAGGTCAGCGGGCGCGTACGAGCCATCGCGGACTTCGAAGGCTTTCGCCTGCGACAGCCGCACATAGTCAATCGAAAGCCGTGCCTTGCGAACCCTCGTCCTCGTAGCGTCATCATTGGCGGCTGCTTCGGCTTCCTGGAAGAGCTTCAGGGACTGAGCTATGAAATCCTGAGATAAATACGATGCGCCCGGGTTCGTGTAAATCCACATGTGCTGCCCTCTTCCACGCGGCGCCGGCCTTACCTGGCGGTGAAGGAGGTCGAAATAGGCCCGCATGGGGCGCGCCGCCTTGCCGTAGTATGCGGCCATGAATTCATCGATGATGCTGTCCACCTTGAGTCTCGGATTCCACAGCAAGCGCGCCATCACGTAGGAGCGGAGTTCGGCATTCTCTCCGCCGCCACCCTCCGCAAAGTCGCCCTCGAGAAATATTCCCACCACTCCATTCTTCCGGTACATGGGGATGTCCGCGGCGAGTTCATCGAAGTCCGGGAAGGGAAGCAGGTAGTGGGAGAAATTCGTCACGTAGTGCCAGATGTAAAGCTGACTTGTGATCTTTGACCACGCCCGGAGATGATTCATGAAGTAGGCATCATCTTTGCAGTCCTCGTAGGCATGGGCCTCGCAGACCCCGATGGGCAGAGCCGGATGCGGACGTTCGGCAGAGGGCGCGCGTGTAGAGGCGGCGGTTCCGAGTACCAATAGGCCAAGGTATCAATCAGCTTGTCAGGATGCTGCTTGGCCACCTCCAAGGCGACGGCATTGACGAAGCGCAGGATGGGGCCCGAATGAGCGCCGCCTTCTTCCTGCTCCACTCGCCGGCAGCCGTCGCACTCGCACCATCCCTCGCAGTCATTTTGCGAGACGGAGTAGATGCTGGCCTCCGGGTGCTGCTCGATCCATTCCAGTACCGTCTTGATCGTCAGCCGCAGTACGTCGGGATTCGTCAGACAGAGTTGCGCGTTATCACTTCTCCGCTGGCCGTCGACAAGAGCGTAGTATTCGGGATGGTCCCCAAAGTACTTTTCCGCGGGGAGTATTTGATAGAAGGTGTGAACAAACGGATAGTAGATGAACTTACCACCCGTTGACTCGTCGAGGTTCATCGAAGACCCATTCGCCTTGTTTCGGACTGCCCAGTCCTTGTCCGAAGCTTCCGTGAAGAAAGGCTCGCGATACTCGAAGGCAGGCTTCTGGATTTCGTCGAGAGGTCCAACCGTAAGAGTTGACCGCTTGGGGATGACGCTCAATTCGCGAGTGAACCAACGGCAACCCAACTTCTCCAGAAACGCGTAGACTCCGTAGAGAGTCCCACGCTGCCGGCCTCCCACGATCAGCAACCGGTTGCCTGCGGTCCGCAATATAAAGCCTTCGGGGCCGAGTTTCTCGAAGGCGATCCCTGGCACAAACGGATCAACCAGCGTGCTGTTTCCGACCAGTACCAAATTGCCGCCCGGTTTGTCCGCATCGGGGACGATGGGCAGGCGAGCGCCCGAGATTTCCTGAAGGAATTTCTGTAGCTCCTCGGCGGCGTGCTTCTCCGACGGGGACGCGGTCTGGGAGATACAAATACTGTAGGTGGATCCTCCCCGCGACACCAGCGCGAGAGGTTGATGAGCTGAATCCGCAGGGGCTGATAAGCCTCGTATCCGCCCCGCTGTCAACCCCACACCGCTTAAGACCGCAGACTTCAGGAATTGCCTACGAGTTTTATCGCTAGAGTCCGCGCTTCCCATATTCGTGAACCTCTCCTAATACTTGATCCATCCCTTGTAATACAGGTATTGCTGAATCCATGGCCGGGTCCACGGATTCCGCGCGCAATAGAAGGCCGAAACAGCGGAAACGAGCAAAAAAGCCAAGGCCATGCCGCGGAACCACCGGCGGCCTGACTTGCCCCGCAATCCCTCCGGCAGAAGCATCAGCCATAACGGAATCAGCCAGAAGAACCAGCGCAAGCCGCAACACATACCGCCGTAGTTCCGCTGGCCCGCAAAAAACGTGTAAAAGACGAGCAACAGTAAAGTGAGAAAGGCTGCCAGCAGCGCGAAGCCGCGCAGCGGGTGATGGGGTGAACGGAGGCACCGCCAGACGCCCAACAAGGTGAAGATGAAAATCGGCGAGAGGGAGAAGATTCCGTGGTGGCCGCCGAGCATATTGAAAAGATAAATGGGCCACGACTCGTACCTGTTATCGATTCCTTTGCCTGGTTGGCCTGTGAACTTTCCGGTCGCGGCGTCGACCGCGCTCCCCACCAAGCGCCCTGAGGCCGGATCGATCAACCAATAGGAGCCGGGATAAACGTAGGCCGACTTGTGCGCGTAAGCGGGCGACAGATCTCCCGTGACCAGGTAGTTGGTTACGAAGTGGCCCGCGATAGGGAGCAAGGCAAAGGGAAGAAACCAGGTCAAAGTCTGCCGGCGCGCCTTCCGGGCTAAAGCAGCACCCAGGACCGCCAGGAATGCAAGGGCGGGAAATTCGTTGACGGCCGCAAATCCTGCAAAGAATCCAGCCGCGGCAAAGAGCCACCAACTGCGCCGCGCCTCGCACCAGATCAGAAACGCCGGATAGAGCGCGAAGAAGAAACTGGAGGCCGCGATCGTGTGGTTGTTCAGAGTGATGCTGAAGCCAGTCAGGAACGTACCCAGCCCTGCGGCGGCCATGGCGTAGGCCCGAATCCAGCGATCCGGAGCAAGCCGATCCAGGAGTCGAGAGAACAGGCCCAGAAAGATGACCAGCGGTACGAGATTGGTCAGGACCACCATCGTGCGGATGACGGTCTCCGGACTGTTGCGAAAACTCAGGTGCCCGAAGCTCAATTTCTTCAGAAGCAGGTACTCCCCTGCAAGTAAAGTCTCGAGCAGGGGCGGCTTGGAGGAATAGAAGTGGCCGTGCAGCCGCACACGATCGATGGTCTCCGGCCAAGGCGTTTGGTCGATGTTGTAGGTGCCACGCTCGGCAAGGCTGTAGATGGTCGCCCACCGCGAACGATCGTTCACGCCGTGCATGGGAAGCGTCACACCTCGCGAGTCAGGCTCGGAGCGCGCCAGGAAAATCAAGCCCAGCACAGCCCCCGCAGCGACCGCGATCAGGATATAGTCCAGGCTCCGTGCCCCCACTTCTTGTCTGGGGAGGGGAGTAAGGGGTGGGGTAGGGGCGTCTCTCGCGTTGCGTTGAGTTGGCTCGTTCATCGGCCGGTCCCCTTACCGGGCGGAATAGATTCTGCAACGGGGTACTTGGGCTCATGCCGGACGTTTTGAGAAGCAACCAGTTCAGCGAGAAATCCGACTGACAGCATTTGGAATCCGATGATGAGGCAAGCGAGAGAATATACAAGCAGAGGGCGGGCACCGATGGGGCCAAAGCCGTGCACTTGAAATCGGGCCAGAATCCAGCATACTCCCAGGTAAGTGAGCCCAGCCGCGCCGAGCAAGAAAGCGGGAAGACCGATCCCGCCCAACAGATGAAGCGGCCGCCGGCCGAAGACGGTGAGGAAGACAACGGTGAGAAGATCCAGAAAGCCCTTAACAAATCGATGAAACCTGTACTTCGATCGCCCGTAGCGCCGGGGATGATGCTCGACGGGCAACTCGGTGACGCGATAGCCCCGGGCGTGGGCCATCACGGGGATGAAGCGGTGCAACTCTCCGTACAGAGGCAACTCCTTGACGACCTCGGCGCGAAAGCACTTGAAGCCGCAATTGTGGTCGCGCAACTCGAGACCCGTCAGGCCGCTGACCAGCCAATTGAACACGCGGCTGGGCCACACTTTGTGCCAGGGGTCCTTCCTCACTCGCTTCCAGCCATTGACGACGTCAAACCCTTCCGCCAGCTTAGCGAGGAACTCGGGAAGTTCGGCGGGGTCATCCTGTAAGTCGGCATCCATCTGAAGCACGACTTGACCCCGCGCTGCATCGAAGCCGGCGGCAAGCGCTGCGGCCTTGCCGAAGTTACGCCGGAAGCGGATGCCGCGGACGCGCGGGTCGCAAGCCGCAAGGCCGCGGATTTGGTCCCATGAGCCGTCGCTGCTGCCGTCGTCCACAAAGATGACCTCGAGCTGGAGCCCACGCCTCTCACCCACCGCAAGCAAGGCCCTTCCCAGTTCCTCCAGGCTTGCGGACTCATTGAGGGCGGGGATAACAATGCTGATCAGCTCGGATTGGCCCGGGTTTGATACCATGCCACATCCTGATGTCGGGGCAGGGCTTGCCCTGCCCTTGCCCGTTGACGACGTACCGGGGCCGGCAAGCCGTTCCCCGGCATATTTTATGCCCGCAGGCCGAAAACTTTCTCAGTATACAGGCGGCTCAAGCGTAAATCTTCGTCGAGAGAGCGAGAAATTTGGGTGCCCCTCTCGTACGCCAGTTCGACAACTAAGTAGCCGTTGAAGCTGATCGCGCGTAAGTACTCGGCGACCTTCTGATAGTCGATGTCACCCGGGCCAAAATCTTCCATCCAAATACCTTGTCTGGAATTGCGCAGGTGCAGTTCCACCAGGCGATCCCCTGTTTCGCTCAGGAAGCTCATCACCTTCTGCCCTCCGCGATAAGCCCAATGCACGTCCACGCAGCAATAGACCCGCTTTGGGTCGGTGTGCTGCATGAGATGCCGCCACTCACGCGCGTGCTCGAGCAATTCGGGAGTGTGATGGTGGAGCGCCAGTTTCATTCCAAGCCCGCTGATCTCCTCAGCCAGCCGGTCAACGTATTTCGCCTGGGTATCCAGTTCTTCCGCGCTCTTCAGGGCCTGGCCGGGCTTGGGACTTGGGTTGGTAACGATCACGCGAGTCCCATGCGGCTTGAGCAACCGGGCCAACTCCACGACTTCGCGGACGGATTTTTCAGCCGCGGCGCTCTCGTGCAAAGTTGTACCTGCGTAGACCGTTTCCGGAGCCAGGTGATTCTTGGCCAGCAGGGTGAAGGTCCGTTCGCGCAGCGCGGGCTGGAAGAAATCCTGATTCAATTCCACACGACGGTATCCCGCGCCGTGAAAGCTCGCCAGCACTTCCTCGACGCCTTCGGCCAAAGTCTTTTTCTCGGATTCGAGATGCTGAATCCAAATGTAAATCTCGACTGAGAGCTTGGGAGCGTATTGGGCCCCTAAGAGCAGTTGCCGGCTGAGGAGCGTGGCGCCGGCCAGCTTTGCCAAATCGGAAAACATCTCCCGTCGAGTCTGACGGCTTCGAATTATCGCCATCTGAGCCTACCTCTCCTCCACGGTCGCGGCAGGAAACCGCCGTAGTCCTGATGATTCGGCCTGAGGTGGTGAATGTACCGCCGCGAGGCGAGCTGGGTCAAGCACGTTGTTACTTGCAGCATCTTCGGCTGCGGCGATATACTTGCCGCCACAAAAAAGGCGTCCGGCGGCAGGTGCCGGGTTTCTGGCGCCAGGCGCAGGGGGCTACGAGCTATGGCCATGAGCATTAATCTCGATCTTGAGCATGTGGCTCCGCCACCGAGACGTAGGGATTTCCGGATCGGCGCCATCGGCGCAGGCTTCATCATGAATGATTGCCACCTGGTGGCCTACGGCCACGCCGGTTACAACGTCGTGGCCATTGCTTCCGCCTCTCTGGAGGAATCGAGACATGTGGCGCAGACGCATGGAATCCCGAAGGTGTACGCCACCTACCAGGAATTGCTGGCTGACCCATCGATCGAAGTCGTCGATATGGCGGTGCCGCCCGACAAACAATTAATGATTGTGGGCGAGGCGGTGAAACACGCCGAACACCTCAAAGGCATTTTGGCGCAAAAGCCTCTGGCCATGAACCTGGCCGATTCGCGAGAGATCGTGCGGCTCTCGGAGCAGGCCGGCATCATTCTTGCCGTGAACCAGAATATGCGCTATGACCATTCCATGCGCGCTCTCAAAACCCTGCTGCGACGTGGTTATTTGGGTGAACCAGTCCTGGCCAGCATCGAAATGCGCGCCATACCCCACTGGAAACCGTGGCAGCTCGCTTACACTCACCTGACCTTGCTGAACATGAGTATCCACCACCTCGATAGCTTCCGCTATCTGTTTGGTGAGCCGGAGACCGTTTACGTCAGCGCCAGGAAGGATCCGCGAACTCCCTCTGAGCACGTGGATGGCGTGGTGCTTTACGTCCTCGAGTATCCCGACGGCTTCCGCGCCACTGCTTGGGACGATGTGTGGGGCGGCCCGGCACGGGAAGGCACGCCGCCGGATTTGTATATCAAATGGCGGGTCGAAGGCACAGAAGGGGTGGCCCAGGGTACGATCGGCTGGCCCAGTTATCCCAGCCGCACCCCCAGCACTCTGGATTTCACCACTCGGCAACAACCTGGATGCTGGTTCTCGCCACGCTGGAACGAGGTGTGGTTTCCGGACGCATTTGAGGGCACCATGGGCCAGTTGCTCGAGGCTTTGGCCACCGGCGCCGAGCCCGCAATCAGCGGCCGTGATAACTTAAAGACCATGGCCCTGGTCGAGGCTTGCTATAAATCCATTGAAGAACACCGGGTTGTCAGGCTGGAGGAGATGTAGCGCGTAAGTTGGAATTGTGGTGCGGGCGTCTCGCCCGCGCCACTGAGGAGGGCTTCGTGAAACTCGGACTCATCAATTCGGCGTGGCTGGGGACTTCCGTCGGCACTGCCGAAGGAATTCGCAAGACCAAAGAGATCGGTTTCGACACCATTGATATCTCCGCCGACCCCTTGGACATCGACATCAAGGAGCGGCGGTTGATCAAGGATACCTGCCGGGAAGCCGGCCTGCCCGTCATCTCGGTTTGCGGTTGTGCACTTGGCATCGCCGACTTCAACGCCGCCGTGCAGCGCTTCCACGTCAGCCGTTGCAAAGCCTATCTTGACTTCGTCTATGAACTCGAGGCCAAGAACATGGTGCTGGTGATGGGCGAATATATCTGGCAGCAGGAGGTTATTCAGCCTAAGGCCCAATGGCAGTACGCCGTGGACAACGCCAGGGCGCTCGGTGATTACGCGGCCAAGCTCGGCGTGGAAATCGCCATCGAACTTGAGCCCTTCAAGCTGTCCATAGTTAACAGCTCGTATAAGATGGTTCAATTCCTGAAGGATGTGGATCATGCTGCCGTGCGTGCCAACCTGGACATCTCGCACCTCACGCTCTCGAACTCGCCCCCGGAGTCCATACCAAATCTAAAGGGGCGCATTGCCCATGTGCACTTCTCGGATTGTGACGGCAAGGTGCATGGTGATCTGCCCCCGGGACGCGGAGTTGTGAACTTCACTCCTTACTTGCAGGAACTGAAAAACCTGGGCTTTGAGGGCACAATCAGTATTGAGCTCGAGTACTCGCCACAGCCGGAGAAGATCGTTGATTGGGTGACGGAAGCGTATCGGGAGACGAACCGCTTGATGCAAGGCCTCGGCATACGGAATTGAAGATGGCCGATTGACGATTGTCGATTGCCGCGCTACATAATCGGCAATCGTCCGTCAACAATCAAAGGGGGGAATCAATGAAATACCGAAAGTTTGGGCGTACGGGGCGGATGGTCAGCGAACTCGGTTACGGTATGTGGGGAATGGCGGGCTGGACAGGATCGAGCGATGAGGAATCCCAGCAGGCCCTGCAACGCTCCGTTGACCTGGGCTGTAACTTCTTTGACACAGCGTGGGCTTATGGGGACGGCCGCAGCGAAGCGTTGCTGGGATGGTTGCTCCGCAACAACCCCGGCAAGAAGCTCTACACCGCCACTAAGATTCCTCCCAAGAATTTCGAATGGCCAAGCCGCCGTGAATTCAAATTGGACGATTGCTTTCCCCCCGAGCACATCGAGGATTACGTCCTGCGAAGCCTTAAGAACGCCGATCTCGAGAGCTTCGACTTGGTGCAGTTTCACGTGTGGGAAGATTCTTGGCTGAAGGACGACCGCTGGGTGAAGAAGGTGGACGATCTGCGCCGCGACGGTCTGTTCCAAGCCATCGGCATCAGCATTAACCGTTGGGAACCTTGGAACGGCGTAAAGACAGTCCAGTCCGGCCTCGTCGATGCTGTGCAGGTGATCTATAACATTTTCGACCAGAATCCCGAGGATGAACTCTTTCCGGCTTGCCGGGCGAAGGACGTTGCCGTGATCGCGCGCGTTCCTTTTGATGAAGGAACGCTCACCGGGACACTCACCATGGACAGCAAATGGCCGGAGGGCGATTGGCGCAATACCTACTTCGTGCCGCAGAATCTCAGAGCTAGCGTGGCGCGGGCGGACGCGCTCAGGCCGCTGATTCCTGACGGGATGACGATGCCTGAGATGGCGATGCGGTTTATTCTCAACAATCCGATCGTCAGTACCATAATTCCGGGAATGAGGAAGGTCAAAAACGTGGAAGCTAACGCCGCCGCCTGTAATGCGGGCCCACTTCCCGGATGAGCTTTTCTCGAAGTTGCGGGCCCACCGCTGGGACCGGAAGCCCACGCCATGGTCCCAGTAGCGAGGCCCCCTGCCCGCCAGCGCCAACTGGTGAAAAACGCCGGCCTCGTGTCACCCTCTCCCCCAAACAGGGAGAGGAAGTCGAGTCTTGTGGAGTGAAACACATAATGCGAAATCAGATTTCGAGGCGCAATTTTCTCGCACAAACCGGCACCATGGCAGCCGCCACAGCCATGCCCGCGTTTCCGCGCACCGGCACAACCGGCACTGCCCGGCCCATGCGGCTGGGCGGCCCCACCTTTCTCAATTCAGACGATCCGGGGGAACAAGCTCGAGAGCACCGCAGGCTGGGTTACCGAGCCGCTTACGCTCCCAAGGTGGATTTGAAAGACAAGGACAGGATCAGAGCATCATCAAAGAATTTGCGGCCCAGGATGTGGCTCTAGCGGAGGTGGGCGCCTGGGTGAACATGCTCGACCCTGACCCTGAAAAGCGCCGCAAGAATATGGCTTACGTGCAGGAGCGCTTGGCCCTAGCCGAGGAACTGGGCACGCGTTGTTGCGTCGATATCGCAGGGTCCTATGACCCGAAGATCTGGTACGCGCCCAACCCAAGAAACATGTCTCAGGAATTCATCGACGCGACGGTGGAGAATTGCCGTAAGCTGATTGATGGCGTGAAGCCCACGCGCACCAAGTTTTCCATTGAGATGATGCCTTTCAACTTTCCCAGCGGACCGGATGATTACCTGAAGCTGATCAAAGGCGTGGACCGCAAGGCCTTCGCGGTTCACCTCAACGTCTGCAACGTGATGAACAGCCCTGAGCGCATGTATCACAACGGCAACGTCATCCGCGAGTGCTTCCGGAAGCTTGGGCCTTGGATTGCCTCCTGCCACGCCAAAGACCTGACCTGGGAGGACTACGTGCAGGTGTGCCTGCGGGAAGTTATCCCCGGCCGCGGCCAGATTGATTACAGAGCCTATCTGAGCGAACTCGCAAAGCTTCCGGTAGACGCTCCTTTGATGCTCGAGCACCTGAAGACCGCAGAGGAATACGCTGAGGGGCGAAACTACATTCAAGGAGTCGCTCGACAGTTGGGCCTTTCGTTTGGCGCATGACACCCAAAACAAGAAAATAGAAACTGGAAAATGGAAAATCGGTTTGGAAACTGGATCGTTGGCCTGTCATTCTGAGCGAAGCGAAGAATCTCCGCAGTTCGGGGACTTGACCACTGTGAGATTCTTCGCTTCGCTCAGAATGACAGAGCTTGCAAAGAGGAGCTACCAACATGACAAGCGAGACCGGAATTACCCGCAGGGATTTCTTGAAAGAGACTGCCGTGGCTGGCGCAACGGCCGCGGTGCTCGGAGGCCTGGCCCCGGCGCGCGTGCTGGGCGCAAACGACAAAATTCGCGTGGGCGCCATGGGCACCGGCGAGCGTTGCCAATACCTGATGAGGCTGTTCAAGGGCGACCCCTCGGTTGAGTTGGCGGCTGTCTGCAACGTCTACGGACCGCGGCGCGAGGCCGCCTTGCAGATTGCCGGGCCGCAGGCCAAGTCCTACCTCGATTACCACGAGTTGCTCGATGACAAAGAAATCGACGCCGTGATCATTGGCAGCCCCGATCATTGGCACAAGCAGATGCTGGTTGATGCCGTGCATGCCGGCAAAGACGCCTACGTCGAGAAGCCCATTATGCATTCCATCGAGGAAGGGGTCGAGATGGTGCGAGCCGTCGAAGAGACCAACCGGGTTGTCCAGTCGGGTACGCAGCAGAGGAGTTGGCCGCACTATATCATGGGCAAGCAGATTGTCGATTCCGGCAAGCTCGGCAAAATCACTTTCGTTCACACTTACTGGTATCAAGACTACCTCTTGGGTTCCACCGGACTGGAGCCCGTGGACCAGTCGCAACTCGATTGGAAACGCTTCCTGGGCAATGCCCCGGATCAACCCTTTACGCCGGAGAAATTCTACTGGTGGCGCTGGTTTTGGGACTTTGGCGGGGGAATCTTAACTGATCTTCTTACCCACTGGATTGATGTTATCCAATGGTATATGGGTGAGCCCGCGCCTCATGCCGCAACCACGACAGGAGACGTCTACCGCATGCCTTGGCAAGCTCCGGACACGCTGACGGCGGCTTACGAGTATCCGGGGAATTTCATGGTTACGTTCACGGGCGCCATCAACAGCA
The DNA here is from genome assembly GCA_963722675.1 of uncultured Acidobacteriota bacterium. Taxonomy (GTDB): domain Bacteria; phylum Acidobacteriota; class Terriglobia; order UBA7540; family UBA7540; genus CAVROP01. The sequence continues at coordinate 12,187 of CAVROP010000034.1, forward strand.
GCGTGGATGACGGCGGCATCGAGTTCCGGGGAAGCGAGGCGACGCTCAAAATCGACCGCTCCCACATGGCGGTTTATCCCGAGGGCGCAAGGTCTGTGCCCGGCACGCTCATTCCTGACCCCGAAATCCTGGTGCGCTCCGAGCGGGATGGCGCCATTGACAACGTCAAGAATTTCCTTGACTGCATGCGCTCTCGTAAGACCCCCAACGCGAACATCCACATCGCCTTCGAGGCGGCGCGCACTTCCTGGATCGGAAATATCGCCTTGAAGCGGGGGAAGAAAGTTATCTGGGATGCGAGCCAGGGAAAAGCTGTGTGATACGAATCACCTCGTAGGGGCGGCCCTTGTGGCCGCCCTCCGGCAGACGATTGTCCCGCACTCGCCCGAATCGTACGCCCGTCCCCACTGAACTTGTCAGGCGTGGCGTGGCCCGCGCAATACGCGCGCCGGAAAGGTAATGATCGCGCCCAGCAGATCAAACACTCCTCCCACCGCAATGCCCACGAGGCGAAAAGGCAAAAGCAACAACCAGATAAACGGATAGAGAACCAGCGCCAGCAATGCCAGTGGCCAGCAAAGAACCAAGAGTATGCACCAGAGGAGGAATTTCACCATAAGCGGCCTCCGTAAAACGCTCCAGTGTAATCATACGCCGAACGCCTGAGAATGTTCCCTGGTGTTTGGGTCGAACCTACTTTTCAGCCCAGATGGCATAAACCAGGCACCCCATGAAGAGCACCAGTAAGCTTGCGGAGGCCACAAAGAGGATGGAGAAAGGCTGGTTCAGAGAGTTCAGCAGAACGCGCTCGAGCCAGTGAGCATCGGAATGGCCGAAGTTCGCCAGTCGTCCCAGCCAGGCGTGGAAATCCGCCCGCTTCCAGACCATGAACACCAGCAATACAGCCATGCCGCAGGCCAAGGCGAACTTTTCGGCAAGAGCAATCGGGCGTGTCGCGAGCTCAGCCGCTTCTCGCCGCGCACGAAGTTGGGCTTTCCACCAGACCAGCCCGGCGTCAGGCAGTTTTGCATCGGCGAGCAGCAGGGCGTCTTCCTGCAACACCCCGGCCACCAGAACGACTTCCGCGCAGACGGCGCAGCTCTCCACGTGGCTGCGCAAGGCCGCGTCGCCCGCCTCGGGCCAGCGTCCGGACTGGAGCAATTCCGTAACGGCCTGTTCTTTATCACACTGAGGGACTCTCATAAATTCGTCCCGAATACCGCTGCGCTCGCCATCGTGATCACCGAAAGAGCCGCAGACCTTAAAAGCAGGTCCACGCTACTTCCTTCCCGTGATGCCTGCCTTCCTTAGGATGCCCAAAAGTTTTTGCCGCGCACGGAAGAGCATTGGGCGCACGCTGACCGTCCTTAATCCTACCACGGCGGAAATCTCTTTGTGGCTCGAGCCCTCGACGTAAGCGAGCCAGAGCAATTGCAGTTCGCGCGGCGTCAGCTTGCGCAGGGCTCCATTCAAATCTGATCTCGCTTGCGCGCTCTCCGCCGTCTGCTCAGCCGCGGGCAGTTCCGCGATGTCGTCAAGCGAGACATTGACCTTGCCTTGGCCGCGCCTCCAGCGGTCGCGGAGCAGGTTGGTGGCGGTTCGAAAGAGGTATTGTTTCGCTCCCTCGTCACTCATGGAGGCGTGGCGCGCGCGCAAAAAGCGGTAGTAGGACTCCTGCATCAGGTCATCCGCCGCCGCCGAGTCTCCCGTTACCTTGGCAAGATAGGCCCAGAGTCCGCGGGCCGTCCGGTTGTAGAAGGCCCGAAAACCCGCCTCATCCATCTGCATGGCAGCTTCGGTTGGCAGGGCGTCCTCGACTTGAGCGAGTTCCGAAAAAGTCAATTCCCGCATGGCGGCGCAGTGCTCATCCTGATCGGGGCGGCCGTCTCCGGTCTTGTTCATACGAGGCCCAGTCGCCCGTCTTTACTGACGCTTTGATGTTACACCTTCCAGCAGCCCCAGGTGTTGGGAAAGCCCGTAGGAGGCTGCGGTCGAGAGCAGGAAACCGATTCCCACGGTGCTGGCCAGCGTGCCCACGACCAGACAGCCTTGCGCTCCTGCGGTTACGTGGCTCCGCAAGAAAAGCAACCCCAGACCCACGAGCAGCAGCACCACTCCCAGTTGCATGGAGAAGAGCATCCGTCCGAGGGGGTACGGGGTTGAACGCGCACCTTCGGCCTCGAGCTGGAAGGGCTGCGATTCGAGAAAGCGTTTGCCGGGTTCCGTCCCCATGTAAGTAAGCAATTCCTGGCTGCTCGCCCCCCTACTTCGACTTGCTCAGCTTGCGGAAGTATTCCGCCACGGCGTCGGCGTAGCCTTGCGGGACGGTCTCTCCGCCGAGGCTGCGCACGCTGCCGTTGCCGGCGCTCTCGTCCACCTTGCGGCGCAGTTCCATTTCCACCTGCTCCACGCCCGCCATGAGAGCGGCTTGAATACGCTCGGCCAGCAGCGGATCGTTGGCGTAGGTGTAGGGATCGAGACGCTGCAAGTCGCGCATCAGCGCCTGGATGTCCTTCAGCGTGTTGGGATCGGCCTGGGCCTGCTGTTCGAGCTGCCGTAGGCTCTGCACGGTATCGCGATAGGTGTTCTGGAAATCCTCCGGACGGACCGGGCCGGCGGGGTAGTTCCGGGGATCGTCGTTGCCGTAGTACCCGCCCACCGGTATCGATCGGGACCGCCGGGGCCGCCGTTCCAGCGATTGCCGCCGTACTGGCCGCCATACTGGCCACCGGCCGGACCCGCGGGGTTCCACTGTCCGCCGTTGGGATTGCCGGCGCCGCCTTGTTGACCGCCCTGCCGGCCACCCTGCTGGCCACCTTGTTGCCCACCTTGCCCTTGCTGACCCTGCTGACCGCCCTGCTGTCCGCGCTGTCCGCCCGATTGCCCTTGCTGACCGCGCTGGGCTTGCAGTTGCTCCAATTGTTGACGCAAGCGCTCGACGTTGGTCAGCGCCTGCTCCATGGTCTTGTCATCCTGCCCCTGTCCGGGCTTGCCGTCCTTGTCCGCCCGCTGCCATCGATTGCTGCACCTGTTTCAACTGGTCCCGCAACTCGTTCAGGCCCTGCGTGATCATGGATTCGGAC
>CAVROP010000035.1:0-12874 GCA_963722675.1 uncultured Acidobacteriota bacterium
TCTTCCCCAAACGAGCGGAGCAAGGCTTCGATCTTCAACTCCGCCAAAAGCGGATTGCAAACAAGGGCGAGAGCGTTTCTTGGCATTAGTCTGAAAGAGGATGACCCTTAGGATTTCTTCCAACTCCTGTCGATTAGCCGCTCGATGGGCCACACCGGCCACCTTGGCCAATTCTGTGCTCGATCTGGCTAGCACTTCGGCAGGAGGGACGGGTGGCAGAACTCCGGCCGGCGTCGAGGTTGGCGCCAAGGCGCCCGCTCGAGACAAAGTGTGCTCCAAAGGACGGCCCAATGCTATGCGAATCCGCCGAATAAAATCATCGCGCTGTGCCAATCCTAACACCTCCTGACGCCGATCCGTCGAAGGAGCGGCGCCTCAAAAACGCCATATTGTCCATCAGCCGGCGAAACTATCCACGCTTACCGTTACCCGCCCAAAACGCCGATGCAAGCGCAGAATTGTACCATAACTCACTGTAGCGGTGTCATTTGTCAGCATCTCGAACTCTAGCGCGATTGGGTCTACCGCCGACCTTTGTGCCCGGGTTTGCCGACCTGAAGCTCGGTGCTAGGTTCAAACCCGTAAGCTGCCCTAAAGGCTTGACACTAGAGGTCAAACTTGTGTATATCATAAGCAAAATTTTCCGAGAAATTGTGCAACCTTGAGGGGTCTAGGGTCATCAATTAACGCTGACGATATAGCTTAACAGACTTTGGGTTGTCACGAAAAGATCGGAGGAGAGGTAGGAATGGGAGCTGCTTTGAAAACTGCGAAGAACGCTTATCGAACATTGTTGCTAAAGAAGCGAACCGAATTGCTCGCATCGGCAAAAGGTGCGCCGGCGGCGCTGGCCACCAATGTTCAGTCGCCCGATGTCGTTGAGTTTGCTGTCCGAACTGTCGAACAGGATGTGACGGCGGTAACTGCAAGTCTGCGCAGTCAACTTTTGAAGGAAGTCGACAATGCGCTTGGTCGTTGTGTCCGCGGCACTTACGGCGCCTGTGAAGGGTGCCACGAGGAGATTGCCCCTCCTCGCCTCAAGGCTGTCCCCTGGACTCGCTACTGCCTTACCTGCCAGGAACTTCGCTCACGAAACTAGGCGGCGGTTCCGCATCGTGGCACGGACTTGGAAGTGTGCTCATGCGGAACTGCACGCCTTTGCAAGGTCGAATTAATTCCCTCCATGACGAAAGCGCAATGCCGCAATGCCTGAGGTGTGCTATCGTTAACAGGCGGCTGGAGATATGTCTAAAATCAGAGTTCGGTTTGCCCCTAGCCCGACAGGCTACGTCCATGTCGGGAACGCACGCACGGCCCTTTTCAACTGGCTTTTTGCCCGGCATTATGGCGGCGCCTTCGTTTTGCGGATCGAAGACACCGACATCGAGCGCTCCAAGGAGGAGTTCGAACGACAGTTGGTCGAGGACCTGCGTTGGTTCGGCGTCGATTGGGACGAGGGACCGGACAAAGGGGGTGAGTTTGCTCCCTACCGTCAGTCGGAGCGTAAGGAGATCTACTCCCGGCTGGCTACCCAGTTGATTGACCAGGGCCAGGCCTATTTCTGCTTCTGTACTCCGGAGCAACTCGAGCAGGAACGCCAGGAGGCACTGAAGGCGGGCCTCCAACCCCGTTATTCGGGGCGCTGCCGGAAGCGGCCGCGTGAGGAGGCAGCGCGCAAGGTTGCGGCGGGCGAGCCGGCTGCAATCCGGCTGAAGATCATTGCCAGCGCGTTTTCCTGGAACGACCTCGTTCACGGGCCGACCAGTTTTTCGGCAGAGGTCATTGGTAACCCAGTCCTGGTGCGCTCCGACGGTAATCCCAATTACAACTATGCGGTGGTCGTTGACGATCACTTGATGGCGATCACTCACGTGATTCGCGGCGACGACCACATTTCCAACACTCCCCGTCAACTCGCGGTCTATGCCGCCCTGGGCTGGGAGCCGCCGCAGTTTGCTCACCTCTCCACCATTCTGGGTTCTGACCGGACACGCCTTTCCAAGCGCCACGGAGCGACCTCGCTGGAGAGTTTTCGTGAGATGGGAATCCTCCCCGAGGCGCTGCGGAATTACCTGGCGCTGTTAGGTTGGTCGCCGGCGGACGGAAAGACGGAAATCCTGAGCCCACAGCAACTTATCGAGCAGTTTTCGCTCGAGCACATCACCAGGAGTCCCGCCGTTTTCGATCAGGAGAAGCTCTATTGGCTGAATCGGCACTACTTGAAGGAGTGTCAACCCCGGCGTTTGGTGGAACTGGCCATACCGTTCCTTCAGTCGGCGGGGTACCTGGAAGCCCAACCAACTGCGGAAGTTACGGCATGGCTCAAGGGGGTGCTGAACGCTGTTCTCAAGAACCTCAACACGTTCGAGCAACTGCCCGAGGCGGTTCGGATCATATTCGAGTACGACGCGAGGAAGGCAGTCGAAGAATTAGACCTCGCGGCGACGCCGAGCGCCCGCGCGGTGCTTGACGCCTTCATCCCCAAGGCCCTGGCCCAATCGGACTTGAGCTACGAGCAGTTCCGCGCGCTCTCCAAGGAAGTGCAGAAGGATACCGGGAACAAAGGAAAGGACTTGTTCCATCCCATCCGCGTCGCCCTGACGGGCGCAACCTCCGGCCCGGAACTCGAGAAGCTGATTCCCATATTCGAGGCTGGAGCCAGGCTGCCTCTTCCTCGGCACGTCAAGAGCGTCGCCGAACGTCTGTTGGAATTCCACCAAGCAGCAGGCATATAATACTGACCCGGCAAGAGGAGCCCTCGCCCCCTTGGGGGAGAGGGCGGCCTGCGGCGGCGTATTCATCAGCCGACGCGGGTCGGGTGAGGGGAATCGCGGTCGGCTCCTGGCCTTCTCCTCCGCAACTGCTCGACTCGTTAACTCAGCGACTTTTTGTACTTGTCTTTTGTTTTCATAGACATTCCCGCTTTGTTCCGTGGAATTCAAGTTGAGAAGTCGAGAGTTGAGAGTCGAAGAGTGACAAGCAGTCGGCATCCTACCGCTTGACTTCCTGGTTCGGCTTCACGACTTCTCGACTCCTCAACTCCTCGACTGTTTGTTTTCATAGACATTCTCGCTTTGTTCCCTTGATCTTGTAGTCGGCAAGTTGTGGAGTCGAGACGTTGGGGAGCCCTGCGCCATCTTCGGACCTGCGGTCCGTCGCCTGCGGTCGGCAATTGGTGCCCAATTCCTCCACAACGATCTGCCCACCTGCCCATCTGCCTACCTGCCCTTGCTTTTGCATTCCTCGACTTCTTGACTGAGCAGGAGATATGAACCACCGGCAGGAACCACAGACGAAACCAAAAGAGGACTTTCTGGCATGACCAATCGGGCAGGCCTAACCCCCTGCCCCACCCCACGAAACAACTCTAGCCTATGTCGTCCCGTTTGTCAAGAGAAAAATGCGCAGGGATAAGAAGTCCCTTCCGTACCCGGAGCCAGCAGCGCCGGTTGTCTATGTGATCCAGGAACGTGCAGTCCGGCAGGCAACCGGTCATATCTCACCTTGAAAAGCGCGGTGCAGCATCGATTGGAAGAGGTCATCCAAGCGGCGGCCCCTGTGGCCGCCCGTGCGCGGTTACCAATGGGACCGTCGGTGGGCCTAAGACTCTTTCTGAGTCGGCGGAAGGTTGCCTAGAAGCTGACGGGCCGCCTCTAGAAACCCTTCGGCACGTTGGATTTGCAAAGCGGCGTCTTCCTTCGTCAGTGAGCCGCCGAACTGGTAGTCTCCCACATTCCGACTATCCTGCCCCTCTGTGAGGTAGCGATGGAGTTCCGTGGGCAGAAGGCCCGTCTTGCTGAACCTCTCTCCGAACGCAGCAATCACCGCGGAGTGCTTGGAAAACGCAAGGCCATGTTCCAGCAGGAAAGCTTCGGCAAGATAAAACATGGTGTAGTAGGCTCGAGAGGCGGCAAAATCGTGATAACCGTGCTCTTGCATGAGCTTCGCGGCGCCGATGCTATGCTCCGCTTTCCTTAGCAGATTCTCCTGCTCGGGCTTCATACCAGAATGCCCTCCCGCCGCACATTGATCATAAGAGGGCTTCCCTCCCGCTCAAAACTGTCCAGCGAGATGAAAGTGCAGGATATCACCACGTTGTTATCCAGTGACATCGTCGCCGTGATCTCCCCTGTTCGGGCGATCTCCGTCCCCGGCCGCACCGGCCCATCGAGGACCACGAGCACATCAACGTCCGAGCCGGGCTCCGCATCTCCCCGAGCGTGCGAGCCGAAGAGCACCAAGCGGACCAGGCGCGGCCCATAGAGCGCCTCAAACCGTCTGCGTAACTCTGCTATCAGGCTTTGCAACCGCTCGCTCACTTCGGAAATCCCCCCGAAGAATCATTACACGGTCGAGGGTCGCTTGTCGAGGTTTTGGAGGACGGCAGCCTTGGAGTGCGGCAGCTTGCTGCCGCTTTCTTTTCGCGAGCTTGCTCGCGCTCATCGCGGTTTGCGAGGCAATTTCCCTCACCTCCTTGACTTGCCCACCAGAGGCCTGGTTTGAAGTCTCAACAGAGGAATTACGCTACGCTTCGCTCCCCCGAGCCAGCGCGAGTGCCCTCCAGAATTCATGCCGCCTAAAGGCTTCGTGCCGACAGGCAACAGATTTGTTGTTATCGCGGTGGAGGCGACATCGGTTCTCTCTAAGCGGCCCGGCGATGCGCGCTACACCCGGCGTTCAGCGGATGTCCCGCCTGGGCGTATACACACAAGGCAGTCTATGCGCCACCCCCGCGAAGTTGTGATCCTGAATCCCAGCTAGCAAGCCGGCCTGAAGCAGAGCGGCAGCAAGCTGCCACACTCCAAAGCCTGCCTATGCGAAACAGCCGCTTTTGGGCGGCTGGCGCAGACGTTTGCGACTTGATGTCTGCGGCTCACCGAGGTCGCGGTACCTCACTCGTCACTCGCCACTTGTCACCGCTCTCAACCGCTGCGCCCGCCCTTTCGTCCGGCGCCTTGTTTCCTCTCCTGGACCCGTGCCCGCAGTCGAGCTTCCGGTTCGGCTACCGGCGAAACCCTTCGCTCCTCGCAACGTATCCGATCCCCTGAATCTCACAACGGAGAGCGTCTGCGGCAGAGGGTCCGCCGATACTAATGGTGGGCGGGTCTGCGCCACCCCGAGACGATTTTGGCGTTCTGAATGAGTCCCCCAAACGGGTGACTACATCCCAGAGGCAATCTGCTGAGCCACTTTCTTGACCTGATCAATGGTAAGCAGGGTCCCTGTGAAACCCAAATAGGTGGCTACCGAACCGGAGCCTTTTCCTTTCTTAAAGGCGACAAAGTATGGGTAATTGCCCGGCGGTCCGGTAAACGCGGCATCTCCCACCCCTTGGATGTCCTCCTTGAATGCCCCTTTCATGTTTTTGGTTTGTGTATAGAGCATGTCGGAAAAAAGATTCCGATTAACCATCAGGATCAGCTTCCCATCCTTGTTGGCAAAATTCAGGTCGCCCCCTGCCCCTTTCGATGCGTCTGCGGGGACGAGTTTAACTCCATGAAGTCCGGTGATCTTCTCCACGTCCTGCACCGTCAGATACTGGGCTCCCGATGCGGCCCTGGTCTGAGAAAATCCCATCGAAGCACTCATAACGAACAAGGTGAATACAAACAGAACCGTCAGCCAGCGATGCATAATGACTACCTCCTTTAATTTGTGGGTGCAATGCCTTACTGCTTCACCAGCTCGACGCGGCGGTTCTTGGCTCGGCCTTCCTCGCTGTCATTCGAAGCGACAGGAGCCGTTGGGCCATCGCCTTGGGCGCTGAGTCGCGCCGCTGCAATTTGGTATTTGGTGGCCAGCACCTTTACCACCGCATCCCCGCGGCGCTTGGACAAATCCATGTTGCTGGCCAGCGTTCCGACGTTGTCGGTATGGCCTACGACATAGAGTTTCAGCTTGGGATCGTCTTGAAGCAGCTTGGCGACCTCTTTCAGCGTCGCGTCGGACTCGGGCTTGACATCAGCCTTGCCGGTGTCGAAGTAGATCCCGTAAACGGAAGCGTGGCCCGTGCGGTTGATGTCGTTGGCCAGCGACGCGGCGTCCACCGTGATGAGGTCGGACTCCATAGGCTTCATTTCGATGACGTAGAGCTCGGCATTGGTTCGGGAATCCGGGCCCTGGTCGTCAATCAGCAAGCTCACATAAACGTCGCCCTCCGGCCGCGCGAGCTTCGCCGAAACGTAATGAATCCCGTGCTGGGGTCCCCAGTAATCGGCGTTATCGCCGCTGTTGGCGTACGCATTTGCAATCGAGCTCCCGCAACCCTGCGGGCCGCAAGTAAAGAGCGTCTCGAACCCGCCCTTCTTGAGCGCGCTTTGATAGTTGCGAAAGACCTCCACCACCGAGCGTCCCTGGGGCGCCAAGTAAACAATGCGGGTGATCTTCCCTTCCAGATGCTGGCTCTTGGTAAATTTATTCTCTTCAACGACCTCGCCCAGCGGAAGGGTGAACTCATCGAACTCTTTGGTGAGATACTTCGTGATAAACGAGCCGGGATATCGCGAAATCAAGGGATGGTCCTTGCTGCCCTCCACGTCTTGGTCTTGTCCTGCCGCGAAGGGCGCCGATAGGCCCAGCACTAAACAGGCTACGAATAGTGTGCGAATGAAAGTTGTCATGGACTCCTCCTAGGGATGGTTGATTGAGCTGCAAGCGGCGAACGCCGCGAATCGATCTCCTCGTCTGCGCTTGTCATTCTGAGCGCAGCGAAGAATCTAAGCCTTTTCTTTGCAGCACTGCAAGCAGATGCTTCGCTGCGCTCAGCATGACAGAACCCTTTTTTCAGCGTCCTGTTGGATCCCCGCGTGACCGCCGCCTGAGCGCTTTGGACTGCGGCCCGCCGCGGCGGGCCGCAGTCTAAAGCCCACCTATGCGAAACAGCCGCTTTTGGGCGGCTGGCGCGGACGTTTGTGGCTTGATGTCTGCGACACACCGCTCTCGCGGCGCCTTACTCGTCACTCGTCACTCGGCACTCGCCACTTGTCACTGCTCTTAACCGCTGCGCCCACCCTTCCGACCACCGCCTCGTCTCCTCTTCTGGACCCGTGCCCGTGGTCGAGCTTCCGGTTCGGCTACCGGCAAGATTCCTCCCTCCTCGCAATGGAATTGATGCCCTGAATTTCATAACGCAGACATGCCAAAACAATGTCTGCGCCACCCGGCGATCTGTTTAATACAGCGTCTTGGTTATCTTCATCACCCCAGCCACTAGGTCGTCGACTTGCGCTGCCGTGGGGTCCGTTTCCTTGCTGTGGTCGCACAGGTTACGGATGTCTGCGAGATGCTGAATAAAACGCCACTGTGGGACATCGATAACGTCCCCATCCTTTAGGGCATTGTTCAGATAGAGACGGCGGGGGTTTTTTTCGTAACCTTGATGCCGTGGTTGTCACAGACCTGCTTGAGATGCCGCTCAAGAACCACTCCGGCCAGGGCGCCAGATGCTCGCGTGAAGTTGTTTCTTGCAAGCTCTTTCGCGGCATCCAGTTCCGAATCGAAGAGGTCCGCTTGGACCAACTGACGAATGTCAAACAGAGAGTCTCAAAGCGCGCTTTCACTGACTTTAATATAGCCACCTGCTGGAGGAATTGTGGGATGGCAGCGTCAGGTCCGACAATTTTTTTTCCCCATCCAACAAACTCACCTGACGGGTTACGTTGAGTCCCTGAAGGTAGTCTTCGATTCTGTAACTCTCGTACGTGATGTCCTTGCGCGGTTTCGGTTTTTCGTAGTAGTGAACGAAGTCTGAAAGCCGGTCCGGCAACAACTGCTTGATTAGCACCTTCGTCTCCGAGTACCACGACTGATAATCCTCTTTGAACGAGGGGAGGGCCTCAAGGACATCAGTCAACGTCACCTTGTCAGCGGCTTCCTTATTATCCTTAAGCGTGCTCGCGATCTGCCCAGGAAAACACTCTTCCTTCATAGCGATGAGCAGGTTGTTACCCTTGGTGAGCAAGGAATCGAGATCCCTCTTATAGCGGTCTAAATTTGTCGGCATTCTCGCTCCATGACGGTCCCGACCTTAACCTGTTCAGACTGACGCGCATAAAACCCTTTCCGGTCTGCATAAGGAAAAAACGGCAATTTCGAGCCCGCAGGACATCTACCACGCGGTCGTGGGGCCCCGCAATCGGCTCGCCAGGGAACAGTCCCAATGGCGATCGACGATTCACGGGTTTACCACCCCTTGCCCTGTACCATCTGGTGCAGGGCTGGGCCCTCCTAAAACAGGAGGGGAGATTGTTCTTGTCGCCTAGCCTCCCAGAAATACTCAGGCTGGCGACCAGAATGGTTCAATTACACTCCCACCCAACCTGCGATGCAAGCTCAAAATCTCGCGCACCGTGGCCGCCTATTTCCTCACCTTTGGAGATTGCGAGTCCACACCTTATCACCAGCGATGCCACAGCAAAGGCCATTGCCAAGGCGCGAGGTCCTGTGCCCTGCAAGGGCACAAGATAGTAGCGGGGGCAACGCCCCCGGTAAAGTACCCGATACCCTACCGACCCTGAAAGGGTCGTACTACCTGAGCTGCAGGACGCAAGACCGGCGTGGCGCGGCCCGAATTCGACCCTTACAGGGTCGGGACTTGTCGGGGGCGCGTATTCCGGGGGCGTTGCCCCCGGCTACTTTATCTCTCCCCTTCGGGGAGGCGGCGATGTCATCTACTCACTCTACTCCGCGGCTGGCTAGCTCTGGTTTCATTTCACAGCCCTTATAATCCCGGGGAAGAAACCCGCGGCCAGAAAACCGCTGACTTTGGCGACCCGTTGCCCTCACTGTTCCAACGTCGCCGCTAACCGGACTTCCGAACCCGACTCCACGGTGATTTCACGCGACCAATCGGGGTGACCAGAGAGCTTGACGGTAACGGTGTGCTTCCCGGGGTTCAACTTCAAGACCGCAGGGCTATTGCCCACAAACTGGCCATCGGCGTAGACACAGCCGAACGAAAGCCATATCTCCCTCGGCTTGCGCATCCGTAATTTATAAGTTACAATGAAATCTGTGATCGAGATTCGCCACTACGTCAGCCGGGCGGGCAGGGACATTTTTGATGAGTGGCTTTCAGCACTGGCAGATCGACGCGCTCAGGCGAAAATTGCCAGCCGTGTTAACCGGCTGGCAGCCGGCAACTTCGGTGATTGCAAGCCCCTGAGCCACAGTGTCTGCGAGTTGCGGATCGACTATGGACCCGGCTACAGAGTCTATTACGCGATGGTCGGGAAATTTTGCGTTTTGCTTCTCTGCGGCGGTGACAAAAGAAAACAATCGGCGGATATCGGGCGGGCGGTAGAGTACTTGAACGATTACAAAGAAAGGACCAAACCGTTATGACACGAAAGGCCAGCGTATCCCATGATGAGGCGATGGTCCGGCGGCTTCGCAAAGACCCGGAATTTGCCGCCGAATACCTCAAAGCGGCACTGGAAGACGAGGATGAACCGCGCGTGCTGCTCATCGCCTTGCGCCACCTTGCCCAAGCGCAAGGCGTCGCCAAAGTCGCTAAAGCCGCCGGCATCGAGCGGGAGAGCCTTTACCGCGCCCTCTCGGAACGTGGCAATCCCCGCCTGTCCACCTTGTTCGCGGTCACCAAAGCCGTCGGGCTTCGGCTTACGGTCGAGACCGCGTCATAACTCCCAACGGACGGGACACACCGGCCGGATTATCGGGACCGCGAGCCCGGTTTCACGCAAAGCCGCAAAGTACGCAAAGCTCGCAAAGAAAAGGAAGAACTTCCCCTTCGGGCTCCTTTGGGCCTTAGCGCCTTGGCGTGAGCTGTTTTGATTTTTTCACACCTGGGCGCAGACATGCCAGAGAACGGCACGTCTGCGCCACCCGAGCGGTTATCTCGCTGTGCAACCTGTGGTTTCTCTACACAGTCGAACAGAAGCCTTGCCCCGTCTGTGATTCCCGGTTTACACTGTTCGCGAGGGCTGCTCAGAGAAACCGATTGAATCGCAAGATCTGCCGGCCGCCGATTCTGCCGATGGCAAGACGGACAGGAGGCAAGTCATGAAATCGTTTCGAATTCACGGACTGAACCGATTATTGGGGATTGCGGTCCCGATCATCTGCACCGGCGTTCTGTTCGCGCAAGTTCGCCAGGCGCCACTCCCGCCGGGAGAGACGCCTGCGGCGCTTTGCAGCACGTTGCGGGAGGGTTACACGAATTTTGCGCAGTGCCACTCCGCAACGCAAGCCGAAATGTGCGCCATGGCGCAGCTCGCCAGGGAGGACCAGACACAAGCCCATCGATTCGACGCCATCATGGGCGAGTCGGACCCGGACAAGGCCATCCGGCTTGTCGATGAATTTGCCGGAAAGTATCCGACCAGCAGCTTGCTCAGCTACGCTTACTTTTTCGCGGCAAGCGCCTATCAGCAAAAGGGGAACATCGAGCAAATCGCCGAGTATGCCGGTAAAAGCCTGAAGTTGGACCCTGATAATCTCATGAGCTTGATTCTGAGCGTTGAGGTGCTGCCCCAGCCACAATATATCAAGAAACACCCGACTGACCGCGCCAATATTCTGCGGCAGGCACAGAGCGAGGCCGACCACGCGCTGCGGCTTATCCCGCAGATTCTGAAGCTATCCCAAGAGTCTGATGGGGATTATCAGAAGCGCCAGGCAGCGGTGGCTAGTGAAGTTCACGGCGCTCTGGGCACGGTCCACATGGAACTCGCCTCCGGCGGGCCAGGCGTCCTCGACAAAGCTGAGTTGGCGAAAGCCGAGCAGGAGTTTCAGATCGCCGTGTCCACGACGCGCTCTCCCGATCCTCGCGATTACTATCGACTGGGCGAGGCATACGGCGCAGAGGGCAAGTGGGACGAGGCCATTCAAGCTTTCACCAAGGCCGGCAAGCTTGGGCAGGACACAGCGATTAAGGCTTACGCGAGTGAGCAGATCGCCCAATTGAAAAAGAGGAAGGCCCAGGGTTTGGCTGCCTCAAACCGTGGTGCAGGGTCCCGGACATTAAGTTGACGATGCTTTCGGCCTCATTCTACCGCTCCGCTCCGTCGCCCCCTTTGGGACTATGACCCTCGCTCGATTTATCAATTCCGGTTTACAATGGTCGCGATGACTACACGAGACAAACTGATTGTGGCGCTGGATCTGCCCAGCGGCAGCGCGGCTACGCAAATGGCGGAACGCCTCCAGGGCCACGTGGGGGTATTCAAAGTTGGGTCGGAGCTTTTCACGGCCGAAGGGCCGGTGCCGGTGCGCTATCTCATCACCACGGGCCACAAGGTTTTCCTCGACCTTAAATTCCACGACATCCCGAATACGGTGCGCGCGGCGGCCCGGGAGGCTGCGGAACTCGGGGTCAGCCTGGTGAACGTACACGCCTCCGGCGGGCGGAAGATGATGGAAGCTGCGCTGGAAGGAGTGCGCTCAACAGTGTCGGCCGGCAGCGGCGGCCCAGGGCAGCCACAAGGGCTGCCCCTACAGGCAGGCACGAAGGTGCTGGCGGTGACCATCCTGACCAGCCTGGAAGCCCCGGACCTTGCGGAGTTGGGTATTTCGGGAACGCCGATGGAGGCTGTTGTCCGCTTGGCGTGCTTGGCGCAAAGCGCGGGGCTCGACGGCGTGGTGGCCTCGGCGCGCGAAATCGCGGCGATTCGGCGGGCTTGCGGGCCGAACTTTCTGATCGTCACGCCGGGGATTCGGCCCGCTTTCTCCGCCACAAACGACCAGGCTCGGATTGCGACCCCCGCCAGCGCCATAGCAGCGGGCGCGGACTATCTGGTGGTGGGACGGCCGGTTACCGGCGCGCCTGATCCGGTTGCGGCGGCGGACGCGATTGTGGCGGAGATGGAGACGGCGACGACTACTCCCCTCCTTGGATAAGGAGGAGCTTCGCCGTGGCGTACGAAGAAAAGCAGATCCTTCGCTTCGCTCAGGATGACATGTCATTCTGAGCGAAGCGAAGAATCTGCATTTGGTTGCGGCTTCATCACGCTGTGCCTCAGCGCCTCTGTGGTGACTCTTTCTTCAAGGAAAACATCTCATGACCGACAGCGAAATCCTCCAGATCTTTCGTGACAACTCCGCCCTGCTCGAGGGCCACTTCATTCTCTCTTCCGGGCTGCACAGCGATCGCTACGTACAATGCGCGCAGGTCTTGCAGCATCCCAAAATTGCTGAACAACTCTGTTCCGAACTCGCGGCGAAACTGCGGCACTTGGGCGCGACATTGGTGGCGGCGCCGGCGTTGGGCGGAATTCTGGTGGCGCACGAAGTGGGCCGCGCACTTGGCATCCGGGCGCTCTTCACCGAGCGGCAGGACGGCCTCATGACTCTGCGCCGCGGATTCACTATAACCTCCGGCGAGCCGGTGCTGGTGGTGGAGGATGTGCTGACCACCGGCCTCTCGACGCGTGAAACCATGCAAAGCGTCGAAGAAGCGGGAGGGAAGGTGGTGGGTGCGGGTTCTCTGATCGACCGCAGCGGCGGCACGACCGATCTTGGCGTCCCCCGGTCGGCATTGCTGACTCTTACCATTCAGAACTACAACCCTGCCGACTGCCCTCTCTGCCGGTCGGGCATTCCCGCCGTCAAGCCCGGTAGCCGCACCAAGCGTGCCGTGTAGTGCCTAGTTGGTTTAATGAGGTCAATTTCAAATGGCCCTCGGAAGGGCGGGGCTTTAGCCCCGCCGTCGAGGGGCCCAGGGTTGGAAGGGCCTTTAGGCCCTGAAGCCAAATCGCTTCAGGGGCTAAAGCCCCTTGCTTAGCTCTCGTGATCATCGGCGGGGCTAAAGCCCCGCCCTTCCGCTTCCGATGAGTAAGGCGCTCACGAACTCTGCTCGGCACCAGACAACGTAGGGGCATCCCTTGTGGTTGCCCAGGACGGCCACTAGGGCCGCCCC
>CAVROP010000036.1:0-25054 GCA_963722675.1 uncultured Acidobacteriota bacterium
TAGCGAAGAACTATATCACTGCCCGCTTCCTAACTCCAACTCTGGAGAGCGATCATTCCCGAGAAACGGGGTTCTAGGATGTCTGGATCTGCGCTCCTCTCCAGTTGGACGTATAACGGGTTAACCTCAGTTGAGCCGAACGTGGCTGAGGGGCCGGTGTGCTTTGGCGGGCAGGAAGGTGGGAGTAACGTCGGGTTTCGGAGTTGCCTCGCGCGCCGCGGGTCTGATGCGCGAAGCGCCTTGGAGTGCGGCGGCTTGACGCCGCCTTGCAGTCTCGAGATTCATACCGACCACCCTGCGAACCAAGGCCATTCCCTTCGCTGGCAACCCGGCATTAACCTCGGAAACCAAGGCGGCGTCAAGCCGCCGCACTCCAAGGTGCCTCCGGCACGGTCAGTCGGGCGACCATTCGACCTCGAAATCGTCAGGCAGTTTCAGGCGCTCAATTCCGAATTTCATGACGGTGGTGTAAAACGAAGTGGCCGCACGGCGCTGGAACCAACTGGCCGAGCACCAGGGGTATAAGGACGGCGCTTTTACCAGCCCATGGTGAACCGCGTTGCGGTGCACGTAACTCAGCCGCGCAAAATAGGATCGCTGAAAGGTGAGATGGGTGTCCCAGTACTGATACCAGATTTGCCGCCCTGCGGCGCCATCCTCCTGATTGATCGCACGCGAAGTCTGGGAATGGAGTTTATTCAAAAAGGTTCGCAGGTTACCGGCATCGGCGGGTGAAAGCGCGACGAAGTGGTAGTGACTGGAGAAGACTGCCCAAGCCTGAAGATTCCACCCATACTTAGCCGCCCCACCCGGAAGGGCCTCGCACAGCACCGCCAGACGCTCACGGGCGCGAAAATGGTGGGCCTTGAGATAAGTCCCACAGGTTACCATGTAGGCTCCTGCCTCGGTGAGGCGGTGAAGCGGACTGTGAGGCCAGTCAGGCACGGCTGCTCCTTTGGAGTGCGGCGGCTTGACGCCGCCTTGCAGTTTCGATATTCATACCGACCAGCAAGCCAATTAAGGCCGCTCCGCACGCCGGGAGTTCAGTATCGATCCTAAAAGAAGGCGGCGTCAAGCCGCCGCACTCCAAGGTGCCTTCGGCACGGCCACTGCGGCTCCCGCGGCGCTCACCCTTTGCGGTCGAAGAAGGGGCTCTTGCCGGTTATGCTCAAGGGAATTCCGAGTGCCTCATTGACATCCTCCGTGAACAGTCTGAGGTCGAGGCAAGACCTTCCTACGGAGTACATTATGCGAGTATCGACGTGCAGGTTGGAGGCTATGGCCGCCGCCGAGCAAGCAGCTATACCCAAGTCGATGGAGTTGAAGCTGCAAATCCCATCTTTGGCTTTCAGTTCGTCGCAAGTGGGGTTTCCGCAGAAACCGCAATTCAGCCCTGCCGGGTTGGAGCGGACGCCAATCACCACGATGGCGGGCGACGACGCCACGTTATGGGCATCCCGTTCAAAACCCGGACGGTTCTCCGATCGCGCAATCTCGATCATTTTGTTGACTAGAGCCTGCCTGGAGATCTCATCGTCGATCGCCACAACTTGGATGTTGTCGATGCCACGCGTCTTAGGAGCGGTCCTCGCCGCCCCGGCCATCAAGGCCGCAACCTGGCACGCTGCCTGCTTCTCGAGTTCCGACCAAACCTTCATCTTCTCCTCCGAGATTCTTCAAAAGACTGGTGGTACAGGTGAGGCGGCTACGCGATTGGCGAGCTAAACTCGCGCAAAGTATGAACACACCGCCACAAGGTATATACTCAAAGCATAGGGTTTTCAAGGTCAGGTGGATGGCAGCAGTTGCACAGCGCGGCGAAGGTGCAATCAAATGCAGATTCTTCGCTTCGCTCAGAATGACATGTCATCCTGAGCGAAGCGAAGGATCTGCTTTTCTTCGGGCGCCGCGAAGAAATTCGAGGACATTAGTACAAGGAGGACTGTGATGGCGAAGGGCGCACTCAACGATGAACACATACGGGAATACGAGGCAAACGGCTTTGTCCTGGCCAAAGGGATGTTCGACAAGGAGGAGACGGGCTTATTGCGGCGCGCCGCCCGGGAAGACCGGGAACTCGACCAGCATTCTTTTGGCCGAGGAGACGGCGAAGGAGGGCGAGTCCGCCTCTCTCTCTGGAACCACCCCGGCGATACGCTGTATGGCATGTTCGCGCGCTGTGAATCCATCGTCAACTCCGCGGAGAAAATCCTGGGCGGGGAAGTTTACCATTACCATTCGAAGATGATCATGAAAGACGCCAGGGTCGGCGGCGCCTGGACATGGCACCAGGACTACGGCTACTGGTACCAGAACGGCGTGCTGGCCCCGCTGCTCACCAGCGCTTTCATCGCCGTCGATCCGGCCACGCGGGAAAACGGCTGCCTGCAAGTCATTCGCGGCTCGCATCAACTGGGGCGCATCGACCACGTCCTGACGGGGGAACAAGCGGGCGCCGACCAGGACCGGGTGCGCGAGGTGCTGAAAAGAATGGAACTGGTCTACGTGGAGATGGAACCGGGTGATACCCTATTTTTTCATTGCAACCTGCTGCATCGCTCGGATCAGAACCACTCGGAAAAGCCGCGCTGGTCCATGATTTGCTGCTATAATGCGGCGCGTAATGATCCCTACAAGGAATCTCACCATCCCCGCTATACGCCACTTCACAAGGTGCCCGATTCCGCCATCCAGGAAACCGGCCTGCGGCGCTTTGCAGATACGCATGCCGACGTCGCCTGGCTGGAGGGTGAAAAGGACCGCAGCGCACGCAGCCTGAAGCCCTCGGAAGCTCAGGAGAGCCGGTGAGCCGGAGATTCGCCAAGCTGGATAAGTCAATTCCCTCGAGCCCGCGGAATATCGAAGGCGCGGTGCGCAGGGTGGTTGGATTCCTGGAACAAAACAGCGATTGCCGGGAACTGGCGAATATCCAAGCCGCGTTGCGAGAAGCGCTCAGCAACGCCATGCTCCATGGCAACCGCGGCGATCCCGTAAAATGCGTGCGCCTGAGCGTGGAGATCGAGGAAGGCGGTGGAATAACCATCGTGGTCAGAGACTCCGGTCTCGGCTTTGACCCCGCCAGACTTCCCGATCCCACCGAAGGCGACAACATTTATCGTGACAGCGGGCGCGGAGTGTATATGATCCAGCGGCTCATGGACCAGGTCGAATACAGTTTCAAAGACGGGACGATTCTCACCATGCGAAGCTATCCAGCAAAAAGCCAACCCTAAACGACACCGTGGGGAGAGCGGCCCACGGACATCCTAAGAAAATTCTCATCTGGCTGCCGATTGTGCCGATAAATCAGGTGTGCAGCGCGTCTGCGTCCTTGGCACTTGAATGACAGGTGACGGTGCTTCCCCTGCCCCCAAAGCACCGGGGCGCGTGAGGCCGGAAGTGCGTCGGGCCGCGGCGCCGGGCGTGAACCAAGAAAGCGCTGTGAATCGAGGCTGAAATGCTCTACATATTTTTGGTGGCCTTCTTTCTCGTTCAATTCCTTGTGATCGTGAGTGTGATTTTGTTTGCGATCTTCTTTTCGCGCCCGGAAGTTCCGCTCAAAGGGGATGGCGGGCTGGAACGGGCTGCTGTTGACCAGGGTGCCGAGTGCGCGCCTCGTCAGCGGAAGGCGGATCCCACGACGGGTGGGAAAGATGCCTCGGAGGATTCACAGAGGCTCATGAACCGGCTTATGACGGTGCGTCCTTCGGTCTTTGCGGCCCTCGCTTCTCCGTCAGGCGGGCGTCCATATCGGGGCTCAGTCCGGGGGCCGTCGTGGTTAGCCAACCATTGAGGTAGCCGCGGCTTCACTCCTTAACCCAGGGGACTGGCGCCGAGGTTCTCATACCATTTCACGTTGGCTGTGGAGGCGCCGATGGCCACGAGGTCGGGACGGCCATCGCCGTTGAGGTCGGCCGTTACGATGCCGGAGGCCGCCATCTGCGTATCCAGCGTCTGGCGCTCCCACTTCAACCCGGAGGCGTCCAGGGCGTAATACACATAAAGGCTTGTTCCCTGGCCGCGAAATCCCGCCACGATTTCATCATTGCCGTCGCCATCGAGGTCGGCGCAGAGCAGCGCGTGACCGTCGTGGATGCTATCGTCGATGGGATGGCGACTCCACAATTCAGCGGATTTTTCCGGGGTGTAAACCACGACGTGCTCGCCATGCCAAGGCTCGATGGTAGCCAGGAATCGGCGGCCGTCCAGTCGGCCCACGCCGATTTCGCTCGACCCGCGACGCGGCGTGGAAAGCTGGTCGCCCGCCCCGAGGTGGGTTTTTGTCCAGTGAAGATCGGGACTCCTTCCCGTGGAGTGGAAAAGGTGGACGCCCTCAAAACTGGCCGTTAGGATTTCTTCGCGCCCGTCGTTGTCCCAGTCCATGATATGGACGCCATGGACAACGGTCAGCGAGTCGTCGATGAGGTGGGGAATCCAGGCGCCTTGGCCCGTGTCCGTGGCGGAAACGTGCCCGCGCAGGAGTGGCTCGGGAGGCTCGAACCAAGTGAGCGGCGCAGGGACTTTGTAGCCCGGTTCCTTGGCGCCAAAGCCCAGCAGCGGAACGTCCACCAACCCCAGGCGGCCGCTCCCGTCCAGGTCGGCCCAGCGCAAGCGGTGTGAGGTGGGTATCCGGCCAAGCAGGTGCAGCGGCCATTCGGAGTCCAACGAGACGCCGGGCTCGCCCCACCAGAGGCTTCCACCGGAGGTGCTGTCATTCAGCGCAAAGTCGCTCGCGAGCGCCAAACCGCGTTGCGGATAGTTGTGGCGAAACAGGGGAGCCAGACTGATGTTATGGCGGGTCAGGGTGGTGATGGGCCGAGCCTTCCAGGAAGGATTCTCGTACCATTCGACGATGCTCTCTTCCGAGCTTAACGCCAGGATGTCAGGACGCCCATCGCCGTTGACATCGGCAACGGCCACCTGGTAGCCGCTCGGAATCTGAGCAACCGTGTGGGGTTGCCATTTGATCATCGCTCTTTTCCTTTGCGGAGTAGCCGCGCTACCGGCCGCCGTCCGGACCGCCAGGGTTCCATACGCTGTGCCAAGGCCTATGCTTTTTTTCAGGAAATCCCGGCGGCCGAAAGTGCTTTCCGCGCGAATAGCCGACCTCTGGCGGAGGTTACGGGGAGTGGATCTCATCGCCCGATTGTACCTCAAAGCGGTTTGCTAGGGGCCGCGCTCAGGATGGGTTATGGTGGCCGGCAAAAGAGAATTCACCACGAAGGTCACAGAGATCACGGAGAAGGCAGGGAGGTTGTTCTCTACCGTCCTTGTGCCGATCGCTGTTTGATCGACGTCAATTGTTCGCGTATAATCTGTCGTTCGGGGGCTGCGAACGATCTAAGGGTGATTAAAACTATGCCTGCTCGCACGATGTACGAAAAGATCTGGGATGCTCACCTGGTGGCGGAAGAGCCGGGGCAACCCGCGCTGATTTATATCGACCGCCATCTCGTCCACGAGGTAACATCCCCGCAAGCCTTTGCCGGCCTGCGGGCGGCGCAGCGCAAAGTGCGCCGGCCCGACCTTACCTTTGCGGTGATGGATCACTGCGTGCCGACCAAGGACCGGAATCTGCCGTTGCTGGATAGAGTCGCGGCGGCGCAGTTCGACGCCCTGGAACGCAACTGCCGCGAGACAGGCATCATGCTCTTCAACATGCAGAATCCCAATCAAGGCATCGTGCATGTGATCGGGCCCGAACTCGGCATCACCCAACCCGGCCAGACCATCGTTTGCGGCGACAGTCACACGGCGACTCACGGCGCTTTCGGGGCTTTGGCCTTTGGAATCGGCACCAGCGAAATTGAGCACGTTCTGGCCACCCAATGTCTCTCGCAATTCAAGTCCAAGACCATGCTGGTTCGGGTGAGCGGAACCCTCGCCCCAGGCGTGACCGCGAAGGACATCATTCTCGCCGTCATTGGCAAGATGGGAATCGCAGGTGGAACCGGCCATGCCATCGAATACGCCGGCGACACCATTCGCGCCCTCTCCATGGAAGGCCGGATGACCGTCTGCAACATGACCATCGAGGGAGGCGCGCGCACGGGAATGGTTGCGCCCGACGACACGACGTTCGCGTACCTGGAAGGGCGGGCTTTCGTTCCGCGCGGCCGCGATTTTCAGATCGCCGTTGACTATTGGAAATCGCTGGCCTCCGACCCCGGCGCGACTTTCGACGACGTGCTCGAACTGGACGCGGCGTCCATCGCGCCACAGGTTACGTGGGGCACCAATCCCGGCATGGTCACGGACGTGACGGGGAAAGTGCCGGACCCGGGCAGCTTTCGAGATCCTGTCGACCGCAAGGCCGCCGAGCGCGCTCTTGCGTATATGGGCCTCGAGCCGGGCACTCGCATCGTTGACATCCCATTGGATTATGTGTTTATCGGTTCCTGCACGAACTCCCGCATCGAGGACTTGCGCTTGGCAGCGCGTGTTGCGGCGGGGAGAAAGGTCTCGAAGACCCTCAAGAGCGCACTCGTAGTTCCCGGCTCCATGCGCATCAAGGCCCAAGCGGAGAAGGAAGGCTTGGACAAGATATTCCGAGAAGCCGGATTCGAGTGGCGCGACGCGGGGTGCAGCATGTGCCTGGGAATGAATCCCGACATCCTTCCGAGCGGCCAGCGCAGCGCCAGCACTTCGAACCGAAATTTCGAGGGGCGCCAGGGCAAGGGCGGCCGCACGCATCTAGTCAGCCCCGTGATGGCCGCCGCCGCGGCCATTGAAGGGCACTTTGTGGATATTCGGAACTGGAGCGTGGGTCGGACGGAGTAAGGTTAAAGGGTAAAGTCTAAAGGGTGAAGGCGGACACCTGACATTGACAACGTGCTACGGACTAAGCTATGCAGCCTTTTATTAAACACACAGGATTAGTAGTACCGCTGGATCGCGTCAACGTTGACACGGACCAGATGGTCCCCAAGCAGTTTCTGAAGTGGACGACCCGCGAAGGGTACGGCCGAGTGCTGTTTTACGACTGGCGCTATCTGGAGGGTGAAAAGCCGAACCCGGATTTCGTGCTGAACCTTCCCCGTTACCAGGGCGGAACGATACTTCTGGCGCGCGCCAACTTCGGCTGCGGCTCCAGCCGCGAGCACGTTCCCTGGGCGATCGCCGATTATGGCTTCCGTGCTGTCATCGCGCCCAGCTTCGCCGACATTTTTTATAACAATTGTTTTAAGAACGGCGTGCTAGTGGTTAAGCTGCCGGATGCCCAAGTGGAAGAACTTTTTCAGCGGACGGAGAAGCATGAGGGCTATCGGCTGACTGTTGACCTCGAAAACCAGACCCTTACGGATGACCTCGGGCTTAGTCTATCTTTTCAAATCGACCCCTTCCGCCGCGAGTGCCTGCTGAAAGGGCTGGACGACATCGGCCTCACTCTGCGTTTCGCCGACCGCATCACCGCCTACGAAGAGAGTCGTCGCCCTGCCGCCGTCATGTACGAGCCGGTGGATGCGGGCCCGAACACGCCGCGATTCTGAGGGATGATCGCTTCGCCGCTTGCGCGCTGCCTCGCACCGAATCTAAATCAGCCCATTGGATGTCGTCCCTCAATATTCGGGCCATTCTGAGACGTCCTCTGACAGGCCTTCTTCGGCGACGGCTTTCTCAACGGTGGCGTCAAGTTTCGCGCATTCCCGTGCTAATTTCCGACGCGACCAATCTGCGGGACCGTCCAATTTTAATGAACGGGCTGTCCTTAGAAAGGACATTGAGGCTTTTGCGGGCGATGACGTTTCAATCGTCAGTCGGACGCGAGTATTGGCGGCAAGCTCCAGGGGTTCTTCCGGGCGGAGAGTTTCGCCATCGAATACTGCCTTGATTTTCCTGGTCATGCTGTCCTCCAGAACTCACGAGCCTCTTCACATTGTAGCGAAAAAGTTGCGGGGAGGGAATTACACATTCACCCCCACCACGTTTCCCCCGGCATTAGATGGGCACGAACGGTCTCTTCGTTAAGTTCCACGCCCAAGCCCGGTTTGTCTGAAATCCTGTACTTGCCATCTTTGATCACCGGGCCGTCGTAAACCACAAATTTCTCCCATTCCTCGGTGGTCAGGCTTCCGGGCGAAAAGTCCTGGGCGCGGAAGTCGCGGATGGCGGAGGCGATTGCACCCACGGGGCTCGCGGCAAGGTGGGCACAAACAGGCAAGTAGAAGAGGTCGGCCAAGTCAGCGATTTTCTTGGATTCGAGCAGCCCGCCGGCCTTGGGGATGTCGATATGAATCAGGTGGCAGCCCTGGTTCAAGATGAAGGGCTTAAAGCCCTGGCGCTGGTAGAGATTCTCTCCAGTCAGGATGGGCACGGGAGAAGCTGCGGCGAGCTTGCTCCACGACTCCGAGTAATCCGGCGGCATCGGATCCTCGAGCCACATCGGCCGGATAGGTGCGACGGCCCGCGCCAATTCGAGCGCATCGATCCAATCGAATTCCCAGTGGCAATGCACCGCGATGTCAATGTCATCCCCCAGCGCCTCGCGCAGGTTGGCAAAACCTCTGGCGATCCGGTCCAGGTCCTTGCGCGTCAGGTGGCGGCTATGGGGCTCGTGGCCCGGTTCGCGAAAGTCCGGGTCGTACTTGGCGGGGAACGCATCGGCGTCCGATTTGACTGCCGTGATGCCATAGGGGTGGACCTTCAGCGCAGCCGCAAATTCCCGGCAGGATCCCGGATCGAGCATGTCTTTGGGGGAGCGCGTCCAGTAGGCGCGGACGCCGTCGCGGTACTGGCCGCCCAACAATTTGCACACGGGGGCTCCCAGGATTTTCCCTGCCAGATCCCACAAGGCGATTTCCACTCCGCTGATCGCGGTCACGGTCACGCCCGCGGTCGAGCCGGCCCCTCCCGTGGAGCGTACCATTTTTGTGTAGAGAGGCTCGATGTTCAGCGGGTCTTCGCCCACGGCGAGGTTGCGCAAGTAACCCAGGATCACGTCCTTCACTCCGTGTCCCCAGTAGGCTTCCCCAATCCCCGTGATACCGCTGTCGGTCTCGATCTTCACCAGGTTCCAATCCGTGCTTCCGCGGACGGCCATGGCTTTTACATCGGTGATCTTCACCTTCTTGCGCAGGGGGGCGGCCATCGCTCGGTAGCTCGAAAGCACGGCGGAGGCAGGGACCGCCGCAGCCAAGCCTTTGAGGAAATCCCTTCGCGCCTTGTGTTGCATGGTATCACCACCGTTTATTGGGCGATTGCGCACACGTATCGACGGCCTCCGGCGACGGGCTTGAATTCGTACCAGCCTGGCTTGGTTGAAGTGAGTTCAACCTTGCCCAGGCTCTTACCGCCGGCGTCATAAGCAATCATCGAAGTCGCGCTGGAAGCCCGAAAGGCGATTCGCGGATTGCCATAAATATCAATCAATTCCAGCAAACCCGCGGCGTTGTGACGCTGCGCGACGCTGCCGCTGGCGCCCAGATTTCCGAATTCGGTCCATTGGCCGCGCCCGTCGAGAAACTCGAATTCGGGGGCTAGGACATAGTCAAACCGATGACCGCCCATGGTTGAGGACAGCTCAAAAAAGCGATTGTGAGTCGTTAAACGCGAGCCAACCGGACACCGGCAATTCGTAAGACCCGTGGGTCGCATCCTTGATCTTCCACGTCCCCACCGCAGCGCGATTGACATAAATCACGGTTCCATTCTCATAGGCCACGTGCAGGCGGCCTTCCTTATTGGCGCCCGAGGCCAGCGCCTGGCTCGGTGTTAGAAACTCGCCGGTGCGGTCGGCGTATTCGATGGTCCTGGGCGCGACAAAGGCATATTGCTGTTGCAGTTGCTGCATCATGTAGTAGGAGCGCGCCATGGCTTCGACGTTGAAAGGCCCTGCGGGATCGAAATCCGTGGCCAGCCATCCCATGTTTCCATAGGCAATAGCTGGTGGCGAGCAGGAGGTCGAGATATTCACGTTTCTTCGCTGAGGTCGCCCACTCCTTGTCGATCTGACTGAGGTAATACCCCGTGTCGCCCATGCCGTAATCGCATTCCAGCGGATGGATTTTCCTGAGCATGAAGGAAACGTCCAACGGCTCGGTGAAGAGGTTCAGCTTAGTGTAAACCCAGCCGTAACTTCCCGAAGTCAGCCCTGCGTAAAGCCACTGGTAAGTGCCCTCGGACTGAGTCGGCCCATAAACCTGCTGATCGTTGCGGAGCAATTGTCCATAGGCATAGAAGGTGGCGGCAAAGGTCCCGGCGCCGGGCACGCGGGCATCGAAATCGCAATAGCCCCAGGGCGAAACCGCCGTGTGCACATCGGTGTAGGACATCTTCACGCCAAACTTTTCCTTAATGCGCGGCGCGTAGTACTCATCAAATTCCACGGCCTTGGCGGGCTTCTCCGCATAGGTGCGGGGCCAGGCGCGCCGCCATTCACCGTCCGGCGTGCGCTGCACGCCGTCAGGGTCCCAGTTCTTGTTGACGGGAGCGAAGTCGCAGTAGTTGGTGTAAACACCTTGCAGCCAACCCATAGCGTTTTGTGCCTGGATATACCACTTCAGCATGGAGTCGCCGCCCTTTTGCGGAGCGGCGTGCAGCCGCAGTGTGTAGCTGTCGCCCTCGTCGCGCCAGGTAACCTCGTGACTGTGTTGCATGATTTTGTCAAGGCCGTAGGAGCGGATGCGTTCGCAACGCTCATGGTCTTTTGCCCAGGATTCCGGCGCGGTCACCGTCCAGAGCACCTGCTTACCTTCTTCCTGCCGCAGCGAGGGGGGATTCGCGATGGTCGGTAACGTCTCCTCGTAATTGGGCGAATTGGTGATGAAGACGCGCTCGTAGAGGTTGTTGCGCGAGCCGTCCGTCTTGGGCAGGTAGCGCATCCCGCCGTTGATCTCTGCGCTGTCGCCGGTCACAAGCGGGGTAGCGGAGAAATAGGGTTCGGATGCGCTGGAGCGGTACCAGTCGAACCAGATCGAGGAGAAAACTGGGTGGGCTGGATCGCCGGAGACGAGCACGCGGGGATTGGATTCTCCATAGGTGAGGTACGGAACCGTCACCAGCCGCGGATGGATGACTCCGGATACCCGGCCGAAGCTCAAATCTGTGGCCTCGCCGCCTTCGCACCAAACATCCAGGACCAGCGACTTTTGCCACAGACGCAGTTCGTAGTCAACGTGACGTGATCCCATACGGAACGAGGCGTGAACGACCCCATCCACAATCCCAGTCGACACCAATTCGCCTTCGGCCACGGCATGGGCCGGCGTATCGACAAATCGAACGCCCCCGCCCCTGAGTGGCCGGAAAGGCGCGCCGGAATTCACCCTTGCCGTCAGCTCGCCCAAGCCGCCTTTTTCAGGCTGATAATCGTAAACAACGATGGCATCCCGGCCCGCATAGCGCAACTCGAACTGGTGCGGCGCGATCTCCCGAACTGTGACCTTGAAGCTCTTCTCGGAATTAGCCGGCAAAATGGTTTCCTCACGGGTTGGGAAAGGCAAGGTTCCGGGCCCCGTGTTGGTACCCACGATCTCGCCGCGATAAGGTTGAAGGTTGCGCTTCGGTTGCGGGTGGAAGGTGAGGGGTTTCAATTCCTCCTTGTAGAAAGCCAGACTGTCGCAGAAAAAGGCTCGCGCCTGCGAGTTGGTTGCTTTGCTGATTTCGATTCCGGTGAAGTGCGCGGGCAAAACAATCTGGTTCAGAATATCGCGCGGAATGCGGCGATGAATCAACCACCACTGTTTCCACTGAACGTCCGTCAATTGGATTCGGAATTCCTTATCCCGCGCGTCTTGAACCAGGACCGCAATCCGGACCGGCGGTGTGGACGGCTCAGGCGCCCAACTCCACCGATTCCCGTAACCCCACAAATCAATCGAGTCAAACGCCCCGGGGATGGCAATGGGCTGCGGCGGGCGCGCAATCAGGCGGCTCGGTTCGCGCACTCCCGAGTAAACGATCTTGGCAACATACTCACCCCACAACTGCTGCTCGCGGCTGCGCCTCAGTTCTCCCTGCGCCCCATTGTAGAGCTCGAGGGTCCAGCCTTGCAGATCCTCAAAATCCACCAGCGTGTGTGGATCCTGCCGGCGCTGGGTCCACGTGAATTCGTACGGCTGCTGGCCAACCTGCTGCCAGGAGTCCACCTCGTTCACGGCGGGCAGGACTTTCTCCGGCTTAGGGCTCTCTTGAGGAATCCCGATTGCGCAGAAGTACAGCATCAGGAAAAGGCACGGTAAGGATTTGGACATACGGCCTCTGGACAGAGTACGCCTGCAGCTCCAATCCTACAGGCGAGACTTGACCGGAAGGTTCCGGTTACGGATTGTTCACTGTGAAGTATACCGAATTCGAGGCGCCTCCGCCCGGTGCCGGATTGCTTACTACGACCGGATACCTCCCCGCCGTGGCCAAGTCGGTCGCGCTCAGGGTGATCTTCAACTGCGTCGCGCTTACGTGGGTCACTGTGTGGGCCACCGCATTGTAGGTGACCGTCGAAGAGGAGAGAAACTTCGTGCCGGTGATGGTGACGGTCTCGGCCGCCGCCCCCGCCGTGGCCGAGGCAGGCGAGAGGCTTGTAATGGCCGGCAGCGGATTGCCTACCGTGAAGCTCACTGCGTTCGAGGCGCCTCCGCCCGGAGCCGGATTAGTCACCACCACGGGATAAGTTCCCGCCGTGACCAAGTCCGTAGCGCTCAGGGTGATCTTTAATTGCGCTGAGCTGACATAGGTCGGCGTGTGAGCCACCGAGTTGTAAGTGACCGTTGAGGTGGAGACGAATCCCGTGCCGTTGATGGTCACGGCCTGCGAGGTTGCTCCCACCGTGGCTGAAGCGGGCGAAAGGCTGGTGATCGAGGGCACACCATTACTCACCACGAAGCTCACCGAATTCGAGGCGCCTCCGCCCGGAGTTGGATTGGTCACCACGACCGCATAGTTCCCTGCCGTGGCTTGATCGCTGGCGCTCAGGGAAATCGTCAACTGCGTCGAACTGAGGAAGGTCGGGGTGTGGGCCACCGCGTGGTAAGTGACCGTCGAGTTGGAGACGAAATTCGTGCCGATGATGGTGAGGGGTTGAGCGGCCGCCCCCGCTGTGCCTGAGGGGGGAGAAAGCTGGTGACCGTGGGGACAAGATTGTTCACTGTGAAGTTCAGCGTGCTGGAAGTCCCACCTCCCGGAGCCGGATTCGTCACTGCCACTCCATAGGTTCCACCCGTGGCCAGATCGCTGCCGCTCAGGGTAATCGTCAACTGGGTCGAACTGAGGAAGGTCGGCGTGTGAGCCACCGCGTGGTAAGTGACCGTCGAGTTGGGGAGGAATTTGGTGCCGTTGATGGTGAGGGTTTGGGTCGTCGTCCCCGCCATGGCCGAGGTGGGCGAAAGGCTGGTGAGCGTGGGTACGGGATTGTTCACCGTGAAGTTCACCGAATTCGAGGCGCCTCCCCCAGGAGTTGGATTGGTCACCACGACCGCGTAGATGCCCGCAGTAGCTTGGTCGCTTGCACTCAAGGTAATCTTCAACTGGGTTGAGCTGACGTAGGTCGCCGTGTGGCCCACGGCGTTGTAAGGTGATTGTCGAGTTGGAGAGGAACTTCGTGCCCTTGATAGTCAAGGTCTGGGCCGCAGCTCCCGCCGTGGCCGAGGCAGGCGAGAGGCTTGTAATGGTCGGCACCGGATTGTTTACCGTGAAGCTCACTGCGTTCGAGGCGCCTCCGCCCGGAG
Source organism: uncultured Acidobacteriota bacterium (assembly GCA_963722675.1). Lineage (GTDB taxonomy): Bacteria > Acidobacteriota > Terriglobia > UBA7540 > UBA7540 > CAVROP01. The sequence goes on from CAVROP010000036.1 coordinate 13,662, forward strand.
CCGGATTAGTCACCACCACGGGATAAGTTCCCGCCGTGGCCAAGTCCGTAGCGCTCAGGGTGATCTTTAATTGCGTTGAGCTGACATAGGTCGCCGCGTGGGCCACCGAGTTGTAGGTGACCGTTGATGTGGAGACGAAGTCCGTGCCGTTGATGGTCACGGTCTGCGAGGTTGCTCCCACCGTGGCTGAAGCGGGCGAAAGGCTGGTGATCGTGGGCACACCATTATTCACCACGAAGTTCACCGAATTCGAGGCGCCTCCGCCCGGAGTTGGATTGGTCACTACCACCGCGTAGTTCCCTGCTGCGGCTTGATCGCTGGCGCTCAGGGAAATCGTTAACTGCGTCGAACTGAGGAAGGTCGGGGTGTGGGCCACCGCGTGGTAAGTGACGGTCGAGTTGGAGACGAAATTCGTGCCGATGATAGTGAGGGGTTGAGCGGCCGCCCCCGCTGTGCCGGAGGGGGGAGAAAGACTGGTGACCGTGGGGACAAGATTGTCCACTGTGAAGTTCAGCGTGCTGGAAGTCCCACCTCCCGGAGCCGGATTCGTCACTGCCACTCCATAGGTTCCGCCCGTGGCCAGATCGCTGCCGCTCAGCGTAATCGTCAACTGGGTCGAACTGAGGAAGGTCGGCGGGTGAGCCACCGCGTGGTAAGTGACCGTCGAGTTGGGGAGGAAATTGGTGCCGTTGAGGGTGAGGGTTTGGGTCGTCGTCCCCGCCATGGCCGACGTGGGCGAAAGGCTGGTGAGCGTGGGTACGGGATTGTTCACGGTGAAGTTCACCGAATTCGAGGCGCCTCCCCCAGGAGTTGGATTGGTCACCACGACCGCATAAGTCCCCCCGGTGGCCAGGTCGCTGGTGCTCAAGGTGATCTTCAACTGAGTGGCGCTCACATAGGTCGTCGTGTGGACGACTCCATTGAAGCTGACCGTCGACGTGGAGAGGAACTTCGTGCCGCTGAGGGTCACGGTCGTGGCCGCAGCCCCGACCGTGGCCGAGGCGGGCGAAAGGCTGGTGAGCGTGGGAACGGGATTCTTCACGGTGAAGTTCACCGAATTCGAGGCGCCTCCCCCAGGAGTTGGATTGGTCACCACAACCGGATAAGTTCCTACCGTGGCTTGGTCGGCCGTACTCAGGGTGATCCTCAATTGCGCTGAGCTTACATAGGTGGCCGTGTGGGCCACCGAGTTGTAGGTGGCCGTTGATGTCGAGACAAAACCGGTGCCGTTGATGGTCACGGTCTGCGAGGTTGCTCCCACCGTGGCTGAAGCGGGCGAAAGGCTGGTGATCGTGGGCACACCATTACTCACCACGAAGTTCACCGAATTCGAGGCGCCTCCGCCCGGAGCCGGATTGGTCACCACGACCGCATAGTTCCCTGCCGTGGCTTGGTCGCTGGCGCTCAGGGAAATCGTTAACTGCGTCGAACTGAGGAAGGTCGGGGTGTGGGCCACCGCGTGGTAAGTGACCGTCGAGTTGGAGACGAAATTCGTGCCGATGATAGTGAGGGGTTGAGCGGCCGCCCCCGCTGTGCCGGAGGGGGGAGAAAGACTGGTGACCGTGGGGACAAGATTGTTCACTGTGAAGTTCAGCGTGCTGGAAGTCCCACCTCCCGGAGCCGGATTCGTCACTGCCACTCCATAGGTTCCGCCCGTGGCCAGATCGCTGCCGCTCAGCGTAATCGTCAACTGGGTCGAACTGAGGAAGGTCGGCGGGTGAGCCACCGCGTGGTAAGTGACCGTCGAGTTGGGGAGGAATTTGGTGCCGTTGATGGTGAGGAGTTGAGACGTCGTCCCCGCCATCGCCGAGGTGGGCGAAAGGCTGGTGAGCGTGGGTGCGGGGTTGCTCACCGTGAAGTTCAGTGAGTTCGATGTGCCTCCGCCCGGAGTTGGATTGGTCACCACGACCGCATAAGTCCCACCAGTGGCCAGGTCGCTGGTGCTCAAGGTGATCTTCAACTGAGTGGCGCTCACATAGGTCGTCGTGTGGACGACTCCATTGAAGCTCACCGTCGACGTCGAGAGGAACTTCGTGCCCGTGAGGGTCAAGGTCGTGGCCGCGGACCCGGTTGCGGCCGAGGAGGGCGAAAGGCTGGTGAGCGTGGGTACGGGATTGTTCACGGTGAAGTTCACCGAATTCGAGGCGCCTCCCCCAGGAGTTGGATTGGTCACCACAACCGCATAAATCCCAGCCGTGGCTTGGTCGCTGGTGCTCAGAGTAATCTTCAACTGGGTCGCGTTTACATAGGTGGCAGCATGACCAGTCCCGTTGTAGGTGACTGTCGAAGCTGACATGAAACCCGACCCGTTGATGGTCAGGGTCTGGGCCGCCGCTCCCACAGTTGCAGAGACGGGCGAAAGGCTGGTAATGGCCGGCAGGGGATTGCCTACAATGAAATTCACCGAGTTCGAGGCGCCTCCGCCCGGCGCCGGATTGGTCACTACCACCGCATAGGTTCCCGCCGTGGCCTGGTCGCTGGCGCTCAAGGTGATCGTCAACTCCTCCGAACTCACAAAGGCGGCTGTGTGGCCCACTCCGTGATAAGTCACCGTGGACGCAGAGACGAAATTCGTGCCGTTAATGGTCAAGGTCTGTGCGGCTGCGCCGGCGGTCGCCGAACTCGGCGATAGGCCGCTGATATTCGGAACCGGATTCAGGCCAGTCCCCGTCAAGCCCACTGTCTGCGGGCTGCCGAGAGCGCTGTCAGTGAATACCAGTGAGGCGCTCCGGTTCCCAGCAGCGGAGGGAGTGAAGGTAACGTCGACGGTGCACGTGTCATTGGAGTTCAAGTTGGCGTTGGTGCAGTAGTCGGCGTCGGTTTTGGCAAAGTCGCCTGAGTCCGTGCCGCCGATCGCGACCGTGGAAATGGAGAGATCACTTGCGCCCGTGTTGGTAACTGTGAGGGTCTGGGCTCCGCTCGTGGTGCCGAGGACCTGGGATGAAAAGCTGAGCGCGAGAGGAGAAAACTTCACTGCGCTGGAAGAGAAGCTGGACACGAGGTTCGAGGCGTTGACGGAACCGATACCGGTGGCAAAATCCCATCCGGTCGTGGCCCCGAAGGCCGGCTGATAGCTGTTGCTGGTGTTCGTCGCTATCGCGGCGCAGGTTGCGCCTGATCCTCCGCCTCCGGTAAGCACGCAATTGGGCAGGGTAGTGTAACCACTGCCCGGAGCGCTCAGGCTGACAGCGATTCCGAGCGCCTCGGTGGCGCTACAAGCCGCGCCTGACCCGCCGCCTCCGCTGATCGCGCACGTGGGAGCGCCGGTGTAACCGCTTCCGAAATTGGTCAGCTCAATGTAGCAGGCTTGCCCGTTAGTACACGCGTAGACCCCGCAGCTCGCACCGGTTCCGCCTCCCCCTGTCAAGGAACACGTGGGCGATGCAGTGTAGCCCCCGCCGCCGCTGGTGAGGCGGATCGAGTTAACTACGCCGGTCCGATTCGCGCTGCAGGTGGCGCCTGATCCGCCTCCGCCGCTTAAGGCGCATGTGGGAGCGCTCGTATACCCGCTTCCCAGGCGGTGACCCAGGCTGAAGTCAGGGATTGCGGAGCCGTCGAAAGGACTCCGTAGGTTCCCGAGGGCGCATAGCAGTTTATCCCGAAGCAGGGGACGTCATTGTCGCCTCCCGTACCCATCCCTCCCCAGATAAGGGGAATCTGTGTTACGTCGTAGAAGATGCAATTGCTGGAAACCGCATTGCCCAGAGCGGAGTTGCAAGAAGCGGCGCCGCCGGAGCTAAATTGCGCCGCAGCCAGGGCATAATAGGTAGGATTCGGGTTGCCCCAGCGGCTGCCCGAAGCTTGATTGACCAGCGCCTGGATGGCCGCCATGATGGGCGAGGCAACCGATGTTCCCCCAAACCCCGCCCACGAATCGGGAGCGCCATTGCAACTCAGGCCACCGTAGGCTGGATCAGAATAGCAAACCACGTAGTAGTGCCCCCAGACTCCATTGGCAGCGAAGAGTGAAACATCCGGAACGTCTCGCACGCCATCGTTTGGATTTCCGGTAATACCGGACTGCCACGAGGGCTTGGCGTATCCGGCGCAAGTGCCGCTCACGACGCCGGAAATAGTTGGCGCGCCCGTCGCGCAACCGCTGGGACCGCCGCTCCCGGCGGCGTCATCCAGGTATTCGCCGTGATAGTTGCACATTCCGGCAGACCCATAAGTCGGCAAGACGCCGACGGCGTCGGCAATCAGCACGCTGGCGCAGGAGTCGTTCCAGGGAATCTCCGGAACGTACGAAAGGGCCGACCCGTAGTTGGCGCTGTTGTTGTTGCTCCAGTAGGTGGCATTAGCTAGCTCATAAGCATCGGCGAAATCCGTGCCGCCTACCGAGACGTTGTAGGGCGTTGACGTGAACCCGCTCACATTGATTCCGCTGGCGGCGTACGCTGCACCGTAGTCGGTGCTGGCCGCGCCTTGGTCGCCTGAGGAAACGAAGACGGAGACACCCTCGGTGACAGCCTGCTCGTACAGCGAGCTGATGTAGGCGTTACCGCCGGACCCGTAGTTTGACTCCGATGAACCGTAGCTGATGCTGACTATCGCCGGCGGTTGCCCGGAACCGTTGAGAAGGTTCTGGAGCGCCACCCAGGCCCCCCAGTTGGTCTCGGTGTTCGCACACGATGCCAGCTCGATGGCGGCGCTGGGAGCTCCCGCGCTCGCCCATTCCACATCAATTGCGGCTTCGGCATCGTCTCCGTTGACGCCCGGATCGGTGCAGTTACTCGTGGGAGTGATGCCTGGGTGAACCTGTGCCAGGGAGCCCTTCGAGTTTATTGAATCCAAGCCCAGGGTGGAGCGGAAAGTGCTCCAGTCGGCTGTGGAATAGAGATCCGTATCTTCGATCAACACGATCGTCTGGCCTTGGCCCGAAATGCCGGCTGTGAAGGCAGGGGTGAAATTGTAGATCGTCGCCAGGTCTGCCGGCGCAACCAACTGGTAGTCGGAATTGATAGTGTAGCTGGGGCGCGGCTTGAGCGTAGGATGAGGCCGGAAGTCATTCAAAGAGACGATCCCCGATACTACTGTCGCCAGCTCTGCCGGGATCTGAGGGTCACTCATGTTGGCAATGTGAGCCTCGCCTCTCACCGCCAGGTGGTGAATCTCGGTGTGGAAAGCTTGCCGGACTTGGCCTGCGGAGCCCGTGAAATCAATCAGCATGTGGTTGGGGTAGACCAGGTTCACCGTGAATCCCTGCGACTCGAGCCAATTCGTCACACTGGAGATACCGGCCGACGAGACGCCGTAATTCTCGCCAAATTCCGCCGCCGCGATCCAATGGTGAAAGCGCAGCGAGGCGGGATCGTGCAGGTCTTTGATGAATTGCTGGAGCGCCTGTTCCTGCTCTGAGGTTCGATGCAACAGGAGCATCATGTGGTTAAGGGCCATGTCATCCGAGACTCGCCCGCGGTCGTTAAGCGCCGTCGCTTCCGCGCGCGTGTTGCCACGCAGAGTAACCAGGCCGCCGGCTTGAGCGTCGGTCGCAGCGGCTCGTGAGCTTTGAATATGACCGGACACTAAGATGCCAAGAAGCAGAACAGAAGCAAATCTGCAGACCCGCCCAAATCTCATGGCGGCCTGTCTTAAGTTGGTAGAACCGGGGTGCAGGAACATGAGCCACCCTCCTCAGATTGGTAATCGGCAAGAGCGCGCCGAAGCCAAGTAGCGTCCGGCGAGATATCAAGTAAGAGGAAGTATATCGGGGCGAGTTGGTGGCTAGAATAGTACGTAGGTAAGGGGCCGTTGTGGCTATTGCGTACCCAATAACAGAGAGACGCCACGACGTCAGCGCGCACTTGCGCATCAGGTTTCACCGTGCACTCGCGGCCGGCGAAATCCTTCCTTTCTTAGGAGGAGTTGTGGCATCATCGCAGGCCGGGGTAAGTCCAAACTGACGATTTCGATTGCGGCTGCTTCAGCTTGCAGTCGGGGAGCTGGACAAATCTGCGGGCGGGCAAGCCAACGCCGACACCGATCCGGGGAGTGAACCAGCGTGCTTTCCTACCTTGACGCGATTACGATCTTCGCCAGCCTGGCCCTGGTGATCTACGCAGTGACCCGGGCGGCGCGCAAGAGCAGCTCGGGCAGCGAGTATTTTCTCGCCGGCCGCGACCTCCGCTGGCCCTTCATCGGCATGTCGCTTTTTGCCTCGAATATCTCCGCCGAACATGTGCTGGGGTTGGCCGGCGACGGTTATCGCATCGGCATGGTCGCGGGAGGGTACGAATGGGTAGGCGCCTGGGATCTGATTATCCTGGCCATGATGTTCGCGCCCCTCTACCTGCGCGAGAAGATCTACACCATTCCGGAGTTTCTGGAGCGTCGATTCGGCTGGAGCCTGCGCGCTTTCCTTTCTGTGAACCTGCTGGTGATCAATGTGCTCACCAAAAACGCCATCGACCTTTGGGCGGGCTCTCTCCTGTTTGTGGTTCTTTTCGGATGGCCCCAAACCTTGGTGATGGTGATCATGTCAGCCTTTACTGCCCTTTACACAATGAAGGGCGGGTTGCGCGCCGTCGTCTACGCAGACATGGTGCAAGGGACTTGGCTCATTCTGAGCAGCGCTCTGCTGACGATCCTTGGGCTGAAGGCGGTGGGCGGGTGGGCGGGCCTGGTCAGTCACGTGCCCCACACGGCGATACAAATGGTGAAACCGCTGAACAACGACTTCCCCATCACCGGATTCCTCATCGCCAATCTGCTGGCGGGGATGTTCTATTGGTGCATGGACCAAACCAACGTGCAGCGCGTTTTGGGCGCCCGTACTGCCCAGGACGGCCAGCGTGGCGCGATTTTCGCGGGCTTCCTGAAGCTCATGGTGCCGTTCATTCTGGTTCTTCCGGGATTGATTGCCCGGGTGCTTTATCCGGCATTGCCTCGTTATGACGGCGCTTATCCCCGAATGGTGCAAGGTCTTTTGCCCGTGGGCCTGCGCGGCCTGGTGCTGGCAGGCCTGATTGCGATTCTGATGTCCTCCATGAGCGCCTGCTACAATTCCAGCGCCACGCTGGTGGTGAGGGATTTCGTGCTTCGCTTCCGTCCCGCCACCTCGGAAGGCCGTCAGGTGGTGATCGGCCGCTGGGTGACCGTGCTGATGGCAGCCCTGGGCGTCCTGGCCGCGCCGTTGGTGGGTCTTTCGGTAACGATCTGGTATTACCTGCAGTTCATTTCGGCTTACCTTTCCGTGCCCATGTCAGCGGTGATCTTCACTGGTCTGGTGTGGAAGCGAGGCAACACCAAAGGGGCTATCGCAGGGGTGGTGGCAGGATTCTCTGTTGGCCTCGTGTTCTTCCTCGACCAGGTGCTGGGCTGGAAGCTGCCCGTGCTGTCCCACCCTCTGCTAAACTCCTTCATGCACCGCACTCTGGTGGCGTGGGTGATTGCTGCCGCCGTAATGATTGCCGTCAGCTTGCTGAGTCAGCCGGCGGACCCCAGTAAGGCGACGCGAAATGTGCTGGGGGAATTCATGGCTGCTGGAAGGGGAATAGGCGACTACCGCCTGTGGGCTGGCGTGCTTTTTCTGTGTACTGTGGTCTTGTGGTTCTCATTCCGGTAATGTTTCCGGACGCTGCTCCTAACCGCTGAGACATTGAGGCGCAGAGGTTCTCGGGCCAACCACCTCCTCAGTGCCTCGGTGCCTCTGTGGTTGGTTCGATGTCTTCGGGGAATGCGCATGAACGTGGATAGGAATTGGGTGCCGATGAAGTGGCCGTGCGGACCGCTTGAGATCGCGCACCAAAACAAGTTGGGAAGCCGCAGCCCTGACAACAAGGAGACGCTCGAGGCGTGGGCGCGGCCCTCCGCATTGGAACTGCTCAAGGGTACGCCCATCAACTGCCTTATCGTGGAGTGGGCCGACGGAGGGCCGGAGGATTCAGCTCAGCAGCAAGCCTTAAAGCCGCTTCTCAAAGCAGGCCGCGGCATGGGCCTCAGTTTTGTGGCGAAGATCGCGCTGAAGGGCGATGCCGGGGTTTCCGTTGCCGCGGCGCGCGCCGCCGGACTTTCAGCGGTGATGATCGAGAGTGCATCCGGCCTATCCTTTGAGCTTCCGGTCATTCGGCAATTCCCGCGCGACAAAGCCACTTGGGAAACGGCTTCAACCACTTTCAGCGCCACTGAAAACGTTTGGCCCGGACTGAATCTTCAAACCATGAACGGAGATACCGCCCTCGCCGGGCCAACGGGCATCCCGTGGGTGAATTCCAACGCGTGGTTTTCACTGCTGGCGCCGAGTTGGCGCCCGGAAAAACCTTGTGGCTGGACTTCGACCCTCCGGCGGCCTCGAACCTGCTCCACCCGGCCGCCTATGCCTTGGCCGTCGCCGACAGCTACGCGTACGGAAGCCGGTGGGTCATCTCCTTGGACGACAAGCTCAGGGCCGCGCTTCTGAAAGGGAATGTCCAAGCCAAGAGTGTTTGGGAAAAGCTGTGCGAAGCGGCCGCCTTCTTCGAAGAACATAAGGAATGGCAAGCGTTCAAATCGCAAGGCATACTGGCGATTGTCTCCGACTTTCGCGGAGACAATGCGTATCTGAGTGGTGAAGTGCTGAACCTGCTCAATCGCCGCCAGGTTCAGTTTCGAATCATCGAGCGAGCGAAGTCGCTGCCTGCGCTCGAGGGCTTGAAGGCGATCCTCTGGCTCGATCACGAGACGCCCGGCGCGGAAGAGCATGCCCAGTTGCTCGCCTTCGTGCGGCAAGGGGGGTTGGTGATTGCGGCAGCTTATTGGGGAACTCCGGATGTGAAGCCAACTGAAAAAGACCCGTCACTTCGGTACAGACTGTATAATGTCGGGAAGGGGCAAATTGCGGTGGCGGAGGAAGGGTTCCAAGATCCCTACCAGGTGGCGGTGGATACGCATCTCCTGGTGAGTCGGAGGAACGATCTGGTGCGGCTTTATAATCCGGAAACGACCAACTGCCACTCGAGCGGCGAGTCCCTATCGCCGCACAAAGGAAAGCGGCTCGTGCAAGTGCTGAATTACTCTTCGGAGCCGGCTGCCTACGTCACGCTGTGGGTGAACGACAGGGTCGAGTCAGCGCGGTTCTGGCAGTTCGGGGCGGCGGAGGCACGCAACCTCCAGGGCCGGCCTGCGTCGCCGGGAACGGAGTTCGACCTTCCACCGCTGCCAGTCTATTGCGCGCTCGAGTTTGAGGGCACAAAGCTATGATGACGACTACCTGTTCCCGAAGGAAATTCATGGGGGCGATGGGCGCTGCGGCCGGGGCTTGGCTGGCTCGCCCGATGCTGTCGCTGGCTCGCGCCGTCCCGGCAGGCCGCGTGGCCGTGGGCACGTGCCGTGAGTACGACGCGGACGTGACCGGGACGCTGGCGAAAATGTTCGACCAGCTCGGTGGGCTGGAAGGGTTGGTGCGCGGAAAGACCGTTGCCGTCAAACTCAACCTGACCGGCGACGCCACCGACCGGCTCGGCTACTTGCCCGCGGAGATTACCCACTGGGTGCATCCGCAGGTTATCGGGGCAACGGTTCATCTACTGGGCCAGGCGGGCGCGCGACGCATTCGCCTGCTCGAGAGCCCGATGGCGACCTCCGAGCCGCTCGAGGAGTTCATGCTCCAGGCCAATTGGGAGCCGCGCGATTTTGCGAGCGCGGCGCCGCGAGTCGAGTTCGAGAACACCAACTACCTGGGCTACGCCAAGACCTATTCGCGCTTCTGGGTTCCGGACGGCGGCCTGATGTTCAAGGGCTACGACCTCAACCATTCCTACGAAGACTGCGACGTGTTCGTCTCGCTGGCCAAGCTGAAAGAGCACGTCACCGCCGGCGTCACCCTCTCGATGAAGAACTGCTTTGGCATCACGCCCTGCACGATCTACGGCGACGACTCTCCCGTGGACGAACCGAGCCTTGCCCCACGCGGAGGCCGCGGGCCTTTCCACGAGGGGAATCGCCTGCCCTCGAAGAGCGCGCCCCCGCCGGTGAATGCCCATGCCCCGAAAGACCCGGGCTATAGCGTGCCGCGCGTCGTGGCGGACCTGGTGGCGGCGCGGCCCGTGCACCTGGCCGTGATCGACGGAATCCACAGCATGGCGGGCGGGGAAGGCCCGTGGTGTGACCGCGTGCGCCACGTCCAACCCGGCCTGCTGGTCGCCGGAACTAACTGCGTGGCCACCGATGCGGTGTGCACGGCGCTCATGGGCTTCGACCCCATGGCGGATCGCGGCACGCCTCCGTTCGAAACCTGCGACAGCACGCTGCGCCTGGCGGAACAACTCGGCCTGGGCACTCGCGACCTCAGCCGGATCGAAGTCCTGGGCACGCCCATCGCGGATGCGCGCTTCGACTTTCGCCAGTCGTAACTGTCAACGAACGAACCGGGAATGTTGATGAAAACAAAGGACGGCTCAGTACAGCAGATAGCCAACTGGAAGACCTCGGGCATGGCGCGGCGTTGGTTCTTTGCTCTCTCAACCCAAAACCTCGGTCAAAATGCCCGCTTTCTTGGCAGCGGCCCGCTTCACTCCCGATCCCCTCGCCCCCTTGGGGGAGAGGGTGGACCGCGACGGCGTTTTCATCAGCCGCCGCGGGCCGGGTGAGGGGTTGGTTCCGGTCCACACAGACATTCTTTCCCTCTTTCCTCTCATGTAGCTCAGAGTCCTGGCGTGCCTCTCCGTTCCGCCGGAATCGCGGCGCAGTCAACTCAAGTTCTCACTCCAGGCGAGGGAAAAACCCCTCACCCGTCACGCTCCGGCTGATGACACCGCCGGAGGCTGACACCCTCTCCCCTCGGGCTGATCATTACCCATATCTTCGGCTGGACACCGGGGGTGAGTGCGCAGTATGAGCGAGGAGTTTCCACATTGCGGTGAGTGGCTCGAGATATTGCAATCCGAGCCAGAGCGTTTGGGTGCCGGGTTCGCCGTCGCTCTTGCGTCCCAGGAAGCCGCCCAGCGTCGCCACCATGCGCATCGCTTCCCGCAAGTTTGGAGGTTGCTCGGGTGGCCTCGGATCCTGGTTGATGTAGGCGGCCAGCGCTTTCCATTCGGCTTCCTCGAAGTAGGCGGAGCAAGGAACATCAGGGACTTCCCGGCCCAGCTTGGTCAGATGAAAAATGCGCCACGCCACCACCAGATCAATTGCCAAGCAGGCTTCAATGCGCTCGGCCGTGCCGAGTTGCCGCTGCTCGATGCGGCAGCCACTTTTCAGCGTGCGATGATAAACTTCAATCCCCCAGCGCAAGGTGTACCAACGCAGCTTTTCGCAAGCGGCTGCAAAACTGTCCACCGGGCAGGTGGTCGCCCCCCCCCCCCTGTCGCTTTCCTCCTCCTGGTGCTGCTGGTGCTGATCCTTTTTTTTTTTTCACCTCATCACCTCCTCTCCTGATTTTTATGAAACATTAAGACAGCATGAGTTGTTGTAGCACT
>CAVROP010000037.1:0-22653 GCA_963722675.1 uncultured Acidobacteriota bacterium
CCAGTTTGGCGTTTGCCGAAGCGAGAGTCGTACAGCTTCATTTCGCCGTTTTTGGCAGCGGCGACGGATGTGCGCGTCTCGACGATGCGGTGGAGGATCTTCTCGGCCCGATCCGGAAACGCGGCGCGCAGGCGGTGCTCGAACACCGACGCCACCGACCCGGGCAGACGCACCAACACCCAGCCGGCGTGCACGGCGCCGGCGTCGCGGGCGGGACGCTCGCAGAAACTCGTAGACGATGGACCAGGTGAGAAACCATGCTTCTGATCCTCCCCGCCACTCTTCTAACGCCAACCGGGCTGGTGCTCGGTGCGGGGAACGCCTGTTCACAGCGTAAATCAGGAGGTTCGTATCGACAACGAACATTCTCACTCATTCTCCATGGCGTTGTAGAGTGCGTCACGGTCGGCAAAATTGACCTTTTCCCGCCCCATGTCGAAGCTGGGCAGTGGTGGGAGGTGGGCTGGTTTGGGAGGCTGGGACAGCCCCTTGCGCAGCAACTCTGCGGCCAACTCAGACATGGTCGTGCCACGCTGCGCGGCGTGTCGTTTCAAATCGCGGAACACAGGATCAGGGAGGATGAGCGTTGTCTTCATATGCCGAAGTCACCTCTCTTCCCATTTCGCCATGGCCGCGCGTCGGGCTCGCGGTCGAGCAAATCGTACAAGGCTTCGCGATCCGCGACGTCCACCTTGGGCGGCCCGGCGCTGAAGGTTGGAAAACAAAAGGGCTGCTTGGGCTTACGGCTCTCGCGCAACCCTTGCACCAGAAATTGCGTCACGAGAGCCGACATCGTTTCCTTGCGATCGGCCGCCTTGCGCTTCAGGTCGCGAAAGACCGGGTCGGGAATAATCAGAGTGGTTTTCATACTGCGATTTCACCTTTTTGCCTTTCTCTCGCATAGCCGGTCGCTCTCATATGGAAAACCATATCGTCTGTATGGAAATATGTCAAGAGTAGTCGTGGGGGTGCCTGGTGGCTAGAGGCACAATTAGCCTCTGGGCATTAAGCACTAGCCACTTCTCGAACAGGGAGACGCTGATGAACACTCTGCTTCACGATTTGCGCTACGGCTTGCGAATGCTGGTGAAGAACCCCAGCTTCACGGCGGTGGCGGTGCTGACGCTGGCGCTGGGCATTGGCGCCACTACCGCCATCTTCAGCGTGGTTTACGGCGTGCTCCTGCGCAGCCTGCCTTATCCCAAGCCCGAGGAGCTCGTGAGCATCCGAGAGGTAGCTGCCGACGGCCACCTGATGCAATTCACAGACCCCAACTTTGACGACCTGCGCGCCGCAAACCGCAGTTTCGTGGGTTTGGCGAAGTTGTCTAGCTGGGAGGTGACGGTTTCCGGCGGCTCCGTATCGGCGCGGGTGGGTGTCGCCAGCGTTTCGCGCGACTTCTTCCGTGTCCTGGGCGTGGCGCCAATGCTAGGCCGCAGCTTCTCCGAAGAAGAGCTGCACGAAGGGGGCAGGCCGGCAGCGATCTCGAGCTACGGCTATTGGCGGCAGCACCTGAACAGCGCGACTGATCTCTCTCAGCTTAAGCTTAGAATGGAGAACAGGAGCGTCTCCGTAGTGGGTGTGATGCCGCCGGGGTTCGGCTTTCCCGCTCGCAGCGACCTCTGGACTCCGGCAGAGCTCTGGGGCGAGACGCCCAGCCGCACCTCGCACAATTGGGCGATGGCGGTGGCACGGCTGCGAGACGGCGTGAACCTGCCGCAGGCGCGCAGCGAGCTTTCCACGCTCGCGCACGGCCTCTACCAGCAGTACAAGCCTGAGATCGACATGACGGACGCCAGCGTCATGCCCCTGCGCGCCGCGCTCACCACCAGTGTCCGCCCCGCGTTGTTGATCCTGCTGGCTGCCGTCGGCTTTCTGCTGTTGGTGGCGTGCGCCAACGTGGCTAACCTGTTGCTGGCGCGGGCCGCAGAACGTCAGCGGGAGTTGGCTGTCCGCGCTGCGCTAGGCGCGGGGCGAGGGCGCTTGGTCGGCCAGTTCCTGGCAGAATCACTCTTGCTATCGCTCACGGGTGGCGCGCTGGGCGTACTGCTGGCGCTTTGGGGCGTAGACACGCTGCTGGCGCTCGCCCCAGCCGGGTTGCCGAGGCTCGACGAAGTTTCGATCAGTTTGCCGGTGCTGGCGTTCGCGCTGGGACTTTGCGTTCTCGTGGCGGTCGGACTTGGAGTGCTGACGGCGCTCCGGGCGACCGCAACCGATCCGCAGGCAGCGTTGGCTGAAGGAGGTCGCGGAGCTACCGGCTCGGTTGCTTCGCATCGCCTGGCCCGCAGTCTGGTTGGAGCCCAGGTGGCCGTGACGTTGGTGCTGCTCGCCGGCGCCGCATTGCTGGGTCGCAGCTTGCTCCGTGTGCTCTCCGTCAATCCTGGCTTCCGCACCGCGAGCATAGTAACGATGGAGCTTGAGGTACCAGGCTCACAGCCCACCTCATCGGATTCCATCACCGAATCGGTCAAAGACACCAGGCCAGCCATCTTTATGAGCCACCTCTTCGACCACTTGCGCTCGATTCCTGGCGTCGAGGAAGTCGGCGGGGTCTCGAATCTGCCTCTCGGTGAAGCGGGGGATTGCGCCGAAGGCAAGTTCCTGCTGCTCGACCGTCCACCGCAGTTGGACCCGACCCGACCGGAAGACCAGGCGCGCTTCGAGCGCCTCTGGGTCACCGCTCCGGGTGGCGCGGCGGATTACTGCGTGGCGAGTGAAGGCTATTTCAAGGCGCTGGGCATTCCTCTGCTCAACGGTCGTTTATTTGACGAGCGCGACGGCCCCGATGCGCCTCACGTCGCGGTGGTCAGCCAATCGATGGCGCGCGCCACCTGGCCCAACCGGGACCCTCTGGGGCGGACCATCGAGTATGGCAACATGGATGGCGACATGCGCCTGCTCACCGTGGTGGGTGTTGTCGCCGACGCGCACTACCGGAGCCTCGAGAAGCCTCCTGAGCCCACCGTGTACGTCAACTACCGTCAACGTCTGCGTGCCGGGCGTGACTTCAACGTCGTGATGCGCGCGGCTACGCCGCCCAGTTCGCTCGTGGCGAACGTTCGTCGCGCGGTGCAAGAACTGGCGCCCGACGTCGCGCCGCGTTTCCAGGCTTTCCAGGATGTCTTCTCCGCGTCGCTTGCCACACGACGCTTCAACCTGACTCTGGTGGGCGTCTTCGCCGCTACAGCGCTGCTGCTTGCCGTAGCGGGCCTCTACGGAGTGATGGCCTATTCCGTGGCAAGGCGGACCCACGAGCTTGGGATTCGAATGGCGCTGGGGGCGAGTGCCCCGCATGTGCTGCGTCTTATACTCAGGCAGGGAATGCTGACCACGGCGGTCGGCCTTGCGATTGGGATTGCCGGCGCTCTCGTGCTGACTCGCGCCATGCAGTCGATGCTGTTCGGAATAAGCCCCACCGATCCCATTGCGCTCCTCGCGGTCGCATTGTTGCTGGGTTTGGCGGCGCTGCTGGCCAGTTATCTCCCCGCCCGCCGGGCCACCAAGGTGGATCCGATGGTGGCACTGCGGCACGAATAAAGCAGTTGTCAGTGGCTAGTGGCCAGCAGCAAGCCGCAGTTCGGGAGGACGGCATGCGCGGAAACAGTGAGATCAGGAGCTATCGGGATCTGCGCGGTAAGCATGCCGACCGACTAGCCACTAACCACTAGCCACTTGTTGGTGGAGGAGGGATCATGAATGCGCTTCTTCAAGATGCGCGTTACGGCTTTCGCATGCTAGCGAAGAATCCCGGCTTTACGACGGTGGCAGTAATTACCCTGGCGCTCGGCATTGGGGCAAACACCGCCATCTTCAGCGTCGTCAACGCCGTCCTGTTGAGGCCTCTCGCTATGGAAGACCCCTCTCGCGTAGTGTACATGCAGGAACAGTGGAAAGGCATTCTCCCCGGCCTCTCGGTGGGGAACTTTGCTGATGTACAGCGCCAAAGCACCTCGTTCACCAAGCTTTGTGCATCGAATGACGCCAGTTTCAACCTTGCAACCTCGGAAGCCCCCGAGCGCGTGCAGGGCGAATACGCGACTGCGGACTACTTCGCGACCTTTGGCGTTCAACCGATAGCCGGGCGAGTCTTCACCGCCGATGAGGATAAGCCTGGACACGGGCAAGTGGTAGTTGTCAGCGAACGGCTGTGGCGGACGCACCTCCACGCAGATCGCGCCGTCGTGGGCCGGCCACTTCGAGTAAATGGCATGACGTATACCGTAGTTGGCGTCATGCCGAAAACATTCGACCCCCTGCTCGACAAGAGCGATCTTTGGTTTCCCGAGGCATTCACCGCGCAGCGGCTTGCCGATCACGACAACCATTATTTGAATGTCATGGGCCGGCGTAAGCCTGGTGTTTCACTTACGCAGGCGCAGTCGGAACTCAATGTGATTGCGCTCAGGCTTCAGCACCAATACCCGATCGATGACAAAGACCGCGGTTTTCGCCTGACGCCGCTCACGACGGCCCTGCTGGGCGATGAGCGGTCGGTCCTACGGATGATGCTCGGCGCCGTCGGATTCGTGCTGCTGATTGCTTGCGCGAACATCGCAAATCTGCAACTGGCGCGCGCGCGCACGCGACGGAAGGAAATGGCGGTGCGGGCAGCGCTGGGAGCCTCGCCCCTGCGAATCGTGAGGCAGCTTCTGGCGGAATGCGTTGTGCTTGGAGTCGCCAGTGGAGTTGTTGGCGTCATTTTGGCGTATTGGGGTGTGTCTTGGATCGTCGCAAAGGGACCCGCCACGGTTCCGAGGCTAGACCAGGCGAGCGTGGACGCAGGGACCCTCGTGTTTGCCTGTGCAGTTACCCTGTTCTCCAGCTTCCTGTTCGGCCTTGCTCCCGCCCTGCGCTCAGCTTCGACTCAGTTGACCGAAGCCTTCCAGGAAAGAGGCGGCAGTTCCAGTGGTGGTCGTGATCGCGTTCGAAGCGTGCTCGTGGCCGGGGAAGTCGCGCTGGCTCTGATGTTGATGGCAGGGGCGGGACTGCTTATCCGAAGCGCTCTGCTCGTGTCGCATCTGGATCCGGGATTCGACGCGTCGAACCTCATCGTCGGACGAATCGGGCTTCCCGATATCGGCTACCACGATCCGGCGGTGGCGCGCCAGACGTTTGAGCGCATGATCACTGCGGCGGAGGCCCTGCCCGGCGTGCAGTCGGCGGCCGTCGTTTCTCGCGCTCCCCTGGCTGGAGGGGGCAGTAGCAACGGCCTGATTCCCGAAGGCAAGGCACTCGACCTGACAAACGCAATCAACGCGGAATTGCAGATCGTCTCCCCCGGATATCTCTCGACTGCACGCGTGCCGTTAAGGGCCGGACGCGAATTCACCGCCCAGGACACGCGCGATAAAACATTGGTTACGATCATTAACGAAACTCTTGCGCGCACTGCGTGGCCGCGCGAAAATCCGATCGGCAAGCGCTTCGCGTGCTGCGAGTCCGGACCCAAAGGGCGCATGGATCCCGTGTGGCATGAAGTGGTCGGTGTTGTCGGAGACGTGCGTGCCTGGGGCCTCGATCGCCAAGTGGAGCCGGAGTTTTATCTTCCGATTGCGCAGATGCCCCCGGACGCCTGGGATTGGATCGGGCGTACGATGGATTTGATGGTTCGCACGCGCGATGGCAGGTTTCCAGCGGGCGAGTTGAGAACGACGGTGGCGTCGATTGCTCCTGGCGTGCCGATCTACCGGCTCTCGACCGTACGGCAGAAGATTTCCGGCACGATCGAAGAATCGCACTTCGACACGTTCCTGCTTGCAGTTTTCGCAGCGATCGCGCTCTTGTTGTCATCAGTTGGAATTTATGGGGTCCTCTCGTACGTGGTGGCGCAGCGCACGCGCCAAATCGGCATCCGCATGGCGCTGGGCGCCACGCCGGCACTGGTAATGCGAGATGTGCTCTGGTACGGTGTCCGGTTGACAATTGTGGGCTTGGCGCTTGGACTCGCCGGCGCAGGAGCAGGCACCCGTGTACTCTCCGCCTTGCTTTATGGCATCAAGCCGCTTGATCCCCTGACGTTCATCGCGGTGCCGTTCCTGCTGGCGGTGGTGGCAATGGCGGCAAGTTATATCCCCGCTCGCAGGGCTACCCAAGTCGATCCCATGGTGGCGCTGCGGCACGAGTAAAGCAGTGGCTGGTGGTTAGTGGCGGCAACCCGTGGGGGAGGGCTTTGCCACCGCCTTTTTGTCGCTCGCACTTTTCGCTTGACAAGTCCGCCCGCTTGTGGTAGCCTATCATGATGGTCGAAGCGGGATTTCGACGAACGGCCCTGGCGGCTCCCGGCGAAGGCGAGAACGGCCAGGCACAGCGGAAGATAACGGGGAAATAGCATGCTCGTCCGAGTGAACGAACTGGGTGGCAAGCTCCGAATGGCTCACCGGACTTTGCAACCCAAGGTACGTGAGAATGCACAAAAACAATACGAACGAAGCCAGTAAGTTATTGAAAACAAAGAAGGCGTGTTTCATTTAGTGCGAAAACGAACTCAAGATGAACACCATTTAGCGTGTCCAATGCATGCTTTAGACACCAAGAGCGGCTGTTTTCTAACGCGCACGTCCCCACCCCTGGATAGTGCCGGCTCACTGTGGAAGGTTCGAATGCGGGCTACCGGAATTCCCACCCGGAGGTACGCGAGAAAATACAAAAACAGTGGGAACAAAGCTAAGAAGTTGTTGAAAACAAAGGAAGTCATGTTTTATGAAGTGCGAAAACGAACGCAAATTGAGCTCAATTTCGAGTGCCAAATGCACGCTTTAGACGCCAGAATTGGCTTTTTGTGTAGCGCGCACCCCACGACGGGCTACAGGAACTTCAAATTCCGGCACGGCGGGCACTGCATGCCTGCCGTGCGGAGACGGACAAACTGACTACAGACAGCGAGGAAAACCCAATGATCGCTTTGAGGAATCTTGACAAGTATTATCCCGTCGGGCCGGGCAGATATTACGTCTTGCGGCGCATTAACATGGATGTCGCGGAAGGAGAATTCGTGACCATCATGGGGCCGTCCGGAGCAGGCAAGTCCACGCTCCTGAGTATCGTTGGAATGCTGGACGGCGAGTGGGAAGGCGAGTACTACCTGATGGAGCGCCCGGTGCATAAAATGAATTTGAAACAACGGGCGGAGATCGGGAAGCAAACCGTGGGCTTCGTGTTTCAGCAGTATCACCTGCTGGATGGCCTTACGGTCGCTGAGAACCTTGATATTCCTCTTTCCTACCGCAATGTCAAATCCGCGGAGCGCCAGGCGCTGGTTGCCGATGCGCTGGACCGGTTTCACATTGTGGGCAAGAAGGACCTTTTCCCCAACCAGCTTTCGGGCGGCCAGCAGCAATTAGTGGCCGTGGCTCGAGCCGTAATCGCCAACCCCAAACTGATCCTGGCCGACGAGCCCACCGGCAACTTGCACTCCGACCAGGGCCGGGAAATCATGGAGCTCTTCACGAAGCTCAACAAGGAAGGAACAACCATTATTCAGGTGACGCACTCGGAAACGAACGCCGCCTACAGCCACCGCATCGTCCGGCTGGCGGACGGATGGGTCGTGAAAGAGTAAAGAATCGGGAGGTCGAGTGAACTATTTGTGATTGGCGATTGGTGATTGGTGATTGAAAGGCCCAATCACAAATCAGAAATCACCAATCACAAATAGTTCACCCGATCTCCCGATAAGCGGCCCTCTCAACTAATCGAATATGACCACCTCACTGACGTCCAAAGTTCTCATTGCCGACGACCTGCCCGACGTGCTGGAAGCGCTTCGCCTGCTGCTCAAGGGTGAGGGGTACATCACCGAGTCGGCGACTTCGCCGGCCGGCATCCTCGCCGCGCTCGAGGCTCAGGACTTCGACCTGGTGCTGATGGACCTGAACTTTGCGCGCGATACCACTTCCGGGCAGGAAGGCCTGGATCTGCTGAGAAAGCTCCAGGCCATGGACAGCACCTTGCCGGTGGTGGTGATGACCGCCTGGGGCAGTGTAGGTGTAGCTGTCGAGGCTATGCGGAGAGGCGCTCGGGACTTTATCCAGAAACCCTGGGACAACGCCCGCCTGCTGGCCATTCTCCGCACTCAGATTGATCTCAGCCGCGCGCTGCGGCAGGGCCTTCGCCTGGAGGCTGAGAACCGGCTGTTGCGCGCCGAAGGCCGTCCCACCCTCATCGCCGAATCCTCCGTCATGCGCCCGGTGCTGGAACTGATCTCCCGCGTGGGCCCGTCGGATGCCAACGTTCTGATTACCGGCGAGCACGGCACGGGAAAAGAGGTGGTGGCACAGACGCTCCATTCGCTCTCTGCGCGCTCTGCCAAGCCGATGGTGACCGTGAACGCCGGGGGCCTTTCCGAAGGCGTGTTTGAGAGCGAACTGTTTGGCCACGTCAAAGGAGCATTCACGGATGCCAAAACAGACCGCGTCGGCCGATTCGAGCTTGCCGAGGGCGGGACGCTGTTCTTGGATGAAATTGCCAACGTCCCCATCAACCTACAGGCCAAGCTCTTGCGCGTGCTCGAAACGGGGCAGATGGAGCGAGTGGGTTCCTCCAAGACCCGGCGCGTCGATGCGCGCGTACTCTCGGCAACCAATGCGGACGTCACTCAGGAAGTGCTGGCCGGCCGCTTCCGCGAAGACCTTCTCTTCCGCCTCAACACGATTGAGATTCATCTTCCCCCCTTGCGTGAACGGCATGAGGACATCCCTCTCCTGGCCAATTACTTCCTGCGGCGTTATGCCGAGCGTTACAGGAAACCTCTCACTGCATTTGACCCTGCGGCGATTCAATTCCTTCTGGATTACGCCTGGCCCGGCAACGTGCGCGAACTCGAGCATGCCGTCGAGCGGGCTGTCCTGATGGCGCAGGGCGACGTAGTGCGGCCGAGTGATTTTGGCCTGCGGACGGAGCGGGAAGGCGGATCGCGCCTGGAAGAACTGAGTCTCGAGGAAGTGGAGTGCCTGCTCATTAAGAAAGCTGTGTCGCGATACGGGGGGAACGTGAGCCAGGCCGCCTCGGCGCTGGGCTTGAGCCGCAGCGGCCTGTACCGACGACTGAGGAAGTACGGCCTCTAGAATTGTCGATTGACGATTGTCGAATGACGATTAGCTCTGAGTGGGCATGGGCCTTCTGCCCGCCCAAAGGAATGATGGCCAAAAACGTCGTCGCCCCCGCGAAAGCGGGGGCCCATGGTTGGACCGGAACACCATGGATTCCCGCTGTCGCGGGAATGACGTAATTTTCGCGCGAAGCGGCTCAACTCGGCGCCCTGAATCGACAACCGACCATCGACAATCGTCCATCACCAACGAGCATGGCCATAGATCCCGAAGAGATCGAGCTTGGCATAGGGGCGCGGCCGGAGCGCTCGCGCCGCCGTTTGGCGCTTGAAAATCGCTTGGCGCTCATGGCCCTGGCTGCGGGTTTCCCCGCCATTCTCGTGGCCCTCATCCTGTTGTGGACAGGGTCCCTCTCCTCTCAAACGCGCTGGACTTTAACCCTCATTCTAGTCGTTGTTTGGTTGGGATTTTCTCTCGGGTTGCGCGGCAAAGTCATTCACCCCCTACAGACTCTCTCCAACCTTCTCTCCGCACTGCGGGAAGAGGATTACTCGATTCGCGCCCGAGGGACTCGGTCGCGCTCCGCTTTGGGCGAGGTCTTCACGGAGGTGAACGCGCTCAGCGAAATGCTGCGCGACCAGCGGCTTTCTTCCCTCGAAGCCATCGCGCTTCTGCGCAAGGTCATGGAAGAAATCGACGTGGCCATATTCACCTTCGACGGAGAGCAACGGCTCCGCCTCTTGAACCGCGCCGGTGAACGTCTGCTGGCGCAGCCTGCGGAACGAATCCTGGGGCGGACGGCTTTGGAATTGGGCTTGGGAGCATGTCTGGAGGGCGAAGCGGTGCGGACCATAACGATGTCTTTTCCCGGGGAGGCCGGCCGCTGGGGAATCCGTCGCAGCACTTTTCGCGAGCACGGCCGGCCGCACCAGTTGCTGGTACTCACAAATCTCAGCAAGGCTCTGCGCGAAGAGGAGCGGCAAGCCTGGCAGCGCCTTATTCGCGTCTTGGGACACGAGCTGAATAATTCGCTGGCCCCCATCAAGTCCATGGCCGGCACGCTCGGCAGCTTGCTGACTCGCCAGCCTCGCCCGGCGGACTGGGACGAGGATGCACGCCGGGGCTTAAGCGTTATCGAAGGGCGGGCTGAATCGCTCAGCCGGTTCATGGAAGGCTATTCGCGCCTGGCGCGCTTGCCCTCCCCGAAATTGCAGCCGGCGGATCTGGGAGCCTTGGTGCGACGTGTCGTGGGCCTCGAAAGACGACTGCCGGTGAGCTTGCTTCCGGGCCCGGCGTTGATGCTCCAAGTTGACCCGGACCAGCTCGAGCAGATGCTGATCAACCTGGTCCGGAATGCGGTGGACGCATCGCTCGAAACCGGCGGCGGCGTGAGTCTTGGGTGGAGGCGAAACGGAGAATACGTCGAATTGTTGATCGAAGATGAAGGTCCGGGCCTGCCTAACACCGCCAACCTGTTTGTGCCGTTCTTCACTACCAAAGCCGTAGGCACCGGCATCGGACTCGTTCTCAGCCGCCAGATTGCCGAGGCGCATGGCGGCTCGTTGACTCTTCAAAACCGGCTCTCTGGTCGGGGATGCGAGGCGAGAGTGAGGCTGCCTGTATGAGAGGTAGGATTCAGGATTCCATCGCTATACGAACTTAATATACGTCGCATGCCTGTTAACCACTCTTGAAATACTGGAACCACGCCACCAGATACGGTGTCCAATGAAATGAAGGAGAAAATAGGCAGCTAACGGAGCGCTCCGTGGCGGTCACCTGAACTTCGGACGTTCAAAGACTTCCTGAGGAGGTGTAGCCATGTTCGGCGACACGTTGCTGGAATCTTCACCCACACGGCCTTCCCTGCTGAAGAAACGCCACTACTTTTACGCTGCCGGCGGCGGCGCGATCAGTTCGCTCGTATGGTTCTTCGCGCTGGGTCGACTGCTTTCCCCCGGCCCGAGCGGGGCGCTTGGGTTGCAATCGCTGGTGATTGGAAGCGTCACCACGGTTCTGGGCTTGATGCTTTGCTATGTGCACGCCGAATCGCGGGGACTGGAACTGAATACTCCGTTTTGGGTAACACTCACTTGCCTCTTGAACCTTCCGGGCTTCGTGTGCTTCCTTGTTTATACAGCCACCAAGACGGGGAATTGGAAACGAGCGGCCATCCCGTGCGTGTATGGCGCTGAAGGCCTGCTAGTGGGAGCGATGGCGCTGATTCCGCTCGTCTACACGGAGGCGTTGCCGAAGACGATGTGGACAGAGGTGCTGCAAGTTCCTGTGCCTCCACCGCCGCCCCGCGCGCCTCTTGGGGCACAGGCTCTGCGGAAGCCCCTGCGGCCCGTCCGCTCCGCGCCGGTACTTCAAGAACCTCCTGCGATCCCCACCCACATTCTGCCCGTCCACGATGAACCCCTTCCGCCCACGCAATCCCCATCCGCGTCCATTGGGGTAGCGGGCGGAATACCTGACGCGCTTCCCGGCGCTGCTGTCGATCCTGTATTGCAGAACCTGCTCCGAAATGCCGAGCCGCAGCCGCCCGCTCCGCAAGCCCCCAAGCCGGTCCAACATCAACAGGTTCGCGTGGGCGGCCAGGTGATCGCCGCAAAGCTTATCTACCGGCCCAAACCCGATTATCCCCAGCTTGCCAGGCTGACTCGGACCCAGGGAGACGTGGAGTTTGAAGCCATCATTGGCGAGGACGGCAGCATAGAAGAGCTGAAGGTGGTCAGAGGTCATCCTCTGTTGGTGAAGGCGGCCTTCGAAGCCGTGCGGCAGTGGCGCTATCAACCCACACTGCTGAATGGCGAGCCCGTCGAGGTCCTCACTGAAATCACAGTGACCTTCAGGCTGGGGGAATGAAGAGGATCGGGTGATCGGATGATCGGGAGAACAGTTTGCGATTGGCGGTTAGGAAGCTCAATCGCAAATCAGAAATCACAAATCACAAATTGTTCACACGATCTCCCGATCATCCGATCACCCGATTCCTGTGACTTAGGTCACTGCGCCCGTCGGTCCGTGCTGTTAACCTCGATTCTTGCGAGGGACGGCATGGGTACACAAGGCACTACTGAACTCTTCCAGATTCAATCGCAGGCGGCGCCGCCGGAGCGGCCGCGAAGGGTGTCGAAAAAGAAGTTCGCCCGGCGCGCCGGGCGCGATTATTCACAGGCGCTTCGCCACGCATTTCAATTCGCATTCCTCGCCCTGAATGCTTATATCGGCGGATTGTTTTATCTTTGGGTGCGCGGTATCGAGACGGGCCGCCATTTCGCAAGCGTCGCGCGGCCAGCCGGCGTCGAGGGCTGGCTGCCCATCGCAGGCCTCATGAACCTCAAATACCTGTTGGTCACGGGGAGCGTCCCCAGAATACATCCTGCCGCGGTTTTCCTCCTCCTCGCTTTCTTATGCATGTCGTTTCTATTTCGGAAAGCCTTTTGCAGTTGGCTATGCCCGATCGGAACGCTGTCGGAATATCTTTGGCGCGCGGGGCGGAAGCTGATGGGCCGCAACTTCGCTCTTCCGCGATGGCTCGATATTCCCTTGCGAGGACTGAAGTATCTGCTTCTCGGATTCTTTATCTGGGCGATAGCATCCATGTCGGCCGAAGCGATTGCGGGCTTCCTCGAGAGTCCGTACGGGCTGGTCGCCGACGTGAAGATGCTCAATTTCTTCCGCCACCTGGGAGAAACTGCCGCAATCGTTCTAACCATCTTGGGCATCGCCTCGCTTCTTGTGCAGAACTTCTGGTGTCGCTACCTCTGCCCTTACGGTGCGCTGCTGGGTCTGGCGTCGGTGTTCAGCCCCACACGTGTTCGGCGCGATTCCAATGCCTGCATTGAGTGCGGCAAGTGCGCTGCCGCGTGCCCGGCGTCGTTGCCTGTGGACAAGCTGCGTTCCGTCATCTCGGCGGAGTGTACGGGCTGCCTGGAATGCGTCGCTGCTTGTCCTGCGCGGGACGCACTGTGGGCGGGACCCGTAGGCGTGCGTTCCAAACCACGCCTTCCCGCATGGGCCTTGGCGGCAGGTATAGCAGTCTTGTTCCTGGGGATAATTGCTTACGCCAAAGTCACTGGCCATTGGAACGGTGACATCTCCGCGCGGGTTTACGCCGACGTTGTGCCCCACGCGGATCAGGCTTCGCATCCCATGCCCGGCGAGCCGGCGCTCAGGCGATAGTTGGCTCCAGGCGTCCTCCTTTCACCGGATTTCGGCTAAAATCATGACATGCCGACCGCCTCACTCAATTACGCCCAGACGCTCGCCCGTGTCCCAATATTCTCCGGTCTCTCGGAAGAGGAACTTGGCTTCCTGGTGCAACGCGCCGTTCCGCGCCAGTTTACTTCCGGCGGGATCGTCTTCAGCGAGGGAGAGCGCTGTTTGGGACTTTACGTAGTTGCTTTGGGGCACGTGCGTATTTTCAAAACTTCCGGCTCTGGTCGCGAGCAGGTCCTGAGCGTAGACGGCCCGGGCAACTCCATCGCCGAGGTGCCGGTGTTCGACGGCGGGACTTACCCGGCCTCGTGCGCGGCCATCGGCGACACCACGCTGCTATTCGTCAGCAAGCAGGACTTTCAAGCCCTCTGCCTGGCCCATCCTCAAGTCACACTCAAGGTCCTTCGCGTGGTCGGAGCGCGCCTTCGCCGGCTCGTGGGAATTATTGAAGAACTCTCGTTCACCACCGTGCGACAGCGGCTGATTGCTCTCGTGGTTCGGCTGGCCGAGACGGGCGGCACGCCTTCGCAAGACGGAGTGCGATTTGAACTTTCGAAGAGCCACCAGGAACTCGCCGCGGAATTGGGCACGGTGCGCGAGCTTGTCTCGCGCAATTTGAGCCGCCTCCAGGCCGAGGGCTTAATCGAAGTACAAGGCCGCAAGATCGTTGTCAAGGACTTGGCCGGCCTAAGGCAGGCGCGGGAACCCGAGGCATAGTCCCGCGACTAATTTGCAACTAACCCAAAACCTTTCAAACCAGTGACTTTTGTCACTGCGCCCACTTGCGCCTTCATTCATACTTCAGGCATCAAAGGAGGTGCAAATGAGTTTCAACAACCAGACTGCACTAAAGGAAATCGCCGTGAGCAGCCCCGCCGCCGCCAGGGTTCTGGAGGAGGTGGGAGTCGATTATTGCTGCGGGGGCAATCACTCTCTTGAAGAAGGGTGTGCGGGCACCGGAGTCGCGGCCGAAGAGATTCTGGCGCGGCTTCGTGCAAGCGCCGAGCAGGCACGCCCGGAAGACGGGGATTGGCGCTCCGCGCCCCTGGGCGAGCTTACAGAGCACATTCGGCAAAAGCATCATGGATACGTTCGCGAAGCCATTCCGCGCGTATCCGCATTGCTCGAAAAAGTGAAGGCGAAGCACGGCGCAAATCATCCGGAGATTGCCACCATCGAAGGTCTTTTTCAGCAGTTGGGTCAGGAAATGATCGCGCACATGCAAAAAGAGGAAATCATCCTATTCCCGTACATCGAGCGGCTCGAGCGGTCGAGGAACGGTGGCGCCGCACTGGAGCGGCCCTTCTTCCAAAGCGTGCGCAATCCGGTTCAGATGATGATGAATGAACACGACGCTGCGGGCAACCTGGCCAAACAGATTCGGGAAGCAAGTTCGAACTACGCCCCTCCGGCTGACGCCTGCTCAAGTTATCAGCGCCTGTACGGCGAGCTGCGCCAATTCGAAGCCGACCTTCACATGCACGTGCATCTCGAGAACAACATCCTCTTTCCGCGGGCTGTGGAATTGGAAACCTAGCAGGTCAACCGATATCGAAAGGAGGACTCTATCGTGCCCTACCGAAAGCTCTGGATTGCTTTGTCGTTGGTCCTGTTGATTTCCTTCGCTGTGCTGGGCGGCGTGGGGTTCAAGCTACTCAACAACGCCCCACCAATTCCCGCGCGAGTGGCGAGTTCGGACGGTCGCGCCCTGTTCAGTGGCGAGGACATCCGGGACGGCCAAAATGCGTGGCAATCGATTGGCGGCCAGGAGGTCGGCACAGTCTGGGGGCACGGTTCCTACGTCGCGCCCGACTGGACCGCCGACTGGCTTCACCGCGAATGCGTGTTCATCCTCGATCGCTGGGCCAAAGATTCGGGAGCGGAGAATTACCAGTCGTTAGGCGTTGAGCGGCAGGCCGCGTTGCAAGCGCGGCTCGAGCAGCTCATGCGGCGAAACACCTACGATGCTGCAACGAACCGCATCACCCTCGATCCTGTGCGTGGCGAGGCATTCCAACACCTGTACGAGTATTATTCCGACGTTTTCAGCCGCGGCCGCGACCAGTACGCCATTCAGCCCAACGCCCTCAGCGACCCGGTGAAATTGCGGCAGATGAGCGCCTTTTTCTGGTGGACGGCGTGGGCGGCTTCCACGGATCGTCCCGGCACGGACGTGACCTACACGCAGAACTGGCCGCACGAACCGCTGGTGGGGAACCAACCGACGGGTGGAACCGTGGTCTGGAGTGTGGTCAGCTTTGTGGTACTGCTGGCGGGCATCGGCGGCATGGTGTGGTATTTCGGCTCTCAGCCGCGCGCCCTGGCGGAGGATCTCCTGCCGGAGCGCGATCCTCTTCTGGGCCTGAGGCCGACGCCCTCGCAGCGCGCCACGGTGAAATACTTTTTTGTGGTGGCCGCGCTCTGGGTTGTTCAAGTCGGACTGGGCGCCATCACCGCCCACTACGGCGTCGAGGGCTCGGGCTTCTACGGTATTCCTCTCGACCGCTGGCTTCCCTACAGCGTCACGCGCACCTGGCATCTACAGATGGGGATCTTCTGGATCGCCACCTCCTGGCTGGCGGCGGGCCTTTACGTTGCGCCCGCCATCAGCGGCTACGAACCCAAGGGTCAAAGAATTGGCGTCAACGCCTTGTTTCTCGCGCTCCTCCTGGTGGTGGCGGGCTCACTCGCCGGGGAGTGGCTCAGCATCGAGCACAAGCTGGGAAATCTCTGGTTCTGGTTCGGCACGCAGGGCTATGAGTATGTGGACCTGGGCCGCTTCTGGCAGATCCTGCTTTTCGGCGGCCTGGTGTTCTGGCTATGGCTGATGTGGCGCGCGCTCAAGCCCGCGCTTCTGAAACACGACCAGAGCCATTCGCTGCTTCTGATGTTCCTGCTCTCCAGCATTGCCATACCGTTGTTCTACGCCGCCGGCCTGGTCTACGGCCAGCGCAGCAATCAAGAGGGATCGGGGGTGGTTGATTCACTCGCCGCAAACTCCACCAGCGGCGCAATCCCCCGTTCTAACGGCGCGGAGTGGCCGAAGACGAGCGTCTTGATGGTGCTGTCGCCGGCCAGGCGGCGCGCAAGTTCCGCCAGAGATTTCCGATTCTGGGCAGTATTCTTGGTAAAAATCCAAGGCGACGCCTTGATCCGGCCCTGCTTGTCCTGGTTGGCGCTGTCGCCCAGAAACAAGTTCTGCCCGATGGCATACGCAGCGCTTCCTGGCGTGTGGCCCGGCACGGCGAAGACACGCACCTGAAAGGGTCCGACTTGCACGATATCGCCATCCTGCAACGTCCGGGCAAGGCGAACCGTCTTCTGCTTTGAGGTCCTCGAGCGCACCCTCGGAATCCCGGAACTGCTCGTCGCAGCGACAGCCTCCGCAGCCAGCGCCATCACCTGCGCTTTGGGGAACTTTCCAACACCACCGATGTGATCGGAATCGCTGTGAGTCAGCAAGATGTATTTCACATCGTCGGGGCCCATCCCACGGCGCGCTAACTCCGCGAGAATGGCCTTCGCCTGGGGATCGTTGCCGGCATCCACCAGGGCCGCTTCGTGCTCGCCCAGCGGCGCCAAACCTACGCTCACCATGCCATCTTTCACCAGAACCATGCCGTTGATTTCCGCCCGCCCCGGCAAACGCTTCAGCAGAAGAAACGGGCCGATCACCACGCCCAGCGCGCCAAGCAAGATCACGATGACCGCAAGCGCCACGATCCACCACATCGAGTGTCTCCTGAGTCTATTCAATGCATCTTGAAAACACGCGTTTCCATGTTTACGGCTGAGCCAAAGTCTATCTTCACGTGCCAGAGTTTCGTCTGCCGGTCCCAGAACCACCCGGACTTCGCCGACCGCAGCCCGTCCAGACTGCTCACTTCGTTCAGCTCTGTATTCTCCACGTTCACTCCCGCCGGCCGTTGCCCCGCATAGCCTACCGTCACGGGGTTCCACTCCTGATTCGACATCACCCCTACCCGCACCTCTTCCCCGTGCCTTCCACTGAGGCGATCCGCTTCTCCCCCATTGTAACAAACTTCTCCGCGTCCCCAATTACCGCCATCCCGTTCTCCAGCAGCGGCGCCACGACGAAGTATTCATGCCTGGCTTCGCGCTTAAGGGGAATCAACGTGGAGGCGTCTACGACCAATACACGGCGTGAGTCAAAGTTGTAGACCGCCCACTGCCCGCTCTCAGCCAAGTCCGAAACGCTGAAACCTGCGAGATAGCCTGCCCTGGGAAGACTCAGCACGTAGAACCAATTGTGGCCGTTGTGCTCCGAAGTCGTATAACCCACGGCGCCCCCCTCCAAATAACACCGGTCCAGGGGCACAATGGGATGGTCAGCTTTCAAAATCAGTTCGTCGCCTTCCCGGTACGTCTTCCGCACCAGGTCGAAGTTGCACTCCCCAATCCGATGCCCTAATTGAATTTCGCCCCCCAGCAGGTTAGCCAGCAGCACGTCCTCAAAGGCATTGGCATCGGCCGTGGTTTGGATGTTATCCCTCGAAGGCCAAATCCCCACCGCCCCGTAAAAAGCGCTGGTGAAGATCAAGTGTTTCCAAACGTAGGGATCATCGTCATGCCCGGGCGGTAGGAATATGATGGTCCCAAGAACCCTGGACCGACACCATGATCGGATTCTCAGTCGATTCCATGATATTGCGCGGAAGCTGCATGCAGTACTGCATGGTGAAGTTTTGTTCTTGAAGAGCCTTGGCCATATTCTTGAAGTACGTATCCATGCGGTCGATGCCGGCCATCATCACCGGATCACCTTCGTAGACGCTCAGGAAATCGTGCTGAAGCAATGTATCTCCCCAGGAAGCCACCTTCTGCGCTGTCCGCCTCCAGTAGTCGAGCGTGTAGTAAACGTCTCCCATGCCCGCGCCGGGCGTTCGTGCGGAGGGCGTGCTGAAATGGGGATACTGCTTCGGATACGACCCTTTGGGAGCCAGCCAACAGTAATAGGCTTCCAGCGGCGTGCCCAATTTTTCGTGCAGCCATGCCAAGCCGTGCGGGAACAAGTCCTCCCTGGGCTCGAACAAACCCTTCATGATCGTGCAACTGGTCCTCGTCTTGAACTTGGTAGGCGCCGATCCGCAACCCGTGTTTCCTGGCATCGTCGGATATTCCCAGGATAATGTCCTCGTATGAGTTGTAGCCTTCCTCCTTGAACCCGCGCTCGCGATAGTAGGAGCCGTAGTCGTCCCAATACACAGGGTACTTCAATGTGTCGCCTTCGTACTTGGAGGGAATTTTCTTCCCTGCCCGCCCCAGCAGCGCCGCGCCCCACGATCGAAACGTCTTGCCGATTCCCTCGCCCGCCACCAGAATGTGGGCGTGCTCAAATCCGGCAGGAATATCTTCCACCAACCCTTCGATTCCACAGTTGATCGCGCCTTTGGACGGATTGGTTTCGTCGCTCGCCGCCACGGGCTCGCACTGTTGGGTGGCGACCAGATAGTTGGCATAAGGCGAGAGAATCAAGGTTTTGTACGCTGCGTCCGCGAGCAGAAGCAAATCAACGGTCCCCGCCAAACTCGCGGCGTTCCCGTAGCCGAAGCGATGCGTAAACATTCCTCCGCTGGTCCACGAATAGAGGTCATTGCGATCATCAAACCCCGCCAAGAAGTGGGGAAACACCACCGAGGGAACAATCCAATTTCCGCTTGCATAGCTTTTGAAGCCGCGGGGGAACTTCTGGAAGAACACCAAACACGGGGCGTCCGAGTACAACTTGAAGCCGGTCGCGAAAGCCGTAGCGGAATCCGGCACCTGCCATGTCAACTCAAGGGATTGATAAGCTCCCAGGAAGTCGGCGCTTGCGCCCGTTTTCACATCGGTAAGAACAAGCTTCTCCGTCCGGCCGTACGCATCAGCCTCCTGATCTTTGGCGCTCCGATACCACCGTTTGTTCTCGAGCACGCTCACGAGTCCGGTTCCTAGCCAGCGCTCACCTCCGTACTGGACTGTAAAGAAGCCTTGCTTCGCGTCTAGGTTGAGCGAGATGCCGAACTTGTTGTTGATCGAATACTGCCGCCGCTCAGCGGTAAATGGAGCGGGTTGGGCTTGATGGAGCGGAGTGGCAAAGCTGATGGGACTTGAAAGCGCACCCAAGCCGGAAGCAATGGTCTTCGCAAACTGTCTACGGGTCAGGTTTCTCATTGTGCCACCACCTTCTGCCCCCTCCTCGGCTGGGGAGGGGAGTGCAACAGGGGACGGCTTATTGTATGGGAGTACGTTGATAGAAGGGAAGTGCCACAACTTCAGCGAAGGCGCCGGACGGGAAAGTCAATTTGGTTCCCGGCTCTGCGACTTCGCGGCGGAGGTACGCCAAAGCAATCGTCTTGCCCAGGGTCGGCGAAACGCAGGAACTGGTGACTTCTCCGATCTCTCTGCCCTCGCGCGCCAGCTTCTCGCCGGCAGCGGGCGGAGTCTCCGATTCCATGACGAGTCCCATCAGCACCCAATTCACATGCCCGCGGCTTCGGGCGCGCTCCACGATTTCCTGGCCGACGTAACACCCTTTGCTGAAGCTCAGAGCGTTCCACAATCCTGCTTCGTTGGGAATGGTATCCTCGCCCAGTTCCTGGCCGTAGCGGGGAATTCCCGCTTCAATTCGCAGTGTCTCGAGCGCTCGCGTCCCGCAAGGGAGCATGCCGTAGGTCGGCGCCTGGCCGCAGGCGGCGCCCCAGATCGCCGGCAACCCTTTCGCGCCCGTCCAGATTTCGTACCCTTCCTCGCCCGTAGCGCTCGCGCACACCACCTGCGCGGGGAAGCCAGCGTAGTTGGTGGCGAAATGGTCGTACTCCTGCATTGCGGGAAGAGTGATGTGAAGGGTTTTTTCAAGCAAAGGGCGCGCGCGGGGTCCCTGAAAGGCGAGAGCGTAGACGTCGAGAGGCTCGAATTCCACCTGGTCGGCGATCACGTAACGCTTCAGGCCCTCGAGCGCCTTGTCGCGCAGGTCGGCATCGGTATCGGCGAAGAACCGGTCCTCCGCGCAGTAAAGGCGCATGTCCGCACGAATGTGCCCCTGCGGGGTCAGCAGCGTGGCGTAAGTCCCCTGGCCCGGCCTGAGCCGCTTGATGTCGTTCGAAACCATGCGGTGGAGAAATTTGGCGTGGTCGCGGCCCTTCATGGCGAACTTGCCGCGAAAGGAGAAATCAAACAGCCCGGAAGCTTCCCGCACCGCTTTGTGCTCCGCCACAGCGTCGGTGAAGTGAGAGGGAACGAGGGCGCCGTGATATTCGCCCAGCGTGGCGCCTTGCGAGCGGTGGTAATCAGCGAGAGGGGAGGAGAGAGGAGGTGTGTCCATTGGGATGACGTTAGAAAATGGAAATTGGAAACTGGAAAATGGAAAATGAACGTTGGAAGATCAAGTAGCGATCCGCGAATCTCAAATTTCCAATTTCCATTTTCCAGTTTCTATTTTCCATTTTCTATTTTGTCGTTTCCAATCCCGTCCCCAGTTGCACCAGCGTGCTGACGTGTGAAGCCATCTCGGACTCGCTGTTCTCCACGAGGTCAGCCAGGGTTACCTTGCTCAGAACCTGGTCGACCAGCACTTGCAAGCTGCGCCAGAGTGTCCGGATCGAACACTCTCGCAGTTTCTTGCACGACACTTCCAACCCCGAGTGTTCGATGCAGAATCGCGGGTCAAACAATCTCCCGCCCAGCGCGGCGAGGACCTCGCCGACGATTATTTTCTCGGCCGGCCGCGCCAGCGCGTAGCCCCCCACTTGTCCTCGAACGCTTCGCACGAAGCCGTTCTGGCGCAGGATCCGCATCAGCTTGGCCACGTAGGAAACTGACAGCCCTTCATCTTCGCTGATTTCATGGATGGTTAAATGGCCGGGATCGCTCAGCGTGGCCACACGCAGCAGGCAGCGCAAACCGTATTCTTCCTGGTAAGAGAGTTTCATGTTACTGGAATTCAGAAGAACCCCAACTGCAGCTTGGCGGCTTCCGACATCATATCTTTATTCCAGGGCGGCTCCCACACCACGTCAACTTTAACGCTCTGAACGCCGGGAAGGACGGTGATCTTGTCTTCCACTTCTCCCGGCAGCGAGCCCGCCGCAGGGCAGCCCGGAGCGGTCAAGGTCATCTTCACGATCGCATGGCCGGAAGTATCGACCTTGGCCTCGTAAATCAGGCCGAGGTCGTAGATATTCACCGGAATCTCAGGATCGTAGCAGCTGCGCAATGTCTCAATCATCCTGTCCTGAAGGGCGATGGCCTGAGAGATCGTCAGAGGGGTTGGCTCTTCCATAATTCAAGTCACTCCGTGGAGGCCGGTTTCGATTCACCGTTCAGCGCGCTTCGGAGCGTGTGCCAAACCAAGGTGGCGCACTTGACGCGGACGGGAAACTCACATACTCCGGAGAAAGCCGCCAGTTTCCCCAGGGCGGGGGTCTCACCCTCCGCGTGGGTTTTTCCGGTGACCAGGTCGTGAAAGGTATCGAAGAGCGCCTCCGCCTGGGCGCGAGTTTTCCCCTTCAGGATCTCCGTCAGGATCGAAGCCGAGGCCGTGGAAATGGCGCAACCGGTGCCTTCGAAGCTGATGTCGGCGATGCGGTCATCCTGGAGTTTCAAATAGACCGTAAACCTGTCGCCGCAAAGGGGATTGTAACCGTCCGCGTGACGGTCGGCGTCTTTCATGGAATGACAATTACGCGGCCGCCGGCTGTGGTCAAGTATGACTTCCTGATAAAGGCCTTCAAGGTCTGCCATAAACAAGTCCAGAGTCTAAAGTCGAGAGTCAAGAGTAAAGACGTCGTCCCACTCGCGTCGTTCCCGCGAAAGCGGGAATCCATTTAGCGGCTCACCCAGCACCGTCTTCACTCTTTGGATGCCTGCGGCCAGGGAATTGATCTCCCACTTGGTGTTATAAAACGCCAGCGAAGCGCGCACGGTGGCAGGCACGCCAAAGCGGTCCATGACCGGTTGAGCGCAGTGGTGGCCGGTGCGAACCGCAATTCCCTCGTGGTCCAGTATAGTCCCAACGTCGTGGGCGTGTACACCTTCCAGAACGAATGAAATGACTCCGGCCTTCTCGCGCGCCGTGCCGATGATCCGCACGCCCGGGATCTGTTGGATGGCTTCCGTGGCGTAAGAGAGCAGGGCGTGCTCGTAGGAAGCGATGTTTGCGAGGCCGATCCGGTTCACGTAATCAAGGGCGGCGCTCCAGGCCGTAGACTCGGCAATATCGGGCGTCCCCGCTTCAAATTTATAGGGAACCACATTGTAAATGGTCTTCTCAAACGTTACGGACGCGATCATGTCCCCGCCGCCCTGATAAGGCGGCATTGCCTCGAGCAGGTCGAGCTTGCCATAGAGTACGCCAATCCCCGTCGGCCCAAAAACCTTGTGG
>CAVROP010000038.1:0-7525 GCA_963722675.1 uncultured Acidobacteriota bacterium
ACTGTCCGGACTTGGTGGGCAGTTTCCTGCGCGGAAATGTCACAAAGAATACACCGTTCCTTGAGTGCGTAGTACTGCTGGAACGATCGCAGTTTGTACACGACCCGGCGGGGAATGAAAGGAGTCGCGGTAATCTGTGAATGGGGATGGTCCAAGTCCTGTCCCGCCAAGACGCCTTGGTTACGGGAAACGGTAACATACTTGAACCGGCGGTCTTTCTTGAGGTCTGTGATTCTGGAGACATAGGCGCGCAAGACCTGGGCAACCTCTTCGTCGCTCAGGTGCGAGAGCAAGGTATCGTGATTGGGCGATTCGATGACAATCTCGTGGGCGCCCAGGCCGCGCATTTTGTCATAAAGACCTTCTGCCCGGCGCTGGGCATCCCCTTCGATTCGGTACAGGGGCCGCAGGTGAGGGGTTACGCGGACTTGCCACATGCCGTTGCCATTCCAATGCGAGTAGATGGTTTGCGGGGCAAGCGCTTCCTGGCCCGGGCACAGAGGGCAAGCGCCAAATCTGGGCCACGGGCCATCACCGTTTTCCTGGATTATCCAATTCTGCGTAATGGGATCCCTGCGCAGTTCCATGCGACCTCCCACGACAACTAACGATGCGAAACGAAAGGCGAACCTGCAAACTCACCTTGAGACTTTAGCAATACTATTCGTATCAAATTCAATCCCTTGCCGGAAATAGCTCGACCGTACTGGTACCGTGGAGATCCTCGGACCCGTTGGCCACAGAAATCATAGGGCAGCTTCATGGCTGGCTCCTTGAACAAAGCAGGCGGCCGTAACGCTAGCGCATTCTTCGTAAACTGATAATCGGGAGTCCGGGAAATAACCACTCTATCTAAATCCGCTGATAGTATTACACGCCGCAGACAATCTAATGACAAGTACCTGAACTGTCAATAGACAACTACAGGTAAAGAGGCGGAAGTTTTCGAAGGGAAACCAGGAAGGTATTCGAATCGGCTACTCAATTATCGGGCTGGAAATCCAGAATTCTGCTTTGCACCTTGGCTCGCTGAAAGGCGGAGTTCGTGAGTGCCACGG
Source organism: uncultured Acidobacteriota bacterium (assembly GCA_963722675.1). GTDB lineage: Bacteria > Acidobacteriota > Terriglobia > UBA7540 > UBA7540 > CAVROP01. The sequence goes on from CAVROP010000038.1 coordinate 1,059, forward strand.
TGATGTCGCGGTTTATAAAGAACACGGCACGCAGGCGGAACTCGGTACCGAAGCTCACCGGAAACCAGACGCCTTCGTCAAATCGCTTGTACTCCACGTTGAAGCCGATTCCAGGCACATCGGTGCCCAGCAAGGTCCTCACGAAGAACGGTATCCTCCGTGACAATTTCGTATACACCCTCAGGGGTTCGAACTCCTCGGCGTCGATCATCGCTTCCCCTGCCCAGGTCAGCTCATGCTTATCGCGCGGACGAAACCTTACGCGGTACACTCTTCGACCTTTAACCGTATCCTCACCCACCAAATCGAAGTGATATTGCTTCTGCTCCCCTGAGGTCAGCGGAAAGAGATCGCGGCCCAGGCCATCTTTCGACTTGTCGTTGGAAAGGTCATCTCGGAAGCTTTGAACAAGACTGCTATCCACCCACCCGTCCTCAGGCACAGGCTCACCCTGAAATGTCAGGTACTTCCCTTTGTGCCAGTAACGGCCTTCGATGTGTTTCAGTTCCTTCTTTGTTCCGTCCGGCGTGGGGGCGACCAGGTAATCCGCTGTCTCCTCGCGCGCCAGCTTGCCGTTGGTCCGCAAGGTCGCGACATGAATGCGCTGCTGGTAGACGTATTCAGCGCGTGCCTGTTCCGCCCGGTCCTGATTCGCGGCCACGCGAGCCATGATCTCGTCCACGGAGGGCGACGGTTGGTCGGCGCTCGCAAGCGTCCCCAGCGAGGCAAGCAGCAGAACATATGACAGCCTGAACATCGAGAATCCCCCACTGGAATATACGCAACGAACCTTTCGCCGGGTGCAAGAAAATGGCAGGTGGGCACGTCGGCAGATGGGCAGGTCGGTAGATGGGCAGGCGGCGATGCGTAGAAGGGGTAATCAGCGCCTACGTGTCCGGAGTTTGCGCACAGTGCCTTTCGCCCACTACCCACCTTTAATTCCCGACTGCCATCTGCCGACCTGCCTACCCGCCCATCTCGCAAGTGGAAATCGGCCCCAGTAATCGGGCATAATGGTTCCCCGGCTGCAGTGACATGGCACTTTTTCTCGGAATCGATGGAGGCGGCAGCGGCACCCAAGCATTGCTAGGTGACGAAGAGGGGCGGATTCTTGCCAGGGCCGTAGCTGGGCCCTCGAACCCAACGAAAGTGGGGATTGAAAGGGCCAAGAAAGAGCTCTTGCGGGCCGCGCGTGAAGTCTTTCGCAAGGCGCCGAGCGCGGCAGAGCGCGGCAAGTTGACGACCATGCTTGGAGTTCGGAAGCGCCGTCAGCCATTGCTCGCCGCGGTTTGTGCCGGGGTGGCGGGCGTAGACCGTGCGGCTTTGAGCCGTCCGCTCCTGGCGTGGCTTCGCAGGGCCATTCCCGCGCGGCGCCATCTTCTGGTGGTGGATGCGGCGATTGGTTTGTATGCTGCGCTGGGAACAGGTACGGGAATGGTCGTCGAGTCAGGGACGGGTTCGATCGCCTACGCGCGCGATCGTCGGGGCAAAATCCTGCGCGCCGGTGGTTGGGGCTCGACGTTTGACGATCCGGGGTCAGGCTATGACTTGGGACGGCAGGCTATCATGGCAGCTCTGCGCGATTTTGACGGGCGCGGTGAGCACACCGTGCTGACCACCAGGGTCTGCCGGGCGCTAGGGCTTTCCGCCATCGACCAAATCGTGTTGAAGGCCCTTAACCCCCAGCAAGTGGCGGCAATGTTCCCGCTGGTTGTGGGTGCGGCCCGCGAAGGCGATCGAGTGGCGCGACGGCTTTGCGTTCATGCTGCATTTGAACTCGCTCAGATGGCGCTGGCTCTGGGACGGCGTCTGGGGCGGCACGGAATCGTGCCAGTGATCTGTTTCGGCGGCGTGTTCCGCTCCAGCCCAACCCTGCGGCGCAGTTTTGCGCGCTTCGTGCATCAGCACATGCCCGCGGCGCGGGTGAGACTCCTGCAACGCGAGCCTGTCGAGGGCGCTCTGGCCATGGCGCGCGAGTTGGCGTAGCGACGGTTTGTAGGGGCGGCCCTCGTCGCCGCCCGAGGGCAATCACAAGGGTTGCCCCTAAACGAAGGAGCTTTTATGTCTCAGATGATGAGAGAGATTCTGGAGCAGCCCCTGGCGCTCCAGCGCACTCTGGCTGCCGAGCGCGACCACGCCGTGGCATTCGCTGACTTCGCGCGTCAGCAGCATTTCCGGCTTATAGTTCTCGTAGCACGCGGGACATCCGACAATGCCGCGCTTTTCGGACGCTACTTGCTCGAGCTAACCACCGGGATCCCGGTCTCGATGAGCGCCGCGTCGATACATACCCTTTATCACGCTCGCCTGGATTTTCGCCAGACTCTGGTGGTGGGCATCTCTCAATCGGGCGAGGGTACGGATATCAATCTGGTACTGAAGTCAGCGAAGCGCTTGGGCGCCTACACGCTGGGCATCACCAACGAAGCGCGCTCGACCATGGCCGGCTTGGTCGATGACGTGTTCCTCGTGCATGCGGGAAAGCAGCGCTCTGTGGCGGCCACGAAGACCTACACGGGACAACTGCTGATCTTCTACCTCTTGGCCTCCAGCTTAAGCTCTCAAATTGTCCTTAGCGACGTTTCCGAGATCCCGCACCGTGTCGAACTGGCCCTCAAGATGCTCCCGGAAATCGAGCAGGTGGTCGAGCGCTACCGTTACATGCGCCGCTGCGTGGTGGTGGGGCGCGGCATCAATTTAGCCAACGCCTACGAACTGGCGTTGAAACTGATGGAGACCTGCTACGTCGTGGCCGAAAGGTTTTCCTCCGCCGACTTCCTGCACGGGCCCATTGCGATGATTGAGAGGGACTTCCCGGCGCTGGTCTTTATGCCGCCCGGCAAGACTTTTCAAGAACTACTGAAACTGACCGCACATCTGCGCGCCTTGAAAGCCGATACCCTGGTCTTTTCCGCCTCGAACGCGCGGATTCCGGGCGCTGGGCGTGTGATTCGCATTCCCGATCCGGTCCCGGAAATCTACACGCCCATACCCTACATCGTTCCGGGGCAGATCTTTGCAGCCTTGCTCGCGGAAGTGAAGGGACTTAATCCCGACAAGCCGCGAGAGCTTCAGATTGTGACGCAAACAATTTGAAATCTCACCAATTCGTAATGGATCCGTCGGGCCGGTGGAACATGGGAATGGGTCGCACCCGCTCGGTAATCTCGGCCGCGAGTTGTAGCGGCTTGGTATCCAAGGTCACGCCGAGTCCCGGACGACGGTTGGGCCACATCTTGCCGTTGCGGAAGTCGTAGCATTCCGGCAAGTGCGGATAAGAAGCTTTCCCTTCGCCGGTCATTTCCATCAGCACCGGCCCCGAGAAAACCCCGCAGGCATGGACCAATGCGGTTTCCGACACCGGGCCGGTGAAGTGCGGTATGAGGCCCACGTAATGTGTCTCGCAGAGGGCGAGGATCTTCATGTACTCGGTGATGCCGCCTACATTCGGCAAGGTGACTCGGGCATAGTCGATAAGCTGCTGCTCTATTAGTTGGTTAACGTCCCATCGGCTGCCGAACTGTTCGCCAACCGCAATGGGGACTTTAACATGGTCGCGCAGCTCCTTGTAAACGTCAGGATTCTCAGACCGGATCAGATCCTCGGCGAAGTAAGGCTCGAGCGGCTCAATCAGGGTGCTGAGCCGCACGGCATCGGGGAAGTCGAGGCGGGTGTGGTAATCGAGCGCCCAATCGCCATCTTTACCCACGCCCTCGCGGATCTCGACGCAGTCCTCATAGGTCTTGCGGACCATCTGATGGGAGTTGAAGGGTTGGCCGCCCGGCGGGTCTGCGGTGGCATAACGAAAGGCGCGGAAGCCTGCCTCGAGACAGGCGCGAGCGGTCTCCTTCAGGCTTCCGTGGCTCGGGAAACCCGTGGAATAACACTCCAAGTGTTCACGCGCCAAGCCGCCGAGAAGCTCATACACGGGCACGCCCAGCGCTTTGCCTTTGAGGTCCCAGAGGGCAAGATCAATCGCGCCGAGGGCGTCCAGTTTTTCGCGCCCGGCGGGATAAAAGTAGCCGCGGAACATCATCTGCCACAGATGATCAATGCGGAATGGATCTTCGCCGATAATCATGGCGGCGCACTGCGAGGCGGTATCACGTGAACCGCCTTCGCCGATGCCTGTGATGCCCTGATCTGTCTCGACGGTTACGATGTTGAAGCTCTGGTTAAAATGCTCAGGAGACTTCGGATTGTGGTAGAAACGAACGCGCGTAATCTTCAGGGGAGAAGACGGGGCAAGGGCATTCACCCTTGGCGGCATCGCCAGAGCTGCCGCTCCCCCCACACCGGCCGCTTGCAGAAAATGACGCCGTTGCATAAGACCTCCTTTTGGGGGAGTATAACGCAGTTAGCTGATCAGGTGTGCGGTGATGCCGATTCTCGTGCAGGCTTTCGCGAGCGCGGCGTCAGCAGTCAGAATTGGGCAACTTTGAATAGCCGCCACCGCCAGGTGCAAGGCATCCAAGGTTTGGAGCGGGACGGTGAAAGTCGCGAGCCACTCACGTGCTTTTGCAAAATGTTCGCGTTCCAGCGCGAGTCGTTGGTAGATTCCTTGCTCTAAATGGGCTTGAAAGACAGCAAGTACGCGAATCCCCTCTGCGGCTCGGATCTCACGCGTGCGCACTTTGCGGGCGAGCACTGACAGGAATTCCGTCTCCACCAGCCAGCTAATCGCCAGGCGATCTTCTCTTTGCAAGGCTTGCTGCGCCCGGCTGCTTAGTGGCTCGGGGCAGTAATAAGCGGCTAGAACACTGGTGTCGATGTATGTCAATAGCGGCTGCTCCGACGGGCTTCCTGGATGCACTGGCTCAATGGTTTGCCACGAAGTTTAATCGAGGCTCGAAAGCCGCTCAAGTCAGGAAGGGGCGGGACTTTTCGCTCCGGCCGGATGAACCTCGCGACCTCGACACCCCTGCGAAGCACGACAACCTCACTGCCCGCCTCGACCTCGTCCAGCAAGCGGCGAAAGTCTTCTCGTGCTTCTCGGACACTGACCTTATGTGCACCCATATCGTGGCTCCGTGTACACGTTCAGTGTACACCTAAATTTGCCTTGCGCACAAGGAGGAGAAATGGGAGAAAATCGGTGGTCTAAGATGCGGTTCGATTGGCACACGACTGGCACTCTCGGAGGCGAGATGCGGGCGACGTTCTTGGAGACTGCTTCCCCAAGGATTGGCACCCGCTCACGGTTGAGCGGATCCCGGTATTCGTTGTGGCTGATGCCCAAAGGCGAGATTCGCCGGCGGTTGGCGGAAGCTATCCTGGATTTGAGCGGGAAGTATTCCACGCCAGCCTTTGAGCCTCACGTGACTCTGGCCGGCGGTATCGTTGGCCCGGCGCGGAAGGTTGAATCGAAGATAAAGGACCTGGCCAGGAGAATCCCGCCTTTTACGGTTCGCCTGACCACGGTCGAAGGGCTGGAAGAGTATTTCCGCTGCCTCTTCATAAGAGTGGCCCAAACGCGTCCCATCATGCTAGCGAATGCGGTCGCCCGGGAGATTTTCCGCGTCGCAAAGCGGCCCGCTTTCATGCCGCACCTCAGCCTGCTTTATGGCAGCTTGCCGTCCAAAGAAAAAGAAAGAGTAATCGCTTCCGTGGGTCGCCGGTTCGAGCTCGAGTTCAAGGCGTCAACTCTTCACCTCTATCTCATCAAGCGCGAGCCCGAAGCCTGGCGCCGCGTGGCGAGCCGGGGCCTGGGTCTGTAAATCGCCCCTTTACGAACTTACCGGACTGCGTGCGGATTCTTCCAGCGTGGCGTCCTGTGCACGGCCCCCGAGCGGCCGACTATTTTCCGGTGGGATTGAAGGAAGCCAGAACGGTGGCGAAAACCTTCTTGTACTTCTCGTACTTGTCCTCGACGCTCCAAGCAGTGGCGACAAAGAGGATATCGCCGCGGCGGAAAACCATCACACGATTCAGAACTGGGCCCAGGGAGTCGTCGGTGGTCTTCATCAGGAAGTCTTCCCCTTGGCGCTCCGGCAGGTCCAGTTGTTGCCGCGCGGCGATGGTGCCGTTGGCGCTTTTCGCGTACACGTCCACAAGTGCGCTTACCGGCTTGTCGCCCGGCACGCGCATATACTGGACGTTGACCCCAAGGTCGTCCGCGCCGTTGGGATAAAACTCGATCATGGGAACCGGGCTCTCCGTGTCGTGGCTGAGCTGCCCGGGGTCATAGTCGCTCAAGTGCGACTCCCAGCCGGTCGGAACGAGAATGTCCAAGCTGAACTTAGGATTGCCGAAGGGTGTGAACTGGTGGCTGCCAAAGCCCTTCGCCAATTCCTCCGCGGAAAAAAGCGACCCGATGGGAAGCTGGTCCCGAGCTGATTGCTGAGGAGGGCTGCCGGAGAGAGAACCAGCGGCAGAGATCAGGAGAATAAGGACGAGACTGGACACTTTTGTTTTCATAAGGTCACACCTCGCGAGTGGCTTGATCGTATCACAAAAATGGTTCTCCG
>CAVROP010000039.1:0-9177 GCA_963722675.1 uncultured Acidobacteriota bacterium
CGGTTGCTGGCGTGCCGTCTCGACGAGGGGCAGGTCGAGCTTGTGGTGAAGGGCGTAGAGGACCAGTTCCAAGCGGTCTGAAACGCCAACCTTATCGAAAATGGAGCGCAGGTGGTTCTTTACGGTCTGTTCCGCTATGGCCAGCCGCCGAGAAATCTCACGGTTGGGGAAGCCCTGCATGAGGCAGGCGATCACATGCTTCTCGCGCAGGGTGAGCGTGTCAACCGGCCGCACCAGGGGCTTTTGTAAGAACTCGAGGGTCCTGACGGTGGGAACCGGGATCGCCTTGACTGGAACAACTTTCTGCCTCATCGATTCTCTGACGCACTTTACGAAGCGCGAGAGCGCAGCGATCTCGGAATCACATTAGCGGCCCCGGATTCCAGATGACGAGTGGCCGTGTCCCCCACCAGGGTCGTGGTGGTGATCACCACTTTGCTGAGCGGCGAGACACGCCGGACCTCCACCATGAAGTTGCCGGGTGGTTCGGCGGCGAGCTCTTCTTGAACCAACAGGAGGTGCGGCTTGAATCGTTCTGCCAAGCCAATGGCCTGCTCACCGGTTGCCGCTTGCGCTACCACGCGCAGGTCGTCCTCGAGCGAGAAGAGTTGCCTTATTCCAAGGCGAAAAACCTCTTCCCGGTCCGCCAAAAGTATACAGATTCTCTTTGGTGTGTGCGCTTGTTTCATTGGCCGATTGGAGCGGATAACCATTGTGCCGCCAGGCATGGCGCAGGGACACTAGGCTTTCGCGGACTTGCGTCGCGAAGGCCGGAGTTTGAAATCTTCAATGATCGCTGAGACCCCTTCACTCTTACCCATGGGGTTCTTGCGGACTATACGCCCCATACAGGTCAGTTTGACGGGGACCTTTGTTAAATCGACGGGTAAATTGATGGTGACGTTGATGGTGGTGCCGATCGGCAGGTGCCTGGGAATCAGTACGAGCAGCCCGCTCGAACTAATGTCACCAATTTCGCCTTTGATCGGCCCCGCACTCTTGCCCCGGGATGTCCAGCGGACTTCCGCAGGCAGCCTTAGAGGATAACGTATGCCTTGTCGCTGCTCATTCATAGAAAAATGCCGGTTCATATTAGCACAACGAGAGTCCAGCGAATCTAGTTATTTTTCGTGACCAATTCTCCCCTCCCGCTGGGAGGGTTATTTAGGGTGGCCGCTGTCGCCATCCCGGTGAGGCGGCAGGCCTCCCAGCGTGTTTTCCGGGCGGTGCCCGCTGATGACTGTTAGAGTATAACGTCTATTACTATTAACTGTAAATATATATACTTCTGCCTTTCAGGGCGTAAAAAACTCCAGGCTGGCGAAGCTGACCACGGATTGCGGATCGATGTTCCACTGCTCATAACGAAGCAAACGGCCGCGCACTGGGCCGATCGCTCTTAAAAAGGTGTAGAGAGTCGAATGACCGCACCAGTTCAATTCATCGCCGCCGGCGGATACCAGTTCGAGGAAGCCCCGGCTGTCGCCGGCGCACACCAATTCCAAGCGGCGGCGATCCTGCTCCGCCACCTCCGCCATTCGACCTTGATTGGCTAAAGCGCTGAAGGGGCTGCCGTAGCGGCGGCCGAGGTGCGTCAAGTCGATTCCGAGGACCCAGAACAGCCGGTCCTGGTGCTTTTCGGCGAGCTGGGCCAACGCGTCCAAGAAACTCTCCAGTCCCTTCTCGCTCTCCGCCCAGGTAGCGCTGCCCTTCAGGTTGGCACTGCCCGCTTCTTCCGGAGTAGCGCTGACCTTCAGGCCGGCAGTCTCGGCTGGCGGGCTTTCACCAAGCGGTCCGCACAAAATCGGCACAATCTTCAAATCCGGTGCGAGCGCGTACTGAAGGAACACGCACTGAAACTCAATCGAGTGCTCGAAGGCATAGCAATAATCTTCCGAATTGACGGCCCCGGCTCCGTGTTGCTCGAGCCAGCTCACCATCTCGTCGTCCACGCGCAGCGTGCCGAGGGGCGTGACAAACGGCTTATGGGTCAAGCCGAACTTCCCTGCGGTTCCCCAGTGTGAGGTTCCCAGCACCATGAACGTCCGTTCGGCAAGGGAGGGGAACGCGGCCAGCCGGCGGTAGGTCTCGGCATAGCAGTTCCGCCCGCCCTCCGGGCTGACATGCGGCGCGGCCACTCCCACGAGGTTGTCGGGCCGGCCGGCATCAATTCCCACCGAGTTGAAGTATTCCGCGAAAGTGGTGCGGATTTCCGCCGCACTCGCCGGGTACGCGGAGCCCGCATGGGCCGCCGGGCGTTCGGGCAGCGCCAGGAATGCCTTGTGCCGCTGCTCGCGCCGACGCTCAAACTCTTCGGTCTCCAGGAAACCTTCCTGGCGCAAAACGCCGACGAATTCCCGAACTTCATCACTGAACACCAGCCCGCCCGTGGCTCGAGTGAGGAGTTCTTGCACGTCCAGTTCGGTGTGCTCTCCATCCAGGCAGCGCAGCGCCAAAGCCCAGGTCGGCGGCACGTAAAGAACAGCTTCCGCGTAACCCAAGGGATCTCGAAGCAGCAGGCCCGGCCGCTCGGGTTCCGGCGAAGGCAGGATGTCAAGCGCGCGGCGGAGAGCGGGAAGCACCTTAGACATGGCAAATTAGCTTACCACGGCCTCGGGATTTCGGTGCTCGCGAGGAAGAGGGATTCCGCTTCGAGCAGCGAGCGTGTAGAATATCGGGAGATCGGGTGAATTAGCTCTCAGTTATCAGCCGTCAGCTCTCAGCATGCGGCTATTAACGCGACCGCCGCCGTGGGCCGTTTGCTGATAGCTGAAAGCTGAGAGCTGACAGCTACGGTTACCGTTGTGCACCCGATCTCCCGATCACCCGATTAATGGAGGCGGCAATGCGAAAGGCAGTTCTTTGGCTGGCGTTGGGGATCATCGCCATGGGAGGGTTTGCAGGGCGCGCCCGCCCGCAAGCGCAGCCTGTGTCCGGATTCGATCGCCTGAAGACCCTTGTCGGCACATGGGAAGCTCCGGGGCCGCAAGGCAAAGCGGTGACCAACACGATTCGCCTGGTCTCGAATGGGACGGCGTTGGAAGAGACTTCCCAGAGCGCTGAGGCCGATCAGATGGTGACGCTCTACACGCCGAACGGAAAAGGGCTGGCGATGACTCATTACTGCGCGGCGGGCAATCAGCCGCGCATGGAATCGCCTGCCGTCATTGGCGACCAGAAGGAATTCGAATTCTCTCTGACCGGAGTCACCAATCTGGCAAACCCCGGCGCCGGCCACATGCGTCACTTGCTGATCCAAATTGCCGATGAGGACCACTTCACGGAAAAGTGGACCTGGCGCGAGAATGGCAAGGACCAGGTCCATACGATCCATTTCAAACGAACGAAGACTTAGAGGAATCGGGTGATCGGGAGATCGGGTGATCGGGAGAACTAGGCCTCAGCTATCAGCCATCAGCTCTCAGCATCCGGCTATTAACGCGATCGCCACCGTGGGCCGTTTGCTGATAGCTGAAAGCTGAGAGCTGACAGCTACCGTTGATCAGGTCGAGACAATGTTGGGCAGGATGCGCACCTCCGGCAAGCGCCGAAACTGTTGGTTGTAATCCAGGCCGTAGCCAACCACGAAAACATCGGGAATGGGGAAGCCCACGTAATCGGCCTGTACGGGAACCACTCGTCGGGCGGTCTTATCGAGCAGCGCGACGAGCTTCACGCTGTTAGGCTGATGGGCAGCAAGAACCCCCTGCAGGTATTGATAAGTTCGCCCCGTGTCGAGTATATCCTCGACAACCAGAACGTCGCGGCCCGCGATGCTCGCATCGAGGTCTTTGGTGATTTTCACTTCGCCGGATGAGGTCGTCCCGGCGAGATAGCTTTGGATCCCCAGGAAATCTACGGTCACCTCGATGCTGAGGTTGCGGATGAGGTCCGCCATGAACACCCAGGCGCCCATCAACACGCCCACCAGATGTGGGGTGCGGCCGCGATAGTCGTGGGAGATCTGCTCGCCCAACTCGCGGATTCGCGAGGCAATCCGGGTCGCATCGAGAAGTACTTCCAGATTCGATTCAGAAGGAGAATTGCCCATGGTCACCCATTGACGCTCCTCGGAGCGTCTGTTAAATTGAGTGTTAGTATCTTGTACAAAAGGAGATTCTGTGGCAAGTCACAAATCCGCATTAAAGCGCATCAAGCAAACTCAAAAGCGAACTGAGCTGAACCGGGCGCACCTGACCAGGCTGCGTCATCAGATCCGGAAATTCCGCGCAGCGCTGAAAGCCAAGGACAAAGCCGCTGCGGAAGCGCTTTTGAAGCCCACGCTGGCGCTCATCGACCATTCCATCCACAAGGGCGTTTTGCACGCCAATACGGCAGCGGCCTACAAGTCGCGGTTGACGCTCGCCTTCAATGCTCTGGCCTAATCTTGGCTCTCGGCTGCCTGCTTTGATGCAACCAACGTAGACTTGAACTTCGCGCCCGCCTGTCAAGAATTGTCATTCTGAGCCCTGACTTGTCGGGGTGAAGAATCCCGGCAGTTGGTTCTCCGGAACAACCAGGGATTCTTCGGCCCAAAGCACGTGCCTCGGAATGACCATGGCGCCGGAGCGATCAGCCTTCTGTGCTGGGAGCGGGGAGATCCTCCCCAATCGTGGGTATGGTTGCGCTTTCCTTGCCGACGACCACCTGCCAAACCAGAAACTCCAAGAGAATTCTTGAATCCTTCCACGAGGATTTGATTCCCAGGTCGGTACGGCGGACGGCCCGGAGCGCCTGCTGTACTTCCTCGCGCGGATAATTCCGCTGCACGAGAGGCACGATTTCCCAAGTGGAATAAGGATTGGCGGGACGCGACCAGCCTCCGCGCCCCCCGCCGTACTGGGCCCCGCCTCCCCTGAGCGTCTGGCGAAACAGGTCGCCGATACACCATACAATCAAGGTTTCGGCGACTTTGCTGGCCAGAAGCTCCCGCAGGAATTCCAACGCCGGGCCGCATTTCCGTTCGCCGATGGCGCGCAAAAGCTTGCCGATTTCGCGCTCTTCGCGGAAGGCGACGATCAATTCCAGGTCAACCGCCTCAAGTCGCTTCTTGCCGGGGTTGGCCGTGAGCAGTTTCTCGAGTTCCGTGCGCATCCAGAGAAGGTTCACGCCGGAAGCTTTCGCCTCGGCGCGGGAATCGTTGCTGATCTCGAACTTGCCGGCGATTTCCTCGGCCAATTCCGCGTCGATCTCCACGCCTGCCGCGTGCAGGAAGTCGCTGGCCCAGAGCGCGGCCTGGCGGCAATTCAGCGCCCGCATCTCCACCAACGCGGCTTTCTTCTCCAGCAACTGGATGAACTTCCGCCGCCGGTCCGGCTCCGAGGCCGTGAACACCACGGTGGAGAAGGGCGAGGGATGCTCGAGGTAGGCGCGCAACGCCTCGGCGTCCTCTTCGCCCGCGTGTTTGAAATCCTCCGGGTCGGAAAAGAGCAGGAAGTTGTGCCCACCCAGCATGGGCATCTGCTGCGCGGCCTCCAGATCGTGCCGCAGGCGCTCCGGCACAAACTCAATCTCCGCCAGGCACCATTGCCGAGCCTCTTCCGGAATCGAGTTCACCACCGCTTTGCGGCATTCTTCCTGGAGAAAGCGGTCGGGACCGCGCAAGAAATAAGCCCCGCCGGCCGGGCCTCTCCGAAATGCGGCAAAGAAATCCGCAGGCTGCATGCAGCAATGCTAACATATAATCCACGGATTACGCAGATTACACAGCGCGGCAATGCCTCAACCAAATGCAGATCCTTCGCCTCGCTCAGAATGACATGTCATCCTGGGCGAGGCGAAGGATCTGCTTTTCTTCGCGCACCGCGAAGAAACTCACCCTTGGTAGTACAGGTTCATAGGGATCAAATCTCTGTCAGGGCATTCAACAGCTTCACTCCGTCCGGGACACCCCAGCCGGCGACGGCATCGAATCCCGGTTTGGCCCTGAAACCGCGGCCCGGATGAGGATTCGAAGCGTTGTGTCCGGAAGTGACATCGCGTGTCGATTGTTTGCCGACGGGCACTCCGCGGTTTCCGTTCTGATAGAGCAGCGGCGTCACAAACCGTTGCTGCTTAGCGGGTGGGAGGGCGGCGTTGATGCGCGCCACGAGCGCGGCCCAGAGCGGGGCCGATGCACTCGTGCCGCCGTTGGGCTGCGGCTTTCCCATGAACACCAGTTCATAAAGCGGAACTCCCGCCAGAGCGGCTACGTCGGGCACGACACGGCCGTTGATGCCTCGTGGGTTGAGGGACCTCACTTTAACCCCCTGCCAAGCCGGGCGGGTGAAGGCGGAGCTGACGCCACCCCCGGTCGCGCCTCCGCCCTTGGAAGTCCGGCGGCCTGGCGACTCCCACCAGACAATCTCTTTGATATTGGCGCCGGACTTTTGCAACATCGTTCCCCCAACGGCCAGCGCGTTCGGGCTGGAAGCCGGAAAGTCCACATGGGCCTGGCCGTCTTCGATCTGGTCTCCCGAGCCGTCGTCCCCAGCCGCAACGCAGGTGGTGATACCCAACAAGCGCGCCGCATTCAGCCGATCGTCGATGGCCGCCAGCGCATTCTTTGACCAGCCGCCGTCTTCCTCGGCCAGTCCCCAACTGAGCGAAAGAGCCACCGGCCTTGCAAGGATCACCCGGTTGAGAAGATCGACCCACCCGCGCTGGTCAAAGGTGCAAAAGTAGACGGAGATATCTGCCTTGGGGCACAACCCGGCGATGATCTGCACGTCCATCATCACTTCCGCGCTGTCATTCAGGGCTTGGTTCCGCGCCCGCGGCGGCAACGCCAGGACCTCTTGCAGAGTGTAGGCCGGAGCATCGATCGCGACGGCCTTCACGTTGGGCGCCGGAAGATTGAACTTGGCGCAGTAAGCCGCGGCTGTCCTCGGCGAAATAACCGCCCCCAAACTCGCCGATTACGATGCTCTGACCGGCGCCGTCGCCGGGTGGGAAATTGTAGCGCCGCTCGAGATCGGGCGGCCCTAACGGCGGAAGCTTCGCCTCCTGGGTGGGAGAGCTTTCCGCGCCAGCTTTGCGCCGCGCCATGCGCCGCTGGTCTAACCCGTGGACTCCTCTTACAATTCCCTCCAGCGCCGCCGGGATCGAGAGCTTTCCTTGCCGGCCCCGATACTCACCCTCGGTCGGAGAGCGCATCATCACCAGCCCCGGCTTGAAAGCCGCCTCCATCGCCGCTGCTGTCCCGCTCACTTGCATGCTGCGAGTCTCCGGCGAAACTTCGTCCACCTTGAGGCCAAAACTCTTGAGCACCCTTGCAACCTTGTCGGCGTCCTCCTGCTTAGCGCCGAATTTTTCAGCTAACTCCTGCGGCGTCAGTGTCTTGCCGACAAACTCGTCCGCACTCGGCAGCTTCGGACCTGCCAGGTCGATGGTGACGACGACCTTCGCTTGGGGATCGACCTTGCCGACCCGAGTTGCTTTGGGGTCTTTTACTCTTGTGCTGCCCGGAAGAACTACGTGTGTTTTACTCGCCATAATTGCCCTCCAGTCTTTTCGGTTTGCGCCAGTGAACGCGGTCAGCCTGCTACTTCGCCCATGCTGTCAAAACGTCCGGCCAAGACTACACGATATCCGCAAGCGGTCCACAATCTTACCCTCTGCGGGATCGAAATATGGCCTTCCTGTCAGTTTCTTAGGTCACTTGTAGGAGAAAGCACTATCTCCCCGATGCTCCCGTTATACAGTCTGCCAATATCCTTGTCAATAGTCGCTTTCGACAGGGCGATTGCGGCCGTTCTGTGCACCGAAGGAACGGCCGATTCCTCGGCCAGCCGGCAAGAAGCCATAAGCTTGTTCGCGGCCGCGGCTGAATCCAGAGCCCTGAGCCTGCATTTTCTGCGTTTCGGCACGCTGCCTTTAGGCGAGCATCTGCCAGTAGCCTATAGCGGTTGGTCTATGTTGAAGGCGCCGACAAGCCGCGGCTGGGTAGTGCTAATGTCATGTCGGGAATTCGATTCGCGCAGTGAAGTGCATAAATGTATTAAGAATATACGACCGAAGCCAATAAGGTCTTGAAAACAAAGGAGTGCGCTTTTTCAAGATTGCCACAACGAAGCTTAGAATATGGCATGAATGGCAGTGAGCAGCCTGGGAAACTGGAAAGTGGAAAACTGGAATACTCGAAAACGGGAGTTCGGCAATTGGGGATGGCGTATCTTCCCGGTCCACAATTTCCATTTTCCTGCAAGCCGTTTGACCCTGCACCGTGCGAATTGCTATATTAGGATGAGGGTGTGGCAAGACTTGGAAGCAAGTGAGGAATGGCAAACGTTCTAATCGAATTCCCTGACAAAACAGCGAAAGAGTTCCGGCAAGGAATAACAGCGCTGGAGGTGGCGAAGTCTATCGGGCCACGCCTGGCGTCAGAGGCATTGGCCGCCAAGCTGGACGGACGCCTGGTGGATCTATCGACTCCCATCGAGCAGAATGCGCCGATCCAGTTCATCACGCCATCCTCGCCCGAGGGTCTGGAGATTTATCGCCATTCCACGGCTCACGTGCTGGCTGCCGCGGTCACCGACCTTTTCCCGGACGCGCACCCGGGAGTCGGTCCCGCCACGGAGACTGGTTTCTATTACGACTTCTATCGGGAGAAACCCTTCACGGAAGATGACCTCAAGAAGATTGAAGACCGGATGCGCGAGATCATCAAGTCGGACCTCCCGAACGAGCGGGTGCAGTTTCCAAAGGAAGACGGCAAGAAGCTCTTCGGGGAGATGGGCGAGTTCTTGAAGTGCGAGCTGATCGAAGAAAAGGCCGAACCCGTTTTTAGCGCCTATCGCACGGGCAAGTTCCTCGATTTTTGCCGCGGGCCGCACATCCCCTCCACCGGGCGGATCAAGGCCATCAAGCTGCTAAGCGTTGCCGGGGCGCACTGGAAGGGCGATGAGAAATCGCATCCCATGCAACGCATTTATGGGACTGCCTTCTTCACCCAGAAGGATCTCGACGCGTACCTCGCACACTTAGAAGAGGCCAAAAAGCGCGATCACCGCCGTCTGGGGAAGGACCTGGACCTTTTCAGCATTCAAGACGACGCGGGACCCGGGCTGGTCTTCTGGCATCCCAAAGGCGGCATCATTCGCCGGGAAATTGAGGAGTGGCTCTACAGCGAGCTCACGGCCCGTGGATACGATCTGGTCTACACACCGCACGCCATGCGGCTGCACCTGTGGGAGA
>CAVROP010000040.1:0-11210 GCA_963722675.1 uncultured Acidobacteriota bacterium
TCAGCTTGGGAAAGGAAATCCCGGGTCTCAGGATCTCCGGCCAGAAGGGCAACCACGACGTTGGTGTCCAGCAGCAGGCTACCAGCCATTCACGTCGACTCTTTCACAACCTTCCTCAATCGCCTTTGTCATTGCCTCGGCGTCAGCAGCTTCGATACTTCCGGCAAAGGTGAGGAGATCCTTCCCCGGTACACCGCGAGAGGGCTTGCGCCTCAGGCTTGAGGCAAAGTCGAGGACGAGCTTCTGTTGACTCAGGGGCAGCTTACTCACCTGGTCAAGAATCTGTTGTCTAATCGACGCCTTCATTGACGAACGCTCCTCTTCCCGTAATCCACCATATCATGAATCCGTATCGTAGCGCGCCTTTTGTGTTGGTTTACAATCCGCATTAACACGCGGAGCACAGGATTCACCCGCGTCCCGAGAAGCCATTGCGGTCAAGCCCAGTCCTCTCCCCGCGGCGTATGGTCGCGCATGAAGCCGGGATCGATCTCGAGGCCGAGGCCCGGACCTTCCGGGAGGCGGAACATCGACTTCTTGATTAACTGCGGCTTGCCCGCCGCCATGTTCTCCACCACGCGCTCAAAATGCCCCAGGCGGCTTTCGCAGCGGTAGAAATTGGGAATCGAGGCGGCCAGGTGAACGGAAGCATACGTCCGCACCAGCGATCCGACGTTGTGCAGCGCCACCGGCACCCGATTCAGTTGCGCGTAGTCGGCAATTCTCCGGCAGCCGGTGAAGCCGCCGGCAAAGGAAATATCCGGATGAATGATATCCACCGCCATATTATCGATAAATGGCCTGAACTCTTTCACCATTTCAACCTTCTCCCCGGTCAGAACCGGAGTATGCGTCGCCTGCTTTACGGCCATCCAGCCTTCGCAAAACTCCACACTGTTCAGCGGGTCTTCGATCCAGGCAGGGTGAATGTCCTCGGTGGCTCTGGCGACCGCAATGGCGCTGGGGACGTCGTACTGGTTGTGGCAGTGGACGGCGATGTCGACGCTCTCTCCCACCGCCTCGCGCACGTTGGCAAAGCCTCGCGCGATCTTCCCCAGTTGCGCGGTGGAAATCTCGGGCCCCACGTGCTCGCCCGGCAGCGCCTGCAACGGCTCAATCTTGAACGTCTTGAAGCCTTCCGGCTGGGCGCGGTTCCACTCCGCCCACGCAAGGCACGACTCCGGACTGCCCATGTCCTTGAGTGTATCGCCGTGCGAATACATTTCGACCGCGTCTCGCAGCGGCCCGCCCATCAACCTGTAGATGGGCAAATCCAGAAGCTTGCCCGCCACGTCCCACAGAGCAATGTCAATCCCACTGATAAAGGGGTAGTTCGGCCGATAGGGATGGATGGTCCCCGTCATCGCCTGGAAATGACGTTCGATGGCCAGCGGGTCGGCGCCAATCAAGTTCAGCCGCGGGATCAGCGCGCGCGCCGTCTTCACGTCCACGCCGGTTTCCCCGTAGCCGGTAATTCCAGCGTCGGTTTCAATTCTCACCAAGCAGCCGTCGCCTTGAAAGTCCAGTTGCAGCGCTTTAATGGCCGTGATCTTCACCGCGCCGCGCAAAGGCGCAGCCAAAGCTTGAAATCTGGCCAGATACGCTCCTGCCGGAAGCAAAAGCGCGGCCTTGAAGAAATCACGTCGGGTTGGCTTCATATTCGGGTCCTCATAATGCCAGTGTGTTGCGCAGGGCGAGATCAACCGCTTCCATTCGAGGCATTCGCCCGATTCTCCGCTCGATCAGTTGGAGTTCGATGGTTGCCAGGTTGTCGGTCATTATCACAGAATCGGATTTTAGGCCAGTTTCGGACGTGGCTGGGTCCTTGAGCAGCAGGGTGACGCGGCTGGCATGTCCAGCACGTCTCATGTTGCTGCTCACCATGGCCACGATAACCTGCGGGAGGCCTGTATTGAGGTTTTCAGCCTGAACTACCAGTACCGGTCGGAGTTTGACCATTCTCAGATCGGAGTGGGGGAAATAGACCAGCGCAAAGTCGCCGCGTCTAAGGTTCATTGTAGATGTCCATGCTTGGGTCGTCCCAATCCATCGCGAACGTCGCTAGTCTGGCACGGACTTCCCTAGCGTGCCCACGTGTCCACCCCAAGTCACGAATGGTGAGTTTCTTGCCAGCCCGAGGAGATCTCTTCCCCTGTTTCATCTGCGTGGCTGCGGGCCGCCTCCCGCCAAAAGCTTTGACATGCATCCGAGTCTCCTCAGTCATGCTCTTACCCCTACTTCGGGTATTGTACAACACTTGCCGCCCACCCCCAACGATGGCGCGTACGGGTCCTGAAGTAGTGGCCACCCAAACTCGCCATGCAGGAGGTTCGCGTGCGGACAAGCCGCGGACCTAAAAAGCGGGTCTGCGCTACCACCTCAATTGCTGCGTGTATAATAAGTGCAAAAGCGATGAGTCTCGATTGGTTTCAGACACTTGCTGGGTATGCACCGAACGGAGAGTGAAATGTCCGATCAGAACTTTTCCATATTGATCCTGGCTGCGGGCAAGGCGACGCGCTTCAAATCCGAACACTCGAAGATGCTGCACCGTCTGGCGGGGCGGTATTTGGGTGAGCACATTCTGCAAAGCGCGCAGGCGGCAAATCCCGACCGCCTCTACATGGTTGTCGGGCACGAGAAGGAAGAGTTGCGCAAAGCCTTTGCCCGCCCGGGCCTTGTTTTCATCGAGCAGAACGAGCAACGGGGCACCGGCCACGCGGTGAGGATGGCGCGCGAAGAACTGGAAAAGTGCCCCAGCGCCACGGTGCTGGTGCTGGTGGGCGACGCTCCCCTTCTCCGCCCGGAAACGCTCGTTCACCTGGTCGAAATCCACCGCAAGGCGCGCGCCGCCGCAACCATTTTGACCACTCGGCTTGAATACCCCACCGGTTACGGACGCATCGAGCGCGATCGCGACCGCGTGCGGGCCATCGTGGAAGAGAAAGTCGCAACGCCTGACCAGAAGCGAATTCGCGAAATCAACTCCGGCATTATTTGCTTCTCGCGAACCCATTTGCTGAACCATCTCGGCGAACTGACGGCGGATAACGCTCAGAAGGAATTTCTGTTGACGGACCTCGTCGAGATATTCAACCGGCATCGACTCAAGGTCACCGCCTTCCCGACGGCCGATTCGCGGGAAGTGTTGGGCGCCAATGACCGCGTAGAACTGGCGCAGATCGAAAAGCTGCTGCGGTTGCGCAAGGCGATGGGGTTGATGCGGGAAGGCGTGACCGTAGTAGATCCCCAGAATACTTACATTGACGCGGACGTGGAAGTGGGCCAGGACACGGTGATCGAGCCGGGTGTAAGCCTCCTGGGCCGGACGCGCCTGGGACGCGACTGCCATATCCAACAGTTCTGCGTGATCACCGATTCGTCGCTCGCCGACCGCGTCACCCTGCGGCCCTTTTGCGTAATCTCGGACTCTGAGGTTGGCTCCGGCGCCGCCCTCGGCCCCTTCGCGCGCCTGCGGCAGGGCGCGGTGATCGAAGAGAACGCGCGCATCGGCAATTTTGTGGAGGTGAAGAAATCGCGCGTGGGCCGAGGCAGCAAGGCGCAGCACTTGACATACCTCGGCGACGCCACCCTTGGCCAGAACGTCAACGTCGGCGCGGGAACGATCACCTGCAATTACGATGGCGTTAAGAAGTATCCTACCGTCGTTGAAGACGGGGTCTTCATCGGCAGCGGCAACATGCTGGTGGCCCCGGTGCGCGTCGGACAAGGATCGTACACTGCCGCAGGCTCGACGATCAGCGAAGACGTGCCGCCCGATTCGCTGGCCATCGCGCGCAGCCGCCAAGTCACCAAGCCAGGATGGGTGAAGGAGCGCAAGCGGCAACAGAATTGACTGGAAATTGGAAACTGGAAATTGGAAAATCGAAAATGAAAACTGGGAAGAGGATCACCGATTTCGATTTTCGGATTTCGGGTTTCGATTTTCCAGTTTCCAGTTTCCAGTTTCCAGTCACCGGAACTCGCCGGCGGAGAACAGCTCATTGACCTGCCGCAGGTCCGCTTCGGTGTCCACCCCGATGGTGTCATCGGGCGTTTCGGCCACCAGGATGGGCACGCCATTCTGGAGGAAGCGCAGTTGGTCCAGCTTCTCCGCCCGTTCGAGCGAGGATTGCGGCCAGGAGTGAAATGCGGATAGCGCCGCCCGCCTGTAAGCGTAAATTCCCATGTGCTTGTAGTACTGAATCCCGCCCTGAGCGTCGCGGTCGTAAGGAATGGGATAACGGGAGAAATAAAGCGCACGGCCGGCGTAGTCGGTGACGACTTTGACATTGCCCGGCTCCTCGGCCGCCGCGGCGTCCATGGCAACCTTCAGGGTAGTGACCTGAACGTCTCCTTCGAAGAATGGGGTGAGGAGCAATTCGAAGTGAGCGGGCCGCAACATCGGCTCGTCTCCCTGGATATTCGCGTAGATATCCGCATCCGTCCGCTCCATGACCTCATGCACGCGATCGGTTGGAGACGGGTGTCGTCCAGTGAGGGTGACGGGAATCCCCTGCGACTCACAATACGTCTTCACTTCTTCGTCTTCCGTAGCCACAACGAGTTCATCCAGCAACGGTGAGCGCCGGGAATGGTGATAGACCCAATAAACCATCGGCTTGCCCGCGATCTCTCGCAGCACTTTACCCGGCAGCCGGGTCGATCCCAACCTTGCGGGGATCACACCCATGATCTTCGGACGCGCGCTCATGACCTCTCCTCGACGAGTGCGTAGATAATCGTCCAAATTGCGTTTCCGGTCAACATCGCGACACGGCAGATTTTGCGGGGGCCTGACTTTGCGACCTTCGCGTCCTTTGCGCCTTGGCGTGAAACCTGCTGGTCAGAATCGCAAATCCCACTATAATATTTATGAAGCTGCTTCACTTGGCAAAACGATGAGACTGGGAATCGATTTCGGCACAACCCGGATCGTGGTGGCGTTTGTTGACGCCGGCAATTATCCGGTGGTGACATTCGAAACGCCTGACGGCGCGGCGCGCGACTGGTTTCCGCCGCTCATCGCTGTCCAGGGCTCCCGCATGCTGTTCGGCTGGGACGCCTGGGCGGTTCAGGAGGCGCCCGGCTGGACCGTCATTCGCTCGCTCAAGCGGGTGCTGGGTTCGGCCAGCCTCACGAGCGAGGTCGATATTGCCGGCCAGCTCATTCCGTTGAATACGCTGCTGGTGGGATTGTGCTCGTCGCTCCGCCAGAGCCTGCTGAAACGCTCCAATCTGCCGGTCCAGGAAACCGAGCCCCTGGAAACGATGCTGGGTGTTCCTGCCAACGCCAACAGCAATCAACGATTCCTGACCACGGACATGTTTCGCAGCGCCGGGTTCGAAGTTCTGGGCCTGCTGAACGAACCCTCCGCCGCAAGCATTGAGTTTGGCCACCGCCGCCGGGATTCATCCTCCGACGAGGAAGAGCACATTCTGGTCTATGACCTGGGCGGCGGCACTTTCGACGCCTCGCTGGTGAAACTCTGCGGGCGAGAGCACGCCGTGCTGGCCTCGGAAGGAATCGAATCTCTGGGCGGCGACGATTTTGACGAGTACCTCGCCGAACTCGCCCTCGACTCCGCAGGCATTTCGGCGGCGGAGCGCGACTCGCTCACTCAGGCTGAGCTTTTCCGCCTGCACGAAGAGTGCCGGGAAAAAAAGGAAGCGCTTCATCCCAATACGCGCTTGATCCACGTGGACCTCGACAAGGTTCGCCCGGAATGGCCTTCCACAACCGTCACCACCACCGATTTCTACCAGAACTGCCGTCCCGCCGTTCAGGAAACCATTCACGCCGTCGAGAGCCTGATCGAGTCGCAGGGGCTGGGCCCGCGCTCTTCGGGCAGCGAGGCCCACATCGATACGCTCTACGTCACGGGCGGCGCCAGCGAACTGCCGCTGGTCTCGCGCATGCTGCGCGAAGTTTTTGGGCGCTCCGTGCGCCGCTCTGCCTATACCCGCTTTGCTACCGCCATCGGGCTTGCCATTCAGGCGGACACCGAAGCGGGTTACCAACTTCGCGACCGCTTCACAAGGTATTTCGGTGTGTGGCGCGAGGCCGAGGCCGGGCGTTCGGCCATCTTCGACCCGATCTTCAAGAAAGGCGTCGTCCTGCCCGGACCCAACCAGCCGGCTCTCCGCGAGGCACGGTGCTACACGCCCGCCCATAACATCGGCCACTTCCGTTATCTCGAATGCGCGCAACTTTCCGATGACGCTCGCCCTGCCGGCGATATCGTAGCCTGGGGTGACATCCTCTTCCCCTTTGATCCGGCGCTTCGGGACGCTCCCTCGCTCAGCGACTCGCAGGTGGCGCGCACCATTGCCGGGGACCAGGAGATCGAAGAGAGATACTCCTGCGACTCGAACGGAGCGGTGGTAGTGCGCATCTCCAATCTGTCGCAAGACTACCACCGCGAATATCGCCTTGGCCGCTGGAACGTCCTCGACCGCCGTGTCGTCCCCGGCCGCGCCACCAAGCGCCGGCGCGCGAAACGCCCGTAGACGGAGAAGATTCACCACAGAGGGCACAGAGAAGAACACCTGTGTCTGTCTGCTCTGTGCTCTCTGTGTGCTCTGTGGTGAAGCGTTCTTTGATTCCTTGACACCCCTGAAAAGGGCGTGCTAAATTTCCTGTCTTTGACGAGACTGCCGATAGATATATGTGAGGGCACACTTTAATAATGGGCGGCATACTGTCCATACTTGCGGATCTTTTTGCCTCGACCGTTCCCACGGTCATCTTTGTGTTCGCGCTTTTCGTTATCTTCAACCAATTTCTGTATAAGCCGCTGACGGCCGTGATGAAGAAGCGAGAAGAAGAAACCACGGGTGCGATGGCGCGCGCCCGGGAGCAGGTGGCTTCGGCGGAGGAGAAAACGCGTCAGCACGATGCTACTTTCCAGGCGGCTCGGCAGGAAGTGTACCGCCAGCGGGAGGCGGCCAGGCGTTCCATGCTCGAGGACCGGCAAGTCGCCCTCGATAAGGCGCGAGAGCAGTCAGAGGCTTTGATCAGAGAAGCCGCTGCCGCACTGGCGGCAGAAGTGGCTCAGAGCGAAAAGGAGCTCCTGGCCACTTGCCATTCTCTAGGCCGTCAGATCGCCGCCACCGTGCTGGGGACGCCGTTGGGGGAGGGATAAGGCCTTGAGGGTTTCTTCGCGTCGCGTCTTGGTCGGAGGGTTGTTAGCCGCCTGTTGCCTGGGGCTGGCAACCTTGCAGGTTCCCGCCCGCACTCCCGCTTCGAACGGCAGCCTCGCCTACGCTCCCGCGCCCGAATCTGAAGAGGAGGGGAAAAAGGAGGGGCGCGAGTTAATTTACAAGCTTATTAACCTCTCAATACTCGTGGGGGCGCTTGCGTACATATTGCGAAAGCCCGTGGCTGATTTCTTCGCTCAGCGCTCCGCCTCCATTCGCAGAGGACTTGAAGAAGGCCGCAAGGCGCTCGAAGCGTCACAGGCCCAACTCAAAGCCGTAGAAGAGAAATTGCAGCATCTGGAGGAAGAGATTGCAGAGTTCAAGGCTTCCGCCGCCCGCGAAATGGAGGCCGAGAGCCAAAGGCTGAAAGTGGCGGCGGCCGAGGCGGCCGAAAAGATCATCCAGTCCGCCCGCGCCCAGACCGACGTGGCAACGCGAGCTGCCAAGCTGGAATTGAGAATGTACACTGCTCAACAGGCAGTGAAGTTAGCGGAGGAGATTATTCGCCAGCGCCTTGACGATGCGGGGCGGAAGAAGTTGGTGGGAGATTTCTTGAGTGCAGTCGAGAGTCAAAAGTCGAGAGTCGAAAGTAAGAATGAACGGCCAAGCTAGTGAAGAAGAGTCAAGAGTCGAAAGTCAAAAGTCGAGAGTCGAGAGTTAAGTGTTGAGGCGCTGCTGACTGGTGACGTTAGCCTTTCGACTTTTGACTCTCGACTTTCGACTAGGTTGTTCGTATGCCGATGGTGATAGCAGACCGATATGCCCGCGCGCTTGCTGACGTGGTGGCGGCAAGCGGCGATTACCGCAAGGTGCTTGCGGAACTCGAGGACTTCGAGCGGGCTTACCGCGAGAGCCGGGAATTGCGCGAAGTGTTCGATTCGCCCGCCGTGACGCTGCCGGAGAAGATGAAGGTGCTGGACGCGATTGGGCAGAGATTGGGCGAATCTCCGGTGACCCTCAATTTTCTGCGAGTTCTCCTCGCCAATTACCGGATGCCCTTGCTCGAAGAAGCCGCCCAGGCTTTCCGGAAGATCGCCAACGACCGCGAGGGAATTGTGCAAGTAACCATTACGTCGGCGTCGGAACTCTCCGCAACCGAGCGTGAAAGCGTGGCGGCGCGATTCCGGCAGTTAACCGGCAAACAGGTTGAGCTGGACTTCCGAATCGAGAGCGGGTTGCTGGGCGGAATGATGGCGCAGATCGGGAGTACAGTCTACGACGGGTCAGTGCGAGGGAGTCTGGCGCGCATCCGGGAACAGTTGATGGCGCGTTGAGCAAGAGTCGAGAGTCGAAAGCTCAAGAGATGGCGGAACTCTTCACTCTTGACTTGTTGACTTTCGACTCTCGACTTTTGACTCTCGACTCTCCGGGAGAAGCAAGCAAATGCCACAGATTAGAACAGACGAAATCACGAAAATTATTCGCGAGCAGATTGAACACTTCGACCGCGGCGTCTCCGTCAGCGAAGTGGGCACGGTCATTTCCGTCGGCGACGGTGTGGCGCGCATCCATGGCCTGGACAACGTCATGGCGGGCGAACTGCTCGAACTGCCGCACGAGGTGGCCGGATTGGCGCTGAACCTGGAAGAAGACCGGGTGAGCGCGGTGCTCTTCGGGCGACTACGTCAAGATCGAGGAAGGCGACACGGTCAAGCGCACCAAGCGGATCATGTCGGTGCCGGTGGGCGAAGCGTTGGTGGGACGGGTTGTGGATGCGCTGGGCCGCCCGACGGACGACAAGGGTCCCGTCCTGACCGACAAGTATCTCCCCATCGAGACGACTGGCCCCCGGCGTGATTGACAGGCAAAAGGTGCGCGAGCCGCTTCAGACCGGAATCAAGGCCATCGACGCCATGATCCCCATCGGGCGCGGCCAGCGCGAACTGATTATCGGCGACCGGCAAACCGGCAAGACGGCCGTCCTGCTCGACACGATTCTGAACCAGCGGCGGCGGCGACGTCATATGCATCTACGTAGCGATCGGCCAGAAGCGCTCAACCATCGCGCAGGTGGTTAAGACGTTGGAAGAACATGACGCAATGAAATACAGCATCGTGGTGGAGGCAAGCTCCTCGGACCCGGCGCCCATGCAGTACATCGCGCCTTATGCGGGCTGCGCCATGGGCGAATTCTTCCGGGACAGCGGCAGGCACGCGCTCTGTCATTTACGATGATCTTTCCAAGCACGCCGTCGCTTATCGCGAAATCTCGCTGCTGCTGCGCCGTCCTCCCGGCCGCGAGGCCTATCCCGGCGACGTGTTCTATCTGCACTCGCGCCTGCTCGAACGCGCCGCAAAACTGAGCGACGCACTGGGCGGCGGATCGCTCACGGCCCTGCCCATCATTGAGACGCAAGCCGGCGACATCTCCGCCTATATTCCGACCAACGTCATCTCGATTACCGACGGCCAGATCTACCTTCAGACCGACCTGTTCAATAGCGGCGTCCGGCCGGCCGTGAACGTGGGCCTCTCGGTATCGCGCGTGGGCGGCAACGCCCAGATCAAAGCCATGAAGCAGGTGGCCGGCACGCTGCGCCTGGACCTGGCGCAGTACAACAACGTGGCCGCCTTTGCCCAGTTCGGCGGCGACCTCGACAAAGCCACGCAGGCCCAGCTCAATCGCGGGCAGCGCTTGACCGAAATCCTGAAGCAGGGACAGTACAGCCCCGCTTCCCGTGGAGAAGCAAGTGCTCATCATTTTCGCGGGCACTAACGGCTTCCTCGACGATCTGGCGATCGAGGATTGCCAACCCTTCGAACACGGGCTCTACGAGTTTATGGATAACTCTTACCCCTCGGTGGGAAGCCAGCTTGTTCAGAAAAAACAGATCGACGAACCGTTGCGAGCGGAGATTCGCAAGATGCTGGACGAGTACAAAGCCAAATTCCGGGCGGAGCGCAAGGAAAAGGAAAAGGTGGCGTGAAAAGGTGTCATTCCGAGCGCAGCGAGGAATCTCGCCGTGCGCTGAGATAGGTTCGAGGCCGCATCGGCCCAGCGGCCAGGCGGAAGTAAGAACGAGCGAGATTCCTCGCTGCGCTCGGAATGACAGCCTGAACGCTGGTTCGCGACGGCCCACGAAGCCATGGCAACTTTACTTGATATTCGGCGTCGCATTCGGTCGGTGAAAAACACGCAGCAGATTACCCGCGCCATGAAGATGGTTGCGGCGGCCCGGCTGCGGCGCGCCCAGGATGCGATCTTCAACGCGCGCCCTTACGCCAATCAGATGATGACGCTGCTCGAGAGTCTGGCCGCCCGCACCGAGCAGCGGGCTCACCCGTTGCTTGCCGAGCGGCCCATCGAAAAGGTTCTCCTGGTGCTGGTCACTGCCGACCGCGGCCTGTGTGGGGCGTTCAACGCCAACCTGATCCGCACCGCCCAGGAATACTTCGAGACACATCAGCGATAAGGAAGTCTCGATTATTACTGTCGGCCGCAAAGGTCGGGACGCCTTCCGCAGGCGCTCCCTAAAGATGCTTGCAGAGCACATCAACCTGTTCGCGCACTTGGAGTTTTCGCACGCTCAACAAATTGCGAAGGAGATCATCGATCTCTACACGCAAGAAAAAGTGGACGCGGTCGACTTCGTTTACAACGAGTTCAAATCTATCATGACCCAGCGCGTCCGGTTGGAGCGGTACTTGCCCGTCAAGCCGGTGCAACCGGCGTCGGGTGAGGTGCTGATCGACTACATTTACGAGCAGCCCGCGGCGGAGATATTCAACGCGCTGCTGCCGCGCTACGTGGAGATCGAGGTTTACCGCGCGCTGCTGGAGTCGCGGGCCGCGGAACTGGCCGCTCAAATGACCGCCATGGACGCGGCTACAAACAACGCTGCCGAACTGATCGACTCTCTGACGCTCCATATGAACCGCGTGCGCCAGGCGGCCATCACGCGCGAGATCATCGAGGTGGTGAGCGGCGCGGCAGCAACGTAGGAGTCGAAAGTTGAGGAGTCGAAAAGTTGAGAAGTTGAGAGTTTAAGGTCCAGAGTAGACGACGAGGGA
>CAVROP010000041.1:0-144974 GCA_963722675.1 uncultured Acidobacteriota bacterium
GAAAATCTGTCGTTCTCGAGGATCAACCCGGAATGCACTACCGAAGCTCCTATGGGGAGGTAAATGATGATCGTTCGGCGAAGCCAGAGACCACCGCCACGCCGACATTCCGTCCCGGCTTCCCGTCCCGTTGACTCACTATCCGCGAGGGTAGCCGCCTCCAACATCCCATCGCCTGAGCTGGTCCGAACAAGTCAGGGTCCTCACGGTTTTTCCGCATTTTCCACTTGACAAACCCCGAGACTTATGGTAGCCTATTATAGTGGTGATTTTGTGGACAGATTGTCGTGGGCAGGCTTCGGAACGCGAGGAAAAACGCAATAGTCCCCGCACTCGGGGAAACCGGGGTTCGAAAAAACAAAAAATAGTACGACCGAAGCCAGTATGTTATTGAAAACAAAGGATGCCCGTTGCGAAACATAGCTAAAACGAACCCCAATTCAGTGCTCATCGGACGCCAAAAGGAGCAAAAGCAGCGTATTTTACGCAAGACGAAGCCAAGACTCGGAGTCAGAGGCAACACCGGAAGAGGACAAATAGTCGGCTACAGAAGCCCGGGTCTTCTCCCGACGCCGAGATTCCGGCGCAGCGGAGATGGTGCAACTCGAGAGCCTGCGCCGTGCTGCACAGCCATGAATCCGAAACGCATCGACGCCCTCGCGAAGAGTGTCTGGGACTACATGAAGTTGAACCAAACGCTCAAGCCGGCGGACTGCATCCTGGTCTTCGGCAGCCACGACCCGCGCGTCGGAAAGTATGGCGCCGAGCTGTTCTTGCGGAGACTGGCCCCGCTGATTCTCTTTTCCGGAAAGCGCGGTGGCCTGACCCGGAAGTGGACAAAGACAGAGGCTGAGAAATTCGCTCAAATCGCCGTTCGGGCCGGGGTTCCGCGAGGCAAAATTCTCATCGAGAAAGAAGCGACGAACTCCGGAGAGAATGTACTGTTTACGAAAAGGCTGCTGGAAAAACAAGGTCTCAATCCTGGCAGTTTTCTTGTCGTCCAAAAGCCTTACATGGAGCGGAGAACCTGGGCCACGTTTAAGAAAGTGTGGCCGCGAAAGAAAATCATCGTCACCTCGCCGCCGATCTCGTTTGAAGATTATCCGAACCGATCGATCTCGAAAAGAGATGTGATCGCAATCATGCTGAGCGATTTGCAAAAGATCGCGCTCTACCCCCAAAGGGATTTCAGATTTCGCAGAGAATTCCGAAGAAGGTTTTGGATTGCTACCGGCAGTTGGTTAAGCTCGGCTATACGGAACACCTCGTCCGCGAAGGCTCCAGAATCGTCCCCATTTAATGCGATAGGGGATGACGGCAGAAGGCAGGAGGCCAAAAATCTGCGCCTCGGTCCGTATCTACTCGCATCTAATCCAAGGAGGCAGCCGGGCACCGCGATTCGAGGGCTGCGGCCTTGGCGCCCGAATCGAACGTGTCAACCAAGGTGACGATGGCGACCAAAAAACAGAACACAAAGCAGCGGACGAGAAAGACGCAGAGAACCAGCAAGGGCGCGGTCCGAGTCAAGTCCGCGACCAGGCCAAATCCCGCGATCGATGCTCCAAAACGCACGCGAGCCTCGATCCCGACCTGCGGATCCTCAAGCCACCCCAGGCTGAAAAGGCGGCGGAGTTGGAACGTGAGGAGAGCCAAGGGCGCGCGGCAGGCCAGGCAGGGAGCTTACAGGGCCTCTCCGATCTGCCCGACGCGGCGCCTGAAAGCGTGGATGAACTGCTCGAGGAAGGAAACGCCTTGGAGGCCGGAATCGTCGAGGGCGTCGAAGACGCTCCCGACGCCGATCAGGGAGAAGTCAGGACGCACCAGGTCCCGGAGGACGACGTCCCCGAGGAGTATCTGGATAACGAGCCGTAACGGATTGGGTCCGTGATCAACCGAAGGCGCCGTCATAGGGACCCGCATTCCCGGAAGCGCTCAAGCCCAGGATTGTTCGAAACCTGCATTGTCTCAGAGAACTATGCTAAGCTAGCTCAACGTGTTCCGAAGGACTCAATCCAAGTCGCTGCTTCTTGCCTCTGACTTTGAATCCTTCCGGCGGCAGGAATCAATCTTCATCATCCTGAACCTGTTCATATTGGCCGCTCTGCAACTTTTTCACACACTCTTTGCCTCCTATTGGGGCTTCCCTTCTGCAACCCTGATCGCGATTTTGACTGGAGCGCTCTTGGCCCAAGGCGCGGAGTTGTTCTGGCTGTTGGGGCGCAGCCAGCCTCTTGGACCACGGGCAATGGCACTATTGACGTGGTACACAATAGGTTTCAACATTCTCCTGGGAGGCCTGCTCCAGAACGCCACCAATCGGCAAAATGCGCAGTACTTCGTCATCATGGTAATACCAGTCCTGGTTGCCGCATTTCGACTGGACCTGGCGCCGACGGTAATCGTCATCGCGCTCGTCGATTGCATTAATTTCCTTTGGGTTTGGCATTACGCGCAGCACCTGCATGGAACACCGGTTGACGAGTATATGGAAGCCGGCACCATGTCATTGATTGATACGGTGGTCGGCGTCCTGGTGTGGCTCATGGTGAAGAACCTTCGGCAGAAAGAGGCGCGACTGTCCGAGAGCCTTGCGGACCTTCAGAACGCGGAAGAGCGCCTCCGACAGGAGGAAAGATTGCCGCCGTGGGGCGTCTGTCGAGTGCGATTGCGCACGAAGTTCGCAACCCCGTCTCGAACATTGCGAGCGCGCTCGCCACGGCGCGCGGGGGCGCATTGTCGCCGGCCGAGCGGAGGAGATGTTCGGAATCGCAATCAAGGAGTCGCGCCGCCTGGAAACGCTGACGACAGATTTCCTGGCCTACGCGCGCCCGCGCAATCCCCAGAAATCTTCATCTTCCCTAGATGACACGCTGGGCTACGTCGCGGATTGCTTCCGGGCCCGCGCCAAGGAGGGGGGGGTGTCCATTCAGATGCACTCCTCCGGCCTCACCGCGGATTTTGATGCCACCGATCTCCAGCGGGCGCTGGTGAATCTGGTGATGAATGCCGTCGAGGCTTCGTTACCTGAGGGGATCGTGAAGCTCCGGGCCTCGACGAATGGCAAGGGCTGCGTGCAGATTGAGGTTGAGAACGCCGGGCCGGGCATTCCGCCGGACTCCGTGGCGCGGATCTTTGAACCGTTCTTTACCACCAAGCCGCAGGGCACCGGATTAGGTCTTGCCATTGCACGCAACATAGCCCGCGCTCATGGCGGCGACTTGATTCTCTCCATGAATGAACCGGGCCGTGTGTGCTTTGCCCTGACGATTCCCTTGGCACAAGTGCAAGCAGGTCATTGAAAAGTTATGGGCAGAATACTGATCGTAGATGACGAACCTCATACGCGCCGCGTACTGACGCTGAACTTGCAGCGAGACGGCCATGAGATCTCCGAAAGTGCGGGAGTACAAGAGGCCCTGCGGCTCATCGCGGCGTCGGCTTATGACGTGGTTCTTACCGATCAGAAGATGCCGGACGGCGACGGCTTGCAAGTGCTGGCGGCGGCGATCGAGGCCGACCCCACCGTCGCAGTGGTGCTCATAACTGCTTTCGCCACCGTCGATCTGGCAGTGGAGAGCATGCGGCAGGGGGCCTTCGACTTCATTACCAAACCCTTTCAACCGGACGTTGTGAGGGCGGCTGTCTCTCGCGCCTGTGAGCGCACGGGTTTGCGACGCGAGAACCTACTGCTTAAGGACACCGTCGTCCGCCTGGCGGGCACGCCGGAGATCTATGGCGTAAGTCCGGCAATCACCGCCGTGCGCGACTTGATCCTGCGGGTGGCCCCGACGGGCGCCACGGCATTAATTACCGGCGAAACCGGCACCGGCAAGGAGTTGGTGGCCAGGGCGATCCACAAAAACAGCCCCCGCACGTCGAAGCCCTTCGTAGCCGTAAACTGTGCGGCCTTCACAGAGACGCTGCTCGAGAGCGAGCTTTTTGGACATGAAAAAGGGGCCTTCACGGGCGCGGACCGCAGCCGGCCGGGGCTCTTCGAGGCTGCCCATGAAGGAACCCTCTTCCTCGATGAAGTGGCCGAGATGTCGCCCGCCGCGCAGGCCAAGCTTCTGCGAGTGGTGACCGAGGGGCAAGTGTTGCGTCTCGGAACCACACAGCCGAGGAATGTCGATGTCCGTTTGCTGGCAGCTACGCACCGCGATCTGTCGCAGCGCGTGCGAGAAGGGCTTTTCCGGCAGGACCTCTACTACCGGCTCGCCGTGGTGCCCATTGCCATTCCCCCCTTGCGCGAACGGCCGGAAGATATTCCGGTTCTCGCGGAACTCTTTGTTCGCCAGGTCGCGACGGAACTCAAGCTTCCGAAGCGCGCCTTCAGCCCCCAGGCGCTGGAAAAGCTCAAGCGTTACGATTTCCCGGGAAATGTGCGGGAACTGCGAAACCTGATCGAGAGGGCCTCGATCCTTTCCCTGGGCAGCGAACTCACCGTGGATAGCTTCCCTCTTCCGTCAAGCTGGGACCCCGTCTCGGAATCCGACGGCGCGGCAGCCATCAAGGGCCGGCAACTCGCCGACATTCTGCCGGAGGTTGATGATCTGCGCAATTTCCTTGCGGAGGTGGAGAAGGCTCTCATCTTGAGAACTCTGAAATCCACCCACGGAGCGCAGGCGGAAGCCGCCCGCCGCCTGGGAGTTTCTCGCAGCGACCTCGGATACAAGATTGCCAAGTATGGAATCAACGAGCCCGGCGAGTAGGCGGCGCGATTGCCCGTCAGCTCGCTGTTGGATTGCCGGCAACAGACCCGGGTTCACGCTTCATCGTGTGGAGTGAAGCGAATACCGCGACCAGGAGGACTCCACACACGACTCCCAGCGACACTGCGGTGGGAATCTCAACGAAACGTCCCGCCAGCATCTTAGCACCCACGAAGATCAATATGGCTCCCAGGCCCACACGCAGGTAACGCAGCCTGGAAGTGACACCGGCAAGAATGAAATAGAGCGACCGCAAACCCAGAACCGCGAACATCGTCGAAGAATAGACAATAAGCGGGTCTCGCGTCACGCTGAAGATGGCGGGAATGGAATCCATTGCCAGCATCATGTCCGTGAATTCGATCATGACCAGTGCCAGGAACAGCGGGGTGGTGAACCACCGCCCTTTACGACGGATAAAGAAGGATCCTTCAAACTCGTCAACCATGGGCATAAAATGTTGCGCCCACCGGACCAGTGGGTTGGCCCGCGGGTCGGGGGACGGCCTCTGGCCACGCAGCAGCCTGACTCCGGCGATCAACAGGAGCACACCAAAGACCAAGAGAACCCACCTGAAGTGCGCCAGAAGAGACAGGCCGGCGGCAATAAACACTGCCCGCAAAGCAATAGCTCCCAACACCCCGCAGGACAGTGTCTTATGCTGGTACTTGGGCGGTATCGCGAGCGAGTCGAAGATCACCGCGAACATGATCAGGTTATCTAAGGAGAGTGACTTTTCCAGAATGTAGCCGGTGAAGAACTGAACCCCGATTTCAGGCCCCTTCCAGACGGACAAGCCAATTCCGAACGCGACGGAGAGCGCAATCCAGCCCCCGCTCCAGGCTGCGGCTTCACGGGTGGAGATTTCGTGCGGGCGGCGGTGGAAGACCCCCAGATCTAGAGCCAGCATCGCCAGGAAGAATGCTGTTAGCAGCACCATCCAGACTATGTTGTACATTGCCCTCCCTTGAGCGACTTCTCGCGGACTGGGGGTTTAGGAAACTCGCACTACCTTTCTCTTCCGCTGAAACGACGAGAAATCAAGTAGCCGCCCCACGCCCCAGAGCCCCAAACGGGGCATAAGGCGAAGCCTTCTCCGTGTGCCGTTCGCGGAAATCCCCTGTCCTGCGTAGAGCGCACGGAATCCACGGGAAGCAAACACAAAGATAAATCTCCATGTCCAGGAGCAAGGGAGTTGTACCGCCCTCTGCCAAATTCTTCGGAATGAATAGAAATCGTTATAACACCTTTGGTTGGCCTGGAGAAGCTCTTGTTCGGTCATGTGAGGATGCTTCACCGTCACGCGCGGATACCGATTGTGCAGCCAATACTTCTCATACAGAAGCTCGGTCGCATGCTTTGGGGCCACAGGAAGAGGGCTCATCGTGCTCCGCCTTTTGCGGTCGGCCACCATCTCCCGGAAATCAACCGTGCCGGGGAACGGCCGATATATCGGGAACTGAGCGAAAAGCATCGTCGAGGACTTCACGAATTCCCGCATGGCTCCGAGTGTCTCCAGAGTATCTGTCTCGAGCCCGCAAATGATGGATCCAAAGACATAGATTCCATGGGATTGGATTGCCCGAATCACGTTTACCATCCGATCACCCACGGGGTTCCACATTTTGCGCTTTGCCTTGAGGGCCTCGAGGGTGAACGATTCGATGCCGATCAGGGCGCCGCGTACCCCCATGTCGTCGTGCATGGCGGCAAGATATTCATCGTCTCCCGCCACTTCTGATGTTATTTGGGTAAACGAAGGGATGACTCGGTGAACGCGCCTTGCGTACTCCCGGAAGAATCCCATCCGCCGTTCGCGGATTTTTTCCAGGTCTTTTCTCTTTGACGAACTCTCTTCTCGAGCAATCCGTACAAGAGTCGCCGGGCTAAAATTGTCATCCGCAAACATGATGGTTTGAAAACCCATGGCGTTCAGTTGGTTGACTTCCTGCATGATCGCCTCAGTCGACCGGAGCCGCGGATCCCGTCCTTCGGTTACCCAGACGGAACAGAACGTGCAGTTCTCCGGACATCCTACAACCGTTTGCACCGTCGGGAACAAATAGCGGTTCCGAAGGCGCTGCTTCGCGAGCAGGTCCCAGCGCGCGGGAAGCAGCTTATCGCCGCTTTCTCTGCCGCCATCGTAACGACGCAGCAAACGCTTGTTGAGCGCGCCACGTACGGCATGGCCCCAGACCACATCGCCGTTCCCGGTCACGACTGCATCTGCCCCCATGCTGAGCGGTTCTTCCGGGAAGATGGTTGCATGGATGCCGCCCACGATCACGGTTGCGCCTTTCCGCTTTGCGGCGCGAAGCACACGATAACCGGGTAAACAGTTATCGGTCGTAATCCCGATTCCCACAATGTCCCCGTTTCCAACCCTCGATGGATCGAATTTCGCAATCGACTCGTCAACAAGTATCGGATCGCGAAGATCACGGGGTGTTGCCGCAGCCAGAACGAAGAGCCATCGCGGCGTAAGGAAGCTTATGCCAACCGTGGTATGAGCGGGATTGACAAGAAAAATCTGCGACTCTCGCATATCCCTCCCCGTTATTGAGCCTGTATTCCTTAGTCCCGAGGATCCCGGAGCGTGACCCGGGGTGCCAGACCGCTCCGCCAACCTGTACTCGGTGTCACTGGCCGGGGTGGTTCCTCCTTGACCATCTGGAACGCGGCAACATCCTTGTTCAGCCCCCAACCGCATACTCGTCTGAACCCGGACCGAACTCGGCCGCAGAAAGACCGCCGTGTTTGTCGCCTCACAAACTCGCGGGCTTCGTGCGTCAGTCCGCGTGCAAGCCGCTTCCTAATGCCGGCCACTGCCTCCGAGAGGGAGACCCAGAGTGCGCAGGCTGTAAACAGCAGTGTCGCGGCAAACGCCGCCAAAATCAGGCAACCGATATACTCGACGAAGATATACATCAGTACGCGACGCTCCGGCCCGAGGGGCCCCTGGCGTCAGGCTGACTAGCAAATCAATTCACTTCAGCCCGGCGCATTTGCGTGTCCAGCACCCACAGCATATCCTCCGGCTCAGGCCGTTCAAGGTAATCGCTCGCCCCGAGGTCCATGGCATCGAGGTAGCATTGGATATCCAGCACTCTGGCAACGACCAACACCGGCGCGGTGGGGTGAAGTCTAAGCGACCTCTCCAGCACCCGGCGCCCTTCGAACGCATGCGTCCCCTGGCTTACGAGAACGACTGAGACATCTTCCTTTTCGAGAATCTGGATCGCTTCGTCCGCCGAGCTACACATCAGAATCCTATATCCCAAGCTGCAAAGAACCGACCCGTAGTTTTCAAGGTCCTGGTGGTCCTCGAAGACCAGCAGCACAGTTGTAGTTTGCATTTAGCGTCCTCCCTTGCTTGGCAGATTACGGGTTACCGCCCTCCGCGCGCCGAGCACATGCACCAGACGGCTTCCCTTCCGGGCCGTGTCAACCAACAAAACTGCACCGGTTCCATAGAAGAGAAGGAACGCAGCGAACAGAGATGTCCTGACCCACGCATCGAGTTTGCGCCTCAGCAGTCCATGCGCAAGGAGCAGAAGTGCGAAAATCGGTGTGATCACTGAGAACAACTCCCTTGTCGTTTCGGCCAAAGACCGGTGTTCCTCCAGGAGAGCGGCGACAGCAGGCGCAGAGGCAATGGCTTTCGTCGCTGACTCTCCTGTCGCCGCAGCCAAGTAGCTCATGCTCGTCCCCAGCACCATGAGTATTAGCGCCGAGGCGAGAAATGGCCCCCTTTGGGCTTCAGGCAGCACGGTACCCAGAATTACCAGAAGCGGGGCGATCAACAAAAGGATGATCGGGAAGTGCACCACAACAGGGTGCAATCCGTTCCAGGTTGAGAAAAGATGGAACATAACGAAATCCTCTCTCCTCTTCGTGCGCCGGAACCCACCTCGCGGACTCTGCCGTTCATCGGCACTTGAATGCAGGGGAGGTTCCAATCTCAGGGTTCGCCATGACTGATTTCCTGACAACGAGTTACGTCGGGTGTCTCATTAAATCATGGGCGGAGCGTCCAAAACCTCGGACAATGAGGGTCGGGTCTGTCCAAAATCTTTGACCGCTCGGATAGCTCCCATGCAACCATCGCCCCGGTTTCAAAGGTCCAGCACCCACTGTAGGTTTGGAATCAAACCTGCCTATCTGGGGGTGGCGGGTAGGTCAAAGGAGGGATGGGCTCCGAAAATCGCCTAGCCATCGGGTTCTTGCTCCCAACGGCGCGGCCAGCCGTCCCTCCGCGTCCTACCCGCCAATATTTGTAGAAAGGAGTCAAATCATGTCCAAGAGGGTAGGAATTCGGCTTCTCTATGCCGTCATTTGCGTGTTCTCCTTGGTGCCCATCGCCGCCGCCGCCGACGTTGTATACATCAGTCAGCACTCGAAGATTGGGGTTGATACGGAGCTCGAGCCGGGCACGTATCGAGTCGAAGTTCAGAGGCACGAGGACTCCGCTGAGGTTCTCTTCTTCCAAGAACGGGATCTAGTGGCAACGGCGCATGCGACATTGAGCAAGGAAGAGGCAAAGTCCAACCAAACGGAAGTCCATTCCGAGGAAGTTGATGGGGAACGGGTGATAACCAGCATCTGGCTTCAGGGCTGGAAAGAGAGCCTTGTTTTCCGACAAGACACCTCCGGGGCCGAGTGAGTGGATTCGGCACTGTATGACGCTCACCGCAGGCATTCAAGGCGAGTAATCGATGGCCCAAATCTTCCCCCAGATCTTCGTTCTCGGCGTTCTGCTGGCTTATGTGGCCTTGCTGGTCGGGCTGGTTTGGTGGGCGTGGCGCTCGCGAGAACGGTCACGAAGGAGTTCACTGAGGCTGCTTAACCTTTTGCGCGAGACCTTGATTCCCGCACGAAGACACGGCTCAAAACGCCTCAACATTTGACGCCGTCGTCCATACGCTCCGCGTGCGTCGCTGATCATGGAGAAGCCGGGTCCCATGGCGAGTGTAACGTCATCATCGATTGATGCGGTTGAGAAGTCCATTGAACTGGATCCCCTCCAACGGCGGATCGTCGCTCTGGCCGTCAGCGGCTACTCGACCCGGGAGAGCGCCAGGGTGCTCGGCATCAACGTGACGGCTGCCAAGCGGTGCCTTTCGCAAGTTTGCGACGAACTCCACGTCTCGAATCCACTGGAACTCGTGCTCTTCGCGCTTCACCATCAACTCATCGACACTGATTGAACTTCCCTGCCTTGGCTCAGATATGGCCGTCATCTGGGGGGTTAATCTGAAGGGTCGTGGCGTTCCTGTGAAATCGTCCGGGCTGGAGCTATGCGGTGAGGCACCCGGCTCATCGTCGGGCCGCCTCACCGTCACTGGTCTGGTTCGAGTCGTCGCGATCAACTTGCCGCCTCGAGCTTCTCCTGCAGGCGATTAAAATCGACCTCGAGATTGCCGTATTCCACATAGACCACTGCCCCTCCTCCCCCAAAGGAGGGGAGTCATTTTCAAAACAGTCACGCAATCTCACGGATGATCTCTCGCGCAGCGGAAACCTATGGGGATGTCGTCTCCCTCCTTTTCCTGCGCTAACCGATGCGAAACGCGAAGACGCGCGGCATCGTTCTGCCAGAATCCCCCGCGCGCCACTGCCAGAGCATTCGGAGCGAGGGGCTGCTCAACGTCGGGACCTGTGGCTACAGAGTCATACGAATACTTGTCGAAGTAGCGGTCCAGAACCCATTCCGAGACGTTACCCAGCATGTCGTAGAGGCCGTAGGCGTTCGGTTTCTTCTTTCCTACTGCGTGGGGCGAATCTTGGCTGTTGTTTGCATACCAGGCGATCTCGGAGATCACCCCGTAGTAAGGTTGGGGGCTGCCCCCCCGCGCCGCATATTCCCACTCCGCCTCCGTCGGCAGGCGTCCGCCCATCGCCTCGCAATAACGTTTTGCGTCGGCCCAGCTTACCCCGCAGACCGGAAGGTTACCGGCACTGGTTGGATCATGCGGAACGAATTTGGGATTGAACTTCTTGTAGGCCGCGATTGTCACTTCGGTCTGCCCCATCCAGTAGCCCTTCTCGATAACCACTTGATGAGTCGGTTTCTCGTCGTCCTTGCATTCGCTGTCCTGCTCCGAGCACCCCATCATGAACGTACCAGGTGGTATCCACGCGTAGTTCAGTCCGTCCGCGGGATTGGTCCAAGTCTTGAGTTGCGAAGTGGTCTGCGTGGTGCGAGGAGGCAGGTTCGTCAAATCCCCGGTCTTGGGTGGCGGAATGTTGCGAACGGCCGGTTGGCGTAGTTTCAAGAAGAGGAACCCCCCGGCGATTAATGCCAGCGTCAACGCCGCTGCAGCAAGCCATCTTGCCCGGTTTTTGGCCGGCGGCGTGAGGTGCGGAATCGGCTCGCCGGCCAGCGCCGCACGAGTGGCCTCGATCAGGCGCTTCAGATTCTGCTCGGTGCAGCCCTCCGGAGCATCCAGCCACTGCGTCATCGAGAGGAAGTACTCAAGATCCTCCGGCACGGCTTTCTGTGAAATGCGGAAAGGCATGATCCGCTTCTTGCCATTGAACGCGTGGCCGACTTCACTGAGGATATGCGGCGAGGCCGCCGCCGGCTCCGTCAGAATCAGCACCATCACCTGAACCGAACGTATCGCCTCCACGAGCGCGGTCGGATAGTCGACGCCCGGCTCGATGTTTCTGGGAGCGATCCAACACGCAATCCCGGCTTCCTCCAAGGCGCCGCAAATGCGCTCGGCCGTAGCCTTGTCAGCAGACGAATAGCTGATGAAAACTTGTTGCCCCATGCCCTACCCCGTTAAGACAGTTTCTCATGCATACGCCTGGAGTCAAGGGATTTGGTGCGAAGCCTACGAAGTGTATGAACAGCCCGCCCGCCCTGGAGTGCGGTAGTTGTCAGCTTACGATTTAGGCATGCATCCTGACCCAGGCCTCTTCCGAGTGCAGCGCGGCAAGGGCCTTAGGCCGGATTTTCCGATACACCCTGGCAGGTGGCAACGCGGCGCCATCCACCTCGAGCAACCGCGAGACCGGGATCCCGAATAGCCGAGCGTTTTCCTCGAGCAACGGGCTGACGAGTGCCCAGTCAGGTTCTTCCAGCAAAGCAAACTCCCCGCCGTTTAGCTGTTCCTCGGAAACTTTGGAGTGTGGATCGCGGATGTAGAGGGCTCCGCCCGCGGCCAATGAGAACAAGTTGCCGCCAGGGTAAGGGATATCCAACTCGACGATCTGCCCTTGATCGTTCACCGCGATCCCATTGAGGATCGCGCAGCCGCCGCCCGCCAGCGGATCTCCAGCCATGAAAGAC
Organism: uncultured Acidobacteriota bacterium; assembly: GCA_963722675.1. Classification (GTDB taxonomy): domain Bacteria; phylum Acidobacteriota; class Terriglobia; order UBA7540; family UBA7540; genus CAVROP01. Next base: position 12,007 of record CAVROP010000041.1, read on the forward strand.
TCTGCGAGATAATCCAGGCAGGTGCCATTGATGACCACGCGAGGCTTGCCGACCGCGTTGATGAGGGGCCGCCCGGCGGCATTGCCCAGCACGAAAGCCTGCCCGCCCTTGCCGGCATAGAGGAAGGTCTGGCCGACGCTACCATAGACCACGAGTTTCCCGTCTTTCATGATCTGGGCGAGTTGATCTTGTGCGTCTCCGTGCACAAAGACCTCCGCTCCGTCGATTCCGGAGGCAAGGTAATCACCCGAAGATCCGTACACGTCGATACTCACGCCGGCGCTGGCAGGTCCCAGGCCGTTAGCGATGAACCGATGCCCGCGCGCGTGCGCCACGATGAATTGTCGAAAGCCCCCTTGGTAAAGACGAACCATTTCCCGCGCCAGGGAATCCTCGCCTTCCGGCGCGAAGCCGCGGGCGTCCAACACCACCGTGGGCGCTCCGCCGGAAGGCTTAGAAAGAGCATCGCGCTCACTTACGAAAGCGAAGGCAGGGGAAGGGGCCAGGCGAATCGACTCGAAGATCGCTCCCAAGCTCGCGTCGAGAAGCGAAAGCAGGTAGCTGCGCCGCATCGAGCCGGTGGGATACCGCCGGTCCAGCAAAAACGTGAGGACGTTCAGAGCGCGCCTCCGGCCATCGTCTCCCCCAGCCGTATTCTCCAGTGCCCTAAGAAACGCCAGCAGGGTGTCGTAGTCCCAGGCTGGCAGTTGCTCCCTAACCCACCTGACCAGGTCGCCTGCCGGGAGGTCCGGCAACGGAATCACGGTGTGCCAGGCAGCGGTGGAGGCGCGATAGGGTTTCTGGAGCGCGCTCAATTCGATGCGTCGGCCGAACTTGTCCGTGCACACGAGCACAGCGCTGGCCGCAGGTGCGGGACGGTCAGCTCCATTGGCTTGTACTGTGAATATGAATGCACCGCCATCCGTATGGCTGCCCCCGCGCGCGTTCCAATAAAGGTCGGCGCGGCTCCAGACTCTCGAATCTTCTCCGGCCAAGCTCTCCAGCGTGGCGTCAATGGCCTGCTTCTCAGAGGCTGCCAAACCGATGGAGACCTCACCTTGCTGCATGGCGAAGACTTGGGGCCGCAGCATGCTGGTATCGGTGATTCCGATCAGGCGGTGAACTCCCTGGGCGGGAACGGATTGTGCGATCAGAAAGAACCAGGGGCCATCCGGCGAGCCGTGAATGTGCACGGTCTGGAGTTGCTGGTAGATTGCCTGCTTCTCTTTCGGAAGCAGGGTAAAGTCCCGTTCAGTGGTGGGAGCAAGAGATTCGATCACATATTCGAGCGGGTAAGCGTAGGTTCTGTGCAGAAGATCGAATAACAAGACGGAAACTTCCGTATCGGTGAGGAAGAGGGGATGAATATTCCGCTGAGCCAGGTACTCGCAGATAGAGGCATAGTTGGCGAAGTCTCCATTGTGCACAAGGGCTTCATGAAGTCCAACGAAGGGGTGCGCGCCGCCGGGGTGCCAGACCTTGCCTTTGGTCGGGTAGCGATGATGGCCGAGCCACACGTGGGCGTGAAGGTCCTCGAGTTGGTAGTAGCGGATCACGTCATCGCCGTATCCGACCATTTTGAGGGTCAGCAGGTTCTTCCCGTGCGAAAGCACGAAGGCGCGCTGCCTGCCGGTCGAGGCGTAGTAGGCGCGGTTCAGGCGATAACTGTTCTGGTAGACGATCTCGTCTTCCAAGCCCTCCGGAGTTCGGCCCGGCGTCGGCGCGGCCTCCAGGCCCGCCTTGCTCCTGAACGCTTCGATGGCTTCGGATCTCACACGTCCGAAATACAGGCAGACTTCCGGTGGCCTGACGTCGAGGCTGTCAACGAATTTCGTGTCCTTGCTGGCGGACAGGGAGCGAGAATGAACGATCTCAAAGGTCGGCTCGAGACAATCGCGCTCCACCTCGGGCCGGACGCTCGAATTGAGATAAGCGATGGCGACCAGATAGTGGCTCTCGAGGATCTCCCGCGAGACGCCCAACTCCGCAGGCTCGAGGCCGACGGCGGCGATGCCGCCTCCCTTGCCGTTGCCTCGGTTGCGCATTTGGACCAAGCCCCGGAAGAGATGGCGAGCCGGGACCTTCTCACTGCAAGCAATCCCCACCACGCCGCAACCACCCTCGGCTTCTGCCTTTCGCAACGAGGCTCGTGGCGCAGTTTGGGGATTAAGAAACCGTCGCGAGGCAAGAATCTTGGCGACTATCTCCGTTTGAGTCATCAGCACGCTCTCCTAAGACCGCAACCGCCCTGTCATTCCTCGCTTCGCTCTCACGCAAGTCTGTCATTCTGAGCGAAGTGAAGAATCTGCATTGGTTCGCATCGGACCGGAACTGCAGATCCTTCGCTTCGCTCAGGATGACAGCGACCTTTGATTGTTCTCCATCTCCATAGTCGTTCCGCAAAGCATGCGGCTAGGCCGCCTCCCCCCCATCTTGCCGCGGGCCGCGATAAACCAGCAAATCTGTTCTACCCACGAGATCGCGAATGCTCGCGAGCCCCAGCCAGCGCAGTATATTGCGAAGTTGCAAGCTGAAGGACTGGTACAAGTTATCGAGACGCTCCGCGCCCCAGTCTATTTCCACGAATTGCGACAGTTCCGGATCGGTGGTGGTTAGCCCAAAGGGACAGCCTCGCCCGCGCTCGCAGTTGCCGCAGCGCGTGCAACCCATGGACACCAGTTCCGCCGTCCCCAGGATAGCCCCATCCGCGCCCAGCGCAATCGCCTTGGCAATGTCATAGGCGGTGCGTATCCCGCCGCTCGCCATCACCGTGACTTCACTTCGAATCCCTTCCTGCGACAAGTAGCGGTGCACGCGAGGAATGGCGAACTCAATGGGCATGGCGATATTTTTCTTAGCGATTTCCGGCGCTGCGCCGGTGCCTCCGTAACTGCCGTCCAGGTTAATGATATTCGCCCCGGCGTAGTAGCTGCCGACGGCAACCATATCAATATCGGTGGGCGTGGAAACCTTTACGGCCAAAAGCGCTTCGGGGTTGATGGTCTTGATCCAGTCCAGGTGTTTCTTGTGATCCTCGACCGAATAGACGCTGTGAAAGGGAAAGGGTGAAAACAGGCTGATCCAGGGAACAGACTCGCGCATGCTGGCGACGGCCGTAGTCACCTTATCACCCAGCAGATGTCCGCCCAGCCCGGGTTTTGCACCTTGCGCATATTTGAACTCAATAATCCGCGCATCCCGGATCGTCTCTTCCCGCACCCCGAACATGCCCGTGGCCACCTGGGTGATGACGTGCTTCTTATAAGCACGCAGCGATTCCGGGTACCCGCCTTCACCCGTGGAGGTGAAGGTCTTCCAAGACTGGGCTGTCTTGGCCCGAGCCAGCATCACCTGCTCGCTGATGGATCCGAAGGACATCCCGGCCCCGTAAAACGGGACGGGAATCTCGATCCTGGCGCCATCGGGCCGGCGATTGAGCGGAATGGAAAGGTCGCTGGAAAGGTGGTGGGGGAACCAATGGTCCTGTGGAAGGAACTTGAAATCGAGCACATCGAATCCGCCACCCGAGTTGCCGACCCGATATTCCAACCCGTTGCCGGGCGGTTCTCCGGTTTCGGCCTGAAGCCAAGTGGACAGGATCAGGTCGGATGTCCAGCGGTAGTCTCCCATGGCCGGCAAATGGGCTTTCCCCAACTCCGGCCAAAGCTCGAAGCCGCGGTGTAAAGACTCGGTGTGCTTCTTGATGATGAGCTGTTCGTCAGCTTTTTCCGTCATAGCCTTCGATCCCCGCAAAAGCTTCGCGTTCCAAAACCTTCTGGAACATGGCGCGCCCTATTTCGCCTCGCAGGCGGCGGACTTCCCGGAGTCCCATGGCTCCCAGCACCTCCAGCAATTGATCCCTCCAGGAAGCCAGAAGGTTCTCAATCCGCTGCGTCCCCCAATTGACCGAAAGACCACGGGGCAATTGGAAACGGCTCGTCCGGCGATCGCAGCATTCACCGAGGAACCGGGCTTGCAGGGCCGCCAGCAACGAAGTGTCGAGGGCGACAGCATCCAGACCGCAGATGATGGCTTTGGGGACGTGCTCAGCCGCAATGATCCCACCACTACCCAGCAAGGTCACCTCGTCACGGCAACCCGCCTCGACAAAAGCACCGTGCGCCTCGCAGATAAGCTCCAGCACGAATCGCCCATCCGGCCCCCGGCCGTGATAATCGGCCGCCAGGTGGAATACCCGGACGCCCGAGCGGTAGCGCTTCAGAAGTTCCTCAGGGGAGGTGAAATCCTCGCGCAAACAAACGGCGCTTTCGGCAAAGCGTTTCTGCACTTCCCGAAAGAGCGTCTCGTTCCAACCCTCCAACTCGATCATGGAAGGCGCAAAGCCGAGACCTTCCAGCAAGCCGGCGAAATCCGGCCCAACCAACGGAACGATCTTCTCCTCGAGTCTGAATTCCTTGAGCAGCGTGATCGGCAAGACCACCAGTGTCTCCGCGCTTTGAGCCGCGTCCACGAGCACTCGAAGCAATTTCGGCGATTGCACAGAGGAGGCCGGAACATCCAACAAGATAGGAATGGGAAGGGAGAAGGCCCGCGCGCTTTCGCCAGTTACTAGACCTTGGCCATCAAAGGACAGAAAAGGCGGCTTCTGGCCAATGTCTACGGAGGTGGAAATGAACTCTCGGCCGTGGATGCCGTCCCGGGTCGGCCGGACGATTTCCGACATGTCCGTCCACATCCCGTCCCAGCCTTCCCCGCCGAAGCGCCCGCGGTAGCCGGCGCCTTTCACAGGCACCCTCCCGGTTCGCGCTTCGTAACAGACCGTGTCAACGTGCCCTGGCGTAAAATACGAGTCGCCGAGACTCAGATGTTTGGGATTGAGGCAAACCTCCACCATCCCGGGATACTCAACGGTGCACCGCAGGCATGCCACGCAGGAGTCGCTCCTGGGCGCGAATCCCCCTACAGGGCCCGAGAAGACACCATATAGGCAAGGCCGGCTAAGTGCCACGGCGCGGTTGCCTCGATAGTGGATCAGTTCTTGGATGAGATGCACAGCCAAACCAGGCTTTTTAACTTTGACGCGTGTGCGGTTCGGAAAAGGAGCGATCTCAGGCGCGGAGCTAGTGTGCAGGTGGTAACGCTGATACATGTTGAGCCCTGCCATTTGGAAGAAATGACTGCAGGCTCCTCCTGCTTTGAGCCAGTGTGCTGCGAGGGACGAAAGCTGAAGGCCGGATGAAATCCAATCGACGACCTCACCCGCGAAGAAAGAGATCCCGGTCTGCGGGGCACGACAGTCTACGGCAAGGCGTATCCCAAAAGCAAGCTTGTTTCATCGGTATGTCGGGCCCCAGGCGTCCCGCTCCTTTTCGCCTCACCTGGATGCACCCAGGTGGTGCAGGGGTAGGGCTTGCGCTACCGTCGTCGGCCTAGCGACCCTCCGGGGACGGCAAGCCGTCCCCTACATGGCGGGTCGTTATCGAGGGATTGGGGTCTCTTCCATTTGGCTTTTAGCTCGCTTGTCTTAGGTGTACAATCCACCTGCCCGGTTTTGCCCGGGGTTACAGGAGACAAATATCCGAGAGGTCAATTCCCATGAACCTGCTTACGACGCTGAAAGGCTCTTTGCTCGAATCCTTTTTTCCTGCCGGGTGGGACCTGGCAAAGTGGGATGCCTGCGTGGCGGACGATCCTAAGGCAATTTTCGATCGGCAGTCCAAGTGGCACAGTGACTTTTCCATCCGCATGGCCGATACCGTCGCTGATTTTGACGTGATGCTGGGGCATGAGCTAGCCATGGAAATTCGGCGCTGCCGCGAAGCTGACCGCAAGCTAGCCCTGATTTTGCCGGTCGGCCCCATGGGCATGTACCGATGGACCGTTTACTTCCTGCGAGACTGGAACATCCCTTGCCAGCATGTTTACGGTTTCAACATGGACGAGTGGAGCGACAGCGAAGGCAACACGCTTCCTCCTGACAACCCCGGCGCCTTCCAGTACGCCATGGAATCGGCCTTTTACACTCCGCTCGCCAATCTCACCATTCCGCGCGAGCAGCGGTTCTTCGCCACCCGGCGCCTGCTCCCTGAGTATCCAGACCGGATCGGCGCCTTGCGCAAGGAAGGCGCCAAGCTCGTGGTCGTGTATGGCATCGGACGCGCCTGTCATATCGCCTTCTGGGAACCCCACTTCGGGCTCGAGTTTTCGAGCGACGACGAATGGCGCAGCCAAACTCATCGCCTGGGCGCCAAGTTGCACCCGCTGACCATCGAGCAGAATGCCATCACCAGCTTCAAGAGTCGAACCACACTGGTGCCGGCCTTCGCCAATACCATCGGCCCCGCCTTCTTTACGCGCGCCGACTACGCCATTGGCGGCGCGGATGGCGAACTGGGTCGTGGCATGCAGTGGCAGGGCCTCTCGTTATGGGTAACCTTGCGGCACCCGGTCAGCCGGCATGTACCTTCCACCTGGATGCCCACCCAACCCGGTGTCCTGTTCTTTACCAAGGCGCTTGCCGGGCCGTTGGTGGCGGAGTGCAACTAGGACTGAAACTGGAAACTGCAAGATCAAAACTCGGTGCAGGGATCCCGAAGCTGGAATAGCAAGTCTTAAAAATGAAGGTCGGCAGGTGAAATCACGAACGTGAGGCTCGCTATCAGTAATCGGCCTGTCGGCTTTCCGGTTTCAAATCTCAAATTTCCAATTTCTTTGCGGCGGGAGAGCAGCTTATGTCCAGAACAAACCATATGAATACCCCCGGCGGTTGGAACGGTGACATGCTGCGCACCCGCGGTATTCGCAACACGGCCCCGTGTGCGACTAAACCTACCGCGCTCTTTCAGTTTCTGGCCGTGGTGGTCATGGGTTGCGCTCTCATTCCCTCGGCGTGCGCGCAGAACGCGGCCCAGGAAGCATCACCTCCTTATCGCGATCCGTCTCTGCCCATCGAGAAGCGAGTGGACGATCTGATTGCGCGCATGAAGCTGGAAGAAAAGGTGAGGCAGATGCAGCACACCGCCCCCGCCATCCCGCGGCTCGGGGTTCCCTCCTACGACTGGTGGAGCGAAGCGTTGCACGGCATTGCGCGATCCGGGTATGCCACGGTGTTTCCGCAGGCGATCGGCATGGCCGCTACCTGGGATGCACCCCTGGTGCATCGGGAGGCCGAAGTCATCGCCACCGAAACCCGCGCCAAGTATAACCAGGCGCAGCGCGAAGGCAACCACAGCATCTACTACGGACTCACTTTGTGGTCGCCCAACATCAACATCTTCCGCGACCCCCGTTGGGGACGCGGCCAGGAGACTTATGGTGAGGACCCCTTCTTGACGTCGAAGCTGGGACTGGCCTTCGTCACCGGCCTGCAAGGCGACGATCCCAAGTACCTGAAGACGGTGGCGACGCCCAAGCACTACGCCGTGCACAGCGGGCCGGAGGGCCTGCGCCATGGGTTCAACGTCAACGTCTCGCCGCACGATCTCGAGGATACGTATCTGCCGGCCTTCCGCGCCACGGTCGTCGACGGCCACGCCGATTCCGTCATGTGCGCCTACAACGCCATCGACGGCGCGCCCGCCTGCGCCAGCACGTTTCTGCTCGAGAAAACCCTGCGCCAAGACTGGGGTTTTCAGGGTTTCGTAACTTCCGATTGTGGCGCCGTTGACGACATCGCCAGCGGACACCACTTCGCGCCGGACAATGAGCACGGCTCCGCCCTGGCCGTCAAAGCCGGCACGGACACCACCTGCGGCTCTGAATACGTGGCCCTGGTCAAGGCTGTGCACGATGGCCTGATCAAGGAGGCTGAGATCGACACCGACCTGAAGCGCCTCTTCGCCGCAAGATTCCGCCTCGGCATGTTCGACCCGCCCGCCTCGGTTCCGTTCAACCAGATTCCCTTTTCGGAAGATGACTCGCAGCAACATCGCCAGCTTGCTTTGACGGCGGCGCGCGAGTCGGTGGTGCTTTTGAAGAACCAAGACCACGCACTGCCTCTCGAGTCCGGTATCAAATCCATTGCTGTAATCGGGCCGAATGCGGAGTCCTTGGCTGCTTTGGAAGGCAACTACAACGGCATACCCTCAGCGCCGGTTTATCCTCTGGATGGAATCCGCACACAGTTTGGACCCGATGTGAAGGTCCTCTACTCGCAAGGCTCTGCATATTTGGAGGAACTGCCGGTCCCCGTGCCTCGAACCGTGTTTCATACGGACAACAGCGCGACCGCACCGGGCCTGAAAGCAGACTACTTCGCCAACACAGACTTCTCGGGGAAACCCGTGCTCACACGCGAGGACCCGCAAATCCAGTTTGATTGGAACTCCGCCGCGCCCGCCCCCGGCGTACCCATGAAAGCCTTCGCCGTGCGCTGGAGTGGCGCGCTTGTTCCTCCCGGACCCGGCGACTATACCTTCAGCGTTCCTAAGCCGGGGTGGAATCCATCAGGGGGAAAGGAGATCTTTCGAGTCTACCTTGATTCCAAGCTGGTGCTCGACTCAACCCTGCTCGCCCCCGCGACGTGGCTTGGGCGAGGCACGAAAGAGCCGCAGACCGCTTTCCAAACGCACTTCGAGGGCACGAAGGCGCACGCCTTTCGGCTCGAGTATGTACACAATGCGCCGCTCTTCGGCGCCGGGGCAACGCTGAGCTGGAAGCCGCCGATCGACGTTATGCGCAATGAGGCGGCGCGCGTGGCGCAGCAGGCGGATATTGTCGTGGCCTTCGTCGGACTCTCCCCGAACCTGGAGGGAGAGGAGATGCCCATCCAAGTCCCTGGCTTCAGCGGTGGCGACCGCACGGACATCGGCTTGCCACGCGCCCAGCAAGATCTGCTCGAAGCAATCTCGGCAACCGGCAAGCCCTTGGTGGTGGTGCTGCTGAACGGCAGTGCCTTGGCGGCGAACTGGGCTGCGGAACATGCGAACGCCATTCTGGAAGCCTGGTACCCAGGCGAAGAAGGCGGCACGGCCATTGCGGAGACGTTGGCGGGGAAGAACAACCCCGGCGGGCGACTGCCTGTTACTTTCTACGCTTCGCTCGACCAGGTTCCGCCCTTTGAAGATTACTCGATGCGGGGCCGAACCTACCGGTATTTCAGCGGCACTCCGCTCTACGCTTTTGGCTACGGCCTGAGCTACGCGAGCTTCGCGTACAGCAACCTGCGCCTTTCGGCGGAGAAACTCGAGGCCGGCCAACCGCTCACTGTCGAGGCCGACGTCCGGAACGCGAGCGGAATAAGCGGCGATGAGGTTGGAGAACTTTACGTCGAGTACCCACCGTCCCCAAGCGCTCCTCTCCGCGCGCTCAAAGGCTTCGAACGCGTCCACTTGGCCCCGGGCGAGACTCGACACGTCGCATTCAAGCTCGATCCGCGTGACCTCAGCCAGGTCACCGAGGCGGGTGCACATCAGATCCTGGCGGGCAGTTACAGCGTGTTTGTGGGCGGCCGCCAACCTGCGGAGGGAGTGCCCGGCATCAAGGCCAAGTTCCAGATCCAGGGCAACGTGACGTTGCGACGCTAGAAACGCAGGCAATCGAGAATCAAGGCGAGGTGCTATTTCGTTCGAGCCACCGGTCCGGGTCGCTTAGCTAGCGAAAACGCGTGGGCAATCTGCTCAATCTCGTAGGCCGTTGAGGCTTGCTCGGGGTAGTTAACCATCTGGGTCTCGAAGGTGAAACGGTTGATCGCGCCGGACGCGTCCGCAAGGCCCTCCGCGACCCGACTCGAGAGGTGGTTCATCTTCTCTCCATTGGTGCTCGGCAGAAGCATGGCGAAAGCACTCCCGGACAAATGGTAGAGCGAGCCATCAGCGGGCAGTTTGCGCACCAGCACTCTGGCTGCGTCCCCTAATGCTACTGAAACCTCGGTCGGGCCATCGAACATCGGGGAGTGTTTCAGGCGCACGAGGATCAGAGAGAGCGGCTCACTCGCCTGGGCGGCGCGGCGAAATCCCATCGTCAACTGATCCTGAAAATGGCTGAATCCCGCCAGGGTTTCGAGCAAGTCGGTGCTTGCCTCCTGGCGGAGGTGCATGATCTCCGTTTTCTGTTCGAGCAGGTTGCGGCGGAGTCGTTGAACTACATATTGCCGATTGATGAGGTAGGTGACTGCCAGTACGCACAATGCACAGAAGCCAAAGAAGAGCGTTCGCGTAGTGTGCCCCGCGGCGCCCGCGTTACTGCCAAACACGGCGGGGTACATCAGCAAGGCCAAACCCAATCCCAGGACCACAATTATCCCCAGCGAAAGCATGGACAATTGCCCGTCGCGGCGGTCGAGGGTTCGCGGGTCAACCTTGTCAAACAATTCCATTGCAGACCTCCTCAAAACGGTAACGCCTTGTATAACACCCGTTCCGCGTAGTGTCAATGTAGTCTTTTTGAATACGGTTCTGTTTGACAGGCAAACGGCAAGGGTGCGATGCTCAGAAGCGATTTCCGTGCGTAGCGCGGCCCGCCATTTCGGGGGGCCATCTGCAGGGGGCGTCCGATGCATAGAAGGTTGGTGTTCTCATACCTTTCGGCCCTGGTGCTTTCGGGAGTTATCACGCAAGGGCTGAACGCGGCTCAAAAATCCTGCGAAAGCCTCGGCCAGCTTCAATTGCCTTACACGAAGATTACCTTAGCCGAAAGTGTGGCGGCAGGAGCGTTCACTCCGCCTCCGGGGCCAAATCCCGCTCCGGGGATGCCGGCAAACTACAAGGACGTCCCAGCCTTTTGCAGGATTGTGGCGGAAGTTTCGCCCACGGCCGACTCGAATATCAAGATCGAGGTCTGGCTGCCCGCCGGCGGCTGGAATGGCAAATTCCAAGGGCAGGGTAATGGGGGATTTGCAGGCGTCATCGACTACCGGGGCTTGGGTGCAGCCATTAAGCGAGGCTACGCCACGGCGGGAACTGACACCGGGCACGCCGGCTTCGACGCGGCGTGGGCCTTAGGCCATCCCGAAAAGGTGATCGACTTCGGCTATCGCGGCCTGCACGAGATGACCGTCAAAGCCAAAGCTCTGACTGAAGCTTTTTACGGCGATCCTCCCCAGCGCTCTTACTTCGCCAGTTGCTCGGACGGCGGCCGCGAGGCACTGATGGAAGCCCAGCGTTTTCCCCAGGATTACGAAGGTATCCTGGCGGGCGCTCCCGCCAATTTCTGGACACATCTGCTCGTCGAAGCGATATGGGTTACTGAGGCCACTACTCTCGATCCGGCAAGTTATATTCCCGCCGGCAAAATAAACGCCGTGGCCGCCGCGGTCGCCGCTGCCTGCCCCGCTCAGGACGGCGTGCCGGATGGGATCCTCAATGATCCGCGGCAATGCAACTTCGACCCCGCCACGATGCTCTGCAAAGAGGCTGACTCGGATCGTTGCTTGACCGCCCCGCAGGTAGCCGCTCTTAAGAAGATCTACGCCGGGCCGCACGACTCGGCCGGGCATCAGTTGTTCCCCGGCTATGTGCCCGGCGCGGAGGAGGGAGGAGGTGGCTGGTCGCTGTGGATCACCGGCGCGGCGCCCGGCCGCAGCTTGATGGCATTTTTCGGCACTCAATTCTTTACCAACATGGTGTACGAGCAGGCGGGCTGGGACTATAAGACTTTCAACATTGATCAAGCGACGAAGTTGGCGGACTCCAAGACGGCCCGCGCACTCAACGCCATCGACCCTAATCTCCAACCTTTCATGGCACGCGGCGGCAAGCTTATTCTCTATCATGGCTGGGGCGATGCCGCCATCCCCGCACCGAACACCCTCGACTACTACAACAGTGTAGTTGGAAAGATGGGGCGGCACGATACCGACTCGTTTGTGCGGCTGTTTATGGTCCCGGGTATGCAGCACTGCGGTGGCGGGCCGGGTGCGAACTCCTTCGGGCAAGGCGCCGATTACCCTCCTTTCGATCCTGAGCATAATATCTACATTGCCCTCGAGCAATGGGTTGAGAAGGGCGCGGCGCCCCCCAAGATCACGGCCACCAAATACCTCAACGACACCGACCCCTCAAAAGGCGTCAAGATGACTCGGCCCCTCTGCCCTTATCCCCAGGTCCCGAAGTACAAAGGCTCGGGCGATCCCAACGACGCCGCGAACTTCGAGTGCATGGAGGGGAACAAATAACTGCCAAGGAGCTCAGACTTGCTTGTCAAAATCTGGGGTTCGCGGCGGTTCACGACGGCGTGATGGGCCGCAGACCTTCGAAGGCGGCATCGAGCTAGCCACCGTCCGTGATTTGAAGAGGCGAATGGCATGACCAAGCTGGAATTGGAGAAGGGACTTACCCGCCTAGGAGAGCTTCTCCGCGAAAGGCGAGTGGCGGGTGAGATTGCCGTGTTCGGTGGCGCAGCGATCATACTCGGGTTTGACTTCAGGGAGGCGACACAGGATATCGACGCATTAATTACCCAAGGCCACGGGCAGGTGGTGAAAGCGCAAGAAGAAGTTGGGAAAGAACTGGGTCTACCGCCGAACTGGCTAAACGAACAGGGAACCAGCTATCTTTCCAAGCATAGCGACTTTAGTATGTTCAGGACCTACCCTTCCGAAGGTCAGTTCGGGCTGCGGGTGCTGATGGCTACTCCGCAATACCTGCTGGCGATGAAACTTCTCTCCTTTCGATCGTACGGACATGATATTCAAGACATCGTGGAGCTTGCTCGTCGGATTGGGTGCACAAGCGAGGAAGGACTCCTGCAAGTGGTAAAGCGCTATTATCCTGATGAGAAGGTTCTGCCCGAGAAGATCCTCGAAATCAGAAGTATCACGAGGCATATCAATGCGCCCCACAAGTCTTAAGGAAGCGGTGGACCGTATCGTCGCAGGGCAGAACTGGGTGGACGCGGTCAGTGAGTTCCTTGACGAATTTTACATGAGCGGCCCGACGGAGCGGCAACGTAAGATCGGCGAGGAGCCGCGGTTGACAGGTGTGGCGTTCCAGGACGCTTACATCGGGGCCGTTGGGGAACACCTTGCCAGGCGATGGGGACTTGAAATTCCCGCTTGGGCCGACCACCCTGGCCGCTTCTTAAACGAGCCCAGTTTCCCCGAATACATGGAACTTGCCAAGCCGGTCTTCCTGCGCGACAGTCCCATTGCCTTCCGCCGCCGCCTGATTTTCACTGAGGCCGAACCGCTTCGGCGGGCGCGATTCCCTAGGCCCTGACGCCCACGACCTACAATATCCCGCCTGCTTTTTCGTCTACACTACTGGATGGACGACGCGCTGAGCCTCGAACTCATGACCGAAGAGCAGAACCGTCGCATCGCGGAGACTGTCGAGCGGGAGCAAAGCCGCTTGCGCAATTTCATCCGCAGGCGGGTTCTGGACGAAAGCGATGTGGAAGACATTCTGCAGGAGGTCTTCTATGAACTCGTCCAAACCTACCGCATGATGAAACCCTTGGAGCAGGCAGGAGCGTGGCTCTTTCGGGTGGCTCGCAACCGCATCATCGACCGGTTTCGCGGGCGGCGGCAGGCAGCACCGGCCATCTCTACCGAGGTGGTGCGAAGAGGCCGATCGGTTTCCATGGGAAGACTTGCCTTCTCCCGATGCCGGTCCCGAGGCGGCCTACGCGCGCGAGCTGCTCCTGGAAGAAATCGACGCGGCGTTGGATGAGCTTCCGCAGGAACAACGCGAGGTGTTCGTGGCCCACGAATTCGAGGGGCGGAGTTTTCGCGAATTAGCACAGGCAACCGGAGTAAGCGTGAACACGCTGCTCTCCCGAAAGCACTACGCGGTGGTTTACCTGCGCCGGCGATTGCGGTCCATCTATGAGGAGTTCAAGAAAGCGTGAGGTGACAAATAATGAGAGCGCATGGAATTCGGCGAATATCGAAGTTCGTGTTGTTTGCAGTCCTGGCGGGAGGCATCTTCAGTTTGGTGGTCATGTGGCTATGGAACCGGCTGATGCCGGCCCTCTTTGGGCTGCATGTGTTAAGCTTCTGGCAAGCTCTGGGTCTGCTGATCCTGAGTAAGATCCTGTTCAGCGGTTTCCATGGCCGGCCCGGCTTCTCCCGCGATTGGCGATTGCGACTTATTCGCCGCTGGGAGCAGATGACCCCCGAAGAGCGCGAGGCTTTCCGCGCCGGTTTGCGCGGCGGGTGCGGACCCGAAGGACCTTCACCGGCTGCGCCCAAGGTTTGATTCCAGAATGGGAGCCATGGAAGGAGGAACACATGTCGCACCGAGTCTGCCCCTGGTGGCTAGGGTATTTGCTTGCCAGCCCGCTGCGTCGGTTGATACAGGATCCGGCGAAAGTGCTGGGCCCGTACGTTCGAGAAGGCATGACCGTGCTCGAACCCGGGCCCGGCATGGGCTTCTTCACGCTCGAACTCGCACGCCTGGTCGGGCCCACCGGGCGCGTAGTGGCGGTGGATATTCAGCCTCGCATGCTCGCCTGGCTCAGGCGGCGCGCAGCGCGGGCGGGCTTGGCAGACCGGGTAGATATTCGCTTGGTTCCCCCCGACACGCTGGGGCTTGCGGACCTGGCCGGCAGCGTTGACTTCACCCTGGCCATGGCGGTTGTTCACGAATTGCCAGACGTCGAGCGGTTTTTCACGGAGGTCGCAGAGGTTTCGAAGACTGGCGCAGGGCTCCTCGTTGCCGAGCCAGCCGGCCACGTAAAGACGGTGGATTTCGAGGCACAGCTTCAGGCTGCAACCCGCGCAGGGTTCGAGATGGCAGGACGGCCGTCGATTCGCCGCAGCCACGCGGCCTTCTTGAACAAAGTGTAAGTCGGCTCAACAGCAATCAGGCTACCGGGATGAATACGTCCAGAAGACTTGGCGAGACGGATTCCGCGCAGATATTGGTAAGTGCTTTACTGGCGTCCCCATTATGGTACAATTAGCAGCGTTGATTAATCTTGATCAATGATGTTCTGGGACATTCGGGAGACTCGCATAAACGATGGTGCATCGCTTACCGATCACGAAAGCACGTATCAATCTGGGAGCTGTGGTCAAACGTGCCTATCTCGAAGGTGAATATTTCATCTTGGAGAAGGACGGCATCCCGATCGCCGGCATCATGGGTGCGGATGAGATGGAAGACTATCTCGAACTCCAGGACCCGAAAGTGCGCGAACGCATTCGGAGCAGTCATCAAGAGTTCGCCGCCGGCAAGCACGTGGCGGCCGAGGCTGTACTCGCTGAGCTGAAGAGGCAGCGAAAAAGGCGCGCTCCCCGGATGGGTCGCAAGGTATGACGATGCCCGCCTTTTCCGTGCGGGTGACGCCGCACGGCCAGCGCCTGGCGAAGGCATTGAACAAGCAGCACGCGGATTTTATCGCTTACTTCGAAAAGGCCGTTGATGTCTTAGGCGCTGACCCCTACAATAGCTCTGCTAGCCACCAGATAAAGAAGCTTACAAACGTTCCACCTGGCCAAGGCGCCTGGCGGCTTCGGTTGGGCCGTTGGCGCTTTCGCTACGATATCTGGGAGCAGATGGTCGAGCTCAGTTACTTCGGCCTTCGTCGGGAAGAGACCTATCGCTGAGATCAGCTCGCCTGGCCCTTGATTAACTCACGCATGTAGATGGCCGCACCCTCGGCGCACTGGTCGGCGAATTCCAGTCCGACGGTCTCACCGTTGACCACGGGAAGCGTATGGCAGAGCTCGTAGCCAATGTAGCCCTTGTAGCCGATTTCCTTCATGGCTTCGACGAAGTAGCCGTAGAATTCCGGCCCCTTCGCGGTCCCATCCGCCTCTTTCTTGAACTCCCCGCCGAAGTGCGAAAGCGCTTGTAAATGGCCTACGTCGTGAGCCGCCTGGTGAATGGCCTCCGCCGACTTGTCGTCCATGATCCAGGCATCCAGCGAGCATTTGAGATGGGGCGAGTTCACTTCCTTCACCATCCGCAGCACATCCTTGTGATCACGGATGACCGGGTGATGATTTTGCAGAGCCAGCGTCACACCGGAGTCGCCGGCGAACTTGGCGCACTGGATCATGCCGTCGCGGCACCAGTCCCAGATCTCTTCCTCGGAAAAGCCCTTGTGGATGGTATCCCAGAGAGGCTCGGTGATTGCGTACGACGCGAGTCCCTGCTTCTCGGTAACGCCCCGCCAGGCCAGGAACACCCGCACAGTCTTGGCGCCCAGTTCCGGCGCGAGCTGGATCAAGTCGCGCATGTAAAGCAGTTGCGCGGCGCGATGCTCGACGATCGGACTGCTGAAATCGTTATTGCCGGCGAGGCCGTAAAGCTCGATGCCCTCGCCTTCCGCCATTTTGCGCAGCTCGCGGGCATGGGCGCGCGTGAGGCTGAGCGGATGTCCGTGCGGCCGCTTGCCATCGACCTCGACGCCGTCGTAGCCGTATTTCTTCGCCCGGCGAATTGTGTCTTCGAGCGACAAGGCGTTTCCCCGGTACCAGACTCCCAGATACGTGATGCTGTATAGCCCTACTTTCAATCCTGCGGGCTGCTGCGTACCCGCCCCTTGGCTGGAGAGCGCCGTTCCCGACGACGCCCAAAGCCCTGCGGTAGCCGCCAATGAGGCGCCAACAAAGTCCCGCCGATTGATTCCCTTATTCTCCATAGAAGCTTGCCCTCCTGGCAGTATTAGAAACAACGACCTTATGCGGTGAACCCGAAGACTTCTTCTTGTATCATCGACCGCCTGCTAGCATAGCCCTGAGTCCCACGGAATTCAATGCCAAGTTCGGTCGATTGACAGATGGGCTTTGCGGGGGCATGATATTCAGCCCGAAGGCAACGCTTCGGAAGGATCGTGTCAGGGCGGTGCGCCGCCTCGGCCATTCATCGGCAGGTGGTTCGTCGTATCCTTGCGGCGCCGAGGGCCGCCACTCAAGGCGAGGAGGGAGTCAGAACCCATGAAGATCGGCCGGCCGGCTTATCTCTTGTTTACCCTTGTTTTCTCGAGCCTGTGTGTTGCTCAAACGCCCGCCCCGCTGAAAAAGCACCTCCTCGTACTCGGGGAAGAGAAGGGTTATCGCCACGAGTCCGTCTCTCACGCCATGGCTACCCTCGAGCGGCTAGGTGAGGAGACGGGTTTATGGGAAACTACGATCCGTACCGACACCGAAGTACTGACCAAGAAGAAGCTCGAATACAACGCCAAAAACCTGAATGATTTCGACGCCGTGCTCTTCTTCACCGGCGGCAGCCTCGAGATGGACGCGCAACAGAAGGCGGACCTTCTTTCCTTCGTGCATGACGACGGGAAGGGCTTTGTGGGCGTGCACAGCGCCGCCATCACCTTCACCGATTGGCCCGAGTACGGCGAAATGCTCGGGGGCTACTTTGACGAGCATCCCTGGGGAACCTTCAATGCGCCTATTCTGGTGGAAGATCCCGACTTTCCTGGAATGCAGCAATGGCCGCGGTCATTCGTTTTGAGGGACGAGATCTACCAGATCAGGAACTATTCCCGCGACAAAGTTCGAGTACTGATGCGTCTCGATGCGGGCCGCCTTGACTTGTCGAATCCCAAGGTCCATCGCACCGACCGCGATTTCGCCGTCGCCTGGGCGAAGATGTATGGCCGCGGGAGGGTCTTTTATTCCACCCTGGGTCATCCCAAGGAAAACTGGGACAACCCTAACCTGCAAAAGATGTATACCGAGGCGATCAAGTGGGCAATAGGGCTGGTCAACGCGGATGTGACACCGCGGCCGCTGCCGGGCAGCTAAGGCCCAAGGCCCCGTTGAAGAAGACATGAAGCAGGAAGTGGAATTTGCCCGTAAACCGGCGGGCTAAGTATATCTCACTCAGGGTCGTCCCAGAACTCCTCGCTCAGGTACTTCCCTCCGCCATCACAGAGAATCGTGACCACGGTCCCAGGGCGCCCTTCCGCAGCGAGCTCGCCGGCGATGCGTAGCGCCGCCGCCACGTTCGCGCCGGAAGAGACGCCGACCAGCAGACCTTCTTCCCTGGCGAGCCTGCGGGACATTTGCTGGGCTTCCTCGGTCTCGACAAAGAGGTTTCGGTCGGCAAGGCTCGGATCGTAAATGCCGGGCCGAACGACCGCGCCGTCCATATGCTTGGTTCCCTCGATCCCGTGAAAACTCGAGGCAGGCTGGACGGACACGCACTGAACCTGCGGCAGTTCCCTCTTGAGACGGCGGCACACACCGGTAAACGTCCCGCTCGTGCCCAGCGACGCCACGAAGTGCGTAATGCCACCTCCCGTCTGACTCAAGATTTCCGGACCCGTGGTGTTGAAATGGGCCTGCCAGTTTGCCGGATTGTTGTATTGGTCCGGGTAAAAGTAGAGGGACGGGTTTGAGCGATAGATCTCGCGGCAGCGCAAAATCGCCCCGTCCGACCCGGCGCCCGGGTCGGTCAACTCCAGTTCGGCGCCATACGCTAGAAGAGTACGCTTTCGTTCCGGCGAGGCGTTGTGGGGAATGCAGATTTTCGCGCGGTAACCCTTGGCGGCCGCGATCATGGCGTAAGCGATCCCGGTGTTCCCGCTCGTCGCATCCAGAATGATGCGCCCTGGCGTCAGAGCGCCGCTCCGCTCGCCCTCCAGGATCATATTCAGCGCCGGACGATCCTTGATCGAGCCGCCGGGATTCAGAAACTCCGCCTTGGCGAAGAGATCGACTCCCTCAAACGTGGCAGAGAGATGGTACAGGCGAAGTAGCGGCGTCCTCCCGATTTGATCGAGAGTGGAACCCTCGGACTTCCGAGCTACTCCGGGTGCGGCGAGCGCGAGACGCATTTTGGTGGTCGTGGCCATTTCCGGCGGCGCTGGGGCAACCAGCACGTTAGCCCCCACAACTCGATGATCGCTAATCTTGACGACAATGTCAAGATTGTGCCGCCCTCTGCTCATCGGGCGATCGAACCGGTGGAAAAGGCAACCGCCGCCGCATCGCAGGGGGCGGAGAGGATCGTGATGAGGAGTTGGCAACGAGGATCAATGGCTGGGGAGAGTGGCAGGCCAGACTCAAGACTTGTAGGCTAGTTTATGGGTCGCCGGCATCTCTTACAGAACCTTCGGCCCGGTTGGAGCCGTTTCGGTCGGTCCGGCGGAAGAGGTAACTCTCTCTTCCAGAGCCTCGAATAGTCTTCGGGGCTGAATCGGCTTGGAAATATAGTCGTCCATTCCCGCCGCCAGGCAGCGCTCCCGGTCGCCCTGCATGGCGTAAGCCGTCATGGCGATGATGGGCAGGTGGCGGCGCGTGGACTGTTCCCGCTTCCGGATCTCGGCGGTGGTTTCAAACCCATCGACCTCGGGCATCTGCACATCCAGCAGAGCCACATCGAAAGTCTCCCGTT
Source organism: uncultured Acidobacteriota bacterium (assembly GCA_963722675.1). GTDB lineage: Bacteria > Acidobacteriota > Terriglobia > UBA7540 > UBA7540 > CAVROP01. The sequence continues at coordinate 31,203 of CAVROP010000041.1, forward strand.
CCAGCCACTCCAGAGCTTCGCGGCCGTTGTTCGCGACGGCCACCGAGTGTCCTCGCTTCTCGAGCAGGTGGACCGCCAGCTTTTGGTTCACCTCGTTATCCTCGGCCAGGAGGATGCGCAGGGCGACTTTCTCTTCGCGCAAGGTGTGGCGGGTGACCAGCGCCGGCCCCTTGCTCTGCGCGTTGGATCCCAGAACGTGCAAAATAGCGTCGAGGAGTTCAGCCTCTCCGATGGGTTTTGTGAGGTAAGCGCCGACGCCAAGTTGCTGGCAGCGTGCCGCATCGCCGCGCTGTCCAGCCGAGGTCAGCATCACAACTGTGGTACCCGACAAGCGTGGATGCTTGCGAATTCCTCTCGACCAAACCGAATCCGTCCGTTCCCGGCATGTTGACGTCGGTGAGAAGGAGCGAAAAAGGCATTCCGGCATCGAGCGCCTGTTCCAAATGCATCATTGCCGCCTGGGCGCCATCGGCCAAGGCGGGGTTCATCCGCCAACCCCAAGCATCTCTTCCAGAATTCGCCGGTTCGTGGCGTTATCATCAACAGCCAGCACGCGCAAGTTGGCCAAACTCGACGGCATCACAGGCGCAGCGGCCTTGCTCGACGTCGCCAGGCCAAGGCGCACGTTGAAGTGGAACGTACTGCCTTGTCCAAGTGTGCTCTCCACCCAGATGCGGCCGCCCATCATTTCCACAAGCCGCTTGGAGATGGTCAAGCCCAGGCCCGTGCCGCTGTAATGGCGCCCGCTTGAGCCGGCAGCCTGGACAAACGACTCGAAAATAGCGGCCTGTTTATCGCGGGAATGCCGATCCCGGTGTCCTGCACGCTGAAGCGCAAGTAAACGCAATCCTTCTCCGCACATTCCTGCTCGACCCTGACGTTTACTTCTCCTCGCTCGGTAAACTTTATAGCATTTCCTACTAAGTTGATAAGGACTTGGCGTAGCCGGCCGGGCGCACCGATCACACTCTCGGGGACGCCGCGATCGACCCGGTAGTTCAATTCCAAACCCTGTTGGTGCGCGCGCACCGCCAGAGTCTTGAGGGTGGGGTCGAGGCTCCCGCGCAGGTTGAAATCGACTGACTCCAGTTCCAGCTTGCCCGCTTCGATCTTGGAGAAATCCAGAATGTCGTTGACGACCGACAACAGGTTATAGGCGGAGACGCTGGACCATCTCCAGGTATCCGCGCTGCTCGGCGCTGAGGTCGGTGTCCAGCGCTAATTCCGTCATGCCGAGCACGCCGTTCATGGGCGTGCGAATCTCGTGGCTCATGTTGGCCAGGAACTCGCTCTTCGCTTTATTGGCGGCATCGGCGGTAGCCTTCGCCCTTTGCAGTTCGGCGTTCGCCTGTATTTCAGCGGTAATATCCCGGTAGCTCCATACCCGTCCGGCCGGCGCGCCGCCCACCAGCCACGCCTCGGAGTGGCGTGCAAACACTCTGCCGTCGCAGAACTCGAGGACGTGATCGCTTTTCGCCAGAGGCTCCGCGTTGAGACTCTTCAGTCGAACCCAGGCTTCGTCGGGCGCCTTCAATTGAGCGATCATGAACTCCACCAACGGTTGGCGTTCGCCAGTGGCCATGATCTCGTCGGGAACTCGCCAGAGTTCCTGGAGCTTCTTGTTCCAGGTGACGATTCTCCCACTTGCCGATACCACGAGAATCCCGTCGGCCGCCGACTCCAGGGTCGAGCAAATCACGCCGGTTTGCCTCTCCACTTGGCGGCGCAGCAACCAAACCCAACCGGCAATAGCGAGGATGAGTAGCGCCATAAGAGAGAGCAGCGCTGCCAGCCGGCCTACCGTCCACCAAGGTGGGGTCTTCAATACAATGATGTCATCGGGACCACGAAGAAACATATGAAACCCGGTGGCATCGTGGTTTTCGTTACTCTCCACCAGGCAGACGCCCTTCACCTTCAGTTCGCTGCCCGCTTCGTACGGCCTGAGTTCGGCACCTCCCCCGGGTAGTTCTGCGTTGAAAGTCGTGTTCCCGGATTGCAATGTTAGCACTGGAGCGCCAGCCTGGATTGAACTGCCAAGCAACTGGCCCTGCGTAGCGATCAGTTCGGCGTCGTAGAGGCCATTACCCGCATCGGAGGCATTGACTTCAGTGGGCGACGGGGCGGAGGCTGTCCCAACCGGACGGAAAACGGCATCGTCAAGCAAGGGCAAGTAATCGCCGAATCTCGGATATCCGACCACCTCAACCACGGTTCCAGGTCTCACAGCGGTGTCCTGGCGAGTTCGCACCAAGAGATTATCTTTGCCGTTCGTGACGAACAATAAGCTCCCACTGCGTTGCAGGGCGACGATTCCCTTTACCTTTATCAAGAAGCCCGCCGAGTGCACCGCAGCTTGCGAGAGACTTCCAATGGGCTCGAGAGATTCGGAAAATGGATCCGAAGGTGGAGCTTGCTCCACGACGACGTCCGCCATGCTCGGAATCACCAACTCGCATGCGATGACCTGGCTTCTGTCATTTTGAATCGACGAACCTACTCCCTTCAGCAGGACCCGACCGCCATACAAGGCCGGCACGTTAGGGTAATTTCCCTGCTCGATTCTGCCGCGCAGGCGCGACCCATCGGACTCAATGTTGATCAGCAGATCGCCATCCGCGACGGCCACCGAGTGAACCAACCCCTCAACCGCCACCCATTGGCTGTCTTCCTTGTCTTGCGCCACCCACCCAACAGGTACCTGCTGCGCAGGTGGGATCATTCCTTCCCTCTCGAAGGTTACCTTGCCGTTCTTGACCATGGGGGCCGAGCCAGGGTCGGATATGCCCTCGACCGTGACAACCTGGCCAGGCTTGAAGGGGCCGTAGCCCGGGGCGACGGCAACGTAGATTCCGCCCGTTGCGTCCTGAACGAAAAGGCCGGGTGGGACGTCCTTGTGCATGTAACAGGTGACCACACCGTGCACTCGAACTGGATAGCCTCGGGCGGCCTGCTCGGGCGTGAGTTGTCTGACCTTGCGGACCGTTTGGAGTAGGGGGAGGGCGTCCTGCGCACTCCTCGGCCTCGGGCTGGCCAAGGCTGCGCTGATCCCCAACAGAACGCAGAGTCCTAGGCTCGCGCTGGTTACAAGGGCTGGTTTTCGCCGTCCAAACACTCCGCGTTCCCTTCTCGGACCCTCAACTGAGTCCGATTTTGTACTAACGCGATGTTTTGCACAATGGTACGTAAGTTCCATCCCGTTTTCCGCCACCCGTTGTGGCGCGGGCGTCTCGCCCGCTGTCGCACGCGGGCGGGACGCCCGCACCACACGGTCAGGCAGCAGCGACCCCGACTTGTGTGGCGGACACCGGCTGTTCCGCAGGTGCGCCATCTTGCCGCTGGCCGGCGACCGAAATAAGCGGTCCTTTGTTTTCATCAACATTCCCGGATCGGTCGTCGATTTTTGCCTCGCGTACGGCCGGCTCGCTGTGGGGGCGGCCCTTTTGTCCGACTTGGGCACCCACAAGGGGTGCCCCTACATCCTCGGCTGGCGCAGACCTGCTTTCCAAGGTCTGCGGCTTTTGCGTCTGGGCCGCCGCTTTGCGCAGGCTGAGCAGCAGTTTGATCTTGCGGTCAATCGAGCGGTCCAGGGTTTCTTCCCGGCGCAGCATCAGCTTCCACTCCTCACCTGAGGGAGCCAGGCAGGCATCGCGCTCGATCGCCGCTTTCTCTTCGTTCAATTTCTCCTCATACTCGAACTCCTCCTCGACGCTCGCCATCTCTTCCTCGAGCAGCAGGACCAGTTCGTTGTACCGCAGTTCATCCGCCGGTTCGGTTGAGTCGTAGGGGTGGCCCTTGTGGCCGCCCTCACCGTCACCCTCGGCGCCCGCAAGGGATGCGTCTACATCATCCTCATCTTCGACCTGGGCAGCCACCGGGGGCGTCGCTACATCACCTTCTCCGTCGGCCTGGGCGCCCACAAGGGGCGCCCCTACGGCAGCCTCGGCGAAGAGCGACAGCAGATGGCCGAGGCGCGCCGCCCGCCAGCCCCCCTTCTTCCCGTAAAAGCCTTGGAGTGCGGCGGCCTGCCAGGCCAGGAAGGAGCGGCCGTGCACCTGCACGCGAATCACGCCCAGAAAGGAAAGCAGCAGGCGCAGGCGCGCGGCGGGGTCAGCGGGCGCCTGCATCGTGATGTTGATGGCCTGCCCGACCTCGATCGTGGCGCCTTCGATTTCCTTCCGGCGGCGGTGCTGCTGCTCTTCCAGCGCCAGCAAGGCGCGCCGCATCAGGCCGGTCTGGGAGCGCTCCAGGCGGTCGCGCCGCCAGTAGAGGCGGGCCAGGTCGTCGAGCTGCTTGTCGAAGAAGGCGTCGCCGGGACCGAAGGAATCGCGCAGATTCTGCTTCAGGGCTTCGAACCGGTCCGGGTCTTCGCCCAGGGCGCGCATCACTTCGTAGTGATTTTCGGGGTCGGAACGCTCGCCGTGTTTGACGCCGTTCATTCTGGAGTTGTGCTTTCCGGCCGCGGTGCGCGGGCCGTGGGAGCGCCGGGCGTTCGCGCGGGCGGCGTCGAGCAACTGCGAAGAAAGCTGTGGCGAATTGCGGATTGACATGGTTTCTCCTAAGCGGAAATGTTGGGTGGGATTGTAGGGGCGGTTCGCGAACCGGCCCTACCCAGGATTCCGGGACGTGTAGGGGTGGATCCCCACAATAGCCTATCAGTACAGGGCGGATTTGTCAAGGAAATTCGTATCTGACCATAGGCCAGAGTAGTACTAGTACCATGGCCGGGGAAAAGGGGTAGCGCAGACCTGCAATTCAAGGTCTGTCCCCATGGGCCTTCGGCCCGCGAAAGCTCATGAAAAACGGTCACAGTGACATGCTGGAGCCAATTTGCGCTATCCCCTTTGTTTTCAGCACGAGATCGTTCTTGGCAAGTGCTTTTTCGACCCTGCGGCTTTTGCGTGGGATGGAGCGAAGATCCGCAGACCTTAAAAGCAGGTCTGCGCTACCTTGCTCACCCGCGTCCTGGAAAGTGGTCTTCGGACGCCTCACGAAGACGGGCGGCAGCAGCTTCGGGTGTTATGTCACGCTGCGGCATGTCCAAGAGCTCGAAACCCACCATGAACTTCCGAATGGTAGCCGAACGAAGCAGCGGCGGATAGAAGTGAGCATGGAAATGCCATTCGGGATGGGGAAGCGGGTCGGCCGGCCGCTGATGAAATCCCATAGTATAGGGGAACGGCGCAGCGAACAAGTTATCGCAGCGGGTGGTCACGCGTTTCAATATGTCAGCAAGATCTTGTTGCTCCTGGCCGCCCAATTCGTTAAGAGCGCCGAGATGTGCTTTCGCCGCCACGAAGATTTCATAGGGCCAAACCGCCCAAAAAGGGACGAGCGCCACAAACGACCGGTTCTCACAGACCAGCCGTTCTCGATCGGCCGTCTCGATTTTCAGGTAGTCGCATAATAGGCACGAACGATGCGCGTTCAGGTGCTCCGTTTGTGCGAGCTGTTCTTTCAATACCTCGTTCGGCAGCCGTTCGGTTGCCCAGATCTGGCAATGGGGGTGCGGATTACTGGCGCCCATCATTGCCCCACGGTTCTCAAAAATCTGCACCGAGCCGATGAACGACAACCCGCACAACTCTTCATACTGGGATACCCATGTCGCGACGACTGCCCGGAGATCGCTTAGAGCCATTTGTGAAATAGTCAGGCTATGGTCAGGCGAAAAGCAGACGACACGGCAAATGCCTCTTTCTGCCTCGGCAATAAGCAGCCCGCCTTCGTTCAGACTGGCTTCGGGCGTACCGGGCTCGAGGGCGGGAAAGTCATTATCAAAAACGAAGGTCGATGTGTAGTTGGGATTTCGGACGCCGCCCGCGCGTGCATTACCTGGGCACAGGTAGCACTCAGGATCGTAAGCTGGGGGGGCCACAAGGGAGGAGCGTTCTATTTGGCCTTGCCAGGGGCGTTGGGTTCTTTGCGGCGAAACCAAGACCCATTCTCGAATAAGCGGATTCCAGCGTCGATGTGTGTTTTCATGCCAGCTCATCGGTGCAATCGGACATGACGACACTAGAGCCGCGGAGCGGCGCCAGAAAGTAGCCCACGGCGTAAGCCGTGGGACCCCGTACGGCGTTCATAGCCGCAGCCCCGGAGGGGCGACATAGCCGGGCGATCTGTCGCCCCTCCGGGGCTTATACAAGCTGGGGCCGATCCTCGATCCCACGGCTTACGCCGTGGGCTACTCTCTGTCGGCCCTCCGGGCCTCTGGAAGCGGCCAGTGAATGCTGCGTAGCGCGAGGTGAGCCATTGGGTTAACGCTTATGGCCGAGACGCCTGCGCTACTTGAGACGTGGCGAGGCGCGGAATGCCAGTAGGCCCATGATCAGTCCGAAAACCAGCATCGCCGCGCCCCACCAGATATCGATGTTTACTTCCATCGAGCTTACAAAAATGGCGGGATCCGCCACCAGGCCATAGACAATGAGGATGGCGCCGTAAACAGTGAAGATGATTCCAATCGGCAAGCGAATGTCTAAGCCCATAGTTTTTACCAGAAAATAATATTCAACACAGTGCAAAGAGCGAGAATGCCGACGGCGAGAATGCCGGGCCTCTCATACCAGGGCAGGTCCTGATTCCTCGGCTTGGGAGTGAGCGAGTAGACCAGTCCCACCAACTCCTCTTCCTTGCGCGGTTCGGTAAACATCGTCACCAGCAAGGTCACCACCACGCAGACGCAGAACGCCCAGATGGCCTGGTAGAAATTCGCCGCCATATCGCTTGGATACATGATCACGTGATAGTGGTAGAGGCAATAGTGCGTGGCGGCGGCGAGAATCCCGCAGAGCAGCCCCAGAAACCGGAGTGGGCGCTGGTGCGCTTCCAGAACATTCCCAGCAGGAAGGTTCCGAAGAGCGGAGCGTTAAAGAAGGCGAAGAGCAGTTGGAGATAGTCCATCAGGTTGTTGAACCTGAGGACGATGAAGGCAGTGCCGATGCCCACCGCCACGGCGAAGACGGTCGCGAAGCGGCCCATCTTCAGATAATGACTGTCATGCTGGCCCGGGTTGACGTGCGTCTGGTAGATATCAAACGTCCAGACGGTGTTGAAGGCGGTGACGTTTCCCGCCATGCCGGACATGAAACTGGCCAGCAGCGCCGTCAGCCCGATGCCGAGCAGGCCGGAGGGATAGAACTTGCCCAGCATGGCGGGCAGCGCATTGTCGTAGCGTCCGTTGAGATACTTGGTCAGATGGGGATCAAGCGCGATGGCGACCAAGCCGGGAAGAACCACCATCAGCGGGAAGAACATCTTCGGAACGGCCGCGATGAGAGGCGTGCGCTGCGCGGAGGGCATGTCCCTGGCCGCCAGGCCGCGCTGCACCACCAGGAAATCCGTACACCAATAGCCGAAGGAGAGCACGAAGCCCAAGCCGAAGATGGTGCCGAACCAGTTAATCCCCATGGGATTTTGGGAGGCATGCCAGATGTTCGCCCAGGTGTGCGCGTAACCGGGATTGGGCAATTTCTCCTTGAGCCCTGCGAATCCCCCCACCGCTTTGAGTCCCAGGATGGCCAAGGGAAGGAAGCCGAAGACGATGAGGAAGAATTGCAGCACCTCGTTGTAGATCGAGGAAGTCAACCCGCCCAGGTAGATGTAGATCGCCACCACCGCCGCCGAGGCGACCACGCTGGCGCCAAACGGCCAGTGCAGCAGGCGCTGGAAAAGAATGGCCATGGCATAAAGGTCGACGCCGGAAACCAGCAGGGTCATGACCGCGAAAGAGAGGGCATTGAGCGTGCGAGTCTTTTCATCGTAGCGCTTGCGCAAATATTCAGGGACGCTGCGCGCCTTGCTGCCGTAGTAAAACGGCATCATGAAGACGCCCACGAAACACATCGCAGGCATGGCGGCAAGCCAGTAGAAGTGGTTGACGAACATGCCGTACTTGGCGGCGTTGGCGGCGTGGCCCATGACCTCGAGAGCGCCGAGGTTCGCGGACATGAAGGCCAGGCCGGTTATCCAACCTGGAATCGAGCGCCCCGAAAGGAAGAAATCTTCGCTCGTCTTCATGCGGCCGCGCAGTGCGAAGCCGATGCCCAGGACGAAGACGAAATAGATGATGATGATCGCGTAGTCAACGATGTGGAGATGCATGTTTTGGCACCAAAACGGGCAATATTATTACAGTCATCGATAAAAGTAAATGAAAGTTACGCTGGCGGCGCTGCGGAGGACAGTCGAGGAGCAAATCGTGGTGCGGGCGTCTCGCCCGCGGTGGCCGGCGTGTCCCCACTCCTGTGCGCGTGCAGGGTGCCCGCGCCACAGCGGGCGAGACGCCCGCACCACAGTACGGATTACTGCACGGTTAAGCTGAGGCTTATGGAGTGGCTGAGGGCGGCAGTACATGAGGTGCACGTCCCCGAGACAGCGAGTGAGTAGGTTCCCGCAGGAGTGCCGGAGTTGGCGGGTTGCGGAGCGGCAGCGCCGCCGCCTCCGCAGGCTGCCAGTGCCAGTATCACCAGCACAAGCGCCGCGAAGCAAGCTGTCGCCGTCCGCCTGCGTTCCCCTCTTGTATCCCGGCGGTGGACCGCCTGGGCGAGGCTTCCCGACGCCAGAAGGCCCATGGTCCAAAGGAGCCACGGCCGCGGCTGCGGGGGTGTTGGAATGGGATTGTGCGGAGGCAGGCAGGAAGCTGCTGCCGTGACAATAGAAACCGTCAGGTTCGGCGGGCTGCTGAAGTTGGCGGAGGCGGGTGAAACTGTGCAGCTTGCTCCCGAGGGGGCCCCGGTGCAAGCGAAAGCCACATTCTGATTGAACCCGCCCAATGCCGCGGCGCTCAGCGAGTAAGTCGCCGCTCCTCCGGGCGAGACGGTGGCGGAGGAACCCGACGGCGCCGCGATGGTGAAGTCTTCACCCGTGCCGGTAAGTGCAATGGTCTGGGGGCTGCCCTCGGCAGTGTCGGTGACAGCTATGGCTGCGGTTCTGGTTCCACCGGCGGCCGGATTGAAGGTTACGCTGAGAGTGCAACTGGCGTTGACCGCGACGCTCGAGCCGCAGTCGTTGGCTTGGGAGGCTTCCTCGCTGGCGGCAATGCCGGCGATGCTGAGGACCGCACCGCCTGTGTTGGTGAGGGTTACGCTCTGAGCACTGCTCACAGCACCGACAGTCTGGGCGGGGAAAGTCAAGGAAGGTGGCGAAAACGTCACCTTGGTAGAGGCGGCGCCGGTTCCCGTCAGGCTGACCGTCTGGGTAGCGGGGGTGGCGTTGTCGGTGACGGTCACAGTCCCGGTGGTGATCCCGATGGCGACTGGCCTGAAGGTTACCGCGATGCTACACGAGGCGCCGGCTGCCACACTGGAGCCGCAGGTGTTGGTCTGAGAGAAAGGGCCGCTGGTCTTGATGCTGCTGATGCTGAGCAGTGCGTTCCCCGTATTCTTCAGCGACACGGTTTGGGGCCTGCTAGTCGTCAATACCTTTTGTGCAGGAAAGGTCAAGGAAGAGGGAGAAAGGCTGACCGCGGGACCGGCACCCATTCCGGTGAGGCTGACGGTCTGGGTGGCAGGGCTGGCATTGTCGGCGACGGTCAGAGTCCCGGTTCTGGTCCCGGTGGCGAGGGGCTTGAAGGTTACCGCGATGCTACACGAGGCGCCGGCTGCCACGCTGGAGCCGCAGGTGTTGGTTTGGGAGAAGTCACCGCTCACCGCGATGCTGGAGATGGTAAGCGTCGAGGTTCCCGTATTCTGGAGCGTGACGGCTTGGGAGCTGCTGCGGGTGCCCACCGCTTGTGAAGCGAACGTCAAGGAGGTGGGAGAGAGGCTGACCGCAGGGCCGCCCGTGCCCGTCCCGGTGAGGCCGACGGTCTGAGTGGCGGGGCTGGCGTTATCGGTAACCGTCAGAGTGCCGTTTCTGGCCCCAGCTTGGGTGGGTTTGAACGTCACAGTGATGGTGCAGGAGGCGCCCGCTGCCACACTCGAGCCACAGTTATTGGTCTGGGAAAAATCGCCGCTGGTGCTGATCCCGGAGACCGTGAGCTTGGCGCTGCCCGTGTTGGTGAGGGTAACACTCTGAGGGCTGCTGCTGGTGTCCACCGCTTGTGAAGGGAACGTCAAGGTGGTGGGAGAAAGGCTGGCAGCAGGGGCGCTGCCGGTTCCGGTGAGGCTGACGGTCTGAGTGGCGGGGACAGCGTTATCGGAGAGACTCAGAACGCCTGTCCTTGTCCCGCTGGCCGTGGGTTTGAAGGTCACACTGATGCTGCAGGAGCTGCCGACCGCCAGACTAGTGCCGCAGGTGTGAGTTTGGGAGAAGTCACCGCTGATGGCGATGCTTCTGATGGTGAGTGTCGTGGTGCCCGTATTCTTGAGGGTGACGGTCTGAGCGCTGCTGCTCGTACCCAGGGCTTGGGTGGCGAAGGTGAGGGAAGCGGGGGAGAGCGTGGCCCCCGGCCCGGCGCCCGTTCCGGTGAGGCTGGCAGTCTGGGTGGTAGGGCTGGCGTTGTCGGTGACGGTTACGGTCCCCATTCTCTGCCCACTGCCTGTGGGTTTGAAGGTCACGCTGATGGTGCAGGAGGCGCCGGCCGCCACACTGGAGCCGCAGGTGTTGGTTTGGGAGAAGTCGCCACTGACCGCAATGCTGGTGATGTTGAGGGTTGCAGTGCCGGTGTTGGAGAGAGTGAGGCTTTGAGGGGGGCTGGCAGTGTTCAACGCTTGTGAAGAAAACGTCAAGGACGTGGGAGAAAGGCTGGCAACGGGCGCCGTGCCGGTGCCGGAGAGGCTGACGGTCTGAGTGGCCGGGATAGCACTGTCGGTGACGGTGACCGAGCCAGTGCGCGAACCGGTGGCGGTGGGAGTGAATGTAACACTGATCGTGCAAGACGAACCGGCGGCGAGGCTCGAGCCGCACGTGTGGGTTTGGGAGAAGTCGCCACTGACGGTGATGCTGGAAATCGTGAGGGTGGCGCTGCCGGGATTGCTCAGAATGACGCTTTGAGGGCTGCTGCTGGTACCTAAAGCTTGTGAAGCAAACACCAAGGACGTGGGGGAGAGATTGGCCGCAGGCGCCGTGCCGGTCCCGGAGAGGCTGACCGTCTGGGTGGCCGGGATAGCACTGTCGGAAACGGTGACCGAGCCGGTGCGCGAGCCGGTGGCGGTGGGAGTGAATGTAACACTGATCGTGCACGACGAGTTGGCGGCGAGGGTCGAGCCGCAAGTGTTGGTTTGGGAGAAGTCGCCGCTGATGGCGATGCTGGAGATGGTGAGTGGCGTGCTGCCAGGGTTGGAGAGAGTGAGGCTTTGAGGGCTGCTGCTGGTGCCGACCAACTGTGGTGAGAAAGTCAATGAGCTGGGCGCGAGATTGACCTGCGCGCCCGTGCCGGTTCCGGTGAGGCTAACGGTCTGGGTTCCAGGGCTGGCATTATCAGAAACAGTGATGGCGCCGCTGCGCGCGCCGGTTTGCGACGGCGTGAAGGTGACGCTAATCGTGCAGGAGGCGCCGGACGCAAGGCCAGCGCCGCAATTGTTGGTTTGGGAAAAATCGCCGCTGGCCGTGATGCTGGAGATCACGAGGGCCGCGCCGCCAGTGTTGGTTAGATCGATCGCCTCCGGGGAACTCGTCGTGCCGACGGCTTGGCTGCCGAAATTGTACGACGACGGAGAGATGGCGACGACAGGCTTTGCCGGGGCGTTATACTTGGTCACAAAAGCATCGTAAGGCCCGCCCATGTACGTGTGTTCAAAGCTGCCCGAGGTCGTGGGGAAATCCGTCGAAAACGTTGCACCCACCACGTAGATGTTCCCTGAAGGGTCCAGAGCGATTCCGCGTCCAAAATCATCCTGTGTGCCGCCCAGGTAGGTTGAAAATACGAGGAAGCTTCCCGTGGGGTCGAGGACGTTGACAAAGGCGTCATAGAAGGCGGCGTTCTGAGCCTGGACGGGATTAGCAGTGGAGAAATTGCCTCCGTAGTTATACCCTGTCGTGTAAGCGGACCCGTTCGAGTCAACCGCAATGCCATACGCGACCTCGGTACCGCTGCCGCCCAGGTAAGTCGAATACGCCAGCGTCGAGCCGGAGTTATTCAGCTTGCTGACGAACACGTCGTAAGCGCCGCCAAAGGCGCGCTGGAAAGCTCCCGGAGTTGTGGGAAAGTTTGCGGAGGTTGTGTAGCCTGTAACATAGACATTGGCGGAGCTGTCGAGGGCGAGGGCGTAGCCGTAATCGCTGCCGGTTCCTCCCAAATAGGTGGAGAAGAGAAGCGCAGAGCCGCCGGGGTTAAGCTTCGCGGCGAAGGCGTCGTAACACGGGAAGGTGTTGGGCGCTACGGCACACTGGCCGCCGGCGTAATTCCGCTGAAAAGCATTCAAGGTGGGGAAATTGGTGGAGTTTGTTGCGCCGGTGACGTAGGCGTCGCCGGCCGAGTCCACGGCTGCGGCGTAAGCGTAATCGTCCCCGCTGCCCCCAAGATAGGTTGAATAGCCAACGTGCGCTCCTCCCGAATCGAACTTAACCACAAACCCATTGTGAGCACCATTACCATAGGTAGTTTGAAACGCGCCGGAGGTAACAGGGAAGTTCGTCGATTCGGTATAACCAGAAAGATAGGCGTTCCCATTCGAGTCAACGGCGATGCCCGTCCCGACATCATCGAGACTTCCACCCCAATAGGTCGAGTAGATCAGCGAAGCTCCGCCGGCGCTGAGTTCGGTAACAAAAGCGTCCACCCCTCCCGCATTATTGGGCTGGAGCGCGCTCTGCACAGGAAAATCGGTGGAATAGGTGTATCCGGCGACATAGGCGTCGCCACTCGAATCGACGGCAATGCTCGCCCCATAATCCTCGTCACTGCCTCCCAGATAAGTGGAATAAACCAGCGCAGTCCCGGAAGGGTTCAACTTCGATACGAAGGCGTCAAAACAGGGGGTGGCAACTCCATCTTCCAAGCAGGAGCCGCCGCCGGAGGAACTCTGGGCCGCGTCCACGACTGGGAAGTCGACGGAAGCTGTGTAGCCGGTTATATAAGCATTTCCGAGTGCATCCACAGCAACGCCATTCGCATAATCCATGTCGCTTCCACCCAGGAACGTGGAATAGCTGAGGACCGGATCAATGACTAGAGGAAGAGTTCTGTCGTAGGGACCTAAGAGAAAGCGAATGCGGTTCCGAGGGTCGAGAATGAAGCGGCCTTGAACCAGTGACGAGTGATGAGCGCCCGGTGATGAGCCTGCGTTGGGCTGGTAGATCAGCGGCTTATGGAATCGGATCTCGCCACGATTGCCCGGGATCACAAGATCGCCATTGGCTTCGATCCGTAGGGGCGGTTCGCGAACCGCCCCTACCCGCAATGCGATGGCGCTCGGATCGGCGCCCGGCGCGACGATGAAGTCATACTCGAGTTGTCCGTGAGCCGACGGACTGCCGTAGTATTCCAAGTCCACACCGGGATAAACGTCGTGGTAGCGAACCTTCGCATAGGTGGGCACATTCGTGCGCCACTTCTTCGGATCGGCGCCGATGAAGTAATTGACCTTGCCCGGTAACTGGTCGCGCCCGGTGACTTCGGCGTCAGGTTTCGCGCCCACTAGCCGCAAGTGGACGGTTCTATTTTCGCTTTTGCCTTTTCCCTTTTCGCTGCTGAGTATCGCCTGGTCCTTCGTCAAAAAGAGCGTGTACCCTCGTCCTCGCGAGAGGAACTTCACACTCGGATCGGCTTGACCCAAGTTGGGCTCGAAACTCAGTGGGAGGCCGGCAAGGGCGTGGCGGATTCGACGGGTTGGCGCCGCGGCAACAAGGGCGCGATCGGAGTCATCATGCAGGCCAGCGACCGGCAGGAGGAGAAAGGTGACCGTGATTAGCGCGGTGCGACGGAGACTGACCAGCGCAAAGGGGGACATTTATTCCTCATCCCATGCCACAGGAACCCGTTGTCACACTGAACCTCGAGGTTGCCTGTTGCCTATTCCGCCAGCTCCCGATGAGACCGAAACCCTCGATCCAACTTCGCCGGGATTTCCCCGGCCGCTTGTTTATCGGCACCCTAGCATGGCCAGATGAGAGTTTTCTTAACTGCCGGCGGAAAGAGAGTGTGGGCTTGGAGTAGGAAGCGGGGAAGGAGGACGTCCGTTGTCAGTGGTCCGTTGTCCGTGGTCAGTGGTCAGTTTAAACACATGTCCACGAACGACGGACCACGGATAACGGACCAAGGACGGCTATTTCTCTTCCGCCGGCAAAGGGCTGGGCGGGCGCCCAACCTGGCCGCGGAAGGCATCATCGAGAATGACGTTGTTATTCTGGAGCGTTATGCCGACGGCCCGGTCGAGGGCCGTACGAGCCCTGATGTAATCGCTTTGCGTCACCACCTCGTTCGATCGAGCCTGGGCCAAGTCGCGCTGGTTCAGGATCACGGGGAGCGAGTAGCGCAGACCTGCTTTTCAAGGTCTGCGGCTCTTCCGCCTCTCAGATGTGCGTGTTCTCTTCGGCGGCCAGGCGCACCCGGTCCAGGCGTAGGCGGGACATAGCGATTATTTACCCGCTGTCGTCGCGGCGTGCAGTGCTTTCAGAAAAACCGCAAACCTTGGAAAGCAGGGCTGCGCTAATCGCTGTCTACGCTTCGACGGCAGCCTCGCGACGGCCTCCGCAAGACTCGAGGCCAGGCGGTTCGCTACTCCTTTCCTGTAAGGCTCTTTCATCCTCGACTGCATGCCGGTTTATCCCGGCGCACTACCTGACACGCTCTGCGCCAGCCACCCAGGTCGTCCACCAGCCGGGCGTAGTAGGGCCGTCACATTTTAAGTGCCTCACGAAGAGTAGCTCGTTCTTGTTCACTGAACTTTCCGTTCAAGATATAAGCCAGGGAGAAAGGCGTGTCAGATACCCTTTCTCCCTCAAATCAGAACCTACCCTAAGCTTGCTGCGGATGATATTATAGCGAACATGAGCACTTTGGAATTGAGTGACGAACAGGTCATTTCACTGGTGCGGGGGTTGCCGGCCGAACGCAAGCGGGCGGCCCTGCTGGCGCTTGCCCAGGAAGCACAAGCGGGCCGGGAAGATCGGCTGCGCTGGGCCGAGGCGCAACTGCGACGGGCGTCCGCCCAACGAGGGCTGGATTGGGACCGCTTGTCGGAAGATGAACGCGAGTCCTTCGTTGACGCCTTACTGCACGAGAAATAGCCTTGCCGCTTACTGCCGTTTTCGACACCAACATCCTGTTTTCCGCGACGGGCTGGCGGGGAAATCCCTTTCAATGCGTCGAGCGGGCGCGCGCCGGCGAGTTCCCGGTCTTCACTTGCCCGGAATTGATGGAGGAACTGGCGGAGAAGCTGGGAACCCACCTCCATTTCTCTGCGGAACAAGTCGCGGAAACGCTGGCTGACTATCTGGGCTTTCTGCAGGTGATTCAGATTCCCAAGGCGTTGACAGCGGTCTGCCGCGACCCCGAAGATAACATGGTCCTCGAATGCGCTCTTGAGGGCCATGCGCAATACATCGTCAGCGGAGATAAGGACCTGCTGGAACTGAAAGAGTTTCGCGGCATCCGGATCGTCCGCGCCACCGAATTCTTGACTCTTCTCGCAACTTGACGGATTGGCGGAGCGGCGCGCGACGTGGAAGTGCCGATGTTTGCAGTCACACCTATTCCCCTTGTTGCGGGCTGGCCGAGCCGGGCGACGGTATTCCGGAGAGTTGTTGCTTTTCTTGCATTTTTCACTTGACAAACCCTGGGACATGTGATAGCCTACTATGATGGTCATTTTACGGACACATTGTCGTCGGCGAGGGCCGGTTAGACACGCGGCGCAAGGGATGGAGGGAAGGTCCCGGCACTCGGCGAAAGAGGGAAGTAAAAATAAATAAAAAATGATACGACCGAAGCCAGTATGTCGTTGAAAACACACAAGCCCATTCGAAACGAAGCTAAGAAGTACCTGAAAACAAAGCAATTACGCGTTGAGAAAGAGAGAAAAGCCAAGAAGTACCTGAAAACAAATGAGATAGGATCTTAAAGCGCCGCGAATTATGCGCGTTTTGCGCGCCAATTAGCGCCAATCGGACCCAAATGGCGCAAAAAACAGCGCATTTTGCGAAAACGAAGTCAAGGCTCGGGAGTCGGCTACACTGGCCGCGCACCACCCCGTGGAAGCCCGGCCGGCCGGGTTGCTGCGCGTCGTTCTCGAGGGATTAACTCTACTCGTGGTCGTGTCCTAATTTGACGGATCCGCGCTGTCATTCCGAGCGAAGCGAGGAATCTCGCCGTGCGCTCTTGTTCCCGATCCACTTCAGAGCAGTCGCTCATGCCCGCCCGCTGACGGGCACCCGGAAACCATGAAAATGCGCGAAGCGCCTTGGAGTGCGGCGGCTTGACGCCGCCTTCGCACCACTCGGATTGCGTACTCCCGCGCCCCGGCGCGATCCCAAGGCGGCGTCAAGCCGCCGCACTCCAAGGCGCCTTCGGCGCAAAGATTTTCAGAGCAGAGCGAGATTCCTCGCTTCACTCGGAATGACAGCCGGGGGAGTTCACGAGCTGCCAATCAGGATTCCGGCGAGGAACACCAGCACTCCACCCACGACCACCTGAAACGCGGCGTTGAGAAAGGGGGTATCCATGTAACGATGACGGACGAAGCTGATGGCCGCGAGCTCCGCAGCCACGATGGCAACTGCGGCGCTGGTGGCGATTTTGAAATTAGATATAAGAAAGGGCAGCGTGTGTCCAATCCCACCGGCGGTGGTCATCATCCCGCACACAATGCCCCGCACCCAAGGGTGGCCGCGCCCGGTCAGCGACCCATCGTCAGAGAGGGCCTCGGCGAAACCCATGGAAATCCCCGCCCCCACGGAAGCGGCAAGGCCCACCAGAAAAGCGTCCCAACTCTGGTGCGTGGCGAAGGCGGCGGCGAAGAGCGGGGCAAGCGTGGACACCGATCCATCCATCAAGCCCGCCAAGCCGGGCTGAACAATTTGGAGCACGAAGAGGCGGCGTTGCGCAGCTTCCTCCTGTGCGCGTGTCTCCGGCGTGACGTGTTTGATTTCGAGTGATTCGGCAAGGGCGGAGTGCTTGCGCTCCGCTTCCGCCAAGTCGCCGAGCAGCTTCCGGATGGAAGCGTCCGTCACTCTTTCCATGGCGCGCTCATAAAAGCGCCGGGTCTCCAGTTCCATGATCTCTGCCTGTTTCCTTACCACATCAATGCCCAGCGGCCGAATCAGCCAGACGGGGCGGCGATCCACGAACCCTTTGACGTCCTGGCGGCGGATCAGGGGAATATGCTCACCAAAGCGCTGCCGGAATATTTCAATCAGGGCGCGACGATGCCCCGATTCCTCCTGCTGCATTTCTTCAAACATCTTCGCCGTGCCAGGGTAAGTCTCCCGCAATCCATCGACGAAGTCGCCATAGATGCGACCGTCTTCCTCCTCCAAAGCGATGGCGAGGGCAAGGATTTCGCGTTCGGACAGGTCCTTGAAGTTGCGCGCCATAGATATGCCTCCCAAGGGCATCAACGGGGTCGGGCCGAACCCAGGACGTGATGTTCGGGGTGGAGCGCTGCACCGTGTCGTACAGGCCGGAGGACGTCACGCCACTTTCAAGACTGCGTACCGTCATAAAAAGTAACACAATTCCGCGTTGTGGGAGAGGCCCTTGTGGCTGCATTGCCGCGCGGGCGTCTCGCCCGCTGTGAAGCGGGCATTCCTTCGCTCCGCTCAGGACAGGCTCTGCCCGCGAGTTCTGGCGGGGGCAAGACGCCCCCGCGACAGCGGGCGGGACGCCCGCACCACATCTATGCACTCTAACCTGCTTGCGCGACTACTTTGAACCACGCAGTCATTCTCTGGTGTTGGGATATGGCGTATACTTTTCTCACCTCATGGTGTAGCGGCGGCTTTATGCCGCCACGGCTCTGCCCGGCTGGTCCCAAAGTGAGCCTGGCGAGTTAAACTCGCCGCTACAACTTCAACGTCTGGGAGGGTTTCATGGCTGACAGAACGGGTTCCGGCTCGGTAAGTCGAAGGAGTTTTCTTGCCACCACGGGCGGCGTGCTGGCGGCGGCGCCAGTTGTCCGCAGCGCGTCCTCAAAGCCAAGGGAAGCGCCGGGGGTTCTCGCGGACGCTCCCGCCGCGGGGAAGACAATGCGCAAGATACCGATCGGCGTATTTGACCCCGTTTACGATCATCTCTCGCTCGACGAAATGCTTGAGAAGATCAGCGCCCTAGGTATTGAAGCCGTCGAAATGGGCACCGGCGGCTTTCCAGGCACGAAGCATTGCCCGGTCGCTGAGCTGCTGGCGGACAGTTCCAAGGCCAAAGCCTGGAAGCGAAAATTCGAAGAGCGGAACATCCTCGTGGCTACGCTGAGTTGCCACGGTAACCCCATCCATCCCAACCCTGAGATGGCGAAGAAGGACGACGAATCGTTCCGTCGCACCGTGCGCCTGGCGGAGATGCTCGAGGTCCCCACGATTGTCACCTTCTCGGGCTGCCCGGGCGACGGACCGGGAGCGAAGCATCCCAACTGGGTTACCTATCGCTGGCCGCCTGACTACGAGGAAGTGGTCACGTGGCAATGGAAGGAAGTCGTAATCCCTTACTGGCGAGAGGCGGTGAAGTTTGCGCGCCAGCACGGAGTGAAGCGAATCGCGCTCGAAATGCACCCTGGCTTCGTGGTTTACAACCCGTTATACGCTGCTCGAACTGCGCCGGGCCGTGGGCGAGGAAATCGGCGCGAACTGCGACCTCAGCCACCTCTTCTGGCAAGGCTGCGACCCGGTCGAGGTCATCCACTTCCTCGGAAAACAAAACGCCATCTACCACGCGCACATGAAGGACACGGTCATCTTCAAGGATACGGCTGCTAAAACCGGCGTCCTCAATTTCTCAGCCGACCCCGCCAAATTCGCTCAAGGCTCGGTGATCTTCCGCGCCGTCGGGTACGGCCACGGCGCCGAACTCTGGAAGGATATCGTGAAAGCTTATATGGATATCGGCTTCGACGGCATCATGAGCATCGAAAACGAGGATCCGATCCTGCCCGGCGAGGTGGGTGTCGAGCGCGCCGCCTTTGTGCTGAAAAACGTCCGCGGCGAATTGCTGGAGGGAAAGTGACTGGTCTTTATTAAGCCTAGTGCATGTTGATTGCTGCCCTCAGGGCGTTGAGGGGCGACGCTGTGGCGATTACGGCAGCGGCTGTAGGATCGGATCCCTTGTTCGCTGCCACCGCGGCGGTTCTTTGCAGGATGTCCTTCTCGATCTCACTTTTCCACCATTTGACGCCGCCGAAACCGATGAGCATCGCATTGGCGATGTCCATGCTTGATAGTGTGAGTGGTCTTGCTTCGGCCCCGATGAGGGTGGCGCCTTTCATCGACGCCCAAGCACCCAACGCCGCGGCCATCCCAATCAACACAATCCCGATAAAGCCGGGTAAGAACACACCGTTTTCGATCTTCGGCAAGTGGAGCCCTGAATCGCCGATGAAGACGTTCACAAATCCTCCCGCAGCTCCGCAGGCGACAATGACCCAGAGTATCCATAGATGCATGTCCGGACTCATATTCAAATCTCCTCTCGTCATTGCTGGGGTAATGGGTTGAACTATCGGCGGCCGCGGACGATCGCGCGGTCGCTCCGGCTACGCCCCGCTACTGTCCCAGGCTCCACCACCGTTTTCGTCATAAAAGACCTCTTCAATGTTCCCTCCGTCCAAATAGAGCATGGCAAAGCCGTTCAGCACGCGCTGCGGGATGTCGGGGTCGCGCGCAGGGCGGTTTTCGTACCAGACGATATTTGGGTTATTGTCAAGTTCAGAGGCGTGGCCCCAGGGCAAGGCGCCGTGGCCGCAACAGCGGCAAAGAATGCTCGCCGGATCACCCTCTCGCGAGGGCTTGGGTTGATACACCACCCCGGCATGGGCATGGCCCCAGTACCAATACGCGGGGCCGGTCCCGGCCGGGAAGCCGCTCATCACTTCCGCCCACAATCCGGTAGTACTCGAACCATCCTGCTCTAAACCGTTGTGATGGGTCAGGACAATCACCCGCTTGCCCTTGGCCACTTGTTGTTGCAGGAATTGAACCTGGGCCCCCTCGGCCGGGCCGAGCGAACCATCGATATAGAGGCCGCTTGCCGGCGAGAAATACGCGGAGTCGAGACCCACGATCACCCAGTTCGTGTTCTCCAGCGCGAAATAGCTGCATCCCTTCTGCATCGCGAATGGTGAGCCCGGATTGGTGATGGCGTCGAAATAAGGCTGCGCTCCGGAATACATCTCGTGATTTGAGTTCAGGGCCAGCGATCCTAGCGAGCCCTTGGGCCAGATGTTAGTAAGCAGATGCTGCTCCTGATCGCTTGTGCCGGCGTAGTAGACATCACCGAGGTGAATGGTGAGATCCGGCTGGAGAAATGCCAGATGGCTGGCCCACATCGGTGCTCGGCGCCAGGTTGGGAGCCGGCCTCCAGTCGCCGGTGCCCCAGTCCCCCACCAGCCCGATCTGCACGTCATCGGGAATGGGAATCGCCTGCGGAATCGCCATGAAGGGGTGATTGCCGCCAAAAGCCAGCGTTTCCAGATAAGACGCCAAGGCTTCGGTCCAGCCCGGATCGAATTGCTGGTACTTTCCGGTACCCCACATCACGCCGTCCGGGCCGACGTCGATGACGACGCCTGATTCGAGGCTCGCCACGACACCGTCCGAGTCGTTGTTCAACACGCTGTGCGCCAGCACAAGGTAGTGGGCCGCGGCCGGGTCCGTTGGAGCCTTGCGAGTCTGCGCAACCGTTACCGCCTGCTGGTGGGCGTCCAGGACCAGCGGAGCGAGCTGACCTCGTTGGGCCGGGGTTAGTTTGTTCCAGGCCGCCTTGATGCGCCCGGCAATTACTGGGTCGATACTTATTTTCATGAGATTCCCTCCACTCCGGTTTTCAGTTTACCGAGCTGTCAATCGTTTCGATCTCAGAAGCCGCCCATCACTAAAGTGGGCGCAACGGCTGCGAACCACCTTGGCCGGAGCATCACCTGTCCTCTCATTAGGTCCTAAGAGTACCGTTTATTAAGGAGAGTTTCTGGGAATATCGGCCCGTTATATCCCGCGCGGCGCAATGCACTCGACGCGAGCAACCGACTAATGTTTAACAAAAGGTATATACTCTTGTCAACACCTATTTCCTTTGCGGAATGCTCTCGACCCAGAATCAACGAGGGGCATGAACGGAATCAGGCATCTGAATCAGCGCTATGGTCTTCGGTTCTTTCCATTCTTGACCTGCCTGTGTAGAATGGCGGTTGGGCTTTTTACGGTGAAATCTCATGTCACGAGGCTACATCGCCATTCCGGTGTTCGTCCTGATCGCTTTCTCGATCCTGTTCTTCAGCCATTACTTCGTATACTTCTCTCTCGCCCATTTCTTCGGCATTGCCTCAGCGGCTCGCAGGGACGCGTTGGCGGCGATGCTTCTTCTCCTGCCCTCGATCTTCATTGCCTCGTCCATCCTTGCGCACTGGAGCGACAACCTGCTATTACGCGCGGTCTACTTCTGCTCGGGATTGTGGCTGGGAGTTGGATTGACGCTGATTCTGACCTTTGCGATCGCTTGGGGCGCCTGGGGAACGGTGAAGCTTTTCACGCACTCACCAAGCCGAGTCATCTTCGGTTGGGCCGCTGTGGCGCTGGCCGGCGTGTACTCCGCCTACGGCCTTTGGAACGCCTACCATCCCCGCGTCCGGCGCCTCACGGTGCGAATCAAGAACCTGCCGCCCGCCTGGCGAGGAAGAAAAGTGGTGCAGCTTACAGACGTTCATTTGGGGCAGATCCTGCGCTCCGGTTTCGCCGCGCGGTTGGTGGCGATGTCCAATGCAGAAAGCCCGGACTTAGTGGCCATCACCGGCGACCTCTTTGACGGAGGAGATGGAACTCTCGAGCAGTTCATTGCCCCGCTCAAGGCTCTTCGAGCACCGCTGGGGACCTACTTCGTGACCGGAAACCATGAAACGTACCTGGGGGTGGAGCGCGCCTATGCCGCGCTGCGCACAACTCCAGTCCAAATCCTGGCCGACCAACGAGTGGAGATCGAAGGTCTTCAGTTGATCGGTATAAGTTATCCCGAGAGAGGGCATTCCTTGGATATCGCGCGGACGGTCGCGGAGCTTCCGGGCTTCAATCCAGCCCTCCCCTCGATCCTGCTCTACCACAGCCCTACCCACATCGCGCAAGCGAAAGAGGTGGGAATTAACCTGCAGCTTTCGGGCCACGCCCACCACGGACAGATCTTTCCGATCCAGTTTATTTCGCGGTTAGTCTATGGGAAGTACTACCACGGGCTGCACGTCGAAGGAGACTACACTCTGTACACGTCGAGCGGGGCGGGCACTTGGGGCCCTGCCATGCGCACCGGGAACCATCCTGAGATCGTTGTGATTCGTCTGGAATGAGGCTGGTGAGACTGCGTAGGGGCGGTTCGCGAACCGCCCCTACCGCGGGCTTCACTCAGAGTGGCTCTATACGCGGCCAATCAAGCTCGAAGCCTTGTGACACCAGGCTGTTCTGGAAGTCATCCAGAAGCTTGCGGCTGTTGCGAATGGCGCGAGGCGGTTCGCCGAGCTTCAGCGCATGTGCGGCCAGCGCACCGGCAGCCTCTCCGATATTCCATTCTGTCGGGTGCAAGCGGTAACAGCCATTCGTGATGTGCGTCGTTCCAATGTTCTTCGCCGCCGCCAGCAAGTTTTCTGTGCGTTGCGGCAACAGCGCTCCGAGAGGAATCTGGTAGGGCAGCGAACTGATGTCGATGTAGTTGGTTCCTCCCGCTGAAGGGTGCAGATCAATCCGGTACGCGCCCACGCCCACAGAGTCCTGGAATTTCTCTGGCGTGACCTCGCCGAGGGATTTCCCGGTTAGCTTCATCCGCATTTCCGTCCCCACATGCTGCTCGAGAACCGTGAATTCAGCACGGATCCTGCGTGACTCGCGGATGTAAGGCGCGGCGGCAAGGCCGTCCTCCGTTCCCACCACGTCGTTGCGAAGTCGAAGCCCTTTCCAGCCGTACCCGCCGTGGGGAAGCGGAGACTCGGTTTGCATCCAATAGAGCAATGAAAGGCCGAGCTGCTTTGCCCTGCCGAGTAGCTCGATGCGCCGGTCGGCCGAGGCAGTCACCAGATCGCCGCCCCAATAATCGTTCTGAGGCCAGTTCACGAGTGTGATGTCACTGAGGTAGGCGCCGGGCGTGAAGTTGGAGCGATCTGCGATGCGCCGGTAAATCCACAGATTGTGATCACCGTCGGCGTCCGGTTGCGGATTGGGAGTAAAGTCAGCTTTGATCGGTCGCAAGCTGGTTGGCTCGCAATACGTCCAGCTCAGCAACGGCCCAGGCCAGGGCGGCGCCAAGTTGGGTACATACCCACGCCAAAAGTCGTAGTCCCGCGGCCGCTCGATGGTGTGATCCTCACCCTCGAGGTGGTCCATGGCAAAGCAGAAGGTGAAGGACTGGCTGTTGGCCGGCTGTGATTTCGCCGGGGCGTGCAACTCGCCGGTGTCTGCTTGGGATTCCGCCCCTGTGACGCATTCCGTCTTCGTCAATGCAACCAGGTCTCCGAGTTCGGTGGCATCGAGAAAGTACTTCGCGCTGATGGCGCGGGTAAGTCCGCTGCGCGTGTCGCGGACGGCAACGCTCCTCACGCGGTCCCGGTCCGTTTCGGCGCTCTGCGGAACGTGCTCCAGGAGAACAAGTAGTTGGCCGCTGCTCACGTATGGGGCCAGGGCCGCTTCCAGCACCGCGACGGAGACGCGAAACTCATGGGTCAATCGCGAGACCGAACCGTTTCCCGGATTCAGGTCGGTGCGCGCGCGAGCTTGTGTGGTTAAGGAGTAGTTCCGCCGGTAGTAATCGCGGACCGACTCTCGATAGGCGCGATAACTGCGCGTGCACCCGAACTGTTCGATCCAGGGATGCTCATCCGGGGGAACTGCTTGGGCCGTGAGTTGTCCTCCGATCCATCGAGTCTCTTCCGTCAAGATGACGCGCCTGCCGTTTCGCAAAGCCGCGAGCGCAGCCGCGTACCCGCCCGTGCCGCCTCCGATCACAGCGATCTCACACTCGAGGTCTCGCGCTTTCACTTGCAAAGCAGGAATCGCCAGGAGAGACGCCGAATACCGGAGGAAGCTGCGGCGGTTCATAGCTGTCCTTTCGACAGGTACTTCCCTATTTAGGATCTCTCTGGGCGCTCGTGAGAGTGCTGTCATGGGGGCACCCTCTGCCCCAAGGGGGCGAGGGGAAACTCTCGGTGAATCCTTCCCACTGCCCATCTGCCTACCTGCCTACCTGCCCTAAAAGCTTCCGGCGCTCGTACGCCAGGAAAATCGCTTGCACGGCGGTCAAGAGAACCGCGAAAGCAAGCACCAGGGAGATACCCGCCCTTACGGTTGCAATCTTGGCCACATATCCAATGGCCGGAGGGAGGATTACTCCTGCGGACAAGCCCACGGCCATGAGGATGCCGAAGACCGTCGCGAACAACTTGGGGAAGTACGTGCTGGCCGTTCCCGCGGTGGTGGGGAAGACCGGCGCATAAGTTAATCCGCAGATCACGATGCCCACGCTGGCCACGACGACCGAGTTTGCGAAGACGACCACACATAGCCCACACACCGCGCCCAGCGACGCGCCCAGCAACAGCTTGGGCCCGCGCACCCGCTTTACCACCTGGCTGGCAGCAAGGCGCCCCACCATCATGGCAACCCAGAACATCGTCAGGATTACGGCGGACCTCTGCGGCAGAGCGTGGAGGTCTCGCTCGAGAAAGGTCCGGCTCCACCCGGCAGTTGAGATTTCCACGGCGGAATAGAAGAACAAAACGAGAGCCAAAATTATCACCGCTGGGTCACGGGCTAGGCGACGCACTTCCCCCCAATCAAACCCTCCGCCCGAGCTGGCAGGCGGAAAGGTCTGCGAAATGGCGACCAATGCAACTCCAGCCACCATTATGGTGATCAGCCAAATAGTAAGTACCAGGCCCAGCCGCGCTGCCATGAGAGCGACGAGCCACGGGAAGAAGATGGCGCCGACGCCAAAGAAGACGCCTGCGAGATTCAAGGGGGATGACGGATTCTCCGGGTAAAGATCGGGGATGAGGGTGTTGGAAGCGCTCATGGCAGAGGCGCCACCCAAACCGAGCGCAATGAGGAGTGCAGCCAACACCGCATAGCTGGGAGCATAGGCGATTCCAACCAGTGCCGCGGCACAAAGCAGGAAGCCTCCGGCCAGGATGGGTTTCTTGCCGAAGCGGTCAATCAGCGGTCCGGCCAGAAAACACCATGGGAATTTGGGGGAAATAGAGAAAGCTGAAAAGCGCGCCGCCGCGCTCCAAATCAAAGTTCAGCCGGGCGCTCAGTTCAGGAAGAGTCGCGCCCAGGAAAGAGGTCATAACGCCAAAGGTGAATAGTCCTGCGCATGCTGTTCCCATCAAGTACCGAGTGGCTGTCCGATTTGACATGGTCCACAGATTACTCAGATTTCACCGATCAAGCAAGGCGTCGCAAGGGAGGAATGCTGCCGCCGCCGCCCGCAGCCGATCTGCCTGCCCACCTGCCGAACTTCGCCTGATCTGCGAAATCTGCGGATCATCTTCGATTCGATTTTTCTTCGCTTGGCAGAAACCTGCAATAGGAGTAAGAGAGAGGGCGCGAAAGGAGTTCTTATGCATCTTCTTGACGCTCTTCTGAAACCTCAGTCCATTGCCGTGGTCGGCGCCTCGCGCAAGCAAGGCTCGATCGGCCGGCAGATTCTGCACCAACTGGTTGAATTCGATTTCCGAGGCATGCTGTTTCCGGTGAACTTCCAGGCGGATTTCATTCACTCGATGAAAGCCTATCCTTCCGTCAGCGCCATTCCTGACCCCGTAGATTTGGCGATTATCGTGGTGCCGCGCGACTCTGTGGCGGAGGTCGTGGACGATTGCGGGAAGAAGGGCGTGAAGGGCCTGGTGGTCATCACGGCGGGGTTTTCTGAGACGGGTGAAGAAGGCAGGAGGATGGAGGCGGAACTGGGTGCTCAGATTCGGCGTTATGGAATGCACATGATCGGACCCAACTGCATGGGGTTGATCAACACCGAGGCGGCGGTTCACATGGACTGCACGTTTGCGCCCACGCTTCCGCTTTCCGGGCGGATCGCGTTCATGTCGCAGAGCGGAGCGCTGGGAGTAGCCATCCTGAACATCGCCCATCAGCTCGACCTCGGCTTCTCCTACTTTGTAAGCCTGGGGAACCGAACTGATGTCTCTCCCAATGAGCTGCTGCGTTACTGGGAAGACGATCCCAACACGGACCTCATCCTGATGTACCTGGAGTCGATCGGCGATATCAAGAGCTTTATGCAGATCGCTCGCCGGATCTCGAAACGGAAGCCCATCCTGGCGGTCAAGTCGGGCCGGACCGCGGCGGGAGCAAAGGCAGCCATGTCGCACACCGGAGCGCTTTCGGCGCTCCAGGGTCTCGACCTCGCTGCGGACGCGCTTCTGGAACAATCCGGAGTTATCCGGGTGAACACTGTGGAAGAGCTTTTCGACTTGGCTATGGGTTTTTCGAAGAACCCGCTGCCGCGCGGCAACCGCCTGGGGATTTTGACCAACGCGGGCGGCCCAGCGATCATGGCTACGGATCGAGCCGTCAATCTTGGATTGCGGATTGGCGAGCTTTCCCCGAGGACCCGCCAGGAACTTCGCCGCCTTTTGCCGCCCGAGGCGATCGTGCAGAATCCCATCGACATGACTCCTCGATCCGACCGTAGCCAATATGATGCTTGCGCGCAGATACTCCTCGAGGACGAAGGGATTGATTCGCTTCTGGTGGTGTTTGTTCCTCCCATGATGATCGATGCGATGGAAATCGTCGAAGGCCTCGAGGCGGTGCGAAAGAAGTGTGACAAGCCGATCTTTGGCGTGTTCATGGCCCCCGACGAATTCTTCCAGAAGCTGAACGAGAAACATCCCGGCCACATGGCCATCTACTTGTTCCCCGAGTCGGCGGTACATGCTTTGGCTGCGCTGGACCGCTATCGGCAGTGGCGTGAGAAGCCTCTCGGCAAGGTTCGGAGTTTCGACATGGATCGCGAGGCGGCCTTGGAGTTGCTCAACGAGGTCGGCCGCCAAGGGCGTTCCGAATTGACTCCCCTGGAAGCACAAAGGCTTGTCGCGTGCTATGGCATTTGCGCGGCTCGATCGACGTTCGCAGCGGATGTGAAAGAGCTTGGTGGAGTTGCGCAACAGGTGCGCTACCCCGTCGTGCTGAAAGCCGTTGCACCCGGCCTCGTGCACAAGACGGAAGCGGGCGGCGTGAGGCTGGATATTCATACGCCGGAGGAGTTGATGGACGCCGCTCAGAAGATGACGGACGAAGTGAAGCGGCGTCTCCCGCCTTCGGCAGTCCCCGAGGGTCATTTGGGCTTTCTGGTGCAGGAGTATGTGCCCGGCGGGCGCGAGGTCATTGTGGGCATGACGCACGACCCCAAATTCGGGCCGCTGGTAATGTTCGGCTTGGGAGGCATCTACGTGGAGACTTTCAAGGATGTTGTCTTTCGCGTGCCGCCGATCACCGATCTCGAGGCGCGGGAGATGATCCGTCAGATCCGTGGCAGCCGCCTTCTCGAAGGAGTGCGCGGCGAGCCTGCTGTCGACTTGGAAAAGCTGACGGAAATCCTAGAGCGCTTCTCCCAACTCGTCGAAGATTTGCCCCAACTCGCCGAGATGGACATCAATCCTCTGATGGTTTTTCCTGATGGCGAGGATTTTCGCGCCGTCGATATCCGTGTGCGCTTGGCAGAGAACCGGTAGAGCGAATTCAGCCCGCGGAGCGGGCGGCGGCGTGTAGCCCGCGGCTTGAGCCGTGGGTCGGAGGGCCGCACCCTTACCCCGTCCCCTCTCCCGCCCCAGCGGGAGAGGGGTGCCCGAAGGCGGGGTGAGGGCCATTGACCCCAGGGCTTGCGCCCTGGGCTACTCTATGCCGCCCCTGACGGGGCTCCGAAGAACCGGGGCGAATGGGACAGGTTTCCTTAACGAACTCCCGAACGCAGGGCACCACTTTCTAATCTCTAGTTCCTGATTTCTCATCTCCCGCTTCCCCTGCTGGTTCCTCTTCTAAATCCTTGGCGAATACGGCATAGCCGGAGTTAGGCGGGAAAAGTTTGGCCATCAGGGTCATGCGGCGGCGCAACTGCTGGAGGGGCAAGTGTTGAGGTCCAACGCGGATCTGGACGTCGTGCCACAATCCGTGCATGTATTCAGCAAGGGTGCTGACCAGGGAGACGTCTCGGTAGGGCTCGTACTGAAGCCGGCTGCGGCGCCAGGGACGAATGGCCAGAAGCGCCTGCTTGGCCGTCAGAGATTCCTCATCGATCTCGCCGCGCACTCCGTGGCGAAGTTCCTCTTCCAGGAGTTCATCATAGGCGGCGAATTCCGAAACGCTCAGGCGCGGCCGCAGCAATTCGGCGACGCTGGCCAGGAACTCGAATCCCGTATCGTGGGCGTCAACTTCCCGGCAAGCAAGGATGAGATTGGTTCTTGCACTGGTCTCGACCCACGCCGCCGTGTGGGATTCCCCTTTCGGTTTTGCTGTGCAGATGACATCCCCTGACTCCATGCAAGCGATATAAGGGACTATCAGAATTCGAAGGGGGCCGATCCGCTCCGCGATCTTCGCCGGCACCGCCTGCGCCGGTTCTCGCACCATCGTGCGATCCTCGGCGGGAGTCAGCGGAGCCATGGAGTGTATTTCCCAGCCGTGGGCCAAGTGAGAGAGCGGCACGAAGTTTCCCAGGATATACTCGCTGATGGGGGTGCCGTCCGCCGCTGGAGTTTCCGCAATGCTCAAGTTTCACCGTCCCGCTTACGCTGCCGTGCCGATCAGGAGGCTTGGTTGCCAGAGAATATTCTGAGCAATTCTACTCCGTCTGTCCAGCGGCGATTCAACGTTGATCGGCGAATCCAAAGAGCAGCCCCTCATGAACCCGCCCTATTTGGACATCGACCAAGGTGTTGGGCGGAAGGTTTGAGCCGGCGAGGACAATCTTCAAATAATTACTGCTGAGCGACACGCGCTCACCACCTTGTGATTCATCCAGTATGAGCGCGGAGAGCTTGCAGCCGACTTGCGCCTGAAGGAAGGCCTGGCGCTTGCGAGCGAGCAGGGCGCGGATTTCATTGGCACGCTCGTGGGCCACCCGGCCGTTCACCTGCTGGGGTGAGGCCGCAGCGGGCGTTTGCGGCCGCGCCGAATACGGAAAGATGTGCAGATAGGTGAAAGGCAGCGATTCGATGAATGCGGCGCTGGCGGCGTGGTCCGGGTCTGTCTCGCCCGGGAAGCCCACCATCACGTCCGCGCCGATGCCGGCATTGGGAATTTGCTCGCGAATGGCGAGGATGCGCTCGGCATATTGTGAGGGCCAATACCTTCTGTTCATGAGGCGGAGGATCCTGCTGCACCCGCTCTGCAACGGGATGTGGAAGTGCTGCGCCAAACGTGGCTCGCCGGCGGCCAACTTGATGAGCGAGGGAGTAACGTCCATCGGTTCAATCGAACTTATGCGGAGTCGAGCGATGGCAGTCTCGTTCAGCAGTCTTTCGAGGAGACTCAGAAACGTAATGCGGCGATCAAGGTCGCGCCCATAGCTTCCCAGGTTAATCCCGGAGAGAACGACCTCTTTGTAGCCTCTGCTTTCCAATTCGCGGACCTGCTCGAGGACTTTCGCGGGCGCCAGGCTGCGGCTGCGCCCACGGACGGAGGGAATCACGCAAAAGGAGCACCGCGCGTTGCACCCGTCCTGAATCTTAAGCGTTGGGCGTGTGCGGTCGTCAGGAAATACGGGAGCAAAATGGAATTCCTCGCTGATTTCTCCCACGAGCACCAGGGGCTGCTGAGGAGCGTTTGTTTGCGCAACGAGAGCGGGAAAGCCGACTTCCGACTGATTGGAATTCGCTGGGATGGCTTCGAGCTGCCGAATCTGCACAAGGTCGGCTTGCCCTGCTGCTTCTGACTCCTGACTTCTGACTCCTGACTCCGGAGTAGACGTCCGAACTTATCAGGCCCGCAATGACATGCTTGTGGGAATTCCCGACCACCCAGGTGACACCGCCCAACTGAGCGATTTCGGAAGGCGAACGCTGCGCGTAGCAGCCGGTTACCAGAATCCGGCAGCGCGGGTTTGCCCGGTGGATGCGCCGGATCAGTTGCCGAACCTCGGCATCCGCCCTGGCGGTCACCGTGCAGGTGTTCAGAATCGCCAGCTCGCTCGCGGCGACGTCCTCCACCTCTTGAAGCCCCGATTCAAGCAACTGCTTCTTGATCGCAGCACCGTCGGCCTGGCTCGCGCGGCATCCGAAATTGAGAATCTGGAACGTGGCCATAATCGGAAATCGAACGGCGGTGCTACAATGCCCTGCGGTGGCCTGATTGACGCGGGACCGCCCTTGCTATCCCAAACAGACCTTCAGGATTGCACACGTCGCCCCGAGTTTGCCAGGTGGGAAATATAGAAAGTGGAATCAGGCGGGACTGGGGGCAACCCGCCGTTGCTGGAAACACTCCCGGCAGTAGACTGGCCGGCCCTGAGTCGGCTTAAATGGAACGGTCGTCTCTTTGCCACACTGAGTGCAGGTGGTCGTGGTTTCCACCCGGTGGTGGGTCTGGCCGTTCAGGGATTGACTCCGCTTCGCCTTGCAAGTGCGGCAGCGCTTGGGTTCATTCTTGAAACCCTTGTCGGCGTAGAAGAGCTGCTCCCCGGCAGTGAAGACAAACTCCGCCCCGCAGTCCATACACTTCAGGACCCTGTCCCGGTACTCCATCGGTGCACTCCTCCGCTCGAACAGGGCCCCACCCGCTGGGAACAAAGCAAAGGATCGACGCCGCGAGGCCTGCGCCGTTCCTCTTATCCCGCTGCTTCTGGATCCCTAATCCTGTTCGTGCCTGGCCTTCTTGCGTGCTCGCTTGCGAGCTAAGGCCGCTTTGACTCGCTTCTTCTCACCAGGTTTTAAGTAAAACGAATGTCGTTTGATCTCTTTTATGATGTCTTCCTGTTGCACCTTTCGCTTGAAGCGGCGAAGCGCGTTTTCCAAGGACTCTCCGTCCTGAAGTCTTACTTCAGCCAAACGATCAACACCCCCATTTCAAATTGAAATAATGAAATCGCAATAACTACGATACTCCAGTCATTCTGACCGATGGGAGGGGAACAAGTCAAGGATATTCTGGGAACATCAAACCCTCAGCGGGCTTGAAACAAACCCTCAGCGGGCCTTGACCCTTTGAGCAGCTTATGTTACGGTCAGCCGCAAGCCTTTGTCAGGTCGCGGCGCACACGGTAAAGCACATGGCTGAACTGATAAAAGTAGACGAAGCACGGCTGGGATTCCTGCTGGAATACGCGGTCCGCATAATCATTTCGGGCAAGGTTGTGGCTTTTCCAACCGACACCTTTTACGGTTTGGGCGCTGATCCTTTCAATCTGGCCGCGGTGAGCGAGGTGTTTCGAATCAAGCGCCGCACCGCGGACCGGCCTCTGCCCCTGCTGGTGGCGTCAATCGATCAAGCGGCGGACCTGACCCACGACCCGCCTCTGCTTTTCTTCACCCTAGCGAAGAAGTTCTGGCCGGGCCCTTTGACTCTGGTGGTTCCCGCCTCTCGCCAGATCCCGCTAAAGGTCACGGCCAACACGGGCAAAGTGGGACTACGCTGGCCGCACGCACTCTTGGCTACGGCCTTGATTGAGGCTTCGGGGCGGCCTTTGACGGGAACCAGCGCCAACCTGTCGGAACTGCCCGCCTGTTGCACCGCAGAAGAGGTGGATCGGCAGATCGGCGATCTTCTGCCCCTTATCCTGGATGGAGGTCCGACTCGAGGAGAGCTAGCCTCGACGGTGCTCGACTTGACGGGCGAACGTGTGCGCATCCTTCGACCCGGCGGAGTGCCGGAGTCCGAATTGAAGGAGTTTCTGGGCTGATTCACTTGCGTGTTCGCCATGGAGTTCTCGGTATCCTGCTGCTGGCGGCGCTTGCTCTAGCCTATGCTGAAAGGTCGCTCTATCGGGCTATCCGCGAGCAGGCGGCGCGCGACGAAGCCACGCCTGCGGATGCGATCGTGGTCTTCGGCGCGGCCGAATATAACGGCGCGCCCTCGCCGGTTCTCAAAGCCCGGCTCGATCATGCCTTCAACCTCGAGGAGCACGGCCTCGCGCCCCTGGTGATCACTACCGGCGGCAGCGGCGGCGACCGCCAATTCACCGAGGCCGGCGTGGGGCGCGATGACCTGATCCAGCGCGGCGTGGCGGAAGCCAAAATCCTGGCGGACACCCGGAGCCTGACCACTTATGACAGCGTCAAGGCTGTAGCCCTGCTGCTGCGCCAGCGCCAAATGCACACCTGCATCGCCGTAAGCGACGGCTTCCACCTTTACCGAATCAAACTGATGTTCCGCGCTCTGGGTGTCACCGCTTATGCCTCACCGGATCCCGACAGCCCCATCGAAGCCGATTCCTATCTGCGCACGCTCTACTCGCTGCGAGAAATGGCGCTCGCAAGCTTGTGGTATGTGGGAATCCGCGAGTAGGTTGGTAGGGGCGGTTCGCGAACCGCCCCTGCGGACGATGCGCGCTAACCGTAGCGGGCGCGGGCGCGGTACGCGAGGGCGAGTGTTTCGAGAAGTTTTTCAGGTTCCTGCGACGTCTTGCGCGGTCAGGTCAAGGCGCCCGGAGAGGCGCTGCACGATCTTTCGCGCCGCGTCGCGCCGGACACCTTCGGCGAGTTCTTTGCGGCGCAGGAGGAACGCTTCCACCAACTGGAACTCTCCCGGCGTGAGGCGCAAAACGTCGAATCGCTCCCCGCCTGAAGGGGTCGGTGATTCCCATCGCAGCCCGCCATCCAACACGGGAGCTTTTTCATGGACCACCACCGTCCCCGCCACGTAATCGCCCAGGCGCTTGCTCTTGGCGCTGAGCAGGGCGCTGATGATGGCTACTCCATACAGGACCGGAATACTGTCAATGATGCGAAGCAGGTTGCGCGCCACCGCTTCGTACACCGTGATCGGCCGGCCGGATTCCTCGATGACACGCAGGTTCATCAGGCGCTTGCCAGGGGTCTGGCCATTCCAGATCGCTTCGAAGATCGCAAAGTACCCGGATTGGAGGAGGAACAGGAGTAACGCTGCAAGGGCCGCCGCCCAGACGCCTCGCACGGGCTTGTGCAGCCCTCTCAACCCTGCGGCGTAGACGCTTCCACCCAAGATCGCCCAGCCGATAATCTGAAGCGCTGTGTCTAAAGCCAGCGCCAGAAATCGACTGCCGATTCCCGCCAATGGGAATTCGAGAGGAATCTGTTCGGGTGTTTCAATAAGCAAGTTATCCATAAAGAGTCGAAAGTCGAAACTGGAAAATGGAAACTGGAAAATGGATAATTGGCAAGCATGTCTGTCATTCTGAGCGAAGCGAAGAATCCAGGCAGTTTCTTAATGTTGGACGACATGAGAACAACTGCAGAGATCCTTCGCTTCTCTCAGGATGACAGACTGCGCTTATCTTCACACCTTCTCGACGCGGTAGGCTAAACTATGTCGCCCGACGTGTCGGCGCTGACTTATGCATGAACTTTGGTTACGCCACGCTACTTTCGAGTTTCCAGTTTCTATTTTCCAGTTTCCAACCCAATGATTAGCTCACGCTGGATCGAAAAACGCAAGCCGTACTGGGATCGCCTGGCATTGATCATTGAGAAGGCCGGGCGCCGAGGCTCGGGTGTTCTGTCCTATGCGGAACTGAGCGAACTGGGCTTGCTCTACCGCCAGATTGCCGCGGATTTGGCCGCGGTGCGCGAAGACCCTTTAAGCCGGCCCTGGGCCGGGTACCTCAATCAGCTTCTGGCCCGCGCCCACAACCTCATCTACATGGGCCGCACGGTGCGGCCGCGCTCGCATCCTGGGTTTCTATGGCCACGAGTTTCCCCGCCTCTTCCGCGAGACTTGGAAATACACGGCTCTGGCATTCATGCTGTTTATCGCCGGGGCCATAGCGGGTTTTTTGGCCACTCTCGCGGACCCTGCGTTGCAGCGCTTCTTCCTCGGTCCCGAAATGAGCGCCACAATTGACCGGCGCGAGATGTGGACGCACTCCGTCGTCACCATCAAGCCGCTGGCTTCGAGCGCCATCATGACCAACAACCTAACCGTTTCCTTCACGATGTTCGCTGCCGGAATAATCGCCGGTGTCGGTACGGTTTATCTGCTGGCGATGAATGGCGTGATGCTGGGGGTCATCGGTGCGGCATGTTGGCAGGCGGGGATGAGCTTGCAGCTTTGGTCGTTTGTCGCGCCGCACGGAATTCTGGAATTGCCGGCGGTGTTTATTGCAGGCGCTGGCGGCTTGCTGCTGGGCCGCGGCCTGCTCTTTCCCGGCGAATTGCCGCGCCGCGAGTCCGTTGCTCTCTACGGAGGGCAGGGGGTTCGCCTGGCATTAGGGATTATCCCGCTCTTAGTGGTGGCAGGCGTGCTGGAGGGATTCTTTTCTCCGTCCGGCCTGCCGGTGGCAGCAAAGTTCGCGTGTTCGGGAGCGGCGGGGGGGTTGCTTGTTCTTTATCTGAGAAGCGGTCAAGAGTCGATAGTCGAAAGTCGAGAGTCAAAAGTCGAGTAGGCGTAGACCTTCGAGACAGTGTCTCTGCGGCCTCCCGGCTCTTGCCCTACGGCTTTTTGACTTTCAACTCTCGACTCTCGACTTTCGACTCTCGACTCCTCGATTGCCTTGACTCAACTCCCCACTCCCTTATAATGTGAATCTCAAAACGAACCCCCCTAGACCTAAGGAGGTCTTAATGAGAGCTAATTCGTGGAGTCGAAGATCTTTTCTGCGCGCCGCCGGAGCCGCCGGAACGGTTGCGTCTGCGGCCAAAGTGATGCGGCTCGAGCGCCTGCTGGCGGCCTCCCAATCGGTTGCGGACCAGCCGCCCGCGCAGGTTGCGAAAGACGAGTTCTACTGGCGGGAGATCCAATTGGATTTCAAGCTGGACCGCACCATCGTCAACCTGAACAACGGCTTTACCTGCCCGACTCCGCGCGTGGCGCTCGAGGCGGAATGGCGCTATATGGACATGATCAACATGTCGCCCATCTTTTATCAGGGGCCGATTGCCGGCCGCATCGAGACCATCCGGCTGCGCATGGCCGAGGAGTTTGGATGCGACCCGGAGGAGATGGCGCTGACGCGCGGCGCGAGCGAGTCGCTCCAAATCGCGCAGAACGGCATCGACCTTAAAGCCGGTGACGAAGTGGTCACGACCGAACAGGATTATCCCCGTATGCTGACGACCTGGGACCAGCGCATGCGGCGGGAAAACATCAAAGTGACCCGCCTGCAATTCCCCGTCCCCACGACGGGGGACGATCTCTACCAGCGATTCGAGAAGGCCATCACGCCGAACACGAAAGTATTCCACTTCTGCCACGTCACCAACTTGACGGCGCAGATGTTTCCCGTAGCGCGGATTTCGCGCCTGGCGCGCTCGAAGGGGATCGTGACGATCGTCGATGGCGCCCACGCTCTGGGACACTTCCCCTTCAAGCTGAGGGAACTCGAGTGCGACGCGTACGGCGTCAGCCTGCACAAATGGCTGCTGGCGCCAATCGGCAACGGCTGCCTGTATGTTCGCAAAGAGATGATTCCGAGATTCTGGCCCCTCCAGGCTGCGCCCGAACAGCAGGACAACGACATCCGAAAGTTCGAGGCCATCGGCACACACCCCTGGGCCATCAGGGCGGCGCTCGGGGAAGCTCTGGCTTACCATCAGGCGATCGGCACGGAGCGGAAAGCGGCGCGGCTGCGCTATCTGAACTTGCGCTGGATCAACGCCCTCAAGGCGTATCCGCGCGTCAAGGTGCTGACGGATTTCAGTGAACCTCCGCAGGCTTGGGGCGTGGCGGCTGTGAACATCGAGGGAATCGATGTCCGCGATCTCGCGAAGTTCCTGATGGACAAATACCGGATCATCGTCGTACCGCTGGTGGGCGGAGCCCCGCCCAACCAGGTATTCGATTACCAGGCCCTGCGAGTGTCGCCGAACATTTACACAACGCTCGAGGAAATCGACACGTTCATCAAGGGCATGGAAGAGGCAGTGAAGAATGGCGTGCCGTCTACGCAGGCGTCGCGCAACAAGTCCATGGAGGAGTGGTTCGTGTAGTTGATTAAACAGCCCTCTCCCGCGGGGAGAGGGCTGTGTTCTCGATTTTCCCCCAAGGGAGACGGCTGTATATTCGTCCTCCACGAAAGGAGGTTGCATATGAAGCATGCGGCACTTTGCGCGGCAACGGCATTGGCTCTCGTCTTGGGAGCAGCGAACGCATTCGCCCAGGGCACTTTTAAAATCCCTTTCACCTTCCAGGCCGGGGGCAAGAGTCTTCCCGCCGGCATATACCAAGTCGGACCGAAGGACGACAATCAGCTTACGCTGCGGCAGGAAACGACCGGAAAGGAATTCCAGGTTCCCTTCACGAAGCGGCTGGCGCAGCCTAGCCCGCCTCTCGCAGAGCCCCAGTTGGTCTTCGATGTGGTGGGGAACTTCGCGCCGTCTTATACGGAATACGTGACGGATTACGTTCTGGCCGAAGTCTGGCTGGAAGGCGCGGACGGATTCCTCGTGCACACGCTGAAGGGCGCGCACAAGACCCAGATAATCAAAGGCCAGAAAGCCAAATAGGACGTGGCGGCACGCCATGGCGTGCCCCTACCTACTCCCCATACAACCGCGGCACGCGCTTGCCGATCAAGCAGAGGACTTCATAGGGGACGGTGTCCGAGCTTCCTGGGCGATCTCGAGGGCGGTGAGGGAGCAGTGTTCGGACTGGCCGATGAGGATGACTTCGTCGCCGACGTTCACGCCGGGAATATCGGTGACATCCAGCAGCGACAGGTCCATGCTGATGTTGCCGACCAGGCGCGCGTAACCTGCCGCGCACGATGGCGTGGCCGCGATTGGAGAGCGCGTGGCTCAGGCCATCGGCGTAGCCCACCGGCACCGTGGCAATGCGCGACGGGCGCCGGGTGTGGAAAGCCGCGCCGTACCCGAGGGGCGTGCCGCTCGGCACATCTTTCAGATAGACCACCCGGGATTTAAGGCTGAGACCGGCTCGAAGTCCGGCAGGTCCGGAATGTGTTTCGCCCGGAGGGAGCAGGAGCGGCATGTAGTAACCGTAAAGAGCCCGCCGATGCGCACCATGTTCTCCGGGAAACTCGCGCCGGTGAGCAGCGCGCCGCTGTTCGAAACATGAACCCATTCCGGTTCGAGGTGCAAGCGCCTGCAACTGCTCGAGGGCGGCCGCTGAAACGCTCGGCCTGCTCTTCGGTATGGGAGGCGACCAAATCCTCGGCGGAAGCAAGGTGCGTGAACAGGCCCGTTCAGTTGCAGTCCCTCCAGCTCGCGATAATGCTCCAGGAAAGATGCCAGCCGGTCGGGTGGCACACCCAGGCGCCCGAATCCCGTATCCACTTTCAGATGGAATTCAATGGGACGGCCCGTGCGGCTGCGCGCACTCGGCGTAGGTATCAAGGCGGGCCGTGGAGGAAACCGAGGGCGTCAGCCGGTGCTCAATGACGAGGCCGCCGGGTCGCTCATGTACAGGCCGCCGAGCAGGAGTATCGGCTGCTCGATTCCCGCCGCGCGGAGTTCCAGGGCTTCCTCGGCCGTGGCGACCCCGAACCAGTCCACGCCGCACTGGCGGCCAGGCATTTGGCGACGGGAACCGCTCCGTGACCGTAAGC
The DNA here is from genome assembly GCA_963722675.1 of uncultured Acidobacteriota bacterium. GTDB lineage: Bacteria > Acidobacteriota > Terriglobia > UBA7540 > UBA7540 > CAVROP01. The sequence continues at coordinate 68,917 of CAVROP010000041.1, forward strand.
ATCCGCCTTGACCACCGCCATCACTCGGCGGGGCACGGGCCGGCTGGCGAGATCCCGCACTCGCTGGAGATTCCGGCGAAGTCGTGGCAAGCGAGATTTCAACCCAGGTGGGACGAAGAAGGGTGTCCGTGTTCACGGGAGGCTATTGGATCCTTTCGGAGACGGGCTCCTCCGCGGTAATTCTCGTGGGCGAGGTCGGGTAATTCTCGAAAGCGGACATCAAAGGCGTTTAAGAAAACGAGCTGAACGCTCCCCGTGGGTCCGTTGCGCTGCTTGCCAATCTTCAATTCGACTTCAATCCCTAACTTTTCCTCTCCCGCCGCCGTCGCCTTCCTGCTTGTTGTCCGGATGGATGATGAACATGACCACATCCGCATCCTGCTCGATGGAACCTGATTCGCGCAAGATCGGAAAGCTGCGGCTGGCGGCCCGGCCGCATTTCCGGAGCGCGGCTCAACTGTGAGAGGGCCAGCACGGGGATGTGGAGTTCCTTGGCGATGCTCTTCAAGCTGCGGGAAATGTAGCTCACCTCTTGGGTCCTGTTCTCGAAGCGGCCCTGGCCCGTGACGAGCTGAAGATAATCCACGATCAAGAGATCGAGGCCTTTTTCCGCCTTCAAGCGCCGGGCCTTGGCCCGAATCTGCATGATGCTGAGCGCCGGAGAGTCTTCGATGAAAAGCGGCGCTTCCGCCAGGCGTCCCAGCGCCTGGGTCATCTTGGTCCAATCTTCACGGCTGGAAAAGCCGGTGCGGAGCTTGTGGCTGTTGATTCGGGCCTCGGAACAGAGCAAACGGATGAGCAACGACTCCTTGCTCATTTCCAGCGAGAAGACCCCCACCGTTCTTCTTTCTGTGGCGGCGTGGGCGGCGATGTTGAGGGCCAGGGCGGTCTTGCCGAGGGAGGGGCGCGCGGCAATGATGATCAGCTCGCCCGGCTGCAGGCCCGAGGTCATATCGTCCAGGTTGGTGAAGCCGGTCTCGACGCCCGTGACGCGCTGGCCGCGATCAAAGAGGCACTCGATGTTGCCGAAACTCGACCGGACGATTTCGGTGATGCCCAGGAAGCCCGACTGGGCTTTCTGCTCGGCGATCTCGAACATCTGGCTTTGAGCCGGGTCGATCAGGGTATGCGGGTCGTCAGAACCCTCCAGACAGCGGGAGATGACGTTGTTCGAGACATTGATAAGGCGGCGGAGGATCGATTTTCCCCGGACGATGCGGCAGTACTCGGAAACCGCAACGGAGGCTCCGACCGGAACGCCATCGGTGAGCGCAGCGAGGTAAGCGGCTCCCCCGGCTTTTTCGATCTGCCCGTCTTTGGAGAGTTCCTCGGAGAGCGTTACCAGATCGATGGTGCGGTTCCTCTCCGAGAGGGCGATCATTTTATCGAAAGTAATGCGGTGCGCTTCCGAGAAGAAGTCGTCCTTTCCGACTCCTTCTAAAGCAAGATTGAGGGCCGAATTATCTAGAAGTATGGAGCCGAGCACGGCCCGTTCCGCTTCCAGATTTTGAGGTACTACTCGTTCCTGGTCGGCATTGCTAGGCATGGAAGGAAAGTGTTCCTGGATTGTCAGAGAAAAAATCGCAGAAGGAATTATAGCAGAGCGGAAACAGTCCGGAAGAGATTTTCCCTGGAATCGTCGGGGCACGCCATGGCGTGCCCGTACGTAAGTATGACAGTGAGCCGCGTGCCTACTGGGCCGCCGGCTCTGCTTCCTTGGCGGGTGCGGCCGCGGGTGCCGGCGCTGGGGCTTCGGGTGCGGGTTGGGCCTTTGGCTCTCCTTCACCTTCCACCCTGACTTTGACGAAAGCGGTTACGTCCCGGTGGAGTTTGATCGGGACATCGTATTCACCTAAGACTTTCAAGGGTGTTGTGAGAGCGATCTTGCGCTTGTCAATGACGTAGCCTTGGGCCGCCAGTTTCTCGGCAATGTCGATGGCGGTAACCGAACCAAAGAGCGTTCCTTTTTCTCCGGATTTTCGAGTCAGGGTTACGCTGACACCCTGAAGCAGGGTCGCAAGGTCCTGCGCATCGCCCTTTTCCTTCGCTTCCAGCTTCAGAAACCGGACGCGCTGCTGCTCCATCCACTTGCGGTTCTGAGGGTTGGCCTCGACCGCTATTTTCTTGGGCAGAAGATAGTTGCGTCCGTAACCGTCAGCGACTTTCACCACCTGCCCTCTTGATCCAAGCTTTTCAATATTCTCGAGCAAAATTACATCCATCGTTCACTCCTTCTGTGACAGGGACTAGGGGCTAGGGGCCGGCCGGACCTCACGACGTTTCGACCCTAGCCCCTAATCCCTAAAACCTAGCCCCTGCTTTTCACGCTCCGGTCGAAAACGGCAACAACGCGATGTTGCGCGCGCGCTTGATGGCCAAGCTCAAAGAGCGTTGGTGGGTTGAGCACGTACCCGTAAGGCGGCGAGGAAGAATCTTGCCTCGTTCGGAAATAAATCCGCCCACCAGGCGGGCGTCCTTGTAGTCGATGACGTCAATCGCTTCCTCGCAGAACTTGCACACCTTGCGCCGCCGGAAGAACTGCTTCTTGGGGCCTGAAGGTCCGCCCTCCCGCCTGCCTTGCGGGCGTTCCGGGTCTCCAGGATTGTTTCGAGGTACTGGCATATTGATCTACTCCTTCAGTAGGTGTGAGGAATTCCCGTCTTTGCGGCCGTTCGCGGGGCGAGAACAACCAGCGCCTCCGCGCGCCCGAACATGACGGCGCCGCGGGAACGAATTCTTCACGCGGGGGGTGCTTCCGCAGCCGGCTGTGGGGCCGGAGCCGCAACCGGCTTGGAACGCCGCTTCTTCGACTCCTGTTTTGACCGCAGCGCCTTGAATTTCTCAGCGCGCTCCAAGTCTTCGTCAATTCGCACCGTCATGTATTTGATAACCGTATCGATCACCTTCAAGCGGCGTTCAAACTCTTTGACGGTATCGCCGGAACCTTGCAGCCGGAAAAGAACATAGATACCCTCCCGCTGCTTCGCGACACGATAAGCGAGCCGGCGGCGGCCCATCTTCTCCACTTTTTCGAGCTTGCCGCCCGTCCCCGTCACCACGCCTTCCATTTGGGAAATTAGTTTCTCGACGTCCTCTTCGGTGGCGTCGGGCCGGACAATGAAAATAATCTCGTAATTACGCATGGAACCTCACGATGGTTGCGGTGAAACCCGCCGGTTAAAGCGGTTCATCGCCTTTTGAGAACCTTCTCGCAGAATGACGTGCACGGCTTCACAGGCCTGGCCCAGCATTTCAGACACGGTTTCCAGGTCGGACCGGTGGAAACGCCCCAGCACGTACGACACCATGTCACCGATGGGCTGCTCCGGGCCGATGCCCATACGAATGCGCGCGAACTCGCTGGAATTGAGCGCGCCGATGATGGACTTCAGTCCGTTGTGACCGCCCGCGCTGCCTCGTGGCCGAATGCGCAAACTGCCCAGGGGGAGTGCCGCATCGTCCGCCAGCACAATGAGATCGCTTACCTCGAGGCTGTATTTCTCGAACAGCCTGGCCACGGCCATACCGCTCAGATTCATGTAGGTCTGTGGCTTGGCCAGAAGAACCTCCTGGCCCTCCAGGCGCGCCGCAGCCGTCAGCGCTTGAGCTTCGCGATGCGCCAACTCCAAGCCACACTCGCGGGCCAGGAGGTCCACAGCCATAAAACCCAGGTTGTGGGGCGTCTGCTGGTATTCGGCGCCGGGGTTTCCTAAGCCTGCGATCATCTTCATGTCGAATACCGAAATTCGAAAATCGGAACTCGAAATTCGGACAACAAAATCGGACAACCTAGCGATACCCGAATTTCGATTTTCGATTTTCGAATTTCGAGTCTCGATTGGGCGGAAGCCTATTTGCCTTCTTTCTTGCCTTCCTTCTTGCCTTCTTTGGCTTCCTTGGTTTCCTTCCCTTCCTTGCCTTCGGGCGCTGCTTCTTCGCCTTCTTCCGCTTCGGCCTTGCCCTTGCGGATGACCTCGGGCTCGGCCGGAGCAGCCGCAACTTCTTCGCCGGCAGGCTTCACTTCTTCCTCCGCCTTCAACTCGATCACATGAGCGATGACGCGCGTGGGATCCGTCAAAATCTTGACTTTCGGATCCACCGTCAGTTCTGAAACGCGAAAGTTCTTGCCCAGCTCCAGTCCGCTTACCTCGGCGACGAAGTGTTCCGGAATATCGTCAGGAAGGCATTCCACGTCCACTTCTCGGAGTACAAACTCGAAGATCCCGCCTTGCACCTTCACGCCCACCGGCTCTCCAGTGACCTGAATCGGAACCTGAAGTTTGAGTTTTGTATCGCGGGCAATCCGCACTAAGTCAACGTGCAGAAGATGGCCGTCGACCGGCTCCGTTTGCCACTCGCGAATCATGACTCGAGCGGGAGCTTTGCCCCGAATCTCGAGTGTGAAGATGGCATTGTGGCCGGATTCGGAGTGGAGAATCTGGAGAATCGCCTTCGGATCCACCTCCACCGGAATGGAAGGCCCTCCGCCCCCATAAACCACGGCTGGGATTCGCCCCGCCCGCCGCAAGCGCCGGGCAGCATTCTTGCCGAACTCCTGCCGCGCATCGACTTCCACTGCTTGAACCTGAGTCATAACATTCTACTCCTCAAAACCACTCGCCCCCCACGCGCCAGCGGGCGTCAGTAGGACCGGGACAAGTTGGATTCCCGCTTTCGCGGGAAAGACGTAGTCTTCAATGGCGCCCGGACGCCAGCCCTTTACTCGTTCAGATGAAGAGCTTGCTGACCGAAGTCTCGTCGTGAATGGAACGAATTGCTTGCGCCAGCAATTTGCCCACACTCAGCACATGGATCTTCTCGCATCCCTTGGCCGCGGGCGGAAGCGGAATGGAATCGGTCGTCACAACCTGTTCGATGGGGGCCGCGCAAATCTTGGCGACCGCATTTTCCGCGAACACCCCATGCGAGCAACACGCGTAGACCTTGGCGGCGCCCTTCCGGGTCAGCGCCTCAGCGCTTTTCGCCAGGGTGCCCGCGGTATCAATCATGTCATCGACTATGAGACAGGTCTTGCCTTCAACCTCGCCGACCACGTTGAACATTTCCACCACGTTGGCGTCCTCGCGACGCTTGTCGATGATCGCCAGAGGTGCGCTGAGCCGCTTGGCAAAGGCTCGGGCTCTTTCCACCCCGCCCGGGTCGGGAGAAACCACCACCGGGTCAGCCAGCTTCAGCTTCCGAAAATAACGCACTGTGACTGGCGTAGCGTAGAGGTGGTCCACGGGAATGTTGAAGAAGCCCTGAATCTGCCCGGCGTGCAGGTCGAGCGCCAACACTCGGTCGGTCCCCGCCGAAGTCAAAAGGTCGGCAACCAGCTTCGACGAAATGGGTACCCGCGGGCGGTCCTTGCGGTCCTGACGCGCGTAACCGTAATAAGGAATCACGGCCGTGATGCGCTCGGCCGATGCGCGCCGCAGCGCGTCCAGCATCACCAGCAATTCCATCAGGTTGTCGTTCACCGGGTTGCAGGTGGGTTGAATAACGAAGACGTCAGCCCCGCGGACATTCTCGAGAATCTGAAGGCGCACCTCTCCGTCGGGAAACCGCCCCACGTATGCTTCACCGAGGGGCACTCGTAGTTGAGCGCATATCTCCCTGGCCAGAGCCGGGTGAGCATTACCACTAAAGACCTTGAGCTGGTGCTGAGTAGGGTCCATGGCCGTCTTTCCTTGAGAAAATCCATATTCCGAAAATCGAAACGCGAAATTCGAAAGTCGAAACTCGAAAGACGAACACCGAGGACCTACTCAAGCCTCAAGCTTCGATTTTCGAATTTCGAGTTTCGAATTTCGGTTTTCGCTAACAAAACTTGGCTGGGAGGCCTGGATTCGAACCAGGGTTCCATGCTCCAAAGGCATGTGTCCTACCACTGGACGACCTCCCAACAAAAGACAGGGTCGGTGCGGCCCTTGGGGTTGCCCTCGCGCAATCACCTGCCGCCGGCCGGCCGCTACGCCTCTCACCGCTCGCCAAGCAGTCGCCAGTAATCACTTCGCGACAACGTGCGTGTCCGGAATATGAGCCATCCTTTGGGGATTAGCTTGGATGCGTGGAGCAACTCACGGGCGGACTCGAAGAGCGCATAGACGGCGGAACCACTCCCCGTCAAGGACGCGATCTCGGCTCCGGCCCGGATGAGCTGCCGCTTCAAGCGCGCCAACTCAGGCCACCTTGCGAAAGCGACTCGCTCGAAGTCGTTTTCGGCCGGTCCCCAATCGAGCAAGGGAGATCGTGGCCACGCACCGACATCCTTAATGCTACGGGGTTTGGTCTGAGTTGTCAACCGCAAACCCGCCTGCTGATAGGCCACTTTGGTGGAGATTGAGAACCCCGGAAAGACGACCAGACATTTGCGTGGCGGAAGGTCGGTGAGCGGATAAACGACTTCGCCCCGCCCGCACCCTAGTACCCGTCCACCCAGCAGAAAGAGGGGGACGTCTGAACCCAATGCGGCGGCCAAAGCAAGGCGGCGGCTTTGCGGCAGCTTCGATCCGGCCAGGCGTTCCAAGCCCTCCAGCGTTGCCGCCGCATCGCTGCTGGCGCCTCCCAAACCGCTACCCGTGGGAATCGACTTCTCCAGTCGCGCCCGCAACCCGCCTCCATAACCGGTTGTGCGCCGCCACAACGCGCAAGCCCGATACACAAGGTTCTTGCTTCCACGCGGTATCTGCGGATCGTCGCACTCGACGCGGATTCCTTCTTCCCGATCCGAGAGCGAAATCTCCAGCCGGTCGTGAAGCGCGATGGTTTGGTAAATGGTGCGGATTTCGTGATAGCCGTCGGGGCGTTTAGCCAGGAGTTTTAGCCCCAGGTTAATCTTTGCGAAGGCGCGGAGACGAATCGACTTGTCCGGATTACTCTTGGACAGCACGTTGGTGTGCGAGGCAGCCTGTAGCGGTTTAGCTTCCCTGGTTGCTATCTCGGGAAGGGCGGGGCTTTAGCCCCGCCGCTCGAAGGCCTTGCTGAGCATTCCCTGTTCCGCGCTTCTCCAACTACGGTGGGGAATCCGAGTCAATTATTTCTGCGCGGCACGCTGCTTGGACAGGCGGCCCTTCAAGTCGTCGAGCTCTTTTTGCAGCTTGGCTGCCTGGTCAGCGTCAAAGTCGCTCGAACCCGCCGTGGGCCATTCCTTGAGGGCGCGCTCCCATTCCTGTTCGGCCTGGCTATCTTTTCCCAGCCGCAGGTAGACATGTCCGAGGTGTTCGAGAATGGTCGGATCGTCGGACATCAGGCGCGCGGCCTTCTCGAGGTGGGGCTGGGCCAAGTCAGACCGGTCCATCTTATAGTAGGCCCAGCCCAGGCTGTCAAGGTATGCTCCGTTGTTGGGGTCCAAGCGCAAAGCCTTCTGGATGTACTTCACGGACTCATCCAGGCGCACTCCCCGGTCCGCGAGCATGTAGCCCAGATAATTAGCCGCCGAGGCATTCAAAGGATCGGTGGCCAAGACCTTCTTGAACTGCTCTTCGGCCAAGTCGTACTTCTTCTGGCGTTCATAAGATGGAGCCCAGCAGGAAGCGCGAGTACTCCTGCTCCTCGGGCTTGGAGCTGGCCGCCAGCGCTTTGTTGACAACCTGTTCTGCCTCGTCGAACCGTTTGGCCTGAATGTAGACCTGCGCAATGGAGAGGTAAAGCTCGCGGTCAGCCGGCTTATTGTTCATCAGTGCCTGAAGCTGATTCACCGCTTCGTCCACTCGCCCGAGCTCACCATCCACGTAGGCACGGAGGATGTGCAGTTCCCGGTCGTCAGGTGATTTCTGCAGTGCCGCATCCAGTTCAGGAACGGCCTGCGACAGTTGGTGGCTCATGCGTAGCGTGTCAACGATAAGCTGTTCGCCTCGCCCAATCTGCCCCTGCAAGGGAACAATCTGCCGGAAGGTTTGCAAGGCAAGGTCATACTTCCGTTGCTCGCGGTAAACCAAACCCAGTCTCTCAAGGAAGAGAGCGCGATTGTTCGCCTCCGCAGGCGTATACTTATCCCCGGGCTCCACCGAGCCCTTGACCAGTCCCTGCAAAAGCTCGATAGCCTTATCCTGATTTCCCACCGCATCCTCGAGTAGGGCTTGCTGATAGGAAATCTCCTGATTACCCGACTTGTCAGACTGAAGGGTCTTGGCGTGTTCGAGTTCCTTGCGAGCCTCGTCGTAGCGGCCCTCCTGGCGATCAAGTTCCGACATTTTGAGATAGGTCGCCGCGTCGTCTGGGTCCGCCTTCAAAATCTTCTCATATTCAGCGCGCGCGGCCGGAGCGTTGCCAATGCCCAGCAACGCCTGCGCGTAAGCGCGGTGAAGTTCCTGATTCTCAGGGTCCTTAGCGATAGCCTTTTCGTAGGTGGCCACGGCGGAGTCATAATCCCGCGTTTCAGCATACGAGTAGGCCAGCATGCCGAGGAGCGGCGGCTCCATCTCATCTTCCGGGATCTTCTTGAGCAGCTCCGCCGCACCCGCGTAGTCGCCCTGCTCGAAATCAAGCTGCGCCAGGCTGCTCAGGCCCTCCTTGGATTCGGGGTCTACGTTCAGGACCTTCTTATAGGCTTCTTCAGCCTTTTCGGGCTGATTGTTGATTTTGTAGAGGCGGCCCAAAACCTGCCAGGAGTCCGTGTCCGAGGGTTGGAGCCGGGTCAGGGCTTCCATATGTTCAATGGCCTTCTCGAGGGCATCCTTGTTAACCTTTTCGGTCTGGTTCTCCCCCAGCATGTGCCAATAGATGCGCGCCAACAGGCGGTGAGCATCCGGATAGTCGGGGTCGGTCTTTAAAACATCTTCCGCTTCCTTGACCGCTTCCCCCACTCGCGCCACGCGCCAGTAAAGCTCGGCCAACTCGACCCGCAAGAACAATGACTCGGGGTCGGCAGTAATTGCCAGCTTATACTCGGCAACTGCCCGGTCGACATAATCGGCGCGGTTGTAAACACCCGCCAGCTCCTTGTATCTCCGCGCCAGCATGAAGTGGTAATAAGCTTCGGCGTGGTCCGATACCGGGGCAGCCGTGTTAGCAGACGGATTACCCGTCGTGGTGGGACTCGATTCCTGAAACGCCAGGAGCGTCGCGGCCCCTACGAAGACAAGTCCCACTCCAAATCCTAGTTTCTTGACAAATTTACGCATATTCCCTTTCTGCCCCGCAAAGTCTCAGAAGTTTAGATGCAGATTATCGCATAGGGGTACCACGGTGTCAAAAATAGGCGCCTCTACTCGGATTGCAGGGTATGGATGTCATTCCGACGGATCTTCCTCGTAGTAATTGACTCAAAATCCTTGCATCGAGAGGGGATGTCTCGTTTTTTGGCATCGTAATGTAGTCATGTATGTGTAAGATTTCCTTTGACAGTGTGAGATTATAGTGATATAAAGAAGTCATGTATATCGCCACCGTCCCCAACCGCAACTCCCCACCCGCCGTCCTCCTCCGCGAATCCTTTCGCCGCTACGGCAAGGTTAAAAACCGCACCCTCGCCAACCTCTCACACTGGTCCGCCGTCCGCGTCGAAGCCCTCCGCCGCCTGCTGCGGGGCGAGTTTGACCAGGCCGCCGAGTTCTCCCGGGCCCCTCAGCTGGGAGGCGTGTTTGGCCTCTTGTTCGTGCTTAAGCAGATCGCCGAAGCTCTGGGCCTCGGCGCCGCGCTCGGTCACAGCCGGCTGGCGAAGCTCGCTCTGTTTCTGGTGCTGGCCCGCGTTGCCCACCAGGGCTCACGCCTCTCGGCCGTGCGCTGGGCCCAGGATCAGGCGGTGGCGGAAGTGCTGGGACTGGAGAAGTTCGACGAGGACGACCTCTATGCCGCTCTGGATGACCTGGCGGCTCGTCAGGGGAAGCTGGACAAGACCCTATACCGCCGCTATCTCGCTCGGCGCGGCCAGCCCCCCCGCCTGTTTCTCTACGACGTGACGAGCAGTTATCTGGAAGGGGAGAAGAACGAGTTGGGGGAGTACGGTTACAACCGGGACGGGAAGCGGGGCAAGTTGCAAATCGTCATCGGCCTGTTGGCGGACGAGGCAGGCGAACCGCTGGCGGTGCGGGTGTTCGAAGGGAACCGCAGTGATCCCACCAGGGTGGTGGAGCAGATCCAGATTCTGCAGGAACAATTCGGGGTGGAAGAGTTGGTCTTTGTGGGGGACCGGGGGATGGTGAAGAGTAAGGGGAAGCAGGCGCTGACGGGGGCGGGGCTGCGCTATATCACGGCCTTGACCGACCCGCAGATTCGCCGGCTGTTGGGGCAAGGGATCTTGCAGTTGAGCCTGTTCAGTGAGCAGGTCTGCGAAGTGCAGGGCGAAGGAGTGCGCTATATCCTGCGCCGGAATCCGCAGGAGGCGCAACGCGAGCAGCATCGCCTGGACGACAAACTGGCGAAGCTCGAATCCCAGATCCAGGCCCGCAACGAGCAGGTGCGCACCCACCCCCGCTGCCAGCCGCAAGCGGGCCAACGGGCGATGGGAGCTTGGGCGGGGCGGCACAAGTTGACGGGCCTGGTGGAAATCCAGCTTGAAGGCACGCAGTTGAAGTTGCAACGGAACGAAGCAGCGATCCACCGGGCGCTGGAGTTGGCGGGCTGTTATGTGGTGACGACCGACGTGACCCCCTCCGCGATGAGCGCGCCGCAAGTGCATGACAGCTACGTTTCGCTCCAGAAGGTAGAGCGCGACTTTCGTACCCTGAAGACCGGCTTGTTGGAAGTGCGACCGGTCTGGGTGCGCAAAGAGAGCCGCACGCGGGGTCACGTGTTCTGCTGCTTACTGGCGTTGAAAGTCAGTCGCGAGATGGAGCGGCGATTACGCGCCGCCTTTGGCACCACCGAGACTCGGGCCGATGCCATTACCCTGCCGGATGCGCTGCGGGCGTTGACGCGTCTCTGCCTGTTGCACTACGCCGTCGATGAGAAAACCACGGTGACCAAGTTGCCCCAACCGGACGCTCGCCAGCAAGAAATTCTCAAAGCTCTCGGCGTCACCCTGCCGGCTATGTAGTCAGAAGCTCTACGCCCGAGATAACCCGCAACTGCCATCATCCCAAGCAGTTCGATAAAATAACCCGCCTAAAACAAAAAGGAAGATGCGTCCGAGCCCCTTGCTGTCGTTCCCATGGGTGGGCTGCAGGTTCATGTATGCTCGGGATGACAGGCTTGGTGATTTTTTCACAGCTTCAGAGCCTTTCCGCAAGTCAGAGCGGCGGAGCCGCTGGCCGGACAAAGCGCAATGATGGCTGCGATACCGTCCCCCTACAATCCTCGAAATGCCGCTTCGTTCCGCGCCGAGGGCCGCTTTTTCGGCGCAAAAATGAGTTCGTTTTGAGGTCACTATTTCAGTTATCCCCTGTCTTTGCAATAAATCTTTGAGTTCGTTCCCACGATTTTCAATCTCTTGGATTGAATCGCCCGTTCGAGCCTGTCCCTTCGGGACATCGCAGACCTCACAAGACGAGGTCTGCGCCATCCCCGCCGCGGAAGGGTGTGAAGCCGCCGGGGCGCGGGTTCTACGGCGGCAGCTTCGCACGCGCGTTGCGCCGTCCTGCGGGTCGCCCGGATCCGGCGGCGAGGACGCTTCCAGGCTTTCCCGCGCTTCGCTCTTCCGCTCCCGCTGCAACTCCATCAGCAAGCGGATCTTGCGTTCCAGTTGCCGGGCGAGCGAGTTCTGTTGGCGGATGATCACCGCCCACTGGGCCTGCGAGGGCGCCGTCGCCGCCATGCGCGCCGCCCGCGTGTTCTCCACGTGCTCGTGCAGGAACAGCTCGTATTCCCGCCCCACGTCCGCGATCTCCTCCCCCACTCAGGCCGTCATGTCGTTCTTGGCCTTCTCGAAGGCCTCCCCCTGCGGCATCTTCGCGAGCGCGTAGCGGAACTCGTCCAGTTTCACGCCCCGCAGGGTGAAATCGCTCCCGTACAGAGCGATCAGCGCTTCCCGCATCTCGTAACCGAATTCGTTCTTCTCGATCATCGCCAAAAGGCTAGTCAAGAAGCCCAGCACCTGCTCGAACTTGCCGGGCGTGTCGAGGGAGCGGCGCAGGCCGTTTTCCCGCACCTCGGACTCCACCGCGTCGCTCGCGTTGTGTCCCACCTTGATGAATAACTTGCGGCGCTCCAGATCGTGGTGGTGCAGGTTGGAGACCTGCACGGCCAGCTCCGAGCGGTCCAGCCGCCCCTGCTTGCAGAGCAGCAGAGCGATGTCTTCCACAAGGGCCATTTCCAGGCCACCCACAGGCTGACGCGCCTCCATGAGACCCTTCAGCAAGCGCTGGAACTGCCGCGGGTCGTCGCCCAGTTCCAGGGCAGCGCCCTCCAGGAACCGCTCGTCCGTGTAGAGACCGTGCTTGCGGACGTTCTGGCAGGAGCGCCGCTTGCCCTCTGCTGTGCGCGGGCCGGAGCAATGCCTGGCGGTTGGCGATTGGCAATTAGTGATGGGCGATGGGCTTATCGCCTGGTTAGCATTTGAATCTTCCATGTCTCGTTTCCTTTCGAGTCAAGCTGGTCGGGACCGACAATCCCCCATCTTCCAAGCTATCAGAACAAAATGAGAGAGTGGGAAAAGCTGAGAATAATGCGAAAATAAATTTTTACTGCAATGGAATCAGAGTGTCAGTGCCGGTGAAAAAGAACATCAGTTCTGCCGGTTTGGTGGACAGCGGTCCCGTCGGCGGAGAGGCGGTACATAAACTCTACAGTAGTTTCTATATGCAGTGATTTTTTGGCGGCGCGGCTAGAGCCGCCCTTGGATTGCCTTGAGGGCGAACTCTGAGCGCGGCGAAGGATTCACCGGCGCTTCCGGACAGAATGGTGGGATTCGATTCTGATCCGGAGCTGCCTGATGAGTGATCGCCACTGCCGTTACTGCCAGCAAGTTTTCCAACTTTCTCCTTATCGTCCTCAGCAAGCCGTTTGCAGCCAAGTGGCTTGCCAGCGTCGCCGCCGCCGTGAATATCATCACAACAAGATTCGTTCCGATCCCCTCTACGCCGATACTGTGTCACGGAGCCGGAAGAAGTGGAGCGAGGCGCATCCCGGCTACCAGAAGCTGTACTGGCAGACCCATCTGAAGGCAGCCGAGCGCAACCGCCAGCAGCAACGCCAGCGCGACCGGCGCCGTCGCCTGCGGCAGCTTGTAAAGAACAACTTAGCTTTGGACCTAAGGGATTCTCCCGCCGAGGTTTGGCTGCTGGGCCCCACCGCCGATGACCTTGTAAAGAACAACTTAGCTCACTCGCAACTTCTGATTTTTCAACCCCCTGGGCTTACCGGGGCAGCCCGGGAGGCTGCTTGTAAAGAACACCCCTCTGGTGTTGTCCCCCTGGGCGGTCTATAACCGCAGACATGCTGAAGACGAACCAGGTCAACGAAATTCACCGGCTGGCGGTGGGCGAGCATTGGTCGATACGCCGCGTCGCTCGCCAACTCCACATGGACACGCGCACCGTCCAGAAGTATCTCCACTCGCCCGTGCCCTCGCCCGTTCACCGGCCCCGCCCCAGCAAGCTTGATCCCTTCAAGCCGCTCCTTGCTGAGTTGCTGGAGCAAGACCCCCGCGCTCCCGGTAGCGTCATCCTGCAGCGCCTGCAGGCGGCGGGCTACCCGGGCAGCCACACCATCCTGCGCGAGTATCTACACCAGGTGCGCGTGTCTCCTGCCACACCTCGCGCCTTCGTGCGCATGGAGCCCTCCGCGGGCGAGCGCGTCGAGGTCGACTGGGGTCACTTCGGCGTGCTCGATTACCAGGGTGATAAGCGCAAGCTCTATGCCTTCGCCCTGATCGAAGCTCACAGCCGGATGCTCTACGTGGAGTTCACCCACAGCCAGAGCTTCGAGACCTTCGTCCGCTGCCATCAGCACGCTTTTGAAGCCCTGGGCGGCGTGAGCCGTGAATGTTGGTACGACAATTTACTCACCGTAGTCGCCGAGCACGATGGCCGCCTGATTCACTTCAACCCCCGCTTCCTCGCCTTCGCCCGCGAGCACAACTTCTATCCCCGCGCCTGCAACCCACGAGCCGCCTGGGAAAAAGGAAAGATCGAGGCCGGCATCGGCTACCTGCGTTCGAACTTCTGGCCGCTCCGCTCCTTCACCGATCTCGCCGATGTGAACCGTCAGGTGCGGCAGTGGCTGAAGGAAATCGCCAACGTTCGAATGCATCGGGAAACTCGCCAGCGCCCCTGCGATCGCTTTCGTCCTGACTGTCTGCGGCCCTTGCCGGCGCTGGCTCCCGATTACCGCGACACGGCTGAGGTCCTGGTGCACAAGGACCTGCGTTGGCACTTCGATGCGAACCACTACTGTGCCCCGGCGCGCTTCCTCGGCCAGCGCTTGATGGCCAAGGCGGATGCTTCTTCCGTGGCGCTTTATGCTCCCGACGGCAGTGAGATCGTTCGCTATGCGCGTTCCTGGCGGCGCGGCCAGACGTTCGGCGCCGAGCGCTTCGAAAAGGAGCTGCTCGCCCAGCGTCCCGCCGCCCAGCGCTCCCAGGCTCAACAACGGCTGCTGGCGCTGCTGCGGGGTCTCTGTCCACAAGCCACCGTAGAAGCTTACCTGCGTGGCTTGGCCGACTCGGACCGTTCGCTCACGCGCCAGCTTCGCGAGTTGCTCGAGTTGTTCCGCGCTTATCGTCCTGAACCGATCGCCGCCGCTTTAGAAAAAGCTCTCGCCGCACGCGCCTTCGGGGCCGACTACGTCGCCCATCTCTTGCACCAGATGGAATCGCCGCGCCCGACGCAGCCGCCCCTTGAGCTTCCCGATCCCGAGTTGAACCAACTCGCCACCGACCCGCTGTCTTTGCTCGATTACGACGCCTTCATCCTGGAGGGCCGAAAGGAGTCTGACGATGACCCTGGAAGAGAAACTCCACCAACTGACCCTGACCACCATGGCTCAGAACCTGGAAACGATGACGGCTCAGGCGGCGAATCAAAATCTTAGCTTCGCGGCGGCCCTGGAACGGCTGGCTGACCTCGAACTGGAAGCTCGCCGCCAGCGCGCCATCGAGCGCCGCTTCAAGCTCTCGCATCTTCCCACTCAGCCGACCCTCGACCAGTTCCACTTCTCCCATCACAAATCCCGGCAGCAGGCCCGGAACCGCATCCTCCGCCTGCTCGACCTCGACTTCCTGAAGCAAGCCACCAGCATCGTGATCATCGGCAATCCCGGCGTGGGCAAGACCTTTTTGGCTTACCTCCTCGGCTGGCGCGCCTGCCAAGCCAATGTGCGCGTCCTCTTCACCACCGCCATGGACATGCTCAACCAACTGCTCGCTTCCCAGGTCGATCATTCCCTGATCCGCAAACTCAAGGTTTACACCGAGCCGGCGTTTTTATTGATTGACGAGCTAGGCTATCTGGCGCTCGACCAGGAGACCTCGAACCTCTTCTACCAGGTCATCTCCACCCGTCACGCCCGCAAGCGGAGTACCTTGATTACGACCAACACAGCGTTTTCAGAATGGGGAAATATTCTTCACAACACCACCATCGCCGCCGCCATCGTGGATCGGCTGGTGGAAAACTCCGAGATTTTTCTCTTGGGTGGAGAAAGCCTGCGCAAAGCTCAGAAGAGCCCGCCGCCTGCCGCTGCCTGAAGGCGGGCCCTTCTCAGGCGCCGCTCTGTGCGATAGCCCATCACCGGAGGAGTCCGGCGGGTGAACCCCTCAACGGCGCTGCCGACGGGACGGGGGCCAACTCGCCTTGATCAGATCAGGGCGAGCCCCCCTCCCATCTCTCAGCCATGTTTAACTTCAGCGCCAATCATCTCTTCTTGCTCTCGCGGAAGGAGTACCGATCGTGCGCGGTGTTGTGGATGCTCGACCGCGACACCCAGCGTGTCTATCGGCTGCATGACTTCACCAAAGCCCACCACCTCGCGCCTGGCCAGGCCTACTGCGTGGCGGGCAAAGTCAACAGCGCCGACAGACTCTACCTGGTGATCGAATCGGTCCGGCCCGACACCAAGCCCCCCCAGTCCTCCATCGTTCCCGCTCCTGCTGACGGTGCGGGAGGTCATCCCATGGCTTGAATCGTATCGCGTGGGGAAATTAGCCCGGCAGTCTGCGTTGTTACATCCCGCAGCCGCGCCCTCGTGCGCTCGCCCTTACGAGTCCACATCGACTGATGTTAATCAAAGCGGCACAACTGATGTGCTTTCTCACCGGCGCGGACAATCAGAGGGTTGAATGTGTTATTCAAGTGGTAAACCAGGCTCCAAATGTAGCATTTTGACACGTATATGCAAGAAGCTGCATGTTCATTCCGAGTGCACATGGACCTGCGGCCCACCCATGGAGATGAAAGTGGTTGTCATCCTGAGCGAACCGAAGGATCTGCAGTTCCGGTCCGAGGCGAACTAATACAGATTCTTCGCTTGGCTCAGAATGAAAGACTTTTTGCCGGGCCAGAATTCGTGTCACTGGGTGGGCCAGAAATCGAGGCGCGCGGCGGATGGGCCAGAATTCGTGTCACAGCGTGCGTCCAGAGACACAAATAGCGGCCTAGCAGCCGCTAGTCACTGCTTACCGTTTCAACCTACACGCCGAAGGGCGCGCCCTGCTACCCCTGCGCTGGCGAGGATCGCCGTGAGGCCGACATTTGCATAAAGTGGCCTGCCTGATCTGCCGCGTTCGCCGTAGAGGGATCTGCGTTTATCTGAAAGAGCAAGCCGAGTGTCTCAGAGAGAGCCATCGTTCCCCCTTTTCAAAAAATGGGAGGCTGCCATACCCTTGCGGGGGAGGCCGGGGCTGAAGCTGCCCCAGTGGCAGCCTCCCCAAATAAGCCGGGTGTGTCGAGCCCGGCCCGCGTTCGACCAAATCACACTCGAATTACCCCTGAATGGGGTTGCCCGCACGATGCAACGAGCAACCCGTTCAAGGGGTACCTAGCCTCAACCAACCCTAGGGAAGCGGACCCGCGCCCACATCAACCATGCTCCACGCGTCTTTGTAGGTGGAAACCTGCATAGGCGCGCCATCTTTCAAGAGCGTGATCGTTGCGATTCCTGCGAAGGGAATGCTCTGTTTCAGCACAGCGGGGCTCCCTCTCTTACACCGGGAGCTGCCGTTGTTCTTGAACCATTCCTTATTTCTGGCGTCGCGCTCAACGTCCTGCCAAAAGCACACTTCCTGGGGCGAGATTCCTTTTTTCCGAGCCGTTCCCACCGCCGCCTGATAAGCCTCAACGGTCATCACCAAGGGCGGCGCGCAACGCCAGGGAGTTCGGGGCTCTGCCGCCGCATACTCCTCACAGAGCAGCTCGCTGGCCTCCTGGTCATTAAGGCAGATAGTCTCGCCGAAATGGTACACACCGTTATGCACCAAGGTTTCAGCAACCATCAACTGCTCTGCCCGCACCACGTAGGACCTCACGCTGTTCCTTTTTCCAAGGAACCATCCCTGCCAGCGTTCGCTCGCTGTTAGCAGCTCGTCAGGAAGAGAACTTAGAAGCTTTTCGAAGCGGGTCTCGTCAAGACCATCCGCCCCGATCTCCAGATCGAGAGCCTCGCACGGCTCTGCCATTTTACTTGTCAGTTCGGACCGTTCGCCCAATACCCGTTTTAGCTCCTCGATCAACCGATCCGCTTCCCGATCCTTTTCGAAGCGCGCACCCACAAGGGACGCGACCCGCTCTTGGTGAGCCAATCGAACCTTACACTCTACAGGCCCAGGAGCGAGCTTCGCTATTTCCGCTTCAATCGAGCTGCGCTCATTCTGGCATGCCTTCAGAAAGTCGCGCTGTCCGGCCAGGTCTTTAAGCATCTCGTCTAGGTTATAGCGCACCATCGAGTTGCCTTCGTGAATCACCAGCTTCGTTGTGCGCTCTATCGCCGGTTCCAGTTCGCCGATCCGGCGTGTGGTAACGGCAATCGCAACGCCGACTCTTTTGATGGCCTCGCGCAGATCGTGTTCCTTGAGTATCGAACGTCGGCTCCGTATGCTCTGTGCCACGTCCAGCGGCCGCTCGGCTGTTCGGGCTTCGTCACCCTGCGTCATGGTTTGCGGGATCATCGTCTCCTCCGCTTTCTTCTGGCGAAAGTTAAACAATGGTTGGAATCTCCTCGCGGTATTCCCGGAGCAGATCCGGCCGGGACTTACAGACCTCACTCAGAGCCACAGCGAGGGAGACCTGATTCTCTTTCGCGTAGGCAGCCGCTTCTGCGGCCAGCGCCGTTGAGGCGTTTCCCGGTAGTGGGGTTCCCTGCACCGGCATGACTTCAGCAGAATAGGTAGCCCACAAGTCTGGGTGAATCTTAGTGACTTCGCAGAGTGCATCACGCTGCGAACAGCCGTGCTCTTTACGATAGGCGTTTACTTCGGCGTCCAGTCTTGACTGGGCGGCCTCTGCCAGTCTCGACCCTGAGGGTGTCTGGCGCGAGAGTTCCCGAACCTGCTCCGAGTATTCTCGCCAAAGCTGCGGATTTGTCTCGCAGAATTCCTTAAGCGCCTGACTTGGGGAAATATTCGCCTGTAGCGCGTAGCGCTGTACTTCCTGCGTGAAAATTTTCTCAAGCACTTCCGCCCGCGTGCCAGCAGTCATGATTGGCATTTTGTTCTCCACTTTAGATTCACAGCCGCCGTCCGTCTCGCCCTTATTCGCCCTCGACGTCCTGTTCTCCCTCATTAGGGAGAATCGCCCGTTCCGTGGGGGTTGTCTCAGGTATCGGAAGACTGTTCGCGCGTCCGGTTGGACAGTCTGCGCGATGCCGCAACTCTTTCTCCAATTCCTGCAATTCCTCAAGTGGGCTCATGCCCGCCCTCCCTTAGTCCCCAACTTCGATTCGGGCTCGAAGCCAGCGCCCCAGCCCGCGCCGCAAATAGCAAAGATGATGCCGCGATAGTTTGACGAAGGGCGGCCCGTGATTGGCCTTCCGCCAGTTGCGAAGCGTGTCGCGCGAAACTCGCAAAAATCGGGCGACCTCAAAACTCCTCAGCAGTTCGGAGTCAGGCAAAGCGAAGTCCCCGAACTCGATTTTTGCCAGGAATCCGAGTTGTGCCAACCGCGCTTCGACTTGCCGCCTCACCGCTTTCCTTCCTCCAGGTGGACTCTCTCAGTATCTAGAAGCGGTGTTACACCGCTTGTTTGCGCCTCCTGGCGATTCCTAGGGCCGTTCCTCAGAGCCACTGGCAAAACGGATTGCCGTTTCACAGGCCAGCGCCGATTCTTGTCTCGCCTGCGGTGTTCGGCGCTGAGGTAGATCTGGTTGCATCGCCTTGGCTCGAACTCCTGTTGGCATGGGCACGCGCATACCACACTTACTCTCTCCTCGCCCTCTGCTTCCAGTACTCCAGCGCTCCCTGGCTAAAGCGCGCGATAAACCTTCCAAGGACTTGACGCCCCTTTAAGGGCACATATTCCTCGCGAGCATGGTCAAATCTGGCGAGTTCAACGAAACGGTCGCCCCAGGCCGTGAAGAGTTCACCCGAGCCTGTGGCGCTCGTTACCGGCTGCCAGCCCGATGGGTCCTGATCGAGTGGCCCAAGCGCTAGATGGCGCTGTGAATGGCGCATGAACAGCCCTGCCCTACCCAAAAATAGCCGACCAGTGCTCTCCTCTCTCTCGGGAATGCAGGCCAGCCACTCCTCTCCTAGAGAGTCCAAAACAGCCTGGAGGGAACGGTCAAAGGCGTCGAAAACAATGATGTCCTGAGCGCTCAATCCGACACCAGCAGGGCGGTAATACAGTCGCGGCAGGACGGTGGTGTAGTAGGTCGTTGCCCGATGCGAGATAAGAAAGGACGGCACAGCTAGGGGCGGCGGCGCTTGCTTGGCCGCAGTGATGTCCTCGGGATATGGCGGGACCAGCACGACCTTGCCCTTATCCTCCAGCATCTTCTGGTCTTCCATCCGTTCCTTTAACTTATCCTCGGCGGTCGCAAGGATCGCATCCATCTTCACTTCTCCCTTCTTAAGCAGTACGTCCGCAACTGAGATCACAGCATCGGGTTGAAGGCCCGCCTGAGTCCAAAAGAAAAAGGCTTCGTCTGGATCGGATTTTGCAGCTTGCGCCGCAAGCTTGACGTATCCCTCAGCGGAAGGAGTAGCGACCCCAGACTCCCACTCAGAGATACGGCCCGAACTGCTGCCCAGCTCTGCGGCGAACTCTTCTTGGGTCAATGTCTGGGACTTCCTCAGTTTCTCAATCCGCTCGCCGATTGTCAGCTTTTTAACCATGTAATTCAGCCTCCACTTTTCTCTTGACAGGGCTGTCGCTCTCGGCTAAAATCCTCACAGTCGGACATTATATTATCCGACCATGAAACGCAATGTCTGGCGACAACTCATTTACGGACAGACCGCGAAGCGAGCTAGACGCGCTCCTCCGGCGACTGCTACGACGGGCCATCCACAGATGCGGACTCCGCCACAAGCAAATCTGTGACGAACTCGGGAAGCGTATCGGGAGAACCATCTCTCAGGCAATGTTAGATAACTGGACAGCCGATAGCAAGCACCTCTGGCGGCTTCCCGCAGACTGCGTGGCGCCGCTCTCTGAAATTCTCGGCTGCGACATGATCCCGCGCGTGATTCTGCCCAAACACATGAGGGCTCGCCTCGCGGTTGGAGAAGCGGTAGTTCGGAACCCTCAGCTTCTTGGAAAAGGGCAAGTCCGTAGACTATTGACGAGAGAAAGACGGAAGCAGCGATGAACTGCCTTATTCCCCGAAATCGAGCTCGACCAGAAGGTTGACGCTCTCAGGTGTGACCCGGCGAAGAAGGGTTTCATCCTTCGCCGTCTGCGCATGGCCGAACAGGCGACCAACTGCAACTTCAGAGCCCTCAACTTTGATAAGAAGCTGGACTTCCTTAAGGTTATCGCCGCGCAGAATCATTGCTCGGTGCGAACCGTGCAACGCTGCGCAGAGGTGCTGCGGCGCGGCGATGACCTGGAAGAGTTGGCCCGCGACCGGCCCGGCCCCAAGCGCGGCGAATTCAAGTCCCTCGATGCCGACGTGCGTGCTCACCTGCTCGATTGCTTTCTGTTCAAGCATGCAAGTTGTCGGCAATCTCACCAGTCGGTTGAGAGGTATCTGCAAACGAAGCAGAATTCGCCCGGCTGCCAGGTCTCCCACTTCTACGATATTCCCAGCTATAGCATGGTGAAGCGGTACTGGCGCGAAGTTCTGATTCCCATGTATGGCCCCCAGCGCGAGGGCAAGGAAGCCGTGAAAACCGCTGCGGGCTACATCGACCGCCTCTATGATGACGAATTCGCGGGCGACACTTGGTGCCTGGACGAGTGGGAAATTGACGGCGCGTTCTACGATGAGCAAGACCACCGGCGCATTTTCAACTACGGCGCCGGGCGCCCCATCACTCACATTCTCACCATTCTGGATGAACGCACGACCTGCATCATTGACTACTTGGTGACATGGCAAATCTCGCTTGAAGATGCGGTGTTCGCGCTGGCAGAGCGGACGATTCGGCAACACTTCCTGCCTCGGCGCGTGGTTTCCGACCGCGCTGGACGCTTCCGCGCCTTGGTGCGTGGCCACATGGTGGTAGGCAGCGATGACGAATTAATTAAAAAGCTCGCTGGCCCGCTGGGTGAGCTTGGCGTGATTCCGCGTGGCTCGGAAGAAAAGAATCCGCGCGCCAACCGGCTGGAAAGGCTGCACAGGCTCTATGCAGACCGCGCGCGGGACTTCGGCCCGTCATGGAAGCCGCCCCTCGAAAAGCACGAACACCGGGAGATTGATGACGCCGTTGACCGCCATCTAAGCGCCCACTGCCGCTATGGAACTATCGGCCCGCAACTGATGTCTATTCAGGAAGCCGAGCGCCGCATTGCGCAATGGGTTGGGGACATCAACCTAGCCGACACGGAAGCGAAGGGATGTAACGGCCTGACTCGCCTTGCGGCCTTCCGGCAGTTCCAGCCGCCCGCTGATGAGATTGCCCAGCGCAAGCCCAATCAGGCTGCGCTTGACCTTGCTTTTGCCGAGCGGGATGAACGCGCCATCCGCGAAGGAGGAATCATCGAGTTGGAAGACGGCGCGCGTTATTGCTGCCCTCAGCTTATCGAGTGGCGCTTGCGCTTGGGCAGTGGCGCGAAAATCCCCGTGATGCGCTATCGGCGCGACCCTTGCACCTAATCGTATCGCCCGCCAGGTGCGGAGCCGTTCACTGCCGAGCGCCGCGCCATCGTGGGAACCAAGGACGAAGCATTGCTCTCGGATGAAATTGAAAAGCTGGCTCATGTCCGCAAGGTTGTGGGCGGAGAGACGGCCGAGCGGGACCGGGAGATGGAAGAGCACTTGCGCTCTCTTCAAAACAACATGCGCGGGTTGCGGGCGCGGCCGATGACCATCGAACGCGCGCCGACTTCGGCGGAGTTAGCAAAGCAGGTTTTAGGTATGGATAAGAAGAAGGCTCCGATGGACGCATCAAACGCAGTTCGTCAAGAGGCACGTAAGGCGCTGCACGTCTACATGTCGCGCACAGGCTTCGGCCTCCGCACCGTGGCTGAATTCACCGGCTACGCTTAGCAGACTTTACGGCAGTTTTCCAGTTCCGGGCGCTTTGGGAACAGTGACGGATTGGGTGAGTCCACGGCGCGAAAGTTGCTGGAATTTTTCGCGGCTAACCCCGCAACGCTTCCCGATCTGCCCGGCAAGCTGTACGAAAGCGAAGCCACACGCACGATGGATGCAATGCTGGCGTCAATCCGGCGCGGGCGCTGGGGAACGCTCTACGGCCCGGCTGGCGCGCAAAAGACCTTCCTGCTTGAGTACCGCGCGGCGGAAGCCGCCCGCGAGCCTGAGCCGTGGCTTGTTTACATTCGCGCGTCGGCCTCTGGGATGTCTCCCACCGTGTTGCTCAGCCGAATCGCGCGGGCGCTGAGTGTGCCTTACGCGCAATCGGTGGACGCGGTTCGTCAGAACTTGCTCTATGTCTTGCGACGGCGTAAGGCAGGTGTGGCCGTGGCCCTGGACGAAGCGCAGCACCTTTATTCCCGCATCGACACGCTGGAAACCTTGCGCGAAATTGGCGACTTGGCAGGCAACCGCATGGGCATCCTGGTGGCCGGAAATGAGCAAGTCCTTGACCTGTTCGAGCCGCGCCGCAAGGTGCATTTCGAGCAATGGCGGAGCCGCATTCAGCAATTGGAAGAGTGTGTGCTTGGCCCCGCCCGCGCGGAGGCGCGCCGCATGATTCTTGGCGAATTGCCCGGCACCGGCCCCAGCCAGGTGGAAGCCATCATCGACGGCTGCGAGGTGAAAGACCCTAAGACCCACAAGGCCGTATGTCAACGCGCGTCGGCTATTCAACACGCTGCGTGACATGCGCGATATGCGCGAAGGTGGAGAGACAGCGGCATAAGTTCTGCAAATCGGCGCTGGTCATTGCGGCAACAGTGGCCAGCGTCTAACCCACAAAGAAGGAGGAATTTTCCATGAAGGCTAAAACAATAGTATCAGTAAAAACCGAGCAGCCCGATGCGCTGCCCACACCGTCTGGCCGGGAAAGAAGAGACCAGCTTGCACCTTGGCAAAAAGAGATCGTTGCTTTGGCCAAGGCCCGCTTGAGTGTTTCGGATGAACAGAGCGTTATTTCGGATATGCTTCGAAGGGCCATCGGGCTGGCCGAGACCGTGGAGGACTTGGCTTTAGGTAAGCATGAGAGCGAGATATCGCTGAGTTCTCTGGCTAGGGTCATGCAAACCATTCAGGAAGACATCTATGTAGCGAAATGGATCGCTGGAGGAAGGCCGCTCTACGAAGAATGGTTCTAATTTGATCGCGGGGAGGCTGGGTCTCCGGATCCGGCCTCCCGCCAATTTCCCTTTTTGTGATTCTCACAATTTGACACTTTAGCAAATCGCTTGCTTTAACATCATGACTTTCTGCCATTTCATTATGCCCTTCGCCAGCCACTTTTCGAAAATCGCGTGCCACGAATTATGGCCCATGAAAAACCTAACCCATTGACAACGCGCCACTTCCCAATTTTGACCTCACTTTTCGCCGCCAGCGCATAAGTCCTTAGTTTTCAACCCAACTGACTTCTTGTCTCTGTCACCAAGCGTCACCCCGCGCCACGAATTCTGGCCCACTCCTTGCCGCCGCCGCCCGCCCCGCTTAATGGCCTTATTGATTCTAAACCACATCCACGCAGTTCCAGGCATTTCCAAGCTGCTCGAAATGTCACGATTTCTGGCCCCTCATAGACTTCCGAGTGTCAAGGCAAAGTAGAAATGTCCTAATCCCAGCAAAGTAGAAATGTCCTGTTCTTAGCAAAGTAGAAAGTTCCGCTTTTGGTTCTTTGGCGGCTAACCGGAGGAGCCCGTAGGGCGACGGAGGTTAGCCGCCAAAGAACCTCGGCGACCCGCCCCGTGTCGCGCCCGGCAGAATCACTGCCAAAGGAGGACTCTTCCGGAGATGGAAATCTTTCATCCAGCTGTGCACAACCTTGGGGCGAGGCTTCGGCGCGCTTTCTAGTTTCGGGGAGGGGGGCGTCTTCGGTTGAGCCTGGCACTCCGCCACGCTCAACCTGTACTGGCGAAACTTCACCGCCAGGCTCCCGTCGAGCCGTTGCTCCACCCGCACCCGACCGCCCCGGAGTCCGGGCCGGATATCTCTGCGCGCGATCTGATAGATCTTCCCCTGATAGCGAATCGTATAGTCGGAGGTCACTTTCCGTTCTTCCACAAGACTTAAGATCGCTGCCAGTTCATGCTCCGCGCGCAGGGGGCGATGCGCATCCGTGCTGCCCGCCGGCACCACCGTGAAGGTCTGGTTCCAGTGCGGCAAGTATTCTTCCTCCAGATAGGTCTGCGCCGCTTGCAGGGTGTCAGCCCTGGCCAGACGTAACCCTTTCACCAAGCGGTCCTGCGCCGTGCCGAAAAAGCGCTCAATCCGACCTTTGGCTTGCGGCGAGTGCGCCGCGATCCAGCCCATCCCCAGTTCCCGCAAGGCCCGCCCGATCTGCGTCCACTCTTGTTTAACGGCCTCATCCGCCGCTTCCACCCTCGGCCGATTCACCGTAAAGAGGCTGCTCTTGTCCGTATAAAACTCCACCGGACGGCCCCAACGCTCCAGGTATCCCCACAGCGTGCGCAGGTTCGCTTCCGTGTTGTCCTGCTCCACGAAACGTGCATAGGCTAGACTGCTGGCATCGTCGATCATCGCCACCAAATACAGCCGCGGCCCCCGCCCTTCCAGCCAGTCGTGCTCCGAGGTGTCCCATTGCACCAACTCTCCCCGGCAACTCCGGCGCTGCCGCCAAACGTGCACCTCCTCAACGTGCCGCCGCTTCCCCCGCCGCAACCCGGCGGCCATCATCCACCCCCGTAGCGTCTCCTTGCTCACCTCCAACGCCTCAGCTTGGGCCAGGTATTCGCACGCCAGCGTGGGGCCAAAGTCACGGTACTTGGCCTTCACCAGCTTCAGCGCGCGGCTGCGCAGACTCTCCGCCAAACGCCGGTTCGACGCTCTTCCCCGCAGCCGATGCACCACGCCGCGATCGCCCTCCGCCGCGATCCGCACCAGCAACCTCCGCACCTCGCGGTCGCTGATCCCTAACTGCCCCGCGGCCTCACCTTGCGTTAAATGTCCCCCCTGCAGTTCATGCAATACCTTCAACCGGTCCCGCTCTTTACCACTCAACATCAGCATCTCCTGTTTTTCCATCCGTCAAGTTTGACGGAGTTCGACAGGACATTTCTACTTTGCTGAAACCGGACATTATCATTTTGCCGCGACACTCTCATAGACTTCCGAGAGCGTTGTGCGAATCGAGGGTGTATAATTGCACTCATCGGGAGGCAAAGCCTCCCATATCACGCATCATTCAAGGCGCGTCAGGACAGTTGACCGGCTATACGGAAACGGGGTCGGGTGCGAGCGGGCAAAGTCGCACATCGGTTCCGATGACTGCTCAAAGGAGGAAACTATGCACATACTCTGGTGGATCATCGTTGGGCTCATCGCAGGCTGGCTGACCGGAAAGGTCATGAAGGGAACCGGATATGGTGTTATCGGGGACATCATTCTGGGCATCGTGGGAGCAGTTGTCGGCGGCTTCATCATGCGGCAACTCGGATTCGCCGGCCAGGGCGGCATGATCTATACGATTGTGGTGGCCGTGGGCGGCGCCGTAGTACTGACGGCGGTAGTTCGAGGTCTGAAGCGGCTATAGCGGAACAGTTCAGGGTTTCTCCCGAAACTTCAGGCGCACAGCGTCGGCGCCGATTCGACCTTGGTGGCGCCGACAACCTTGGTGTCCTTCGCGGAACCGACTGGCGCGAACCCCTTGTATCCAAACGGACTTCCCAGGCCGGTGCAAAAGTCCCAGCCGAGGGCTGCGGCAAAGGTGACGCAGGAGCCGCAGCGACCAAGGTGCAGAAAGCGCGGCTCGATATGGACAATATTGCCGTTATTTGCTATGCTTCTTATGCGTACTTCACTCAGGTCGTCAAAGTCGCTGATTGCAACGAAAGAGTGACCGTTAATCCAAACCAGCAAGCCACGGTGAATTGTCCACGTTAGGTCAGCCAGCCCTGGGGCGGCTGAGCCCAGTGCCTCGCCTAGACGTTTCGCCGACAGCAACTCGGTCGGGTCCTTGACTGTCGGCCGGGCCGGTGTTAACTTCTCTGGTCGTAATTGTTCTTTGAAAACTTTGGTTCCTGTGGTGCCCCGGCAGAAACCGGGGGAAAAGGGAAGGCCGTGAAAATCGGCCGCGGTCCCGCCACTGTGATCGGCGAGCCAAGTCCTCGCAGTTCGTCATCCGACGGACAGCCACTTTTCCGCATTGTGGAAAGGGAAGGCGGAGGAAAGGGCGATAACCCGAGAGCCAGGAAACCTGCCCAGGAACAGCAACTCGGCCTAACTCTTCGACGGAAAGAGTCCTGAGGGAGACTTGCGAGCCTTCCGATTCCGTAATGAGGGATTGGGAGGCTTTTTGTTTTCTTGGGCTCTTTCTGGTCGGGAGGTAAGGGCGGCCCTTGTGCCCGCCCTTCGTGAGGCCGCGGAGGGCGGCCACAAGGGCCGCCCCTACAACTGTGAACCTCGAGGAAGGAGACAACACGTGTCGGAAGCTCAAAGCTACAGATCAGAAAGCAGCATGCAAGATTCAGGATTCAGGAGTGCTAGCCTTCTGAATGCGTTAGCACTGATTTTCGGATTGCTGTTGATGGCTCTCGCGGCGACGGCGGCGCGCGCGGCTACGATCAAGGGAACGGTGCTTGATCCGAGCGGGCGGGCCGTGGCGAATGTTCAGGTCAGCCTGCTCCAGTCGCTCACCGCGCTGGATGAGCGCCAGACCGACGCTAAAGGGGAATTCGAGTTTACTGGAGTCGCCAAGGGGTCATATCGTTTGGTGGCGAACGCGCCGGGCTTCGCAGCGTCGCCGGTGGATGTGGAGGTTCGCGAAGACCAGACCGCCAGCATGGAGCTGCATCTGGCGCTGAGCGCGGTGCAACAACAAGTTGTGGTTTCGGCGTCTCTTGAAGGCTCCCTGGCTCCTCAACTGGGCTCGTCTGTCTCCACGATTTCCAGCCAGGAGATCGATGAGCGCGGAGCGCAGAACGTCACGGATGTCCTGCGGGGCATTCCGGGTCTCGCCTTGGACGACACGGGCCGGCGCGGGGGCGCCACCGGCGTTTTTATTCGCGGCGGCGACTCCAACTACAACCTGATTACGGTGGACGGTATTCCATTGAATGAGTTCGGGGGGTACTTCGACTTCTCGCCTTTGCCTGCAGACGGGGTGGACCGCGTCGAGGTGACGCGGGGCGCGGAGAGCGCTTTGTTCGGCTCAAACGCCGTGACGGGCGTCGTCAACATCGTCACCACCCGCGGAGAAGGGCCGCCGCATTTCGATTTCCAGGCCGAAGGCGGGAATTTCACCACGCGCCGCTTAGTGACCGGCGGCAGCGGCTTGACCCACGGCCTGAGCTGGGCTTACGACTTCTCCCGGCTCGATACCGGCGGGACGGTGACCAACGATGGCTACAGGAATCAGAACGCCATCGTGAGCCTGGGCTACGGCAGCGGCGAGCGGCGGCAAGCCGACTTTCACTTCCTGGGCAATGCGAATGTGGTGGGCAATCCCGGCCCTTACGGGTCCGACCCTGACGACCTGTACAACGCTCCGATTTATCCAGGAGGTCCATCCGACTACCAAGTGGGACTGGTGG
Organism: uncultured Acidobacteriota bacterium; assembly: GCA_963722675.1. GTDB lineage: Bacteria > Acidobacteriota > Terriglobia > UBA7540 > UBA7540 > CAVROP01. The sequence goes on from CAVROP010000041.1 coordinate 97,029, forward strand.
CTCGCGATAAGCAAAACTTGTTCGGATACGAAGGAAGCTACTTCGAGCAAATCACTTCCCGAATCCGGCTCGTGGGGACCTTCTCGGAGGCGACGAACGACTACTACTTTTCGTATCCCGAGAGCGAGGGCGGCGACTCGTTCTCCGACACCCTTCGCCGCGTGGTGAATGGCCGAAGCGAGGTCGCCATTTCGAACAAGGATTTTCTGGTGGCGGGATTTGAATATCACCATGAGCGTTTCGAGGACACCTATGTGGCGGACGAGAACAACAACCCGTTCATCTTGCCCCGCACGACGCTGGCGCCTTTTGTGGAAAACCGCTGGAGCCCCTTGAGCCGGCTTTTCGTGACGGCGGGCTTGCGGCTAGACGACCTGCGCACGGGCCATCTCCCGCCCGGCGATTACGGGGCGCGCCCGCTCATTTCGGCTAGTTCCATCATCAAAGTGAACCCGCGCGCCTCGGCGGCATTCCTGCCGCGCCAATCGGATTCCGGATCGTGGCTTGGGGCGACGCGCTTGCACGCCAGCTTCGGGACCGGCATTCGCGCCCCGGACGGCTTCGAGTTGGCAACCACGAACAACCCCCTTCTGAAACCCGAGAAGAGCATCAGCTTCGACAGCGGCGTCGAGCAGAGGTTTTTCAACAGCCGCGCGCTCCTGGATCTCACTTACTTCTACAACCGATTCGACGATCAGATTGTGACGCTGGGCGGGTCACTCACGAACCTCAGCACCTTCATCTCGGACAACCTCGGCAATTCGCGGGCTCAGGGCCTCGAGGCCTCTGTCCGCTGGCGCCCCACCGCTTCGCTCCAGGTCTCAGGGGAATACTCCCTGGTGGATACAGCCATCCTCGCGCTGCATGGTTCGACGCTAGTTCAGGCGCCGTTCAGCGTGGGGCAGGAACTGCTCAACCGGCCGAAACATTCCGGCGGCTTCAACGTCACCTGGCAGCGCGGCAGGCTGATGCTCCAAAGCAATGCTTATCTCCGCGGGCAGGCGCTCAACCTCGAGCCGAACGACGGCGTATTTGCGTGCGAACTCGGCCTTCAGTGTCTGTTTAACGGCAAGGGCTACGGGGTTCTGAACGGCGGATTCTCTTACCGCTTGATCCGCGGCCTCGAAATCTACGGGCACATCAATAACCTCTTGGACAAGAAATATGAGGAAGTGCTGGGCTACCCGGCCCTGCCGCTGAATTTCCTGGCAGGGGTGAAGTTCACATTTCGGGCAGAGAAGTGAAGGGTCAACACCACCAAGACACAAAGACACCAAGATAAAAGGCCTTCTCCAGCTTCTTGGTTCATAGTGTCTTAGTGTCCTGGTGGTGGTATGTTGGGCGTGGAGCTGAGTATGTCGAGCGAAAACAAGATGGCTCGCGCGCTGATGGTGCTGGGAACGGCGTCGCATGCCGGCAAGTCGATCTTGACGGCTGCCTTGTGCCGCATCTTTGCCGACGACGGTTACCGTGTGGCGCCGTTCAAAGCTCAAAACATGTCGCTGAATTCAGCCGCTACGCCCGATGGACGAGAGATCGGGCGCGCACAGGCCTTGCAAGCCGAGGCCTGCCGCGTGCCGCCCTGCGCCGAAATGAACCCGGTGCTCATTAAACCGTCTTCGGACACGGGTTCGCAAATCGTCCTGCTGGGCCGGATCTGGGGCCAGGTGACGGCCGCGAACTACCACCAGCGGCGAGTCGAGGAACTCTTCCCGGTGGTTCTTGAGAGCTATAAGAAATTGGCGTCTGAATACGAGCTCATCATTCTGGAGGGCGCCGGGTCACCGGCCGAGATCAATTTGCGAGAACACGATATCGTCAACATGCGCATGGCGCATGCGGCGGGCGCCGCCTGCCTGCTGGTGGGGGACATTGACCGAGGGGGTGTATTCGCATCGCTGCTGGGCACGCTCGAACTGCTGGATCGCTCTGACCGGGCCTTGATTCGCGGGTACGCAATCAACAAGTTTCGCGGGGATATCTCGCTCCTCCAGCCCGGGTTAAAAATGATGGAACCTCGCCTGGGTATACCTTGCGCGGGAGTGATTCCGTTCCTTCACGACCTGGGCCTGGATGAGGAGGACGGCGTGGCCGTCGAAGACCGGCGCAGCGCCGGGCGGGCGTGGAAGGCTGTCGAGACTGCCTCACCACCCCTTAATCCCCTCCTCGGAGAGGAGGGGACTAAGGGGTGGTGCGGCGCGACGCAGGAAAGGCCGTTGCGGATCGCGGTAATCGCGCTGCCTCACATGTCCAACTTCTCGGACTTCGATGCACTTGCGGCGGAACCTGCGGCGGCGCTGGCGTTCGTCAACCACGCTAATGACTTGTCCGCCGCCGACCTCGTGATTCTGCCCGGCACCAAGCAAACCCTAATCGACCTGGAGTGGCTGCACCAGCGCGGACTGGTTTCACCACTGTTCAGCCACGCGGAGCGCGGCGGCTGTATCGCCGGAATCTGCGGCGGGTTCCAGATGCTGGGGGTCAAAATAGACGACCCGCAGGGCACCGAGAACAACAGCGTGCCGTGCGCCCGCCAGGGGCTCGGCCTGCTTCGCATGTGGACCATGCTGCAGCCCGAGAAGATTACCCGCCTGGTGAGCGGGCGCATTCTAAGGGCGGAGATCTTTGGACAGGGCGTGCGGGAATGCACTTTTCGCGGGTACGAGATCCACGTTGGAGAGACGATGTACGCGGATCAGACCAAACCCTTCGCCGAAATAACGCGCGCGGGGTCGAGCGCGGTTATCGCGGATGGCGCTGTAAGCGCGAACCGGAGAGTGTTCGGCACCTATATCCATGGAATCTTCGACGAGGACAGCTTCCGGCATGCATTTCTTGACGCGGCGCGCGCCGCCTGTGGCCTGGCGCCTCACACCGCCAGAGCCTTCTTTGCGGCCGAGCGCCAATCCCGCCTGGACCGCCTCGCCGCACATGTGCGCCGGGCACTTGACCTTGAAATGATTCGAAGATGGATCGGGCGATCGGGAGATCGGGTGAACAAAGAGCCGCAGTAACAGGTGGGGAAACCCTCGACATACCAAATACCACCTGCCACCTACTGAGTCGTTCACCCGATCACCCGATCACCCGATTTCTACAGGATCTTCCCGCTCTTGCGGTGCGTGCGTAAGCACTCGAGTTGGTCATAAGCAACCGCCATCACACAAACTCCTCCGGCGATGGAGATGCTTCCTTCGATGAGATGTCGCATGACGTCGGCGCCGCCTGGCGTGTGAACCAAAACTGCCTGGGCAACGCCGTGCCCGGTTACCACCAGTCCCGTCAAAACGCACAACACCAGAATCGCCACCCGCCAAACCGTCTTCATTGCAGTCGCACCTGGCCTTTCGAGTCTCGGGGTTGAACACGTCGCCTTTCTGGTTCATACACCTAACGCAGGCCCGGGTCAACTGGCATTCTGTGGTGGGTTAAACGCCGCGACGGGTTTACCGCGCCACGTGACGAAGTAAACCCGCCGTCAGTTTTTGAAATCTGCAGGGCTACACACTGGGCAGGCAACCCCCGCCCAAGTGAGCTTCGAGGCGAATCGAATTAAAGGTTGAGAAGGTAGTCGGCAGCGGTCAAGTTGCCGAATTTCACGGCGTTGACGCGCTGGCCAACCACGTTCGCGAAGTATTGTAGAACCGCCGTCAGTCTCAGAATGGCTGTGTTCTCGCCAAGCTTCAGTAAACGCCGCACGGCCAACGAAAGGAACTGCCAGCGGAAGTAAAGGATCAAGAGGCGTTCGTCGTAGGTATAGCGTTGATTCACGTTGGCGGCATTCTTGAGGAGATAGGTCAAAGCGAGGAAATCGCACCTGAGCATCATGCGCAATCGGGAATAATCGACCGGCGCACCGAAATCCTCCAGCGACTTTCGCAAGGACGGGAACTCCAAACGGTTGGCATTGGCGATGGATTGAAAGTATTCCCGGTCAAACTGCCGGGCCAGAATCTTCTGGCAGGTGACCTGGAAATAGAAGAAGAACAAAGCCGTCGAAAGGATCAAAACCAGCACCGCAACAATCATGGCCTTCCACCCTGGGTTAGAAATTCGAGTTTGCGGTAACCTCGGCCAGAACGCCTTTCTCCGACCGGGCACCCTTAGTTCCACTGTCTCTGACGCGTACGAGCGCGTAAGCCCAAACTAAAAGCATCGCCAACGTGCATAGCGGTATGGCGAGGGAATTCAATAACTGAGCGAAACGCTCTGCTTCGGTGAGGTGTACCAGCGCCAACGTTGCCGCTGGGCCGGCGAATTGGATGCCCACCCCACAAACCAGTAGCCCCAACTGGTCGTCAGTCGATTCGATTTGTACCAGCAGGAGGTACAACAGCGTATTCAATACCAAGCAAGCAAAGTAGAGGTTTTGGTTAAACTCAAAAATGAAGTATGGGAAGAGTGCACTTAACTTGTGGGAGAGAACTAAGACAGAAACCCCAACCACCAGCACGAAAACGAGGGCGAGTAAGAGACGAGCGAAGCCCCACATCTTCACCTCGTTGCGGCAGGCACGTCGGAAGAAAAAGCAGACCAATAGGAAGGCGCTGAGGACTAGGAGGAGGTCCGTGCCCCAGTAGACATAGAAATACTGCCGCGAGTTCAAGCCGTAAGTGTGTAGCGTGAAGGCCCGCGGTAGTGCGGCAGCCAGCAAAGACAGCAGATACAGAGCCTGCCCCTGGCGCTTTCCCCACTCACCGATACGAGCAAGGTAATACAGGAGCGCAGCTTCGGTCAGGATCCCAGCGTACTGCACTACATGACTGGCTATGTTGCTATTCATGAGCGGTCCGCGCAAGAGTGGTCAAACGGCCATCCCCCGGATCGCTCATGCGACTCGGAGGTCGTTAGTTGCTCGGCATCTGCGGCTTCGGCTTTGGAGGCGGCGGAGGAACAGGCGGTACTGGGTCGGTGCCGATCGCCACCAATGTCGCGGTCCCCGCGTAGGTCGCGTTTCCAGTGACCATTCGCCGAACCGACACGGCTGTCAGGATTACAAGCAGTGCAAGGAGCAACGTAACGACTAGGTTCTTCATTAGACTCTCCTGGACGGAATAGTTCTGCCGACAGATAGGCCATCGGCATAGTGGAGAGCCTAAGCTTTCATTTCTTGAAAGTCAATACATTTCTGCGCACTTTTTTGTGCGCAGAAGTATTAGACATATTGTCACTGTGCAGAGCTGCGTCCTGCGGTCGTTTGATTCCTCTAGTTTCCTCCTTCCATATCGTTCGTGATAGTTATAGCGATGATCGAAATAGACTGCAACAGTACAAGGGTACTGGGTACTAAGTACTGCATATGCGACTCGCTATCCCCACGTCGGAAACCCCGCCTCCAACGCGTACTGATACTACCACATTTCGAGGCAGATATTAAGCATTAGGTACACCCCACGGCACGACGGCATCCGAGGCAGATCAGGACTGGCCGCCGCCCCTCCCTAAAGCAGTTCTCGGTAGTACTAGGGGCGAGTTTCTGCGCGGCGCGCGAAGAAAAGCAGATCCTTCGCTTCGCTCAGGATGACATGTAATTCTGAGCGAAGCGAAGAATCTGCATTTGGTTGCGACTTTGCCGTGCTGTGCCGGTTGACCCGATGGGGGGTGAGTGGCATCATACATCTTATGTGGTCCGTGCGGACCGGGGGTGATGCGCGATGCGAAGCCATTATTTGCGGATACTGACTCTGTTCCTACTGGGCCTATTCCTTTTCGCCGGCCTTGCGCCGAGCGGGAACGCCCAATCCACTGACCAGGAGCCATCGACGGGACCTACTCCCGATGTGGGTCCGACCGTTCTCGCTCCGAAAAAAACTCAGCCCGCTCCCCCCCAGACTGAGAAGAAGCCGGAACGGATCAACCCCGACGAAGTGTTCAACATCTCGACCGCAACCAATCTCGTCAACGTCGACGTCATGGTAGTCGACAGGGACGGCAACCCCATTCCCACTCTCAAGCGCGGCAATTTCAAGCTTTACGATGACGGCGTTCCGCAGACCATCTCCAACTTCGGCGCCGAGCAGGCCCCGATGACTACCTGCATGGTCATTGAATTCAGCAATCGGTATTGGGTGCGCCTCTATCTGGTTTTGGAGGACGCTTACAGTTATCTCCAGTTCATTCAGCCTAAGGACTGGACAGCGGTGGTTTCCTTTGATATGAAGCCGCAGATCCTGACGGATTTCACGCAGGACCGCTCGCAAGTTCGCGGGGCGCTGGACACGCTGAGAATTCCGGGGTTCAGCGAGATTAACCTGTATGATGCGATTGCCTTCACGCTGGATCGCATGAAGGACATCAAGGGGAGGAAGTCCATTCTCCTCCTCTGTACCGGATACGATACATTCAGCAAGCTCACTTACGACGAGATCCTGAAGATTGTGCGCTCCTCGGACACCGCGATTTACCCCATCAGCATCCTGGAGTGGCTGACCGTCCGCTCCATGAGGGGAGACAACATTAACTCCTTGCAAGCGCGGAACGGGTTGGAGACGATCGCTAAGTATTCAGGCGGCCAAGCTTACTTCCCGCGCTTCGAAGGAGAGTTGCCGGGGATCTTCCAACAAATCAACGGGCAACTGCGCACACAATACGGCCTGGGCTTCGTTCCCACAAACCCGGCGAAGGACGGGAAATTCCACAAGCTGAAGGTTGATCTTGTGGACGATCAAGGCAACCCGTTGCGGATCGTGAACCCCAAGGGGAAGGTCCTGAAGTATCGGATTGTGTCGCGGGAAGGCTATTACGCTCCGAAGTCGTAGGAGGTGCAGCTTTCAGCTCTCAGCCATCAGCTCTCAGCTCTCAATTCCTTCCACTTTGAGCGCTGAAAGCCGATGGCTGAAAGCTTCTTTTAGTGCCGGAAGTGCCGCGCACCGGTGAACATCATGGCGAGCCCCAACCGATTCGCAGCCTCGATTACATCCTGATCCCGTACCGATCCTCCAGGCTGCACCACGGCCACAGCGCCGGCTCGCGCCGCTTCTTCCACCCCATCCGGGAAGGGGAAAAACGCGTCGGAGGCAACCACCGTTCCTTCCAGCGGATGCTTCAACTCTCGCGCTTTGGCGGCGCCCAGCCTCACCGAGTCCACGCGGCTCATCTGGCCGGCGCCGACGCCCACCAGCACTCCTTCACGCGCATAGACGATGGCATTCGATTTCACATGTTTCACCACGCGCCAAGCGAAGATCAGTCCTCGCATTTCGCTTTCCGTGGGCTGGCGATGCGTCACGCATTTCCAGTCCTGAGCGCGCGCGCCCAGCGTGTCCGGAGATTGCACCAGCAACCCTCCCCCGACGGCTTTGAGTTGTAATCCTTCCTCATCGCCGGAGGCTGTCCCCAAGTCCAACAAGCGGAGGTTCTTCTTCTCCCCCAGGCGCTCCAAGGCGGCGGGCTCGTATCCGGGGGCCACCACGGCTTCGACAAACAACTTGGACATTGCTTCCGCGGTTTCGGCGTCCAGCGGGCGATTAAAGGCAATGACGGAGCCAAAAGCGGAGACGGGGTCCACGTCCAGCGCCCGCTGGTAGCTCTCTCGAAGCGTGGCAGCGGAGCCCACTCCGCAGGGATTCGTGTGCTTGACGATGACCGTAGTCGGCTCGTCAAATTCCTTGACCAATCGCCAGGACGCCTCGAGATCCACGAGGTTATTGAACGATAGCTCCTTACCCTGAAGTTGGCGCGCGGAGGCCAGGCCGCGCCCGCCGGCCCCCGGGTCCACGTAAAGCGCGGCCCGCTGGTGAGGATTCTCGCCATAGCGCAAATCCATTGTCTTGCGATAGTTCAGGTGGAGGCGCTCCGGCAGCGAGCCGCCATTCGCCCAGCGCTGGAGGGTTGTAGAAATGGCCCCGTCGTACGCCGCGGTTGTGGCGAAGGCTTTGCGCGCCAGGCGAGCGCGCGTCTCGCGCGAAATGTTACCCTGGTTCGCGCGCAGTTCCGTCAGTACCGGTGAGAAATCCTGGGCATCCACAACCACGGTGACGTCGCGGAAGTTCTTGGCCGCGGAACGGATCATCGAAGGTCCGCCGATATCGATATTCTCGATGAGCTCCTCCAGCGTCACTCCGGGCTTGGCGGCCGTTTTCTCGAAGGGATAGAGATTCACCGCCACCAGGTCGATGAACTCGATGTGATGCTCCGCAACCTGCTTTTGGTGATGCGGATTGGAACGAATGGCAAGAATACCGCCGTGAACTTTGGGATGAAGCGTTTTCACTCTCCCGTCCAGCATTTCGGGGAAACCCGTCACATCCGAGACGTCGCGGACCGTCAGGCCGCTCTCCCGCAGGAGTTTGGCCGTGCCCCCCGTAGAGAGTATCTCGACCCCCAGTTCCGCCAAGCCGGCGGCGAAATCCAGCACTCCGGTTTTGTCGCTGACGCTGATCAGCGCTCGAGAGACTTTTCGCATGGATGCTCCTCAATTAGAAGCTTTGATTCTGATTTACGCCTTGCAGCGACGAAAACTTCCGTAGTTGATACTCCCGGCGCGCAAGCCGCCGGCTGGCTGCCGAGATTCCTTGCTTCGCTTGGAATGAAACCCGTCAGGCTTTGGCCGCCTTGAAGATCAACTTGCCATCCTCGGTGCTGATCCAGAACTGCACACTTGTGCAGCGGAACAACGACTTGATCTGCCTGGTCTTATCGCAGAGGTATTCTTGAAACCGCGCCGGGTTGACCTCCACTCTCCGGCCCAACTCGCGCTGGGCGCGGATTATGGCTTGCAAGATCTGGTCGGCCTTCTCCGGCTCGATCTTCGGATCCGAACAAACCACGCAGACCATCTTGGCGGCAGTCAATGCCTCCAGTCCCTGCTTCTGTTGCGCAAACACGCCACGCCCTTCCTCTTTCTCCATCGCCCTTCTTTTCCAGAGAGCATTCTGGACGGCATATTTCTGTGCCAAGGCGTTGAGCTTGTAGCGCTGGCCGAAGTTCAGGTCAGACTGATCGGCAGTGCGCCTTTTGATGTAGGTTTCGACACGATAAACCATATCGCGCGGGGGGCGCTCGCAACTTCCGTTGAAGTACACTTCCCACTCAATCTTCAGGCGGCGAATGTCGTCTTCGAGTTTGATCAGTTCTTCATCAATGGTCACAGAGTCGCCTCGTGAACTTGCTGCAAGCGGGGATTATACCCATGCTCGAGTGAGGCCAGTCAACCGGAAAGTGGAAGAGGTGCGGGCGGGACGCCCGCTGTGGCGCGGGCATACCTTCGCTGTGCTCAGGACAGGCTCTGCCCGCGCCCCCGGACATGCCCCACGGCTAGAACCCACATAGTGGGACTTCCTCGCTGCGGGAGTGGGACGCTCCCGCGTCAGCGGGCGGGACGCCCGCACCACATGCCCTCGCCGCGCTGCACCCGTTGACGCTCCTGTACAACTATGCTCAAATGACGCTCTGATATGGAACATTCTGAACGTAAAGCCGGACCGGAGGTTACCACGCTGCTCCGCGGGATCCCGGCCGTGAATGAATTGCTGAATCGGACCGCGCTGAAGGAACTGGAAGCGCGGGTAGGGCGCCGCCTTGTGGTGGAGTGCGCTCGCCGGGTTGTCCAGCGGCTCCGGGATGGGATCGTTGCGGGCAGCCTTTCAACTGTCTCCCTGGTGGCATTGGAGCAGGAGATTGTCTCCGAGGCCGAGACGGCCGCCCACTATTCTCTGCGGCCTGTCATCAATGCCTCCGGGGTGATCCTGCACACCAATCTGGGCCGGGCTCCGTTGGCGCGTGAGGCGGTGGAGCATCTTGCGGAAGTGGCCACCCGCTATTCGAACCTGGAATACGACTTGGAGGCGGGAGAGCGGGGAAAGCGGGATGTCCACACGGAGCGGCTGTTATGCCAACTTCTCGGCGCGGAAAAAGCCCTTCTGGTGAACAACAACGCAGCCGCCGTACTACTGGCTCTGAACACTCTCGCCGAGGGAACCGAAGTGGTCGTCTCGCGAGGCGAGCTGATTGAGATTGGCGGCTCTTTCCGCATCCCCGAGGTTTGCGCGAAGAGCGGCGCTATCCTGCGCGAGGTGGGAACCACAAACCGCACCCGCATCGACGATTACGCGGCGGCCATCAATGAACGCACTCGCCTGCTGCTGCGCGTCCACCCGAGTAATTTCCGCATCGTGGGCTTTACGGCTCGTCCTTCCCTGGCGGAGTTTGTAGAGCTTGCGCAAAAGCACAACTTGATATCGATGGAGGATCTCGGCAGCGGCTGCCTGATTGACCTCTCGACGAAAGGCATCCGGGATGAACCCACGGCAAGCGCCTCTTTGAAAGCCGGCGTGGATGTGGTGACCTTCAGCGGAGACAAGTTGCTGAGCGGCCCGCAAGCCGGAATCCTGGCCGGCAAGCGCGAGTTGCTGGAACGAATCCGCAAGAACCCGCTCTTCCGCGCCTTGCGCGTGGACAAGCTGATCATCGCGGCACTGGAAGCGACGATCTCTCTTTACCTCCAGGGAAAGACTGACGACGTTCCGGCCTTGCGCATGATCAATCTGCCTGTGGAAGCCATCCGCAGGCGAGCCACGGGCTTGGCTGAGAAGATTTCGGCTTACCCTCGATTTTCAGTCCAGGTCCGGGACGGTGAATCGGTAATCGGAGGCGGGTCAACCCCCGCGCAATCGCTTCCCACTGCCCTGCTGGCGGTGACGCACTCGAGCCACAGTGCGCAGGACCTTGAACAGCTCTTGCGCCGGAATTCGCCTCCGGTTATTGCCCGGGTTGAAGAGGACGCTCTGCTGCTCGACCTCAGAACCGTGTTTGAAGATCAGGACGAAGAACTATTCGAAGCCTTGGAAGCGCTTGCGTAGACACGCCGTGTAGGGGCGGTTCGCGAACCGCCCCTACGTGACGCTCCGGACAGTAGTGCGACGCGAAGAAACCCTTATGCGCGCTCTTGTCTTTGACGGAAAACTGGCCCTGCGGGATATCGACAAGCCCATTCCCAAGGCGGGCGATGCCCTGATTCGAGTCACGCTGGCGGGGATTTGCGGAACGGACCGCGAAATTCTCAAGGGCTACTCCACCTTCCGGGGCGTCATGGGTCACGAGTTTGTGGGGCGCGTGGTGGACTGCGAGGATCCCGCCTGGATCGGCGAGCGAGTGGTGGGTGAAATCAACATCGCGTGTGGTGAATGCGAGTGGTGTTCGCGGGGCCTCGGCCGCCACTGTCCAACGCGGACGGTCATGGGGATCGTGAACCGCGCCGGGTGCTTTGCTGAATATGTTGCGCTGCCCTTGCGCAATCTGCACCGGGTTCCAGCCGTAGTTCCGGATGAGTCCGCGGTGTTTGTTGAGCCGCTGGCTGCCGCCGCTGAGATTCTGGCTCAGATGCGCCTCGAACCCGGCACGCAGGTCGTGGTTCTTGGCGACGGCCGGTTGGGCCTTCTGGTAGCCCAAGTCCTGAAAAACGCCGGAGCGGAAGTGACCCTGGTGGGCAAACACGCCTGGAAGCTTGAATTGGCAAGGCCCTGGGGCATCAGGGTAATTACGGAAAGCCAGAGCAAGTTGCGGGCCGCCAGTGTTCCGGTAATCGTGGAGGCCACCGGCTCGCCTCGCGGTTTGGAAGAAGCTTTCCGGCTTGTCCGGCCACGCGGGACCGTGGTGATGAAATCCACTTTCCATGACCCCGCGCGCTTTGACGCAACCAAGCTTGTGGTGGATGAGATCACCATGCTCGGCTCGCGGTGCGGTGAATTCCCCACCGCGCTGGACTTGCTGAAGAAGGGACAAATCAAGGTGCAGCCTCTGCTCTCAAAAGTGTTCGCGTTAGAAGAGGGTCTTGAAGCCTTCGAGTACCTGGAGCGGACAGCCTGCCTGAAGGTCTGCCTGGCGAATCGGCAGTAGGCAGATCGGCAGGTCGGCAGATGGGCAGGTGGGCAGTAAGCAGGTGGGTAGGTGGGCAGATGGCAGGTGGGTAGGTGGGCAGATGGGCAGAGTACAGGCTGCGGAAAAAGCCCCCCTGGCTGTCATCCTGAGCGGAGCGAAGGATCTGCATTTGGTTGTTTTCAAGGAGGTACTGCAGATGCTTCGCTCCGCTCAGCATGACAGATAGCCTTTTTCCGTAGCCTGAATAGGCAAGTAGGCACGCGCGCAGATGGGCAGGCAGCGGTGGTGTGAGGATCCCCGACAGACGACCTACCATCTACCACCTACCCTTGCAATCGTGGATAATGAGGTAGAGGAAATTCTCTTGACCATGAGACGAACAGGATACTTTTCCAAGCGGGTCGGGCTTGCCGTATTGCCTCTGGCAATGGCGCTCAGCTTCTCCATAAGTGCGATCGCTCAAGGCGAGAAGCAAGCGCCTCCCGCGCCCCCGGCCGATCTGCCCGGCCACGTGAACTACCTGGCGCAACAACTCTACGGCGTGATGCTCGAAGACGCTACGCCCATTACGGACCAAATCCAGAAACTCGTGCTCGCCCAACTCCAGGAGTGGATGATGGACCGCTCGCCCACGGATGTCGAGGTGCGCCGGGATGTCGACATGGCCTTTTCAGCGCTGCATTACCCGCTGTTTGGGCAGGCGGCGGCATTCGCGCGCCCTTGGAAGGACCAGGTGGTCATCGGGGCCGGTTACACTCTGGGCTGGACGAACATCGACCGCACCAACGCCCTCGCCATCTTTTCCAACCGGCAGGGCCATAGTCACCTCGTGACCGTGACGGATTTTGTACCGCGCACCGATCTCCATTACGCGTTCCCTGAGGAGCAGGCGGGCGACGCTTTCCGGTTCTTTGTCTATGGGTTCAGATTAGGGAAGAGCCAGCCTCGCCTGAGCGTCGTCTTCTATTCTTTCGATGGCAAGAACTTGAAGCCTTTGTGGGAGGCCCGCGACTTCTACGATGGCAAGATCAGCTTCGGGAAAGACCGAGTGGTGATCCGGTTTCTGAAAGAGGAAGAATACGTCGCCGAAGCCGCTCACGGGCGCAGACCACCACGCCACCAAAACGTTTACGCCATTACGCCCACGGGTCTGGAAATCCAGAGCGAGCAGGATATCCCCTACTGAACTGCAGGGTCGGGATTCTCCACTTTAAGGAGCGCCAGGCGTTGGACATTCGCGTCATCAATCTTGACCGCAGCACGGACCGGCTTTTGACGTTCGAAACGCTTAATAGCCACCTGAATCTCAAATTCCTGCGCTTCCCGGCAGTCGACGGAACGGACCTCGAGCGAGGCCCCCTGGTCGATCGCGGCATTATCACGGCCGATCTCGGCTATGGCGACGGGGCGCTGGGATGTGCCCTGTCGCATCTTGCCTTGTGGGATCTTGCCATCGAGCAGAATCAATCGCTCACGATTTGCGAGGATGACGCGATCTTCAATCGAGGCTTCGAGGTGGCTGCCGAATCGTTAACTAAGGCGCTCCCAGGGGATTGGCACATGATTCTGTGGGGCTGGAATTTCGATTCAGTCCTCTTGTTCGACATGATCCCGGGTGTTTCGCCGTGCCTTGGCGTTTTCAACCAACATCGGATGCGGATGGGCATCGACGCGTATCAATCCGCCAGTTTGATGCCGCGACCGTTCAGGTTAGCCAGGGCATTCGGCACTGTCGGTTATTCCGTTTCTCCGATGGGCGCGCGGGCGATGAAACAGCACTGCTTGCCCTTGCGAAACTTGGAGGTTTTCTTTCCTGGCCTCGAACGGGTGCTGCCCAACTCGGGGCTCGACATCATGCTCAACGACGCCTACCCAGTATCAATGCATACGTCAGTTTCCCGCCGCTGATCATTACCAGGAACCTTCACAGCATGTCGACCGTCCAACAAGCGCTTTGACGGCCCAAATTACGAGGGCCCGAACCGAATTTCATGAGTGAGAAACCGTCTCTTGAACCCCGTCTCCACGAGCTTCTGGAAAGTGGCTTGAAGCACCATCGGGCAGGGCGCATGGCCTTGGCGAGGCTTGCTACCGGGCGATGCTCGAGATTGATCCACGGTGCGCCCAGGCACTCCACTTGCTCGGCTTGATGGCGCAGCAAGCAGGCCGCTATGAAGAAGCCATCCAGTTGATGAGCGAGGCCCTCGCCCTGGCTCCGGATGAGCCGCGAACTTTGAACGACCTGGGAGGTTCATACTTAATCCGTGGCGAGATTGAATCTGCGAGGAGTTGTTATCAGCGCCTGGTAGAGCTGCGCCCGGACTCCGCACGAGCGCATTACTGTCTCGGTGTTACACAGGAGCTGCTCAAGCGCCTCGAGGCCGGCAAGGACTCCTACCGGCGCGCGGTCGCGCTCGAACCCGGCTCTGCGGAGTTCCAATGCGCTCTGGCCCGAGCTCACTACAAAAGCGGCGATCCCCAAGCGGCGGCCGAGGGCTTCGAGCGCGCCTTGGCTCTGGACCCGAACCGGTACGAGATTCACAACGGCCTTGGCCTCGCCCTCACCGATCTGGGGCAATACGAGGCGGCCGCTGAGATCCTCCAGAAGGGGTGCGCGCTTCAACCGGAAAGCGCGGAGCTTTCCGCCAGCTTGGGTTACCTCTTTGAAGCTAGAGGGGACCTCGCTTCCGCAGCGGAGGCGTACCGTCGTGCGATAACGCTGGCACCTAAGCTGGCGGGCGCACACCGCGAGTTGGGCTTGGTCCTTTTTGCCCTGGGTGAGCTGGCCGAAGCCGAAGGATGCTTCGAGCGTGTTCGAGCCTTGGACCCCGACTCCGCTGAAGCCGTGTTCTATTTGGCCACGATCCATTTGCTCGAAGGCCATCTGGCGCTCGGCTGGAGCGAATATGAATCGCGCTGGCGGACCGGCGCGGGGCAGCGTACGCGCAGAACCTTTCCCCAGCCCCAATGGAAGGGCGAGCCTCTGGAAGGTGCACGGATCCTGATCTATGCCGAGCAGGGTCTGGGCGACACCCTGCAATTTGTGCGTTATGTTCCCCTGATCGCCGCTCGCGGAGGACAGGTGATTCTGGAGGTCCAGCCCGGGTTACAACGCCTATTGACCGGTATCGAGGGAGGGTGGCAAGTGCTCAGCCGTGGCCAAACCCTTCCAGACTTCACCTGGCAGTGCCCGATGCTCAGCCTGCCCCTGGCGTTTGCAACGGAAATGAGCACGATTCCCGGGCAAACCCCCTACCTCTACCCGGACCCGGCCCTCCTCGAGGTCTGGAAGCAACGCCTCCAGGAGGCTACATTGCGGATCGGACTGGCGTGGGCCGGTAGCCCACAGCACGGCTTTGATCGCTGGCGTTCCATCCCATTGGCGCAATTCGCGCCTTTGACGAACCTGGAAGGTACAACCTTCTACTCGTTGCAGACAGGTGAGGCGGCCGGGCAGGTGAAGCAGTTGGAGCCCCCGGTGCGCCTGGTCGATCTCCGCGACGAACTGCAAGACTTTGCCGATACCGCGGCGATTGTCGCCAACCTCGACCTGGTGATCACGGTTGACACTGCCGTGGCCCATCTGGCCGGCGCCCTGGGGAAACCGGTCTGGATACTGGTGTCCAACGCGCCGGATTGGCGTTGGTTTCTGGAGCGAGAGGATTCTCCTTGGTACCCCACCGCCCGCCTGTTCCGTCAATCGACGCACGGAAATTGGCAGGAAGTCCTGGCTCGCCTGGAGAGGGAGCTCCGCAAGTCGCTCGCTGCCCGTATCTAGCCTAGCCATTGCGGATGGTGGGCGGTCCCATCGAAGTCAAGGGTCGTCTTGAAAGGTTCGAACTCGCCGCGCGCCGCCAGGGTCGCGGTCTTGGCCAGAAGTGCGGAAAGCTGTTCTTCAGTAAGAGGCTTGAAGGTGCGGGCGGCATCCAACGCCTGCTCGAGGATTGGCAGGCTGTCGCAGCCGGTGATGACAACGGAGGTGGGCAGATTCATGGCGTAGTGCAGGCACTCGACGGGCGTCACTGCGTTGCTCTTCAGCACAAACCCGTCGCCCATGGACTTCATTCCCAGCACCCCAATGCCGTGCTGCGTCAGAATCGGGACCACCTTCTGGGCGAAGCTCTTATAGTGAGCGTCCATCACGTTCAAGGGCATCTGTACAGCATCAAAAATAAACCCGTGCTGGTGAACCGGTGTGCAACATCTTCAAATGGATGTCCGGGTCCTTATGACCTGTGAAGCCGATATAGCGAAGCTTGCCGGCCTTTTTCGCCTCCATCATGGCTTCGAATGAGCCGCCCGGGCCGAAGATACGGTCGGGGTCGCCGGGGCGAATGACTTCATGAAACTGCACGAGGTCGATCACGTCGGTCTGAAGGCGCCGGAGCGATTCGTCGATCTGCTGCGCCGCCAGCGCCTTGACCTGGCCGTCAATCTTGGTCATCAGGAAAACCTTTTTGCGGTAACCATCACGCAAGGCCTTGCCCATCCGCACTTCGCTGACGCCGTCGTTGTAGTCCCAACAATTATCAAGGAAGTTGATGCCCCGATCGACCGCGGTGCGAACGATGCGAATGCTTTCCGCTTCGTCTTTTTGAAGACCGATATGGAAACCGCCCAACCCGACCAGCGACACCTTTTCGCCACTGCGCCCGAGCTTGCGGTAAGGCATCTCGCCGGCCGCTGCCGCCTGGGCCGCCGACGCTTTGAACAGCGGAACGCCGACGGTTGATGCGGCAATGCCCAGGCCCGTACAGCCCAAAAACTCACGGCGATTGGGTTTTCGTGAATTCACCGGATGACCTCCTGGTTTTCACGCTGCAGTGCAGTCTAAAGCAGAGCTGGCTTTGCTCCCACAACAGCCGAGGTAAATTCCCGCTACTACATCCAACTCCGGATTTCGGGTACGCTTGCCCTGAGTGACACCATACCAATGCTATCACAAATCCATATGCTTCCCTACCGTAGTTCCAGGCTTTGCAGCATCGCGTCGAAAGTCGGCTTGTAGGCGTCAAACACGGATTGCGGGGCGATGAAGATCAGCGAAACCAGGAAGTCACTCTGGCGGGTCGTCACCAACTGGTCGCGCTCCTTCTGACCGGGAAGCGGCGAGTCGGTTTCGAGCAGAGTGGAGAGGGCCGAGCGCCCCTTGAGGTTCACGGCTTTTTGCTCGATCACCCGCAGGTTGGGGTTCGAGCTGCGCAGAGTATCCAGCATTTCCTGTGTAGCCTCGACAAGTCCCCAAGCCCCCTCCCCGCCGCCATGGGGCTGGAATCGGCTGATGGACATGCCGTAGGCTTGCGCCGCGCCGGTTTCCGGCACCTCGACCATTCCTCCGGGCGGGACCAGAACCACGGCATCTTCGTTCCGCTGCACCTGCCAGTTGTCGGGATAAACGATGGAAATTCCGTAGCCGGCAAACTTGACAAATCGGGCCGAGGGAGGCGGAGGCGGGAAATTGCCAGCGACAGGCGGCGGAGTTTCCGCGTTCGACGGGGCGGTGAGACTCAGCAGACGCTTTTTGGCATCCTCGAATGCCGGGCTCCCGCCCTTGAGCTTCGCGGGTTGCCCATACACGAGGATATTGTCGCTCGCGTCCGCATCGATTCTTCTTACGCGGTCAACGGGATTGGGATGGTCAGAGAAAAACTGCACCGTCTTCTGCGGGTACTTATTTTCGACGATCTCGAAGAACTCGGCCAAGGCGTGAGGATCGTAACCGGCTCGGTACAAAATGTATGCCCCCACCGCGTCAGCCTGGATTTCAGCGTCGCGGGAATTCTTCAGCAAAATCGAGTTAAGGCCAAGATTGAGGCCCATGGCCGTCAACTGGCCGGTTAGACTCCCCGAGCGGCCAAGAATACTCTCCAGCAGTGCCAGCGGGGCCTGCGCCAGCAGCACGTCCGAAGCCTGGTGCGTTCCGTGGCGCATCACCACGTGGCCGCTTTCATGCGCCAATACCCCGGCAAGCTGCGCTTCATTTTCAGCCGCTTCGATGGCCCCTCGGTTCACATAGATGTACCCGCCCGGCAAGGCAAAGGCATTGATGTCAGGACTGTTGATAACTCTAAAAGTCCAGACATAGGACGGGTTGTTGTTGGGCGCCAAAGAAGCCAGTTGGCGCCCCAGATCGTTGATGTAGCGCAGCACCTGCGGGTCCGCTAAAAGGGGGTATGTCCTGTCAACTTCCTCGGCGCTCTCCTTTCCCAGTTGGACGTCCTGCTGGGCGCTAAACAGGTTGAAGCCCGGCTTGAAGCCCGGGGTGTCGATACCCCACGCCACGCCCAGTGCGAGAAAAAAAGGCGCCAGGGCCATTGTTGCCGGGAGTCTGACAAGCGGCCTTCGCCGGAATTCGCAGTTCATTGCTTCGGTTCCCTTACGATCTAAAGTGGTTCTCGCAGCTCCACCGGTTCAATTCTACCTGTTTTCCAACCCCATTCGTAGCGGCGAGTTTACCCCGCCCAATGGCGGCGTAAAGCCGCCTCTACTTCTTTGCGACCTTTGCGCACTTTGCGCCTTGGCGTGAAACCGGTTTGTTCGTCCCTCAATCACCGGCGTTCGCCTCCAGCCCAGTTCCTGTACACGGCGCGGTCTCCCAATTCCTCTTCAATGCGCAGCAGGCGGTTGTATTTTGCCAGCCGTTCGGAGCGCGTGATGGCTCCGACCTTGATCTGCCCGGCGCCGGTGGCAACGGCCAGGTCCGCCATCGTATCGTCCTCGGTTTCGCCGGAGCGCGCGCTGATCACGCAGCGATATCCGTGCCGTTTCGCGAGTGCGATCACTTCCAGGGTTTCCGTGAGCGTGCCGATTTGATTCATTTTAACAAGCACGGCATTGGCGGCTGCGGTTTCGATCCCCTTCTTCAGCCGGGCGGGATTGGTGGCGAAGAGATCGTCGCCGATCAACTGCACGCGTGAGCCGAGCCGCTCGGTCAAGAGCTTCCATCCGTTCCAGTCGTCTTCGGCGAGGCCATCTTCAACGGAAATGATGGGATAGCGACCGCACCACGCGGCGAGCCTTTTCACCATTCCCTCGGCGTCGGTCTCCACTCCTTCGCGAAGCATCCGGTAGCGGCCTTTCTCGTAAAAGTGGCTCGAGGCCACATCAACCGCTATGGCTGCGTCTTGGCCGGGTTTGAGGCCGGCGCGCTCCATCGCCTCGACCATCAACTCGAACCCCTGCTCGTTGGTTTTGAGTTCGGGCGCGTAGCCGCCCTCGTCCGCCACGCCGGGACGATAGACGCCGCGGGAGATCAGCGTGTCCTTGGCGGCACGGTAGATCGCGGCCGCATCCGCGAGCGCTTCCGAATAGCGGCCGGCGCGCCGGGGAATCACCTGGTAATCCTGAAAATCGATGTTCCCGCCGCCGTGAAGTCCTCCACTCATGATGTTGACCATGGGTACGGGAAGTTCGGTCGCCGTCACGCCGCCCAGATAGCGATAAAGAGGCAGGTGGCTGGAGGCGGCCGCGGCGCGAGCCGCCGCCATCGAGACTGCCAAGAGCGCGTTAGCACCCAGCCGGCCTTTGTTTGCGGTACCGTCCAGAGCAATCAGGCGGTTGTCGATTCGAGGCTGATCCATGGCGCTTTCACCACGCAAGGCCGGCGCGATGACCTGCGCGACGTTGGCGACGGCTCTTAACACACCCCGGCCGAGATAACGCCTTGCATCACCGTCGCGAAGCTCGAGCGCCTCCGCTTTGCCCGTCGATGCGCCGGCGGGAACAATCGCTCGGCCGAATGCGCCGTCGTCCAAAAAGACCTCGACCTCGAGGGTAGGATGGCCTCGCGAGTCGAGAACCTCGCGGGCGCGGATGTTTGAAAAGTGCGACATTTTGTCTTCCTGAAGACAGCTTTCAGCTTTCAGCCACACCATTCGGGACGGCGCAGACCGCGCGGTCTGGGGTCTGCGATGTCCCGAAGGGACAGGTCGAGGTCGGCGGCACAACCTGACCGAACTGCGCCTTCGGCGCGTCGCAGACATTCAAGAGCAATGTCTGCGCCAGCCCGCGACTGTTTGTCCTCTTCCTTTGTTTTCATAGACATTCTCGCTTTGTTCCGGCAGTTATCGGGTTGACGGATGGCGCAGACCCCCGAGGTCTGGGGTCTGCGATGTCCCGAAAGGACAGGTCAAGACTAACGGCACAACCTGACGGGCCTGCGCCTCCGGCGCATCGCAGACATTCAAGAGCAATGTCTGCGCCAGCCCGCGACTGTTTGTCGTCTTCCTTTGTTTTCATAGACATTCACGGATCGGTCGTAGAAATCTGGAGTTCGACAAGTTGACAAGTCGGGAAGCCAAGCCGTGACACATTGCCCCACCAACAGGGACCCTTGCCGGGGCGTTCCGGGCCGTATTCTAGGCTATACTATTGGGCACAGTCTGTCAAGGCGTTTGCGGGGAAGCGCCGGTTTGGAATTTGGAACGGCGGTTTTACGACGCCGAATGGCGTTGATCTGCCCGCGCGCAGGGCGGCCCCAAGGGCCGCCCCGACTACTTGATTTCACGATACGGGAGTTCGAGCGCCTTCCTGGCAGCAAACATTGTGTCCTCTAAACAGTGTATTCCCTCCAGCATCAGCCACTTGGCAAAACGTCGGGCGTGCTCCTTCGTCGTTTCGTCGCGGATGTACTCGACGGGCGACTTTCCGTCGATGCGCGCCAGCATCAGGGCGCCCAGATGGCGCAACGTCATGGTCTCAAAGTCCCCCAGCGCGGCGGTTCCTCTCACCAATTCTCCCCAAAACTCGCGGGCTGCCAAAAAGTAAGGCCCGGCAAATTGAGGTTGGTGAAACGCCTTTAGAAAGAGATGGTTCAGAAGAAATCCTGCGTCGAAGGCCGGGTCGCCCCAGTGAACGACCTCGAAATCAATCAGGAAAATGTGCGTGTCCTGGACGAGCATGTTTTTGGGGCTAAAGTCGCCATGCACCAAGGCGCTGCGGGTTTGCCAGGAATCGTGGATCAGTTTCCGGATGAGCGGGCATACGTCGGGATGCCGCGCTGCCGTGGTCCGATAGTAGGGATCGATTCGGAGTTGGTCGAAAACGGCGCGCTCCGCAAATGCCGTCCGGAATGAAGGGTGGTGATGAGAGGCGGTAATCATGCGTGCCAGGAGTTTTCCTGCCTGCCGCGCCACGGCCATGTTGACTTGGCCTTCGAGCAGCGCCTCTTTCCATGTGGCTGACCCTGCCGGCGCCGCGGTCATCACGAAAAGGTAGTCATTATGACCGACATGGACAATCTGCGGTACGGTCTCCGGACCCAGCACCGGACCTAGCGCCTGGATCGCCTCCGCCTCGCGGAAGATGCGGTTGCGCTCCGAGCGCCAGTCGTCCTTGACGCGCAATTTCTCGAGGGACTGCTTTACAACCCAGCGCCTTTCCTCGCCGCGGGATCCCTTCCCTTCAACGAGCAGAACGGTGTTGGATACGCCACCGCCCAATTCGCGGACAGACATCGGCAGCCCAGGCGGCCAGAGACCCTGCCCCGCAAGATAATCCTTAACGTTGCCGGCAGAGAGGAGGATCGGTTCTTTACTCATCAGGGGCTACGCTCCGCGAAACTTCCTGGCGACGGGCTGACCCGTGGCATCCACGGTGTCGAGCAATTCGTACACTGCCCCACACGTTGGGCACACCACCTCAGCTTTGCGGCCGTCTGCTTTGCGGCACACTTCCTTCACCACTCCGAAATGGCCGTCCGGAGAGAGGAAGTACTCGAACATGAGTTGATTGCAGCGCGCACAAAACTGCCCGCGGCGCTGCGAACTCCCGTGAATCATGGCTTTGTTCCGTTCTCCTCCTTTCAAGAGAGTATTGCATCTCTCGAAACCAGAGAAGAGAAATTAGAGATTGGAGATTCCGCAGGCAGTGTCATCCTGAGCGAAGCGAAGGATTCCTGCAGTTGGCTTTGGATCTGGAGCCGCGAACAACTGCAGAGATTCTTCGCTTCGCTCAGAATGACATTGCAGCGTACGGAATTCGAGTTTCCAATTTCTATTTTCTAAGGTCCGTGTTCTAATTTCTGCATCAGCGGAGGGGACTACCATGAGTCAACAAATACCACGTCGAGACTTCCTAAAGAGTTCTGTCGCCCTGGCAGTCGGAGTGGGTGCAACGCAGCCTGGCACTGTGCGCGCGGACCAGGCAGCCGCGTCCACGGCCGACGCTAAGCTGGAATGGCGCAACAAGCGGCCGGAGATGCGCTATCGCAAGCTGGGCCGGACGGGCTTTATGATTTCGGAGATGGTCTGCGGCGGCGATCCCATTTCTCCCACCAACAACCGCCATGTGGAACTGGCCATCGAAATGGGGCTGAACTATCTGGACACCGCTCCGGAATACGGGGAGGGCCAGAGCGAGCGGGGCTACGGCGCCATCATTCAGGGCGCGAAGCGCGACCGGGTGTTCGTCAATACCAAGATCAGCGCTTTTCCGGAAGCGCGCTTCGCGGCCTACGAAATGTTGTACGCGCGCTCCAACCGGGATGAACAGGCTGCAATTCTGCGCGAGGTGAGCGAGGACATCGAGCGCCGGCGGGTCACGGTGCCGGATTATTTCGGCAACTATTTCAACGGCCAGATTCGCCAGGTTGAACAGGCGGCGCTGGCGAATGCGATGGAGAAGAACTACGGCGCGAAAATCGACCGGCCGCGAGTTTACGTCAAAACCATCGTCGATTCGCTGGAGGGCAGTCTCAAGCGGCTCCAGACGGATCACGTGGACTTGATGATGTGCCCGCACGCGTGCTCCTCGCCCGCCGAGGTGCAAATCCACGAAATCTATGAGGCTTTCGAACTGCTCCGCAAGCAGGGCAAGGTGAGGTACCTGGGGGTCTCGGCGCATAACGACCCGGCAGGAGTCCTCAAGGCCGCCATGCAAACGGGCGTTTATTCTCTCGCCATGGTGGCCTGCAACATCCTGAACTGGCACTACGTGGCGCCGGTTGTCGAGGAGGCCTACAAGCAGGATTTTGGCGTGATTGCCATGAAGACCGCGCAGGTCATTTTTCAGCCGGACCGTTCAACGACTCCGGTGCCGGAGCGCGCCGCGCTGCTCGAGCAAACGATTCCCGGCGATATGAATTTGCACCAGAAGGCCTACCGCTTTGTGCTGAACAATCCCCACGTTTCCGCAGTGATCTCGCAAATGGAGAACGAAAAGCAGGTGAGGGAGAATTTGCCGGTGGTGAGGGCGTAAGCGGAAATGGTTCTCATTCGCAGCGGCCATCGGCGTTGGACGCACAGCGAGAAATGAAAGCCGCGGATGCCGCCCCCGCGTCGTGGTGCGGGCGTCCCGCCCGCTGTCGCGCGGGCGAGACGCCCGCGCCACGTCCGGCAGTTTTAGTCCTGCGCCAACCCGATTCCCGGCAAACCGGCGTTATTGAACGAGGTGTTGTCTGTGCCGCCAGTTCTGCGGCTATCAGAAGGGATCACGCCCATAAAGCCCCAATCCGCGAAGGGCAGCATCGCGTCGCGCACCGTATCCGCCGCCCCTCGCCGGCGCCATTCCCGGCGGATCGATCAACACCACCTGCGCGGTCACGACTCCCTGGGTGCCGGGCGTCCACGCCAACGGCTCAACCATCAATTGACGATGAAATGGCGCCACGGCCTCTGCCAGCAGGTCGACGTTCTCCCAACCGGGCACCGGGGTCGCGGCGCTCTCCGGCTGAAACGTCCATGGCTCGAGATGCGTGTTGACAAGGCGCCACGAAGCCATCGTCCTCACCGCCCAATCATCTGCGGCTTTCAGATTCGGCGTTCCCGTCACGCGGGGCCCGTACACGTCGGCCACTTCGTGAATAATCCACATGATTCTCGAATTGTTGGTCTCCTCGGCGCGAATCTGAGCGTAAACTTCCGGGATTTCAGGCGCCGGCGCCGACATCGGCATCGCCGCCAGCATCAGACAGCCAAGCACAAAAACGCCCACCTTAGCCACGTTTCCTCCCACTCGAGTCAAAACCGGCTCAAACCCGTTTCGCCTGTTCGCTTGATCTTGCAGAGTTGCCTCAGGCACGGGGGAAAAGATACACCGCGCCTCGTCAGAAATCAATCACAGGAGCAATTCAGAATTCAAGATTCCGAATTCAAGCGGATTATTCTTGGCGAGAGTGCTATGGGCGCGGGGCCGCAAGCCCTGTGGTGACGTATTTGGCTTGCCGGGACCGCAACTTATTTCCGGCCGGGAACGTCCATAAGACTGTGGGCAACCGAGGGGCGCTGAACGCCAATGCCTCGATAACGACCCGCGATGTAGGGGGACGGCTTGCCGTCCCCGGCGGGTTAATAGGCCGACGAGGGTATGGCAAGCCCTGCCCCTACACCACTCGGGCACGGGTCAAGAAGGTAGGGAAGAATCAAAACAGCTCACGCCAGGGCGCAAAGAAGGGCAAAGGAGAAGTCCTTGCTTTTCTTTGCGGACTTTGCGAACTTGGCGGCTTGGCGTGGAACCGGATTGCCGGACCGCGGGCAGATTTTGTGGAACTTTTAGCCGCTGCAGGCGGAATACGCCATGAAAGCAGAGGATGATGGCCGAACTCACTGACCTTCGCGATGAGCAGTTGTTGCGGATGATGCAGGCCGGAAATGAAGACGCCTTCACCACGTTGTACCGGCGCCGCCAGGGAAACATCTACCGTTTCGTGCTCGAGATGAGCGGGTCCGCACCGCTCGCCGAGGACGTCACGCAGGAAGTGTTCATGGCGCTGATTCGTGAGAGCCGAGGTTACGACCCTTCGCGCGGTTCGCTGATCGCATATCTGCTCGGAACGGCGCGCCATCACGCCCTGCGCTTTCTCAAGCGTGATCAGACGTACGTCCGGGGGCCGCTAGCGGAAGAGGGTTTGAGGGATTATGGAGACGCGGTTCCGGCGTCCGGCGAAGATCCGCACTCCGCGATGGCCCGCCGGGAGACGATCCATGCGGTGCGGCAGGCGATTTTGAGCCTGCCCGAGCATTACCGCGAAGCTGTGGTTTTGTGCGACTTGAACGAAATGAGCTACGAGGATACTGCGTCGGTCCTGGGTTGTTCGGTGGGGACAGTGCGGTCGCGCTTGCACCGTGGCCGCGCCTTGCTCCTCCAGAAGCTCAGCGGCGGGGTGAAGGTGGAACCCGCCCGTGAGGCCATCGACGGCAGCAGGTGTTTGGCATGAAATGCAAAGACTTCGAAAGTATGATTCACGAGCTTGTCAGCCGTCGGGTGGCTGACCCAACAAAGCAACTCGAGGCTTTGGACCACGCCGGCCACTGCCTCTGGTGCGCCCGGCGCCTGGATGAAGAGAACAAGCTGACGGAACGGCTGCAAGCGTTCGCCGGCAGTCTTCAGGGCCAGCGCGCGCCACTGCGAGTGGAAACAGAACTGCTGCAAGCATTCCGCGAAAGGAATCTGCAAGAAGGGGCGCCGCTTCTGGGGCTGGCCTGGAGACGCTTGTGGCGTGGCTTAAGCTGGGGCCTGGCATTGGCGGCGATAGCGGCCACGGCGTGGATCGTGCTGATTCAATGGCCGCGCCAACAACGGGGCCCAAGCACGGCCGCATCGAGAATCGCCGCCAGCCGGCCACAGGTTACCCCTGATGTTTCGCGGGCCGGCGCGACGCCGGGATCGAGCGAGAGAAGCGCCTCGCTGAAGAGCGACGCCAAAACCCAGGTTGCTCATATCCGGAATCCGCAGCGGCCGGTGCCGGAGGAATCTGCAAGTGAAACCACAACGGACTTCATTTCCCTTGGGACTTGCGACGATTCCCAATGCATGGAAGAGGCCACGTTGGTCCGCGTGGCGCTGCCTGCCGAGGCGCTGCTGGCGTTCGGGCTAGGGGTGGACAACGGATATGCTCCGGATGCCTTGGTTCAGGCGGATGTTGCCTTGGGAAGTAACGGAGTTCCATTTGCGATTCGGTTTGTGAATTAAGCAGTAGGTGGCAGGTCGTAGGTGGTAGGTGGGGGCGTTGAGTGGCCGTTTTTCCCCACCTACGACCCCCGACTTACCACTTACTAAAAGGAGACGATATGAAAAAGGATAAGTCTAGAATGACGATCTGGGCAGCGGGAATCTGCTTGGTGTGCCTGGCTGCGGCCTTCCTGCCGAACGCCACGGCACAAAATCCGGCGGCGGCGGGTGGCAGGTTCGGGAGGGCACATTTCTTCGGCGCCGAACTCCTCTCCGCCGGCAAAGTGGTGACCGGCGCGCCCTATTCCGCGCAAGCCGTTACTGAGCACACCCAAGTTCTGGCGGATGGAAACACCATCCATACCACGACCACCGCAAACGTCTACCGCGACAGCCAAGGCAGAACGCGGCGCGAGCAGGAACTGGGTGCCATCGGCCCCTGGGCCGCCGAAGGGGGCCCTCGTAAAATGATAGCGATTGGCGACCCCGTGGGCGGATCCATCTATATGTTGAATCCCAAAACCCAGGTGGCCCGCCAGATGCCGTTCGCCGCACACGCGGGAGCACGCTGGAATGGTCAAAGGGCTGAGCGTACGAAAGCTGAGAACCCCAACGTGACGACAGAGTCGCTTGGTACGCAAGTGATCAATGGAGTGACGGCTCAAGGGACCCGAACGACGCGCACCATTCCCGCCGGGCAGGAGGGCAACCAAGCACCGATTGTAATCACCATGGAGCGCTGGTACTCACCGGAACTACAAACTGTCGTGATGCGCAAGGAAACCAATCCGCAGTTCGGCGAAACCACGTTTCAGTTGACGAACATCGTGCGCGCGGAACCGCAAGCTTCGCTCTTCCAGGTACCATCGAACTACACTCTCAAGAGTGGACGACCCTCGCGTAATGAGCCGTCGGAAGGAACGCCGGTTGAACAATAATGGCTGTCCATGCGACGGGGCGGGCCTTACGCCCGCCCTCCGCGCGTGCTGCACGGCCCGATTCCGGAATGCCCTCATCAAGCGCCGGCGGCGGACGGGGTGAAGAAGACTCGCTCGCCCGGCGCACACCACAGAGACAATATTCCTGCCACATCGTGTTTCCGGTAGGGGGCGTGCCGTCGATGACGCCTACTCTTTGACGAAGCCGTTTCGAGCCGCTGGACACTGGGGCGCAGATGGATTAGGCTAATTTGCGGTCGCTGGGCGGCGCCGCTGAGCCCCAAGCTGTACAAGACGAGAACGCCCTGTCCGTTGCAAAGGATGGTTCTGTCGAATAGGCTTCTACCACTAGCGTCGGCAACACGGTCGTCATGGAAATGTGGCGTCACGCTCTCAGTTTTTTGTCTCCTCTTCTCCACCGGAGTGTCTGCCCAGGAACAACTCGAGCATCCCTACATCGAGCCAAAGGAGGTCAAGCCTGAGACCTGCCTGACCTGCCATCCTGAGAAGAAGCAAGGCCAGTTCGTCCACACTGCGGTCAGGATGGGCTGCCCGGAGTGCCACCGCATCGTCACAGGAAAGAACCTGACCACGATCACCTTGTTTGCACAGGGGGGAAACTTATGCGCGAAGTGCCATCAGCCCCAGTTGGACCCTGTGCTCCATGGTCCCTACAAGAACGGCCAATGCCTGATCTGCCACGAGCCTCATGCGTCGAATTTCAAGGCACAGATACGCGCTGATGTGAATTCACTCTGCTTGGAGTGCCACGCGCCAAAACTCCACGTGGGGAGTACTGTGAGCCTCTTCGGTCTGCAAACAATCTCGAGGGCGGAGTGCGAGGCGGCTCCCAAAATTGATCTTGATCCCAGCTTGCGTTTCGGACATCCCCGCCCGGCTCATCCCGTTGCCGGTGTTGCGGACCCGCTCCACGCGGGCGAGAAGATATCATGCCTGAGTTGCCATGCCTCGCACGCCTCAACTCTGCCACACCTGCTCGTTTCGGCAAACGGCGGCGAAAGCGTCTGCGACGCGTGCCACCGGGCGATCGACAAACAAAAGGAAGGCAAGCCTAATGGCCAGGCGCAGCAACCGTAGGCCGCAGGCCCTCAGAGGGGGCAGCCGAGATGCCTCGCGGTGATGAACCCACTTGCTTACGGGGTGGCTTTCGGGAAACAATCGTCTTGGTACGGGTGACAAGCTGTTGATGTCGAAGAGGGCGGAGCAAGACTCGTGCTGAGTGACTGGAACGCGGTCATTGAGCGTTTGCGCGCTTGCCGGCAACTGCCTTTGAGTGAGGGGAGGGTATCGCATGGCCTGGAGTCTGACACGCAGGAGTCTTCTTTCCTTAGCGGCGCTGCTAGGGTCAGGTTTGAGATTGAGCTTCGCAGGCGGGGAGCGAGTTCCGAAGTCGCCCGCGCCTAAACTCGGTGTCATTACGGACGAACTGAGCGAGGAATTCGAAAAAGCCCTGGAATTCATATCCGGACATTCTCTGGGTTACTGCGAGGTGCGTGAACTCTGGAACAAGAATGTGACCAGGCTCTCCCAGGATGAGCTGGAGCGCGCCAAGCAATTGATCGAGCAGCATCACCTGAAGGTTTCGGAAATTGCCTCGCCGCTGTTCAAGTACCATTTGCCCGGCATGCCTTCGCCGCGCCCCAATTGGGGCGACACCTTCAAGGCCGCCGACTTGACGGATAAAGACACCGAAAATCTGCTGGAACGGGTATTCAGGCTCGCCCCATTTTTCGGGACTTCCAAAGTAAGGGTTTTCAGTTATTGGCGGGTCGAGGACCCGGAAAAGGCTTACCCTTTGGTCCGCGACCGTCTGGCTAAGGCAGCCGCGATGGCGGCTCAGCACAACATCACGCTGCTTCTCGAGAACGAGACCGACTGCAATGTGGGGACCGGAAAAGAGCTGGGACGGATGGTCCGGGACATCAATTCACCCAGCCTGCTCGCTATGTGGGATCCCTGCAATGCGCTGGGACTGGGCGAGACTCCCTACCCCGACGGGTATCGCGAAGTCCGCGGACTCTTCCGCCATATGCACGTCAAGGACATGCGCAAAGATGCCGCCACCGGGAAGTTTCGATATGTTCCTGTCGGCAAAGGCGAGATCGATTATCGGGGGCAATTCAAAGCGTTGCGCGATGATGGCTACGATGGAACGATGTCCATCGAGACTTCCTACATACGCCCCGATAAGGACAAGCTGGAAGCCACGCGCGAGTGCCTGGAAGGGTTGCTCAGCGTGTGGCGATCGGCCGGTGCATAGGAGTCAGGATTCAGGAGTCAGGAATCAGAATAACAGCCTTCGACCCGGTGTCATGCTGACTTCCGACCCCTTTCTCGTCACTCGTCACTTATTATGTTTTCTTCCCGTACCAATTGGCCGCTAAGTCCAAATCGTTTGTCACTCGAGATTGAACAACTGAAGCGTGAAGGGGCCCCTCTACTCGACCTGACCGAATCGACTCCCACGCGCTGCGGATTCGTATTTGATCAGCAGAGTATCTTAGGTGCGTTCGCCAATCCTCAGGCGCTCT
Source organism: uncultured Acidobacteriota bacterium (assembly GCA_963722675.1). Classification (GTDB taxonomy): domain Bacteria; phylum Acidobacteriota; class Terriglobia; order UBA7540; family UBA7540; genus CAVROP01. The sequence continues at coordinate 126,223 of CAVROP010000041.1, forward strand.
CTTACACACCGGACCCGCGCGGCTTACTCTCGGCGCGGCAGGCGGTGGCGGACTACTACGCGGAGCGGGGAATCGCGCTTGATCAGGCGCAGATCTTCCTGACCACAAGCACCAGCGAAGCTTACAGCTACATCTTCCGCTTGCTCGCCGATCCCGGCGACGCCATCTTGGTGCCGCAGCCCAGCTATCCGCTCTTTGACTTCCTCGCCGGTCTAAACGATGTTCGGGTCATCGCCTATCCGCTGTTTTACGATCTCGGATGGACGATTGATTTGGCCACGCTCGAAAAGCGCCTGGAGGCCCGCGCACGAGCCATCCTGGTGGTTCATCCCAACAATCCCACGGGCTCGTTTGTTCGGCGGGAGGAACTAGCCAATCTGCTCGCGTTTTGCCAACCGCGGGAGATGGCTCTGGTAGCTGACGAGGTCTTTGCCGATTATTCGCTCGCTGCGGACCCCGCGCGTGTCGTAAGCCACGCGGCGGTCACCGAAGCGCTTACGTTCACGCTGAGCGGCCTGTCCAAGATCTCCGCCCTGCCCCAAATGAAGGTGGCCTGGGTGGTCGTGAACGGGACTGCGCAATTGCTGCAAGACGCCTTGGCGCGCCTGGAGGTCATTGCCGACACGTATCTCTCGCTGAGCGCGCCCCTGGCGCTGGCCTTGCCCAAGTTGCTCGAGACACGCCGGAAGATTCAGCCTCAGATACTGGGACGAGTCAGATCCAACCTTCAGATGCTCGACCAGCAACTTGCGGCCCACCAGCTTGTGAGCCGGCTGGAATTCGAAGGAGGGTGGTACGCAATTTTGCGGCTTCCCTCCATCCAGACGGACGAGGATTGGGCCGTAGAACTCGCTCGCCAGGACGGCGTCCTGGCACACCCGGGGCATTTCTTTGACTTCAGCTCGGAGGGACACTTGGTGATAAGCTTGTTGACCGAGGGGGCAGCTTTCGAAGAAGGACTCAGGAGAATCCTGGCACGCGTGGCGAGCATGGCCTGAGGTTTCGCAATGCAGAGACATTCCGCGAGGCGTGGCACTGGCCTTCACGCCGGCGCCTGCCAACCCTTCACTCCGCTCAGGGCAGGCTCTAAAGATCAGCGCTACGCCCATAGCCTCCTCCGTCTATTGCGGGTCGTGGCGGTTGCAGCGTTATTGACCGGGGGGTGCGGGCGGCGTCACATCGCTCCGAAAGCCTACGCCGCGTTTGTGGCCAATAATGAGAGTTCGACTCTGGCGGAAGTTGATTTGGCGAGTTTCCGCGTGCGCGCCAGCGTGCCGGTCGCTGCCCGGCCTGAGCGGGTCGTGGTCAGGCCTCAGAGCAACGAACTTTGGGTCGTATCAGCCTCCGGCGAAATAAGCATCGTTGAGTTTCCGGCTCTAAGGGTGGTGAGGAAGCTGCCCGTTGGAGAAGGCGCTCGCGACCTCACTTTTTCATCGTCCGGGCGCCAAGGTTTCATCCTCGAACCTGGAAAAGGGCAGATCGTTTTCATCGACACGGAAAACTACAAGGAAGCCGTTCGCCTCAACCTGGGCGCCCCGCTCAGCGACCTTGCCTTGACACCCGACGGGAACACGCTGGTGGCCTCTTCCCGCGCTACGGACCAGCTTTTTTTCGTAAAGGTCGATAGCCGGAGGGTGCTCGGCGCCGTCAGAGTCGGCAGAGGGCCCGGTCCGATGGTTGTCCTTCCCAACAGTTCCAAGGTCTTCGTGTGTGACACCGAGGAGCCTGCCATATCCGCTGTGGACCTGAGCACGCAGCAGCTTCTGGCCAATATCGAAATGGCTATTCGGCCGGGCGCGATGGCCCTCAAACCGGACGGCGGAGAGCTCTTCGTCCTTGAAGATGAGGGAACCCGCATGGTGATCGTGGATACCGAGCTGGACAACGTGGAGCAGAACTACCCCACCGGCCATAGGCCAGTAGCTGGAGTATTCGAGCGAGACCCCTTGGTTCTTTACCTCGCCAACGCCGGCGATGGTTCCGTGATGGCCCTGGACGTACAGAACCGCACTCTACTGGCGGCAGTCCACATTGGGATCGAACCGCGCGCCCTGGCGCTCACTCCCGACGAACGGTTTCTCGTGGTCGCGGACACGTCCGCATCGACGCTGGCGGTCCTTCAGACTAACCCCACAATCCTCCTCACAACCTTCCCCGTCGGCGCCAAGCCCGTGGACGTAGTTGTTCCCGGGTGGACAATTCAGTGACGGGATCGGGTGATCGGGAGATCGGGTGAACCATTTGTGATTTGCGATTTCTGATCTCTGATTGGCTTCTAAATCGTCAATCACCAATCACAATTGGCTCACCCGATCTCCCGATTCCTTCACCAGCTTATGAGTTCCTCGGAGAGCCGGAGAGTCAGCCAACCCTCTTGGGGGATGACTTGGATGGGTAGGGCGTTTGCCCAAATTGAAACCTGCAAGCGGATTTGCTCGTGGGGTTCGTAGCCGAGCAATTGGTAATCCAGGCGCATCTCGAAGATGCGATGGAACGCAACCTGGGGCTGGACGGCCTCTCCCGGCGGAGCAACCATCGGTTCATCGTTTTTCCACCAGGTTATCCCGCTCAGACCGGAGTTGCGGATGGAAGCGTTGGCGCGAACGCGGGAACTGTCCACGACATTCACTCGAATCTCGAATTCCGCATGATCTTTCAGAAACGCCTCGCTGAGATCCAGACGCAGGAAAAGCGCCTCCCGGCTGAACCCGTAGTAAAGTGCCTCCCAAACCCTGGCGGCTCCATGCATAGACCCGAAGCCCGGGTCGGGAAGATAGAGGCCGGCGCCCAGCCACTCGAAGTAGTTAGTGACCGCGCCATCGATTCGCGGCTGGACAAGTCCCGTGGGCGGAACGCTCATGGCCGTGGCGCGCGGGCGCTTGATCGGTTCCGCCAACTCGTCAGCCGGAGAACCTCCCAGCATTTTGTAAAGATTACTAAGGTGCTTGCGATACAACAGATCAAACTCTTCGTCGTTGGCTGTGGAATGTTCCGGACCGTACCACCAACACCAATCACTTCCCTCGGCAATCCACAACTCCTGTTGCGCGAGCTCCGCGTCTTTCTTCCCGGCCTTGCCGCTGCTCTGCGCATAGAAATCGCGCGCTCCCGAGAGCAAATCCCACGCGCGGTTGTCTTCGTCCGCTCCGATCCATACGTCGTAATTGGCATTAATCCACGATCCCGGATGGATATGGGTCAAGCGTCCTGGCTCTGTAACCGTCAAGGCCTCGCTGGCAGTCACCGCCTTCAGTTCGGGGTCAGACGCCAGTCGGGTGTAGAAGCTCTTCAGGAATTCCCTGCCGTTGCCGGGGTAATACTCCCAGGCGTTTTCGCCGTCCAAGATCACAGAGACGACGGCAGGCTTGCCCCAGACACTACGGCCTGCGGTTTTGATCCGCTGGTGCAGGTCTGCGGCGGCATCCTGCGGATTCATGCGGGAGTAGACAAACCCCACCAAGTCAGAAAGCTGGTGATCACGAAAGAAGAGGGAGATGCTGCGTCCATCGGAAGAGAGGACATGCGGCCGGTAGAGTTCCGAACCACCGTCCGTGGTCCCGTCGCCTCGACGCTGGAATCCCTTGTGGATTGAGCGCCCCAGTACTCCTTCGTCAGTAGCCGCCCACGCGAACCCCTCGTCAGCGGCAAGACGCAAGACTTCATCCGAGACACTTCCCTCACTCGGCCAAAGCCCGCGCGGCTTGCCGCCGAAGACTTGCTCGTGAAGGCGAATCGCCGCGCGAAGCTGGTCGCGGGCATCTTCCGGGTGCTGAAAGTGATGGCGCGGCAAACGAACCCCGGGGTGAGATTCCGCCGCGATATTGGAGTCGCAGAGGAGGGGAAGAATGGGATGGTAAAAGGGCGACGTCGAGATCTCAATCTGCCCGCGCTCGCCGGCGGCCCTGTATTCACCCAGAATTCTGCGGAATACTTCCACTTCCTTCTCTTGCAGCAGAGACTTGTCGGCTTCGCTATAGCCGCGTTCCTGCGCCACGAGCTTGCGGATCTGCGGATCGTCAGCCAGGTAGATTTCGTCAAACCAGGCAAGCTGCGAAAGCAGTTGCAGGTCAAGCAAGTCTTGCGCCGAGAAGAAGCGCGCCGACGAGTCGAGGCCGGCGTTTCGTGATTTGTCCCACAACTCCCGGAAGCGCGGGTAGCGGCTGAGGAGGTTTTGGTGGTTAATCTGGAAAGCGGACTGTAAAAGAAAGAGCCGGTCGTCCTTACTCAAGCTCTCGACAGGCTTGAATGCGACCTCATAGGCGCGCTCCACTGCCGTCTGCTGCGCATAGTCCTGGACCTGCACCACCAGCGAGGGAACCAGATTGAAAGTCATGTGGACGGTCGGGAAATCCCGCAGCATCGCCACCATGCCGAAATAATCCTTTAACGCGTGGAGTCGCGTCCAAGGCATGGTGTAGCGGCCCTCCGCCAAGTCCTTGTAGAAGGGCTGGTGCATGTGCCAAAGCAACATTAGGTAGGTCTGGGACATAAGATAATAATCGGCAATCCGGTAGTTTCGAGTAAAAGCGGCGTTAAGTCGCCCCTACGAGCAATGAGCTCAACGCGCCGCTACAAAACTACAAACCCGTATGCTACGATGAAAGCGAGGACGGCATCAGGGACATCCGTTTCAGGCCCGCGCTCCGCCCCCGCAAGGAAACATGCGGATACTTACCCGCTACATTTTCAAAGAGATTTCCTCTCACTCGCTCCTCGGATTGCTGGTCTTTACCTTTGCCATCTTCATTCCGCGTTTGGGACATCTGCTGGAGTTGGTGGTGCGCCATAGCTTGCCGCTCTCCCAGATGCTGACCCTGTTTATGCTGCCCATCCCGAGCATCCTGGTGCTCACGGTTCCCATGGCGGTTCTGGTTGGAACCCTGATCGGCCTCAGCCGCATGGCGGCGGACGGCGAGGTGATCGCGGCTCGAGCTTCGGGGATCGGGCTCGCGCAGTTCGTCAGGCCGGTGCTGCTCTTTGCATTTGGCGGGTGGGCCCTCACCCTGTGGATGAGTGTCTTCCTTGCGCCCCAGGCCGGCCGCAGTCTGATTCGCATGGAGACCGGGCTGAAGGCCAGCCAGGCGCCATACGAGATCCAACCGCGCGTGTTTATCGAACAGTTCCCCAATTTACTTCTTTACTTGGAGGATGTAACGGGCTCCCGTGCCGGATGGCGGGGCGTCTTCATTGCAGACACCACTCAGCGTGACCAAGTCAAAGTAACCTTAGCGGAAAGCGGTGTGCTTGTCAACGAAGCCGCCCACGGCCGGCTGGTGATTCACCTGAATCAAGGCATGACCCACGAGCTCGACCCACAAAACCCGGCACAGTATTCCGTGGTGACATTCACAAACACCGACATCCCTGTGCCACTCGATCAGGCATCCGCTTCCGGTCCCGAAAGTTTCCCCACTCCGCTGCTTTCTCTCCACAAGCTGATGGCGCAGACGCACTCGCCCCGCGATCGCCAAGCCGCCCTCGTGGAACTCCATTATCGGTTTGCCCTGCCGGTGGCCAGCCTGGTTCTGGCGCTGGTAGGAATATCCTTAGGCCTGTCGACGCGCAAAGGCGGCAAGGCCGTGGGGCTGATCCTGACCATGGTGCTCGTCTTCATCTATTACATCGTCATGGTCTTCGGTCTGAGCTTCGCCAAGCAAGGCCGCCTCCCTCCTGCTATCGGGCTCTGGATTGCCAACGTCATCTTCGCCATCGCCGGCGTACTGATGTTGGCTCAACTTCGCAGTGTGCGGAGCCACCTCCAATTCGTTCAGGAGTGGATGGACGACCTGGCACGCCGCTGGGAAGCCCGGCAGGCGCGGCCGCGGCGCGGGCGAGTCTCAGGACCATCGCTGCAACCTCGCACACCCGGCAGCCGGATTTTTCAGATTCTCGACGTTTACATTATCCAGAGCTGGTTCTTCTACTTCTTCATCCTGCTGGTTACGTTCACGGGCATTTACATTATCTTCGACTTCTTCCAACTACTGGGAGATATGGTTCGCAACCACGCTTCGGCAGGCCTGGTGCTGAATTATTACCGTTTTCTTCTTCCTCAAGTCATCTACTTGATGCTGCCTCTGAGTATCCTTGTCGCCACGCTGGTTAACTTCGGCCTGCTCACCAAGTCCAACCAGATTACCGCCATCAAAGCAGCGGGCGTCAGCCTTTACAGGATTTCCGCTCCCGTGCTACTGGTGGCTGTGCTGCTGAGCCTCGGCATGTTCTTCCTTTCTGACGATTTCCTGCCGCAAACCAACCAGCAGCAGGATGCCTACCGCAATCAGATCAAGGGAAAACCGCCACAAACCTTCTACCGCCCGGAGCGGCAATGGATATTCGGGCGGGCAGATCGCATTTACAACTACAGGTTTTTTGACCCTGATAAGAACGTCTTTGCAGACTTCACCTGCTTCGAGTTCGATCCTAAGGGCTTTCGCCTCACTCGCAGGATTTATGCCGCGCGGGCATTCTGGGAACCAGCCATCCGCGGCTGGGTGCTCGAGAACGGCTGGGTGCGCGACCTGAACGGAGAACGGGTTGAAAAGTACTTCCCCTTTTCGGTTGACATGTTCCCCGAGATGTCGGAAGAACCCGCCTACTTCAAAAAGGAAGTGAGACCTTCTGAACAGATGAGCGCACTCGAGCTGCGGCATTACATACGCGAGCTCAGCCAGAGCGGATTCGACGTAGTGCGCCTCTCCGTCCAATTTTATCGAAAGTTCTCTTACCCCCTTATCGCCTTCGTCGTGGCCTTACTCGGAGTTCCCTTCTCTTTCACTACGGGTGCCAAGGGCGCACTTTCCGGAGTCGCGCTGAGTATCGGCATCGCCATTCTCTACTGGTCCATCTCCAGCTTGTTCGAAGCCATGGGCAATTTGAATCAGTTGCCGCCCCTGGTCGCCGCCTGGTCCCCGGACGTGCTTTTCGGGCTGGCGGGCTCGTATCTGCTGCTCAGGGTGAAGACATGAATTTTTCCGACCAACCTGTGAAAATCGTAGCGGCCGCGGGCGGCCTCGTTTGGCGGCCGGGCCGCGATGGCCGCGAGTTGATCGTGATTCGCCGCAGACGCCATGCGGATTGGACGCTCCCTAAAGGCAAAGTCAAGCCGGGAGAATCCTGGCTGCAGTGCGCCATCCGGGAGGTCCAGGAAGAAACGGGCTTCGAGGTCGAGGTTGAGAGCCACGCGGGTTGGGTGTGTTATGACACGGGGGACATTACCAAGGTGGTTCGATTCTGGAATATGAAGCCGCTCGGCGAATCTCGGTTTGAAAGTTCGGAAGAAGTGCTGTCTGTTCACTGGTTGGCGCCTCAGGATGCGGTCAAGCGACTGGATCATGAAGGAGAACGGGTTCTCGTAGCCCAAGCCGGCCGAAAACCCTAAGGCCATTCGCTTACACGGTCACCACGCTGTCGGCTTCCACCAGGAGTCCGACGATGTCGTTCATTCCGCCGACTTCCCCTACTGCAACCTGGCTGGTCAGGCCAAAGTGCTCAAGGCACGTGCGGCAGGAAATCAGGCGGACGCCCTGGCCGTGGAGTATCTTCAGGCCCAACAGCGCCGGTGAACCATTGCAGACCAACTTCACGCCATCGGTGTAAAAGCAGATGGCATGCGGCTTGACGGGCTGACTTTCCCACGCGTGCAGAAGCCGGTCGAACATCTCCAGGCCAAATTGTCTGTCGTTGGGATCGACGTGCCCCAGACCCTCACGTGTGACCAGCAGAACGAGTTTTGTCATAAGCGGTTAACCCATATCCTCACTCAAAAGCCGTTTCGGTCCCGGAACTTGTTTCCGCAAGGCCGCGGCCTCCCGTCCGGGTGCTAGAAACCATTCTAGCCTACTGTACGGCGTTGTCAAGAGGCAGAAAGTCCGCACCGGAGCAGCAATGGACTTTGTGTCTCTCGACATCCACCGGGGCCAGTGACACAATGGCGAGCCCAAGGAGCACTTGTAGCATGGAGCAGATCACTCATGATGTCTTGATCTTCGGAACCGGACTTGCCGGGCTGCGCGCCGCGGTGGAGCTCTGCATCAAAACGCGCGGCAGCGCCGACATCGGAATCGTTTCAAAAGTACAGGTCATGCGAGCGCATTCCGTGTGCGCGGAAGGCGGCACGGGAGCCGTGATGCGCCCCGAAGAGGGCGATAGCCTGGAGTTGCACGCCTGGGACACCGTAAAGGGTTCCGATTTCCTTGCCGACCAGGACGTGGTGGACCGCTTCGTGAAAAGCTCGCCGGACGAAATCCGCCTGCTCGAGCACTGGGGATGCCCCTGGTCGCGCCGCGAGGACGGGCGAATCATGCAGCGGCCGTTCGGCGGGCATTCCTTTCCTCGGGCCTGCATGGCGGCTGACAAGACGGGCTTCTTCGAGATGCAGGCACTCTACGACACTCTCCTCAAGTACAAGAATTTTAAGCGCTACGACGAATGCTTCGTGACTTCCCTGCTTCTCGAAGGCGGGCGCTTCGCCGGACTCACACTCTACGATTTACCCACGGGCGAGTTTTTGACCCTGCGGGGCAAGGCGCTCCTGATTGCCTCCGGCGGGCTGGGGAATCTTTACGGTTTCACAACCTATTCCCAAACCGTAACGGGCGACGGTCAGGCCATTGCCTACCGCGCCGGACTGGCCCTCGAGGACCCGGAGTTCCTCCAGTTCCATCCCACCGGGCTCGTGCCCTCGGGAATACTGATGACCGAAGGCTGCCGCGGCGAAGGCGGTTACCTGCGCAATAACAAGGGCGAACGCTTCATGGAGAAGTACGCGCCCAAAATGATGGAGCTTGCGCCGCGCGACATCGTTTCCCGCTCTGAAATGACGGAAATCCTCGAGGGACGCGGTTTCCCGGGTACCGACGGCCTTGATTACATCAACCTCGATTTGACCCATCTGGGCGCCGAACGCATCAACAAGCGCCTGCCTTTGATCCGCGAAGTATGTATGAAGTTTCTCGGAATCGATCCCATCACGACAGCCATTCCCATCCGGCCAGTGGCGCATTATTCGATGGGCGGGATCGAAGCCGATATCGATGGCCGGACGAAAGTGGAAAACATCTGGGCCGCGGGCGAGGTGGCGTGCCACTCGATGCACGGGGCCAACCGCCTGGGATGCAACTCCACCGCCGAATGCCTGGTTTGGGGCGGCATCACCGGCGGCGAGATCGCCAAGTACCTGGCCCAAAGCCCCAAGCTGAGCGATATGCCGGAGACCCAGGCCCGGGAAGAAGAGAGACGGATCTTCGACGGCCTGCTCAAACAAAGCGGCTCCGAGAAACCCGCACAAATCCGCCGCGAGCTTCGCACCTTGATGGATAAACATGCGGGCGTCTACCGCTCGGGCGAATCCATGAATGAGGGCCTGTCGAAGATTGCGGAACTGAAGCGGCGCTTCGCTCAAATTACGATTCAAGACAAAAGCCGCGTCTACAACACCAACGTAGTTCAAGCGCTCGAAACCGAGAACATGCTCGAGTTGGCCGAGGTGCTGCTCTTCGCCGGCCTGGCGCGCCAGGAGTCGCGGGGCGCCCATGCGCGGACGGATTTCTCCAAGCGCGACGACGAGAAGTTTCTTGGCCACTCGATGGTTTATTACACCTGCGGCAAACCGAGGCTGGAGTATAAGCCGGTGGCCATTACGAATTGGAAGCCGGTGGAGCGGAAGTACTGACAATCCACCCGGGTCGGTATGAACGAGGGTACCCGCACCACGCCTCGGAAGACGCGTCGCATCCATTCACGAAAGGGGACTCAGTGATAGAATGTGAGGGTTGGAGGTCGCATGATCCTTAAGGTCATTGTGAAACAAGGCGAAGACGGCTACTTTGTAGCCAACTGCCCCTCGCTGAAGAGTTGCTGGTCTCAGGGAAAGACCCGAGAAGAAGCGCTCGCGAATGTTCGAGAGGCGATCGAACTTTTCCTGGAGCCTCCGCCCAATGCACTTACACAAGACGAAACCAAAGAAGTCGTCGAACTCTCCCTATGAAGTTGCCCCTGCTATCTGGTCGGGAAGTGCTCGCAGCCTTGCAGCGCCTCGGTTTCGTAGAGATTCATCGCAAGGGTAGCCACGTCAAAATGGAACACCCGGACGGAAGACGGATTGTGTTTCCTTTCCACAATGAAATCGATCGGTATACGCTCAAAGGGGCACTTCAGGATGCGGATATCGAGGTCAGTGAGTTCCTCGAGCAGGTCCGTTGAGAGATTTCGACTGAGGTGGCACGGGCCGTTAACCAACTGACGGCGGGGCGCCGTCCCGCTCGACAATCCTCGCAGGAGGCAGGCATGGCCGAAATCCAACGGCACGACAATCGGCTGGGAATCTGGGGATGGCTGGGGGGCGGGCGATGGGGCGTGGAGCGCTACGCTTACATCTTGCACCGCCTGACCGGTCTGGGCATTCTCTGCTACTTTTTGATGCACGTAGTGGTAACGAGCCTACGCGCCACGGGCGTTTACTTGTGGGTCGAAGGGGGCGTGCTTCACCAGCCGGCTTTCAAGTTCGGGGAGTTTCTGGTTTTCGCGGCGTTTGCTTACCACGCCTCGAACGGCGTGCGTTTGGTGCTCGTGGAACTTGGATTCGCGGTGGGCAAACCCATCGAGCCGGTCTATCCCTACAAAACGTCGCTAAACGTGCAGCGGCCGCTGCTTATCGCCATGATGATTTTGGCAGCGGTGTTTCTTGCGGCGGGAGGTTACCAGTTCCTTGGATTGGCAAAGTAGGAGGCACGATGCGCGAAACGAAATACTGGACGTGGCACATGGCGGCGGGAGTGGTGATCCTCTTCCTGCTCGGCCTTCACATGCTGATCATGCACTTGGGCGGGACGATGCATCTATTTGCCCCGCATGGCGGCGAAGCGGTCTCGAAGGCGAACAGCCTGTTTCGCGATGGCACGCTGTTTTTCACCGTCACTTACATCCTTCTCCTCGGAGTCGCGCTCTATCACGGCCTCTACGGCCTGCGGACGATCCTGTTCGAGTTGACGCTGAAGCCTGCGGTGGAAAAACTCACGACGGTGGTCCTCGTGGTTGTAGGGCTGGGATTGTTCGGATTCGGCACGTGGGCAGCCATCGCCGCGCACGCCGCCGCCATCGTGGGAGCCAGGGGGTAACCATGCCGGAAAGCAACAAAGCGGTACGACAAATCAGTATTCACGTCACGCGCTACAATCCTGAAGACGACCGCTCACCTTACGTGAAGACGTACACGATACCGGTGCGCGAAGGCATGACGGTGCTGGACGGCCTGCACCACATCAAGGACAACTTGGACGCAACGCTGGCCTGGCGCTATTCTTGCCGCATGGGCGTGTGCGGCTCGTGCGGCATGATGCTGAACGGGAGACCGACCCTGGCCTGCAACACGCAAATCCTGCACATTGCCACTACGGACCTCACCGTCGGACCGCTGCCCAATTTCGATATCGTGCGCGATCTGGTTCCCGATCTGACGACGATGTTGGACAAGCACCGCGCGCTGAAACCGTACGTGACTCGCGCCGACGAAGACGGGATCAACGATCCGGCGGGTGAGTTTTATCAGTCACCGGAAGAACTGGAAGCCTACCTGCAATTCACCTACTGCATAAAATGCGGCTGCTGCATGGCTGCCTGTCCAACTCTGGCCACCGACGTGCGCTACTTGGGGCCGATGCCTTTAGCAGCAGCGCAGCGCTATAACTGCGACACGCGCGATGATGGGCGTCGCGAGCGCAACAAACTAACCGGCGGCGCGGGCGGCGTGTTCCGCTGCCACTACGCCGGCGAGTGCTCACGCGCCTGCCCCAAGGGCGTCGATCCGGCCAAGGCTATCCAGATTCTCAAGCGCCAATTGGTGCTCGATTATCTCCACCTGGCCCGCCACAGAAAGCCCTGCCAGAAATTGCACGGGCCGGGCCAAGGCAAGCCGCTTCCCAACCTCCCCGCCGCACCGGCCAGAACGGTTTAATAGGTTTTCATTAAATTTGTGCTTTCGCGGGAATGACTGCGACATAGGCGCCTTGTCTCGTGGATGGCGCGTATCTGACGCCTGCCAGTTTGAAATCCTACCCGCTATTCCAGTAGAATTGAGTCTTGCGGGCTGATCTCACAGAGAAGCGGACAGACATGGTCAAATTCCGGCAGTACTTTACCTATCGAGGAGGACCCGGGCACTGGTCCTGGATTCTGCACCGGGTGACCGGTGTGGGGGTGTTTTTGTTCTTGCTGGTCCATATTGTAGATATCGCTCTGGTGGGCTGGGGTCCTGCGATTTTCAACAAGCTGCTTTTCCTCTACCGTTACCCGCCCTTTCGTGTGGGTGAAATCGCACTGGTGGGAGCAGTGCTTTACCACGCGCTGAACGGCCTGCGGATTTGCGTGATTGATTTCTGGCCGGAAGCCACCGTGATCCATCGCCAGCTTGTTTACGCGGTCGGGATCGTATTTGCCGTGGTCTTCATTCCCACGGCGATCTACATGGCAAGCACCATAATGAAGTAGGGGCGCATCGCGATGCGCCCGCACGAAGAGCGCACCGGAGAAAGAAGGAGCCAATGAACGGGGCGGCCAGACCAAGACCGGAAAGCGGGCTGGAACTTTACGCCTGGATGTTCATGCGCGTCTCGGGCGTGGTGCTGCTTTTTCTGGCCTTGGGGCACTTGCTCATCATGCATCTGATCCACAACGTCGATAATATCGACTTTCAGTTTGTGGCGCGCCGCTACGCCACGCCGTTCTGGAGAACCTACGATCTGGTGATGCTCTGGCTGGCTCTTATTCATGGGCTGAACGGTATTCGAACTCTGGTTGGAGACTACGTGCGGGCCAAGGGCTGGCAGGTTGCCACGCTGGCCTCGCTTTATGTTTTTGGGTTTGTTCTTCTGGCTCTGGGGTCGCTGACGATTTTGACGTTTCAACCGTAGAGAAGTCTTCAGTTATCAGTCGTCAGTTTTCAGTAAAAGCTTACAACCGACGACTGATGAGGAAAATCCGAACGGAAGGAAGTCACAGGCCATCAGCGGGGTCTTGGTTTTTAAACTGAGAACTGAAAACTGATAACTGAGAACTACCATGGCACAACGCTACGATGCGGTAATTGTGGGAGCGGGGGGCGCGGGCTTGATGGCGGCGTTGCAACTCGCGGGGCACGGCCAAGTGGCGGTGTTGAGCAAGCTGTATCCTACCCGCTCGCACACGGGGACGGCCCAGGGCGGAATTGGCGCGGCGCTCGGGAACCTCGAGGAAGACCACTGGGAATGGCACATGTTCGACACGGTGAAGGGCGGCGACTACCTTGTCGACCAGGATGCAGCGGAAATTTTGTGCCGCGAGGCCATCGAGACCGTGTATGACCTCGAGCACTGGGGCTTGCCCTTCAGCCGCACCCCGGAGGGCAAGATCGCGCAACGGCCTTTCGGCGGGCACACCAGGGATTACGGCAAGGCAGCCGTGCGCAGGTCCTGTTACGCCGCGGACCGCACCGGACACATGATTCTGCAAACCTGCTACCAGCAGTGCATCAAGAACCAGGTGCATTTCTACGATGAGTATCACGTGCTGGACTTGCTGATCGAACAGGGACGCTGCGCGGGAGTGGTGGCGATGTGCCTGGCCACCGGCGAGATTCACACCTTCCACGCCAAGGCCGTGCTGTTCGCCACCGGCGGATGCGGGAAGATGTTTCGCGTAACTTCGAACGCCCATTCGCTGACCGGAGACGGCATGGCGGTGGCCTACCGGCGGGGGATTCCGCTCGAGGACATGGAGTTCTTCCAGTTTCACCCCACGGGCATTTACAAAATGGGCATTCTGCTGAGCGAGGCGGCGCGCGGCGAAGGCGCCATCCTGCGCAACGGATCGGGTGAGCGCTTTATGGAGCGCTACGCTCCCACGCTCAAGGACCTTGCCCCGCGCGACATGACCTCGCGCGCCATCTACCAGGAAATCCGTGAGGGGCGCGGAATCGACGGGAAGAATTACGTTCACCTCGATCTGACCCACCTCGGAAAAGAAGTGCTGGATAAGAAGCTGCCGGACATCACCGAATTTGTGCGCACTTACCTGGGCATCGAACCGCTTCACGAACTCGTGCCCATTCAACCGACTGCCCACTACGCCATGGGCGGAATACCCACAGATGTCGAGGGACGCGTGGTGATCGACGAGAAGAACACGCCCCTGCCCGGCTTCTACGCGGCGGGCGAGGTGGCCTGCGTTTCCGTCCACGGCGCGAACCGCCTGGGGACCAATTCCCTGGTGGACATTCTCGTCTTCGGGCGGCGCGGCGGGCGGCACGCAGCGAAGTTCATCAGGGAGAACGACTGGGCGCCGCTGCCCGCCAAGGCCGATGAGCCGGCCCGGGCGCTCGTCAGCGAACTGAAGAATTCCCGCGGCAAGGAGCGCCCCGCCGATCTCCGGGATGCGCTCCAGGACGAGATGATGGATAAAGCCTCGGTATTCCGCGACGCCAAGGGCTTGACGGCGATGCGCGAAAAGCTGCGCGAACTTCGCGCCCGCTACCGGCAAGCCAAGGTCGAGGACCAGAGCGCTTGCTACAACACCGAATTGCTGGAAGTGATCGAGTTGGGCGGCTTGTTGGACCTCGCTGAGGTTCTGGTAGAAAGCGCGTTGGTCCGCCAGGAGAGCCGGGGGGCGCACTTTCGCGAGGACTTTCCCAAACGCGATGACCCGAATTGGCTGAAACACACGTTGGCGTATAAGGGTGAGAAGAAGGTCGATTTCAAATACAAGCCGGTGACGATTACGAAGTTCGAACCGAAGGAGCGGAAGTACTGAAGAAGTCGAGAGTCAAGAGTCGAGAGTCAAGAGTCGAGCCGAAGTTTGAAGGCTGAAGGTTAAAGGCTGAGCTCTAAGGTAGACAATAACCCTCTCCCCCTTGGGGGAGAGGGTGTCCCGCTGCCGGCGCTTTCATCAGCCGGAGCGGGACGGGTGAGGGGTTCTTGCGATGCAAGTAACACTCAAAATCAAGCGCTTCAATCCTGAGACGGACAAAGAACCGTGGTGGGGCGAATACAAGGTCGAAGCCGAGGCCACAGACCGGCTGCTGGACGCCCTGAACCATGTGAAGTGGTACCACGACGGATCGCTGACCTTTCGCCGCTCCTGCGCGCACGGCATCTGCGGCTCGGACGCCATGGTCATCAACGGATCGAATCGCCTGGCTTGCAAGGTGCTTGCTGAAGAGTCTGGGACGAGCAAATCACCATCGAGCCCATGCGCGGCTTCCGCGTGATCAAAGACCTGCTGGTGGATATGGACGCGTTCCTGGCCAAGTACCGGAGCGTCAAACCTTATCTCATCACTCACACGCCCGAACCCGAGAAGGAAAGACTGCAATCGCCGCGGGACCGGGAGAAATTCGACGACACCACCAAGTGCATCCTCTGCGGCGCCTGCACCACGACTTGCCCGTCGTTCTGGGCGAATCCGGATTACGTTGGCCCGGCGGCCATCGTCAACGCCCACCGCTTCATCTTCGACAGCCGCGACGAAGGCGCGGCGGAGCGAATGCGAAATCCTGAACTCCGTGGACGGAGTCTGGCGCTGCCGGACCGTGTTCAACTGCGTGGAAGCGTGCCCGCGCGGCATCAACATGACCCGCGCCATCGGCGAGGTGAAGAAAGCGTTGTTGTATCGTAAATGTGAGGTGCTGGAAACTGGAAAATGGAAAATAGAAAATGGAAAACAGAAGGTGCATCCTGAGCGAAGCAAAGGATCCGCCGCAGTTATTCGCTAATTATTTCCGCATATGAAACTGCTAATTTCTCGTTTTCGGATTTCCATGACTCGCCGCACAATGCTCACTGCTGCCGGAACGTCTTTAGCTCTGTGTGCCGCTCCGCTTGTGCCGGGTCGGCCGCCGGGAGTTCTCCGCAAACCGGCGACCCAAAACCCTACGACCTGCTGATCAAGGGCGGCAAGGTGATCGACCCTTCGCAAGGCCTGGAGGCGGAGCTTAACGTCGCGGTGCGCGGCGGGAAGATAGCAAGCGTGGCGCCCGCGATTCCCGAGGGGCAGGCAGGGCAAGTCATCCGCGCCCAGGGGAAGATCGTGACGCCGGGGCTCATTGACGTCCATACCCATGTTTTCCCCTATGTCGGCCCGTACGGCATCGAGCCGGACCCCTATTGCGTCAGAAGAGGCGTCACGTGCGTCATCGACGCCGGGACGTCCGGCGCTTTCACCTTTCCTGCCTTTCGGCGCTTTATCATCGAGCGCTCGGCAACTCGGATTCGCGCTCTCTTGCACGTGGTCTCGATCGGCATGGTAGCGGGCGGCACTCCCAACATGGGAGAACTCGAAGACCTGCGCTACTGCGTCCCGAAACTCGCCGTCGAAACGGCGAATCAGAATCGGGACCTGATCGTGGGATTCAAGATTCGCTTCTCGGAGCACTATACGGGGCCGAACGATCTGGAAGGCATGCGGCGCGCTCGCGCCGCCGCTGACGAAGCCGGCTTGCCCATCATGATTCACATTGGCGGTTCGTACACGCCCCTGAAGGAATTCCTGGCGCTCATGAAGAAGGGCGATGTCGTGACCCACTCGTTCAATGGTCACCCGCACGGTTTGCTGGACGCGCAGCGGCAAGCTACACCGGAAGTGGTCGAGGCCCGTCAGCGGGGCGTTTTGTTTAACGTGGGGCACGGGGCGGGGAGCTTTTCGTTCGAGGTGATGGAGAAGTGCCTGGGACAGGGCTTCTCGCCGGACACCATTTCCAGCGACTTGTACTCGGCGAACATCAACGGGCCCGTTTACGACCTGTTAACAACCCTTTCCAAGTTCCTGGTCCTGGGAATGAGTCTGACGCAACGTCATCGCGCGCGCCACCGTCAATGCTGCGCGGGTTTTCAACTTTGGCGCCGAGATCGGAACTCTCAAGCCAGGCGCCGAGGCGGATGTGAGCGTGCTGGAGTTGAAAGACGGAGAGTTCACCTTCACCGACTCTGACGGCAAGACCCGCAAGGGCCGCCAAAAGCTTGAGGCTGTCACGACCGTGAAGGGTGGAAAGGTGTTCGAGCCTACGGCCTGATGGTCAATTGCCTGGGCTGGCGCAGACCCCTGCCGTTTCGGGGTCTGCGATGTCCCGGAGGGACACCTCTGAAGCTCTGTTGCGCTCTCCGGAAACGGATTGCTCCCAAATTGGAGGAACCGGGTCGCGCGGCCCCACGCTAACCCGTCCCGCTTCGCGGGATCGCAGACTCCACGAGCCGGAGTCTGCGCCTGCCGGTGAAAGAAGAAACCACGCCTCCGAGAGTAGCTAGCGTGGCTGTCCGGCTCCTTCGGCCCGGCCGGGCACTGCCCAGCTCTCTCCGGGGAGCGCCCCCGCCCAATTCGCTTCAGGTAACCGGATAGCCTCAAAAGCGGGGTCCCTGCAAGTCAGCCTTTGGGATGCCCCCTCGAGCCAAGGGTCGAAACGGGGGCCCGCAATCCGTTGACATGGTGTAAGCCGAGTGTTAGATTATTGAGCATAGAGGCAGAAGGAGACCTAAATGGCTAAACCCACCCAGCAGCAGCCCCCCTCAGACTAATCCGAAACCCGAGAGGCCAGCCAATAGACCTCTTCGCGAGGGCGGCGGACACCCACCCACGCGACCTATTAACCGGGTCATCGAGAAAGTAACAAAGCCTTAGTATTGTGCGGCACCAGCAGAGGACTAATGGCTGCGAACCACACGTCGACACTATACGAATTCGCAGAAAAACAAGACAAATTCGAGCACGAATACGCCTCTGAACTGGTTACTCGGATCGGCTTGTTTTTGGTTTTCGCGGGCTTCGTTTCGGGCGTGGCATTTGAGCTGTTGAAACTGACCATCGGGGAGAAGCCGTTGTTAGCCCTGACAGGCCAGCATATCACCCTGATTCCGCTTGGAGTTGCGATAGTAGCGCTTTTCTGCGCAATGCTAGTGCTCCTTTGGGCTGCCCTCCTGCCTGGGTACAGTGTGCCTGGGAGCGTGAATGAGTACCGGAAGAAGTACAGTGACCTGCTGAGCTACCACCACAACGACGCAACGGCAGCGGACGCCGACTTGGAAGAATGGATACTGGATGCCACAGCGGAGGCAGTCGATGTGAACTCGGGAAAGAACGAAAAGCGAGCAGTGGCGATCACTGTGGCTTCTCGCCTTCTTTTAGCATCCATTATTTCGCTGTTTCTAGCGCTTGCGGTTTTCGTAACATTCCGCTTTCAAACTACCGGTAAATCCGAGACTTCATCAGGTCCCGTGGTAGTTGTGGGTAAAGCTTCACCTGGAGGCAAGAATGGCGAAACGAAAGACGATAAAGGAAAACAAACCCAAGCAGGAAAAGAAGCCAACCCGACCGCCAAATAAACATGTGGCGTACAAGAAAAAGCGGTAGCGGCCACGGCCAGCGCAGTCCAGGGAGTGGGATTTTCTCGTGCCCGGTGCTGTTCGGGCAACCGCTCCTCGTCAACCTGAATGGGGGACCCGGCCATCGTCCCCTTCTCGAACGCAAAACTGTTGTAATTCCACCACCACGAGTCTTCCGACTGGTTGAGCGATGCCTTGCGCGCGGGAGGTCATCGAAGGAGCACTCACGGTCGCGAGGGTAGTGATTGTGGCTACAACCGCAACTGAGATGCGCCGCCCGCGGCATCGGGCATGAGAAAACCCACGATCAGCACTTCGCTGACCGCGACCGCCCGCTGTTGCTGACATGCCCGCTCGCTTGGCTGGAAATGCGGGCAAGTCGGTTCGATCCGACATCAGGATTTACCGATT
>CAVROP010000042.1:0-33019 GCA_963722675.1 uncultured Acidobacteriota bacterium
GCTTATGACTTTTTTTGAGGCTTGCTCAAGCTCTATGCTTTTCCAACCGGGTTGCGGCCAACGTTGCGGCACACCGAGCTCCCCGTTGCAGCAAACCCGGCTCCCGGGATCACTCCGACGGCCTGTTTTTTGGCTGCCTCTCCGTCCTTTCAGGGCTCCTGGTTGGACCTCAGCCCTTACTACCCACCAGGTATTTGGCGAAGTACATCACGTTGTAGGCCAAGGCACACCAGAGCGCAATGCAGCGCGCCTTGGCCAGCCCTCGCACCAGAATCCGGCCCAGCCCACGAAAGCTTCGCAAGTCGGCGTTCACCCTCTCACTGGTCGCAGCTCTTTGTTGATAGATCTGTTTCCCCTCCGCGCTGCTCATCCGCCGCTTCCAGGCTCGCACCGCTTCACTGTCCCCCGGCTTGGGCTGCAGTTCCTGGCCCCGCCTCTGCGGGCTGCGCGCCGGCTTGGGCGGTACGTACACCGCCACCCCCGGCGCCTCCTCCAGGTCTTCCATCTTCAGATAGCCGCCATCCATCAGGTGCTCTTCCACCTTGCCGCCCGTCCGATCTTCCACCTGCTGCCGCATGGGGGCGCTCAAGCCCGCATCCGAACCTTGGTTGCTGACCTCCACCCCCACAATCGCCTGGCTCCCGGTGTCGGTCGCCAACTGCACGTTCACCGCCGGGTTGAATCCCCCGTTCGACATCTTCATCACCCGCGCTTCCGCATCCGTGGTGCTGACGCGCGGCTGCTTCTCCCGAATCTTCTTTCCGCTCTCCCCCTGCCCGGCGCGCTGCGCCGCTTCCTCCTGCCGCCGCTTCAGTTCCGCCAACTGTTCGATGGCGCGCTCCAACCGCTTCTGCTTCTCCTCGGCCGCCCGCTGCCGCGCTGCCCGCTGGCGCGCCGTCAGCTTCGCCCGCACCCCCGGCGAGTCCAACTCCTTCCGCAGTTCCTCCACGTGCCGCTGCGCCTCGGCCAGCAACTTCTGCAACCTCTCTTCCCGCCGAAAGCTGCCCGCCCCCGCCCCCACTCTCACCCGCACCCCATCCTGGCTGATGCGGCTCACCTTCACCACCCCCTGCTCCACCAAGCAGGCGATCACCTGCGTGAAGAGCTGGTCCAAAGCTTCCCCGTGATCGCTGCGGAAATCCGACAGCAGGCGATGGTTCACCGTCACGCCCCCCAACAGCCACAAGAAGGCCACGTTCTCCTGGCACTGCCGCGCCAACTCGTGCGCCGAACCGATGCCTCGCACACAGGCGTACAACCACAGTGCCACCAACAGCTTAGGGTCCGTCGCGTCCCGCCCTGCCACCCCTTCCCGCGCCTTGATGGGCTGGCAAAACGCCGCCACGTCCAGATGCTCCACCACCGCCGCGATCTGCCGTACCGGATGCTGCGCCGATACCAGATCATCCGGGCAGCGCGGTACCATCTCCATTTGCCGACGCTCCGGGGTCCGCAGCCGAACCGGCGACTGGCACCGCGCCGCCCCTGCCTCGCCCTGCGCCTCGACCGGGGGGACTTCTTCCCGCCCCGTCGACAGCTCCTCCATCCTCAATTGTGCATCATCATTGTTATCAACGTTTCCCATGTAGGCATCATATCATCTATTAACGAACTGGCAAGCGAAAACTTTGCATTAGGCGTAAAATATCTGTGGAAAAAATCCAAAAAAGTCACAAGCTCTGAGCGAAGCGAAGAATCTGAATGTGGTTTGTTCTGGGAACGGCACTGCAGATGCTCCGCTGCGCTCAGCATGACAGCGCCTGTCAGGCGGCGCAGGAGCAGGGTCATAACCAACTGAATATGTACCAAGGCAATACGCCCTTGTTATCATCGAGCAAATCGTATATAGTGCCGCACGGCATCGTGCAAATCCAAGTTACAACCGCTCCTGCACAGCAGTTTTCTGCCTTGGCTCGGTGGAGCGGCCAGTGGTGTACCCGTCCGGGAGGGACTCCAGAGGTCTTTTAAGTATGTCGAGATTTTCCGTTGTTTGCCTGGCCGTGGCCATGGTTGAGTGGCTGGGACTGACCGCCGGATTGGCCCAAGTAAACGTGTTGACCCAGCACAACGACAACTTTCGAACCGGGCAGAACATCAGCGAAACCGTGTTGACGCCTGAGAACGTCAACGCCGGCAGTTTCGGCAAGCTGTTCTCCCAAACTGTTGACGGAGCCGTCTATGCCCAGCCGCTTTATATGTCCGGTGTAAACATCCCCAGCCAGGGCGTCCACAATGTGGTTTACGTGGCCACCGAAAACGCCAGTGTTTACGCCTTTGACGCCGATAACAACCAGGGGGCGAACGCCAACCCGCTCTGGACGGCGAGCTTTACCGACCCCGCGCAGGGCATTACGGCGGTTCCCAGCTCCGATCAAGGCTGCGGCGACATCCAGCCGGAGATCGGGATCACCGGCACACCCGTTATCGATCCCTCGACCCATACGCTCTACGTGGTGGCCAACACGAAGGAGAATGGAAGCTACGTTCAGCGCCTGCACGCGCTCGACGTGACCACGGGCGCTGAGAAATTCGGGGGACCGGTGGAAATTCAGGGCACGTATAACGGTCAGAAGTTCAATGCGCTGATTGCGAACCAGCGGGCGGGACTGCTCCTCCAAGCGGGAGTTTTGTATATCGGCTGGGGTTCGCATTGCGACTTCGGCCCCTTCACAGGCTGGATCATGGCGTACGACGCCCGGACGCTGACCCAGAAACACGTGTGGACCGTCACGACGAAGTATGGCGACGGCGGCGTGTGGATGGGAGGCACGGGCTTGGCCGGGGACGGTCAAGGAAACATCTTCTTCGCTACCGGCAATGGCACTTTCGATGCCGCGATGTGGGGCTGCCAATTCGGAGATTCCATCGTCAAGATGGGCATGGTGACGGGCAGACGCCGGACGGCCGCCACCACCACCTTCCGGGTGAAGGACTACTTTACGCCGGAGGATCAAGATTATCTTGACGCGAATGACTTCGACCTCGGCTCGGGCGGGGTTATGCTCTTGCCTCCGCAGCCGGGAACCTCTACTCAACTGCTGGTCCAGAGCGGCAAGGAGGGCACGATCTTCCTGGCCAACCGCGCCAACCTGGGCGGCTACGATCCCAATGCCGACCACAATCTCCAGACTCTTCACCTCGCGGTCGGGGGGATCTACGGCGCGCCGGCCTACTGGAACTCCACGGTTTATTTTTGGGGCGTCAGAGATTATTTGAAGGCGTACAGCATCACCGCGGGAATGTTATCGCTCGCGCCTGTGGCGATGGGATCGGTGGCCATCAACTATCCGACCACGACGCCGTCGGTTTCCGCCAATGGCAACGCCAATGGGATCGTGTGGGGCATCGACGCCAGCGCCTATAGCAGTGGCGGCCCGGCGGTCCTGCGCGCCTTTGAAGCCACCAGCCTGGGCAACCAGCTTTACGATAGTAACCAGAATTCCTCGCGCGATAATCCCGGCGGCGCCGTACAATTCACCGTGCCCACGATTGCCAACGGCAAGGTGTACGTGGGAACCGCAAGCATGCTCAGCGTCTATGGGCCGCTGATTAATTAACCCCCTCTTTGTGCTACACTAGATATCAGGTGCCGGTTCCCGCAATTCTAACCTACTCCTGAGTTCGCGGGGGCAGGCGGCGGCTATTGTAGGGGCAAGCCATGGCGTGCCCGTACGTTTCAGGCGCGATGGGCGGCGCCAAGGCACTCTTTCCCAGGGCCGGATCATGAAGAACCTACGCATTCTGATCGTTGACGACCACGAAGTGGTGCGCCGGGGTTTGCTTGCCCTGCTGGGAACCCAGGCGGGCTGGGAAGTGGTTGGGGAAGCCGCCAACGGACCGGACGCCGTCAAAAGAGTAGCCGAGGCCAAGCCCGATGTCGTCGTCATGGACATCACCATGCCGGTGATGAGCGGTTTGGACGCAACCCGCTTGATCATGGAAACCGCTCCCCAAACCAAAATACTCATCTTCACCATGCATGACTCGGAACAGATGATGCAGACCGCCCTGGGGGCCGGAGCAAGAGGATATGTGCTGAAGTCGAAAGCGGCGAGTGATCTGATTGCCGCCATACGAGCTTTGTCGAAGGACGAGAGTCCTCTAATGCCTCGAACGGCCGGACACACACCGAAAATTGTCTGACCGCCGGCCCACCGCGTGGCGAGATTACACTCCCGACAGCACCAGCCACGGCCATAGTCGGCGGCGCTGGCCGGTTCAGGTGAGGTTCCAATGGGCAATTCACACTCCGCCAAGTCGGCGGCTGAGCATCCACAGCCATCAAGACGACGTCCCGAGAATGAGTCGGTCCCCGTCGTCGGCGTGGGAGCATCGGCAGGAGGGCTGGAAGCCTTCCAGCAGCTCCTCAACCATTTGCCGGCCACCACCGGCATGGCCGTCGTCTTTGTGCAGCACCTGGCGCCCCGGCATGAAAGCATGCTGACCGAACTGCTCTCGCGGAACACCGAGATCCCCGTCCAGGAGGTCAAGGACGGAATGAAGGTGGCTCCCGACCACATTTACGTCATTCCTCCCAATCGCAACATGGTGATCTCGGACGGCGTGCTCCACCTCATGCCGCGGCGCGAAACCGAATTGCAGCACATGCCGATTGACTTTTTCCTGACTTCGCTGGCCGAGGAACGCAAGGGTAAAGCCATCGGCGTGATTCTCTCCGGCACGGCTTCCGACGGAACTCTGGGGCTCAAAGCCATCAAGGCGGAGGGTGGGATCACCTTCGCACAGGATGAGAAGACGGCAAAGTACGACAGCATGCCGCGCAGCGCCATTGCCGCAGGTTGCGTGGACTTCATCATGGCGCCGGAGGGAATCGCGAAGGAGCTGACCAGAATCGGCCGCCACCCCTACCTTATCCAAACCATGTCCGCGGAGGCGGACGAGACTCTGGCGGCCGGCGACGACGAAATCAACCAGGTCCTGGGGCTGGTGCGCGCCGCCACCGGCGACGACTTCAGCTATTACAAGAAGAACACCCTCAAGCGGCGCATCAAGCGGCGCATGGTCCTGCAAAAGATGGATAAGCTGGTCCAGTACGTCCGATACTTGAGTGGCAACAACCAGGAATTGCAGGAACTGTATCAGGACTTTCTGATTCACGTGACCGGCTTTTTCCGCGACCGGGAAGTTTACCAGACCCTCAAGAAGAAAGTGTTCCCGGTGCTCTTGAAGAAGCGTCCCGCGGACTCTCCGCTGCGGTTCTGGGTTCCCGGCTGTTCGACCGGCGAAGAAGCCTACTCGATTGCCATCTGCGCCCTGGAATTCCTGGGCGCCGCAAAGAGCAATATCCCCATCCAGATTTTCGGCACCGACATCAGTGAAGGAGCCATCGAGAAAGCGCGCGCCGGGAACTACCCGGAGAGCATCACCGCCAACGTCTCGCTGGAGCGTCTGGGGCGCTTTTTTACGCCCGCGCCGGGAGGTTTTCGGATCGCCAAGTCGATTCGAGACATGTGCGTTTTTGCTCGCCACAATGTGCTCCAGGACCCTCCTTTTTCAAGGATGGACGTGATCAGTTGCCGCAATCTCCTGATCTACCTCGAGGCCGCAGCACAGAAGAAGATCATACCAACTTTCAGTTACGCCCTTCGCACTCCGGGCTTTTTGGTTCTGGGCCCCTCCGAGAATCTGAGCGCATTCGCGGACCTGTTTGCCCCCGTTGACAAGAAATTCAAGGTCTATGCGAAGAACCCGGGCAGCCCCGTGCGTGTTGGGAGGGATTGGATTCCTTACATTGCGTGGGAAAGAGCGCAGCCGGCGAAGAGGAGCGCCGAGCCGACGCCGACTTTCGACGTGCAGAAAGAAGTAGAACGTCTCCTCTTGACGGAGTACGGGCCGCCGGGAGTTGTAGTCAGCGGCGATTTGAGCATCATCCAGTTCATCGGCCGCATGGGCAGTTTTCTCGAGCCGGCGCCCGGGCAAGCCAGCCTGAACCTGGCGAAACTGATCCAGGGGACCCTCTCCCTGGACATCCGCAGCCTCATCCATGCGGCCAAGAAGCAAGACGCGCCGGTGATCCGGGAAGGCGTCCGCATCAAGAGCCATGGCCGACACCGCACGATTACTCTGGAAGTGGTGCCGATTAAAGGCGCCGGCGCGCGCGAGTCCTGTTTCCTGGCGCTTTTCCGCGAGGAAGCGCCGGAGGGCCCGAGAAAGCCTGTTCAACCGGAAGCCAAGGGCGCCAGGCGCAAAGCCGAAGAAGCGGAGATCGGCCGGATGACGAAAGAGCTCGAATACACGCGCGCCCATGTGCAGTCGATCATCGAAGAGCAAGAGGCCACGAATGAGGAATTGCGCTCCGCCAACGAGGAAATCCAGTCCAGCAATGAAGAGCTGCAAAGCACCAACGAGGAAATGGAGACCGCCAAGGAAGAGCTGCAATCCTCGAACGAAGAGCTGACCACGCTGAATGAAGAGCTGCAAAACCGCAATACCGAACTGAGCACGCTCAACAACGATCTTAACAACCTGGTTAACAGCATCAACCTTCCGGTGGTGATGCTCTCCCGAGACCTGCGCGTCAGGCGCTATACGCCGCTGGCGGAGAAGGTGCTGAACCTGATCCCCACCGATATCGGCCGGCCGATTACGGACCTGAAACCCAACATCGACATCCCCAACCTGGAGAGCCTGGTGGCCCAATCGGTGGATACCATGAGCCTGAAGGAATTGGAGGTGCAGGACCGGTACGGCCATTGGTATTCGCTGCGCATTCGCCCTTACAAAACGGCCGAGAATGTCGTTGAGGGGGCGGTGTTGGCCCTGATGGACATCGACGCGCTGAAAGCGGAGGTGAAGGAATTGCGCGTCTACGCGGAGTCCATCGTCGAAACGCTGCGCGAACCCCTGATCGTGCTGGACGGCCACCTGCGCGTGGTGACCACCAACGCGGCTTTTTACGAGACGTTCAAGGTGTCCAAGGAAAAAACCGAAGGCCGATTCATCTACTCTCTTGGGGACGGCCAGTGGAATATTCCGGCGCTGCGGGAACTCCTGGAACGAATTCTGCCCGCGCAGACCGCTTTCGAGGGATTCGAAGTGAAACACAAATTCCCCGACATCGGGGAGCGGATCATGCTGCTGAATGGCCGGCAAATTCGCACGCGCAAGGGCGGCGCGCCTCTCATCCTGCTGGCGATCGAGGAGATCACGGAGCGGAAGAAGGCGGAGGAGGCCCTGCGGGTCTTGCCGGTGCGACTGGTGGAGTCGCAGGAGGAAGAACGGCGGCGGATCGCCCGTGAGTTGCACGACAGTACGGGGCAGACCATGGCTGCGCTGGCCTTGAACCTCAGCGCGCTAGACGGGAAAGCCGATTGTCTTGACGACCAGGGCCGGACCGCCCTGAACGACAGCCTGAATCTGGCCACCCAGGTTTCCGAGGAGTTGCGGAACATCTCCTACGCTCTGCATCCGCCGGCGCTCGATGAGATGGGCCTGGACGGCGCCTTGCGCTGGTATGTGGATAATTTCGTGAAGCGAACCGGGCTGGAAGTCGAACTGGTTCTGCCCAGCCGGCTGCCTCATTTGCCGGAGCCCGCTCGCCTGACGGCATTTCGTTTGGTCCAGCAAGCCCTCACCAACGTGCACCGCCATTCCGGGAGCAAGAGAGCCAAGGTGGTGGTGGGGCAGGGTGACGGCGCGCTGACCCTCGAGGTGGCCGATGAAGGCAGCGGTATTCCGCCCGATCATGTGCCGGGGTTGGGCCTTCAGAGCATGCGGGAGCGCGTTACCCAATTGGGAGGACGGCTCGAAATCGAGTCCGGTGACGACGGCACGTCCATCAAGGCGGTCCTGCCCATTACGATGGAATCGGCAATCCCTTGATCACCCGGAAGGTGTCGCGGGCGATCAGTAACTCCTCATCCCGAATTCGTAGATTGATGTGCACTGTTCCGTGCTTAATCCGTTAGATTGAAGTTGGTTAGACAAAATCTACGGAGGCACAGAACAGTGCAGAGAAAAGTTAGCGTGCTTTGGGGAGAAAAGAAAGTAGTTTTGCGCCAGACGCCGCGAGCGGTGACCCCGTTCGGGGGGCTGAGCGCGTTCATCGAGTTTTTGAAGCGGATCGGTTTTGCAGAGCGGGTGCGTCAAGATTTGCCGTTTTGTTTGAGTTCGCCCAACGCGATTCCGGCGGGGGAGACGTTCACGGCGTTTCTGATCGCGGTGGTGGTGGGAGCGCGGCGATTTGCGCACAGCTCGATGCTGCGGGCCGACCGCGCCTTGCACGCCCTGTTGGGGATGAAGCGCTTTCCCAGCGATGGCACGATTCGGAATTTGTTCAAGCGCTTCACGCAAGGGATGGTGGTGCGGATGTACGAGCCGCTGTGGGCTTGGCAGGTGGCGAGGTTGCCCCCGCGCGCCGAGGGTTACAGCCTGGACTTGGACTCGACCGTGTTCGAGCGCTACGGGCAGCAGGAAGGCGCGAAGAAGGGCTACAACCCTCGCAAGCACGGGCGAGCGTCGCACCATCCGCTGCTGGCGGTGTTGGGCGAAGCCTATTTCATCCTGCACGGCTGGCTGCGGAGCGGGAACACGACGGCGGGGCGGGGGGCGGTGGAGTTCCTGCAAGAGGCGCTGGCCAAGCTGCCCAACCTCGCCTGGATTCGCGGGGTGCGAGCCGACGCCGGATTCTTCGATCAAGAGCTGCTGGAATACCTGGAAGGCCAACGCCTGTCCTATATCGTCGTGGCGCGGCTGACGCGCTGGCTGAAGCAGGAGGCGGCGCGCGTGCAGGAGTGGCGAGCGCTGGATGCGATCTACGCGGTGGGGGAGTTTCGCCTGAAGCTTTGGGGCTGGAAGTGTGAGCGGCGCTTCGTCGTGGTGCGCGAGCAGTTGCAGGAGACGAAGGGCTCGCTGGGGAAGAAGCTGTTGGAAGTGCCCGGCTACACCTTCCGGGTTTTCGTGACCAATCGAGCCGATCTGCCGGAAGAGATCTGGCGCGACTACAACCAGCGGGCCTGCATCGAGCAACGCATCGAGGAGTTGAAATCGGACTTGGCGGCGGATGACTTCTGTCTGCAACAGTTCTATGCGACCGAGGCGGCCTTCTTGAGCATTTTGATGCTGTTCAACCTGCTGGCGGAATTCCAGCGCGCCACCGGTATGACGGGCTATCGCCAGCCGGCGAGCTTGCGGGCCCAGGTCTTCCTGTGCGGGGCGATTCTGGGCCGCGCCGGGCATCGCACGGTGCTGCATCTGTCCTCCGCCTGGGGAGGTCTGGAAACGCGCAACCCTTTGTTCGACAAACTCTTGCACTATGAAATTCCAACTTCGCGCAAGTTGGAATTTCAACCGCCAGCAACAGGGTAAAGGGACGGCTCGATGACGGCAGTTAGCCCTTCAAATCACAGTTCAACTTACGAATTCGGGCTCATTGGTCGGAATGACGAAGATGCGGATGCGGCTGGAGGCGGTGGAGATTTCGCTCGACTTGCCGATGGCCTCCTGATTCCGGGCCGAGTCGATCTCATAACCCAGTTCCGCCAGTCCCTGACAGGTTTTCTCGCGCACCAGCGGCGCGTTCTCACCGATGCCTCCCGTGAAAACCAGGCCGTCAACGTGGCCCAGCACGGCCGTGTAGGCGCCAATGTACTTCCGCAAGCGATAGCAGAACGAGTCGATCGCCGTCTCCGCCTGCGTGTCGCCTTTTGCCGCCGCGCCGATCAGCTCGCGCATGTCGTTCGAGTCTCCGGAAATGCCGTACAGCCCGCTGAACCTATTTAATAATGTAGATATATCGTGAATGGTTAATTCATCTTTTGACATTAGATAGAGAATGATGGCCGGATCGATGTCGCCGCAGCGGGTGCCCATCAACAATCCCTCGAGCGGCGTGAAGCCCATCGAGGTGTCAATCGACTGGCCTTTTTCGATGGCCGTAATCGAACAGCCGTTGCCCAGGTGAGCCGTAATCAAGTTGGCCTCGTCTTTGCGCTTGCCCAGCATCTGCCGGCAATAGAACGCCACATAACGATGCGAGGTGCTGTGGAAGCCGTAGCGCCGGATTCTGTAACGCCGATAATAGGAATAGGGCAGGCCGTAGAGATAGGCCTTGGGAGGCATGGTGTGATGAAACGCCGTGTCAAACACCGCAACTTGCGGGACCTGGGGGAAGACTTTTCGCGCTACAAGATATCCGCGCAGGTTGTGGGGATTGTGCAGGGGGGCCAGTTCGCTGCACTGCTGGATGACCTTCTCCACTTCCTCGTCGATCATCACCGAGGCCGAATAGCGCTCCCCGCCATGAACCACGCGATGTCCCACCGCTTCGATCTGTGAAATGTCTCCCAGAGCCTTAGCTTCCTTAAGAGCTTGAATGCAGCGCGTGAGAGCCGTCTGGTGGTCCAGCATCTCCTCCCTTACGCTCTGAGCAGGGTTGGGCGGCACGGCCAGATGCAACACCGCTTCGTCGGTTCCGATCTTCTCGACACTTCCCTTGGCAATACAACGGTCCGCGTTCTCCGCTATCATTTCTACGGTGGTCTCGATCAGTTGGAACTTGATCGAGGAGCTGCCGCAGTTGAGCACCAGGATTTTCATAATCAACCTGCCTTTTCCCTCCGTTCAGAATGACATCGGCATGCCGTGTTCCGCAACCGGATTCCCGCCGTTGTGGTGCGGGCGTCCCGCCCGCAGTCGCGGGAGCGTCCCGCTCCCGCGCGCTGGCAAAACCTGTCCTGAGCCGAGCGAAGGAATGCCCACGCCACAGCGGGCGGGACGCCCGCACCACACGCTTTGAAGACACCGCCGATTTGTGTTTTCCGGCGAAGCTCCTGCGGGTATAATCCTCTACCGTAGGGGAGTCATTTCGGAGGCTCGCGTTTAGTTCAGCGCAAAAAACGGAAGAGAGCGGGGAGGAGTCTACCATGACGACTAGGTCTTATATCAAACCGTGGCGAACTGGGGTAGTCAGTTTCATGGCGTCGCTTGCCTGCGCCGCAACGCTGTTAGCCGGCGGCCCTAACAGCCAGGGCAAGATTCTGGCGGGGTTCTTCGAAGAATGGAGCATTTATTACGCCAATTACAACATCGCTGACCTTCACAACAACGGGGTCGCCAACCGGCTCTCGCACTTCGTCTATGCCTTTGCCAATGTGTCGGCAGACTCGGCCAACCCGTCGGCGGACACCTGCTCGATTGCCGACGCCTGGGCCGATTTTGAGACTCCTTATCTTCCGCCGGTGGGTGGCATCGCCGACGTCTGGCCGCTCTACGGCAACTTCGCGGAGATCCTGAAGCTCAAACAACTTCATCCCCGTCTGCGCACCCTGATCTCGATCGGCGGCGCGAGTGCGACGGACACCACGGCTTTCTCGACCGCAGCCAGCACGCAGGCGGGCCGCCAGGCGCTCGCTTCCTCGTGCATCAACATGTTCATCACCGGCAATGTGGGCAGCGACTGGAATGGCCCTATTACAGCCCCTGGACTTTTCGACGGGATTCACATCGACTGGGAATTCCCCACGGCGACCGACACGCAGAACTTCACGCTCTTGTTGCAGGAGTTCCGCAAGCAACTGAACGCGCTGGGGAAGGCCAACGGCAAATCCTACGAGCTCTCTTTCGACGGGCCGGCGGGCGAGCAGAATTACTCCAACATCGACCTCGCGAAGGCAGCCAAGCTGGTGGATTTCATTACCATCGATGGCTACAACTACAACGGGACCTGGGAGAATGTCGCCAATCACGCTTCGCCGCTGTTCGATTCCAGGAAAGACCCTGAATTCGGCGAGGGCCTGTGCATTTCCTGCACCGTGAACGCTTATCTGAGGGCCGGCGTGCCTCCCTCCAAGTACGTCATGGGTGTGCCTCTGTATGGAGCGGGGTGGACGGGCATTCCGAACGTGAATCATGGCCTCTATCAAACTTCGACGGATACGACGGAAGACTTTTGGGCCGCTCCTGTTCCTCTGGCGAACGGAAGCGGCTTGTGCACCGACCTGTTGGGCGGCACTCCGGGATGCGACACGTTGTTGACTCCGGGGGCGGCCACCTATTCCACGCTTTCAACCCTCCCCGCCAACGGGTACAGCCGCTATTTCGACCCGGTCAGCGTTGCGGCGTGGCTCTACGACCCCACCACGGGAACTTTCTGGTCCTATGATGATCGCTTTACGGCGGCCCTGAAGACGGTTTACGTTCAGACGCGTGTACCGGGCGGACTGGGCGGGAATTTTGTGTGGGCCCTCAAAGACGATGACGCCAACGGAACCATGGTGAAGACGCTGGCCGTCGGGCTCGGACGCTGAGCTATACTCCGTGTGGCGCGGGCGTCCCGCCCGCGGTCGCGGGAGCGTCCCGCTCCCGCGCCGAAACTCCAGGCGCGGGCAAAGCCTGTCCTGAGCGGAGTGAAGGAATGCCCGTACCACAGCGGGCAAGATGCCTGTACCACGGCCCCAGGCCGGCGCTACCCCTTCTTGTTGGCGGGGCTTAGGCCTTCGATCGGCCAGGCGAAATCTCTCAACTCACCCGTGTAATCTAAGCTGCCGGCGGCAATGGGCTTTTCAGGTTCCACCGCAATTCCCGCCTTGCGCACTCGCGCCAGGACCTCTGCTTCGTGAATCCGCGAGGCGTCGTATTCGACCACCAGAAACGAGCCATCAATGGAAAGACCTCGGATGCCATAAACCGTGGAGAGTCCGTGCAGGCGCTCAAAGTCCGGGGGAGACAATTCACGCTGTAGCTGATAACGCGTTGTCAGGAACGTCATGCTGTGTACCTCGATGGGAGGGTCCGTGGTCCGTTGCCCGTGGTCCGCTGCCCCTGCCCATTGGTTGTCTTCCTGCAACGGACAACGGACAACTGACTACGGACCGACTTTCCGCCTACAGTTGCAGCCGCCGCAACCGCAGCGCGTTGCTGATGACGGAGACGGAGCTGAACGTCATGGCCGCGGCCGCGACCATGGGGCTCAGAAGCAGGCCCAGGAGCGGATAAAGTACTCCCGCCGCCAACGGCACTCCCAGACTATTGTAAACCAGCGCGAAGAAAAGGTTCTGGCGGATATTGCGCATGGTCCCTTTACTCAGGCGGCGCGCCCGCACGATGCCGCGCAGATCGCCTTTCACCAGCGTGATCCCGGCGCTCTCGATGGCCACATCCGTTCCGGTTCCCATGGCGATGCCCACCTGCGCCAGCGCCAACGAGGGGGCGTCGTTCACGCCGTCTCCGGCCATGGCCACCACGCGCCCTTCCGCCTGAAGCCGCTGGATGACTTTGCCCTTCGCTTCCGGCAGAACCTCTCCTTCCACTTCATCGATGCCCAGTTCTCGCGCCACGGCCAGGGCGGTTCGGCGCGTGTCGCCGGTAAGCATCACAACGCGGATGCCGTCCTTCTGCAACACTCGCAAGGCCTCCGGGGCAGACGGTTTGATGGGATCGGTCACCGAAAGCAAGCCGCAGGCCACGCCGTCCACAGCCACGAAGACCACGGTCTGGCCCTCGGCGCGAAGTTCGCCGGCTTGGGCGTCCAGCGCGGCCAAGCCGATCTTCAGCCTCTCGAACAACCGGTGGTTTCCAAGGGCCACAGATTTGCCCTCGACTTCTCCCGTCACGCCTTCGCCAGGGATCGAACGGAATTCCCGAGCCTCGCCGAGTTCGCCTCCCCTCCTGGCCGGTTGGGCGTCAACACTCTCCATTCCCCTCCTCGCTGAGGAGGGGATCGAGGGGTGGTGTTCTCTTTCCAACGCTCCGGCCACGATGGCCGCGGCCAGCGGGTGTTCGCTCCCCCGCTCGAGAGTTGCGGCCAGGCGAAGCACTTCCGCCACGTCCCACCCGGGCTGAGCATGAACCGAGGCAAGACGCGGTTTACCCTCCGTCAACGTGCCGGTCTTGTCCACCACCAGCGTGTCCACTTTCTCGAGGACCTCGAGCGCCTCGGCATTCTTGATCAACACGCCCGCCTGCGCGCCTCGGCCCGTCCCCACCATAATCGACATCGGTGTGGCAAGCCCCAGCGCGCAGGGGCAGGCGATAATGAGCACGGCCACCGCGTTCACCAGCGCATAGGCGAACCGCGGTTGCGGGCCCACGCTGGCCCAGATGATAAAGGTCAGCACGGAAATTAAAACTACCGCCGGAACGAAATAGGAAGAGACCACGTCCGTCAGACGTTGGATGGGCGCACGGCTTCGCTGCGCCTCGGAGACGAGTCGCACAATGTGCGCCAGCAGGGTGTCGCGGCCGACGCGCTCCGCCCGCATCAGAAAGCTTCCCGAGCCGTTCACCGTCCCGCCCGTCACCCGATCTCCGGTTTGCTTCTCGACCGGGATGGGCTCGCCGGTCACCAGCGATTCGTCAATCGAACTCGAGCCTTCGACGATCACGCCATCCGTCGCGACCTTTTCTCCAGGGCGGACGCGCACCCGATCTCCCACGGCCAGGCGGTCGAGCGGCACGTCTTCCTCGCGGCCGTCGTCGCGCACCAGGCGCGCCGTCTTGGGCGCAAGTCCTAACAGTCCCCGGATCGCGCTGCTCGTCTGGGCTCGGGCGCGAAGCTCCAGCACTTGGCCCAGCAGGACCAGGGTGGTGATCACAGCCGATGCTTCGAAGTACACCGGAATCTCGCCGCCCGCGCCGCGAAAGGACTGCGGAAAGCTGCCGGGAATGAGCACCGCGGCCAGGCTGTAAACATAGGCGGTGCCCGTGCCTATAGCGATCAGGGTAAACATGTTCAGGTGGCGATTGACGAGCGAGGCCCAGCCGCGCTCGAAGAACGGCCAGCCGCCCCAAAGGACTACGGGCGAGGCCAGCGCGAACTGCGCCAGGCTGAGCAGGCGCGCGGAAAAGGCGTGCTGTAACGGTTGCCCCGGAATCATGTCCGACATCGCGAGGAGAAAGACGGGAAGCGTCAAGGCCAGGCACACCCAGAATCGACGGGTCATCAAAACCAATTCAGGGTTCGCCTCCTCCTCCGCGGCCACGGTGCGCGGCTCCAAGGCCATGCCGCAGATGGGGCAAGCTCCAGGCCCGTCGCGCACCACCTCGGGGTGCATGGGACAGGTGTAGATCGCACCTTTGTCTGGCGATGTCATTCCGAGCGGAGCGAGGAATCTCGCACTGTTGCCAGACGTCTCTGCGGAGGCCGCGTCGGCTGGACTGGGACTCAGATAATGATTTGGATTAGCCCGGAAGTTCTCCAGGCAGGAAGGGTTGCAGAAAAAGTATTCTTTCCCCTCGTGGACGTAACTGCCCACCGCATCCTCGCGGCTGATCTCCATTCCGCATACGGGATCGAGCACGGTGCGCGAGCTTTCGCGCCTGACGTCCTGAGTCATCGATCTGTTCTTCTTCGGATCCATCAAGAACCAGCATAGGTCGCTTTCACCAAGCCAGCAAGGGCCGGGGATTGGGCGGCACCACGCGGCGCGAACACACTCAGGTTTCAACCGCCTCCACGATCGCCCGATGCCCAGGCGCAGAGGCTAGTGCGCGGTCGCAGGTGAGAAGCGGTGCATTCAGCGCTTCCGCCAAGGCGACGTAGGCGGCGTCATGAGCCGTGAGGTTACGGCGCAATTCCCAGATACGCTCGAGGAATGGCCAGTGCGGGTGGCGTTCGAGCGGCATCCGGGCAAACGCCAGGAGCGCCTGGCGTGCGTGTTGTGGTGACATCTCGCCGGATAGCTGATAGCGCCGGAAAACTTGCGCAACTTCCAGGTCGATCAGGTGCGGAGCGTGGAGTTCCTCGTCAGGGTCGAACAAGCGATATACGAGCCGCTCCACCGAAGGCCTGTTAAGCAAGACCTCGACCATCACGGAGGCATCCAGCACGATCACCGGCCGTCCCTCTCCTCGCGAATGATCTGAGCAGGAGGCACGCGCGGACTAACACGCGGGAGCCGGGACAGCCGCTCCATTATTTCCTCCGCGGTCGGCCGCTCGGCGACGCGCTTAATTTCGCGCAGCAGGTAGTCGGAGAGCGTCTTGCCCTCCAGAGCCGCTCGCGCCTTGAGCTTGCGGTGCAGCGGGTCAGGTACGTGGCGAATTTGAATCATCGTTGACATGTGCATAGCATAGTTGCATGTGGATCACATGTCAAGCTGTTTCACTCGGTCAGGACAAGCTCCCTCCCGGTTATCTCCCGGCGTGCAATTTCCGGAACGCCGCAAGACACTTCTCTGCCGTCGCCATTTCCGGGTAGTCGCTGCCCTCCTGCTCGATCAGGTAGTACTCGATTCCACCCGTCGTTTCAGCGGCGGCAAAGAGCTTCTTCCACGGTGCAACCCCTTCGCCAGTCAGCACTTTGTATCCCCGCTGGGGAGACCAATCCTTGACGTGCATGGAGCGGATGCGGCCGGGGTTCTGCTTGATCCAGGCGATGGGGTCGCTGCCCGCCTCAAGACACGTCCCAACATCCAATTGCAGCATGATCTCTTTGTCCAGCGTCGCGGAAAGCACCTCCATGGGTCTCCGCCCTTCGATGGGGCGCCATTCGGCATCATGGTTGTGATAGCCTGCGTGCAGGCCCTGGCGTTTCATGGTGTCGTCGGCCCTATTCAGGGTCTCCGCCACGCGCTTGTAGTCATCCGGGCTCCTCAATTCGCCGGGACTGGCCAGCACGATGTAGCGGCTCCCAAGCGTTTTATTGAGGTCGATCGCTTTGCCAAGTCCCTCCGGGGTGAAGGAATTCAAGCCGTTGTGAGTCGAGTAGCAATGGATGCCGAGTTCATCCAGTTCGGCGCGCACCTTGCCGGCGTAATCGGTTGTCCAGCCGTAGTAAGGCGCGTAGAACTCCACGCACTGGTATCCCATGCGCGCCACGCCGCGAACGGTTCCCATCAGGTCTTTCGTCAGATCGTCGCGAACCGAGTAGAGTTCCAAGCCTACCGGAATAGATTTCGAAGCTGCCGCGGCCGCCACCAGCGGGGCCGCCGCCATAGCACCAAGAAAAGAACGACGTGAAATGATATTTGTGTTCATGATGGGCGAATCTTATCACATAATGTTGCACCAAGGAGCATGACCATGACAAACAGCGGTTCACGATTTTTCGGCCGTCGCGCCATGGCGAAGAGCAGCCTGCTTGGTGGCGCGTCGTTGCTTTTCGGCGCGCAGGCAACGGCGCGGGCAACGGTCTATGCCACAGCTAGGGACCGCGCGAATGTGCACGACTTCGGCGCCAAAGGAGACGGCAAGACGGACGACACGAAGGCCATTCAGCTCGCTTTGGACTCGGCGGAAGGCGTGCGGGGAGCGGTTTACGTGCCTCACGGCGTTTACCTTTGCGCGGACCTCAAGATGCGGCCCAACACTGCACTGATCGGTGATCCAACGTGGGACTATCACAAGGCGGGGGAACGGTCTTGAAGCTCTCGACCGGAGATGCGAAATGCCTGCTTAACATCGGAGAGGCTCAGGGCGCCACGATTGACGGCCTGGGGTTCGAGGGTGCGGAGCTGGGAAAGGGCGTGCACGGAATTTTCCTCGATAAGCCGGACTACGGAAAGCATGAAGACGCCTTTCGCATCGAGCGCTGCCAGGTGCTCCGCTTCACGGGCGATGGAGTGTGCCTGGCGCACGCCTGGTGCTTCTCCGTCCGGCAGTCGATGCTGGCTTACAATGGCGGCGACGGATTGAGCTTGCGCGGCTGGGACGGGTTCCTCAGCGACAACTGGTTTTCCGGCAACGGGCGCGCCGGCTTTGGGGCGCGCGACGAGAATGCCTCCGTGACCTTTACCTGCAATCGCGTCGAGTGGAACGGCCAGGAAAATATGGTGATCGACAGCTCGGACGGGTACCAGATTACCGGCAATTTCTTCGACCGCGCCGGCACTTGCGGAATCGCCCTGCGCAACACCCGCCACGGATGCTTCTCGATCACCATCAGCGGGAATTACTTCAAGCGGAGCGGCAAGCTGGCCGAGGCGGACAGCCACGATTCGTCGCAGATCTGGATCGAGGGAGCAAAGGGCGTCACTTGCGTGGGCAACACCCTCTGCGCCGGACGCGACGATGGAGGCACGGGCGTCTGGAGCCCATCCTTCGGCGTTGTGTGCAAGGGCCTCCGGAACTGCGTCATCGCCAATAACGTGCTGCACGAAGCCGCCTTGCGCGAACTCATCGTGGATCAAGGCGGCCACGGCGAAGGTGTAGTTCTCAAGGATAATCCCGGGAGCCTGTTGGCGCCGCGCCAGTAGCGCCGGGGCCCCCGGACACTAGCCGGTGGGGAAGCCTGAGCGACCCTCGGAATAGCTCAGCAAGTGTGCGATAATTGGAGGCAGGAGCGGATATGAAACTGGTGATCGTAATCTACCCCGACGAGGACGGAGTCTTCATTGCTGAATGTCCGTCGATTCCGGGCTGCGTAAGCCAGGGCAAAACGGAAGAGGAAGCAGAGCAGAACATTCGGCAGGCCATCAAGGAATGTCTTGAGGTTCGGGCCGAAAAAGGCCTCCCTTTGACGGTCACCACGCGTGAAGTGGAAGTTGTAAGCTGATGCCACCCGTTCCGTTGCTCCGGCCGCGGGAAGTCGTCCGGGTCTTCCGGAAGCTCGGATGGGAAGAAGCTCGGCAGCGGGGCAGTCACATCATCCTTACCAAAAGCGGTCATGCCGCGACGCTGTCAATTCCCAATCATCCTCAAGTTGCCCGCGGAACGTTGCGTGCCCTGATTGCGAAAGCTGGATTGACTGTTGAGGAATTTCTGGACGCGGTTTCCCGGTAAGGCGGGGGTCAGTTGGCAGAACCGAATTGCCAACAGCCATCAGCCCACCTGCCCACTGCCTATCCCGTCCTGTGCGCGAGTTCTCGAACAAACGCCGTGATGCGGGGGTCTTGCCAATCCATAGGCCCGATCAGTTTTTCCGCCACTCGGCCGTCCTGGTCGATGATGTAGGTCTCCGGGAATTGGAATGTTCCGTAGCGGTGGGCGAGGGAGCGGTCGGGGTCGCGGAGGATAGGGAACGAGAGGTGTTGCTCCGTCGTAAAATTCTGCAAGGCCGCCCCGTCCTGGTCCACGCTGACGCCCAGCACGG
Source organism: uncultured Acidobacteriota bacterium (assembly GCA_963722675.1). Lineage (GTDB taxonomy): Bacteria > Acidobacteriota > Terriglobia > UBA7540 > UBA7540 > CAVROP01. Next base: position 18,989 of record CAVROP010000042.1, read on the forward strand.
TTACACCCTGCTGGTGCATTTGTTCGGCGAACTTCTCGAGGCCGGGAGTCTCCTCGACGCAGGGCGGGCACCAAGTGGCCCAGAAGTTCAGCACCACCACCTGGCGCGGGTAATCGTGAAGTGAAACGGAGCCTTGCGAGAGACCGGAAAGCGTGAAGTCCGGGGCACGTTCTCCGATATCCACGGCGTGCGGCTGCCGCATTCTCCATGCCACGACGATCGCGCCGCCCAGAAGGATCGCCAAGACAAGGATCTTAACCGCGTTCTTTTTGCTCATCGTCAGGCCCTTTATTATAATATCAATAATGAGTGAAAGCGATCCCGGCAGGGTTTCCGTAATCGTGCCCGCACGCAATGAGGAAGCCAACCTCGAGCGCGTGCTGCGTTCGCTCGCGGGCCAGCAGAGCCTCCGGGAAATTCTGGTCGTCGATGACAACTCGAGGGACCGGACGGCTGAGATTGCCCGGGCTTTGAAAGAGGAGATTCCCACGCTTCGCATACTGCGCGTCGATTCTCTGCCGGAAGGCTGGTTGGGCAAGAACTACGCGGTGGCATTGGGGGCGCGCCAGGCGGCGGGCGATTGGCTGCTCTTCACCGATGCCGATACGGAGCACCTGCCGGGCAGCCTGGCGGCCGCGCTGGAGATTGCTGAGCGGGAGGGCGCCGATCTGCTCTCTCTTTCGCCCGGGCAAATAACTCCGACCTGGTGGGAGAAGGCCGTCATACCGCTTGTCTATGTGAATCTGGCGCGCCTTTACAAGTTCGAAGATGTTTCCAACCCCGCGTCGCCGGCGGCGGCAGCGAACGGCCAATACCTTTTGATCCGGCGCGCGGCGTACGAGCACGTGGGCGGGCACGAGGCAATCCGCAACCAAGTTCTCGAGGACGTGGAGTTGGCGAAGCGGGTGAAGGCAGCGGGCGGGAAACTGATGTTCCTGCCCGGAGGGGAGTGGGTGCGGACGCGCATGTACCGCACCTTTGGTGAAATGTGGCACGGCTGGACAAAGAACCTGTTTCTCCTTTACGGGCAAAGCCTGGTCAGAATCTTCAAAGCCCTGGCGGAACTTTGCCTATTGGATTTGCTGCCGAGCCTCGCCCTGCTCGGCCTTTTGATCGGGCTGATCTCGGGCAGCGAATACCGCCGCGCCCTTACCTGGCTGCTCACCGGGTGTGTGCTTATAGTCCTTGCCAGGGGCTCCTTCTACTTGCGGGCCGTCGAGCGCTTGGGGTTTCCACGGCGAGTGGCCGGAAAGCAGTGGGTCGGCGCGTTGATCTTTTGTGCGCTATTAATTAACTCGGTCATAGCTTATCGCATTTCGCACAATGTAGAATGGAAGGGACGCCGTTATTCAACCTTGTAATGCGCGTCCGAAGCAGTGAGGAAATTGAGCTGTCATGCTGAGCGTAGCGAAGCATCTGCATTTGTCTCCGTGAAAACATACAAATGCAGATTCCTCGCTGCGCTCGGAATGACAGAGTTGGTTGATCTCATCGCTGCTTCAGAGGCCCGGGTTACGGGAGGGCAAAGAAGATGATCCATGTCACACGCCGCGCGGAGTTCTCCGCGTCGCACGTTTATCACAATCCCAAGCTCTCGCCGGAAGAGAACCGGCGCATCTTCGGCAAATGCAATAATCCCCATGGCCACGGGCACAACTATACGCTGGAAGTCACGGTTGCCGGCTCGATTAACCCCACCACCGGGATGGTGGTGGACTTAAAAGAGCTGAAGACGCTCCTGGAGCGCGAGGTGCTTCAGGTGATGGATCACAAATTCCTCAACCAGGAAGTGGCGGCGTTTGCAAACCAGATTCCGACCACGGAGAACATCGCCGTCGAGATCTGGAGGTTGCTGGCGCCGAAACTTAGTTTTGGCAAACTGCATCGTATAAGGTTGTACGAAACACCCGATCTTTACGTGGATTATTACGGAGATTAATGGTGCGGGGCGTAGGGGCAACCCTTGTGGTTGCCCTGGGCGGCCACAAGGGCCGCCCCTACAGGTGTGATGGCGCGCTCCGATTTAGAGAATCCATGGTTTATCTAACCCGCCGCTACCGCTTTTGCGCTTCCCATCGGCTTCATAACGAGGCGTTGTCCGATGAAGCCAATCTGCGGATTTACGGCAAATGCGACAGCCCGTTTGGCCACGGACACAACTATGTGCTGGAAGTGACCGTGCAAGGGCCGATTGACCAGGAAACCGGCATGGTGTTCGACCTCGTGGCGCTGGATGGCATCGTCGAGAGGGAAGTGCTCGAGCGCTTTGACTATACGAACCTCAATCTGGATGTGGAAGACTTTTGCATCCGGGTGCCCACCACGGAAAACGTGTGCGAGCGGATCTTTCATCTGCTGGACGACAAGTTGCAGGGTGGCGGACCTCTGCACGCCGCCAGCCTGGCTCGCGTGCGGCTGGAGGAGACTAGTTCGAACTTCTTTGAATACGAGGGTGAACGTGGCGTGTAGACCCGCCGGTCCGTCCAACACAACCACCCCCGACCCCTCCTTTCTAAGGAGGGGAGTTAGCCCGGTGACTCCCCTCCTCGCTGAGGAGGGGCAGGGGTGGTGAGAGCACTTGCATCTGAATTGGTGAGAGGAAGCGGATACTGAGAGGACTGGGATGATTGAAGACCCCACTGTAGCAGTGAACGACATTGATAAGGCGCGCGAAGGCGACCCGCTGGAGTCGCTGATTCACAGCATGCTGCGCGAGCTGGGAGAAGATCCGGGGCGCGATGGGTTGGTTGGAACACCCGCCCGCGTGGCCCGGTCGCTGCGTTATCTCACCAGCGGCTACCGCCAGGAGTTGGACAAGATCCTCAACGGGGCGCTCTTTCCCGTGGCCTACGACGAGATGGTGATCATGAAGGACATCGAAGTGTTCAGCCTCTGCGAGCACCACCTGCTGCCGTTTTTTGGCCGCTGCCACGTGGCTTACATTCCCAACCAGAAGGTCATCGGCCTGAGCAAAATTCCGCGCGTGGTGGACGTATTTGCCAAGCGCCTGCAAATCCAGGAGCGCCTGACCGTGCAGATTGCCGAAGCGCTCATGGAACGGATTAAACCGCAAGGCGTGGGTGTAATCATCGAGGCAAAACATCTCTGCATGATTATGCGGGGGGTTGAGAAGCAAAACTCAGTGGCCGTGACCTCGCACATGATGGGAGTTTTCAGGGATTGCGAATTGACACGGGCGGAATTCTTACGATTGGTGCGTGAGCGAGGCTAAGAATTATAAATTGTAAATTGTAAATTATAAATTGCGGGACAGCGGCTGCTTTTCTTGGCGCGGGAAGGAGTGACGACCGAAGTGCGGAGAGTCCAAGGCCCCCCGCGACTCCACGATAGGGACGTAGTTTATAATTTACTATTTATAATTTACAATTCATAATTCACTATCTACTATTCATACGTGTATCATGTCTAAACTTGACGGTAAAGTGGTCTTGGTGACCGGTGGCAGCCGTGGGATCGGTTTGGCGATTGCGCGGCGCCTCGGAAGCGAGGGCGCCCGGCTGGTGCTCGTGGCGCGCCATGAAGCGGCTTTACGCGAGGCCGGTGAGGAAGTTGCCGGTGGCACGACGGTGATCAAGGCGGATATCACGCAGCCCCGGCAAGTCGAGCGCCTGTTCCGGACGGTGGAGCGCCGGATGGGCCGGCTGGATGTGCTGATTAACAACGCCGGCGTGTTTACCTTCAAACCCTTTGCGTCCACCTCGCTCGACGAGTGGCGATGTAATATCGAGACGAACCTGACTGCCCTCTTTTTATGCACTCATGCTGCCTTGCCCCTGCTTCGCCGCAGCCGCTCGGCTCACCTGGTGAACATCCTTTCCGTCTCCAGCATACATGCCTACGCGAATTGCTCGGCCTATACGGCTTCCAAATTCGGCGCGCTCGGCCTGACGCGCGTGCTCCGCGAGGAGTTGCGGCCGTTGAAGATTCGCGTCACCGGAATCCTGCCGGGCTCGACGAATACTCGCCTCACCAACCAATTTGGATTCCCCGTCTGCCGCATCGATCTGATCCAGCCCACGGACGTGGCGGAGGCGGTCTTCCACGCGCTGACCCAGCCGCCCCGGACCACCGTGGAAGAAGTTCTGCTGATGCCGTCGCAAGGGAGCGTTGGGGAGAGTGAGTGAGGGGGGAAAGCTGAAGGCAGAAGGCAGAGTGCAGTCGCTCACACCGATCGGGAAGCCCGTGGTGCTGAGCCTTGGGCTGCGCCCGACATTGGCCACTGCCTACTGCCGACTGCCTACTGCCGACTGCTAGCCCCAGCCCCTAGTCCCCAGTCCCTAGCCCCTGGGCAATTCGATTTTCCTTTGCCAAGAGCCGGAGTTTCATGTTATGGTGGAGGAGTCGAAAAGTAGAGATAAAAAGCGAGGAGAGAGGCGGATGCCGTTAACGAGCGAATCCAAAAGCAGCCTGATTGAGAACTACCGAGTTCACGCGAAGGACACGGGTTCGCCGGAAGTACAAGTAGCCCTGCTGAGCGAGCGGATCAACTATCTGAATCAACATTTCAGCGTTCATCGCAAAGACCACGCCTCGCGTCGTGGCTTGCTCATGATGGTGGGCAAGAGAAGGCGCCTCTTGGAGTACCTTAAACGCCTGGATACAGAGCGTTATAAGCGAGTCATCGAGAGGCTGGGCATCCGCAAGTAGCCGGGATTGAGTAGACTGATCGGGATTTCCTTAGTAAACAACTTTTCAACGCCAAGCGACCCCCCGCGCTGCGGGTGTAGGTCGCTTTTTCGTTTTCAGCGGAGGATATTGAGATGCAAAAAGTAGAAACAACTCTGGGTGCCAATACCCTGAGTATCGAGAGCGGCAAGGTGGCCAAGCAGGCCAACGGTTCCGCCTTGGTCCGTTTTGGTGACACGGTGGTTTTAGCCACGGCGTGTACCACTGAGCCGCGCGAGGGAATCGATTTTTTCCCTTTAACGGTTGACTACCGAGAATATAACTATGCCGCGGGAAAGATACCCGGCGGCTTCTTCAAGCGGGAAGGCAGACCCACGGAAAAGGAGATCCTTACCAGCCGTCTGATTGACCGGCCGGTCCGGCCGCTTTTCCCGGAGGGCTTCAACGACGAAACGCAAGTCATTGCCATGGTTTTATCGGCGGATTCGGACAACAACCCGGACGTGATCGGAATGGTGGCCGGAACGGCCGCCCTGTATCTGTCGGATATTCCGTTTTATGCGCCCGTGGGAGCGGTGCGGGTCGGTCTGGTGGAGGGCAGGCTGGTAACCAATCCCACCTATGCGGAAACCAAGACCAGCTTGCTCAATCTGATTGTGGCGGGGACGGAAGACGCCATCGTGATGGTGGAAGCGGGAGCCAAGGAGGTCTCGGAAGAGGCCATCCTGGAAGCGCTCCAGTACGGCCACGCCGAGATTCGCAAGATCGTGGCCCTTCAAAAGGAGCTATTCGAGAAGCTGGGCATCAAGAAGCGCGAGTTTGTTGCGCCCGCCCTCGACGAGGCGCTGTACCAGGAAGTGCGGAGCAAGGTCGAGTCTGAACTCCACGACGCCATGGACACCTCAAAGTACGCCAAGCAGGAAAGCCAGCGGCGCATCGTGGAAATCCGTGAAAAACTGCTCGAAGCCTACCCGGAGGATGACGAAGAGAAGCGCCGACTGGCCAAACAGTATTTCGGGCGAGTGGAAGAACACCTCTTTCGCGACGACGTGGTGGAGAAGCGCCAGCGGCCTGACCACCGCGCTTTCGACCAGGTGCGTGAGATCTCGAGCGAAGTGAGCATCCTGCCGCGCACTCATGGTTCCGCGCTGTTTACGCGCGGCGAGACGCAGGCGCTGGTGACCGCGACCTTAGGGACCGCCGAGGACATGCAAAGGCTCGACGTGCTCGAGGGAGAGGCCTTCAAGCGGTTCATGCTTCACTACAACTTCCCGCCTTTCAGCGTGGGAGAAGTAGCGTTTCTGCGCGGCCCGGGCCGGCGGGAGATCGGACACGGAGCGCTGGCGGAGCGTGCCTTGATATCCGTCGTCCCGGAGGAGACCGAATTCCCCTACACCATTCGGGTGGTCTCGGACATCCTCGAATCCAACGGCTCTTCCTCGATGGCGACGGTCTGCGGGGGCACCCTGGCCCTGATGGACGCGGGCGTACCCATCAAAGCGATCGTGGCGGGAATTGCCATGGGGCTCGTCAAGGAAGGCGAGAAATACGCCATCCTCACCGACATCGCCGGCAGTGAGGACCACTACGGCGATATGGACTTCAAGGTTGCGGGAAGCAAAGATGGCATCACCGCACTGCAAATGGACATCAAGATCACCGGCATCAACACCTCGATCATGGCAGAGGCGCTGGCGCAGGCCAAGGCGGCGCGCCTGCACGTGCTGGGAAAGATGCACGAGACCCTCGCCGAGCCTCGCAAGGAGATCTCGCAGTATGCGCCCCGTATTTACACCCTGCACATCAACCGGCAGAAGATCGGCGAATTGATCGGGCCGGGAGGCAAAGTGATTCGCGGCATCATCGAGGAGACCGGCGTTAAGATCGATGTGGAGGACGACGGCAAAGTCAATGTCGCCGCCAGCGACGAAACGGCGGCACGCAAGGCCCTCAAGATGATCAAGGACCTGGTGGCCGAGGCGGAGATGGGCAAGACCTATCTTGGCAAGGTGGTCCGGCTGGCGGACTTTGGCGCCTTCGTGGAGATTTTCCCCGGCACGGACGGTTTGCTGCATATCAGCGAAGTGGCTGAGCACCGCATTCGGGACATTCGTGAAGAGCTCAAGGAAGGTGACCAGTTGCTGGTCAAGGTGATCGCCATCGAGGGTAATAAGATACGATTGAGCCGCAAGGCGGTGCTGCGCGACCAGAGGGCCAAGGGCGGTCCAAAGCACGAACCGCACGCACACCACGAGCATCAGGAAAAGAATTAAGGCAGTTCCCGGTAGTCAGTTCTCAGCGGTCAGTTGTCGGTGGTCAGTTGCAGTTGCTGGCGGGCGCCTTCGTGTACGCCGCATGCCGTCGTATGCGGTGGCGCCCTCGTTCTGACTCCTCTGTCCTGACTCTTGAATCCTAACAGGTGAAAACATGGGCTACCTCGACAAGCTGGATCTCGACAAGAAGCTCGACTCGAAGGAGGAGTACGAAGAGTTGCTGGAAGAGTACCAATTCAGACTCTTGAAGCTGCAACGAAAGATCATCGAAAAGCGAATTGCGGTCTGCATCGGATACGAGGGAGAAGACGCGGCGGGAAAGGGCGGCAACATTAAGCGCTTGACGGAAGCCCTCGACCCGCGGGGACTCGAAGTTCACCCGATCGCCGCGCCCACTGCCGAGGAACTGTCCCACCATTGGCTCTGGCGCTTCTGGACGCGGCTGCCGCCCCGCGGCCGCATCAGCATTTTCGACCGCACCTGGTACGGCCGGGTACTGGTGGAGCGCGTGGAGAAATTTGCCCGGAAAGAGGATTGGCAGCGCGCTTACAAGGAAATCAACGAGTTCGAGCGAACGCTCGCGGACGACGGCATGGTGCTGGTGAAGTTCTGGATTCACATCTCCAAGAAGGAACAGCTCGACCGCTTCAAAAAGCGCGAAGACGATCCCTGGAAGAAATGGAAATTGACCGAAGAGGATTGGCGCAACCGCAAAAAGTGGGACCTGTATATCGAAGCGCTGGAAGATATGTTCGCGAAGACGGATACGGATTACGCTCCGTGGACCATCATTGAGGGCAACTGGAAATGGTGGGCGCGAATCAAGGCGCTGAAGACCGTGGTCAACAGAATCGAAGCGCGGATGTGAGGGGAACCACTAAGACACCAAGGCACCAAGAAAGTTAATGCTTTTTAGCTCTCTTAGACTTGGTGCCTTCTGTCTTGGTGGTGAAAACCGGTGATGAGTCTGGAGACGGCGCGCAGGGTTTTGGAAATCGAGGCGAAGACCTTGAGCGAACTGGTGGAACGCCTCGACGAGAATTTTGTGCAGGCCGTGGAGATTCTCTATGCCTGCCGCGGGAGGGTCGTGGTCGCTGGTCTGGGGAAGTCCGGCCTGATCGGCCAGAAAATTTCCGCCACCCTCTCGAGCACCGGCACGCCCTCGTTTTTCCTCCATCCTTCGGAAGCCTTGCACGGCGACCTGGGCCGGCTGGTGCGCCACGACGTTTTGGTGGCGCTCTCCTACAGCGGCGAAACCGCGGAACTGCTTCAGTTGCTGGATACCGTCAAACGTTTGGCCATCCCACTCATCTCCCTCACGGGCAATCGGAACTCCACCTTGGCGCTGGCCAGTGACGCCGTGCTCGACGTGGGAATTCGGCAGGAGGCCTGCCCGCTCGGCCTTGCTCCCACGGCCTCGACCACGGCCATGCTGGCTATGGGCGATGCCCTGGCCATGGCCCTGCTCGAGAAGCGCGGCTTCGCCGAAGCGGACTACGCGGCGCTCCATCCGGGCGGGGATCTGGGCTTCAAGTTGCGCCGCGTCGAGAGCGTCATGCACACCGGGGATCAGATTCCGCGCGTCGGCCCGCTCACGCCCATGCCGGACGTGATCTATGAAATGAGCAAGAAGGGCCTGGGGCTCGCTACGGTGACCGGCGAGTCGAACCACCTGCTGGGAATCGTCTCCGACGGCGACCTGCGCCGATTGTTCGAGAGGGAAGGGAATCGCGCTCTGGATTTGAAGGCGGCGGACGCCATGACCCGAAATCCCGTGACCATCGGCAGGCAGGAGTTGGCCACCAAAGCCCTCAATCTCATGGAGGCCCGGAAAATCACCTCCCTGCTGGTTGTGGACAGTGAAGGCAAATTGGAGGGCGTCGTTCACATCCACGACCTCTGGACCACACAAATGTTCTGATGTCACCACCAAGACACAAAGACACCAAGGCAGAAATAAGACGCAAAAGAAACAGGCACTATTCTTGGTGCCTTTGTGTCTTGGTGGTAATGCTTTGAAGAGGACCAACATGCCTTTGACCACTAAACAGCTCTACGCGCGGGCCCGCAAAATCAAACTCCTGCTCATGGACGTGGACGGCGTTCTGACCGACGGGCGCTTCTTTTTCGTTCCCGGCGCAGGCGGCAGGCTCGTCGAAACTAAAGGATTTCATTCGCGCGACGGGCTGGGCTTTCGCATTGCGCACCGGGCGGGGCTCAAGACGGGCTTCATTACGGGCCGTCAATCACCTGTCATCGAGTACCGGGCCAAGGAGCTAGGGGTTCACTACCTAAAGCAGAATGCGCGGGAAAAGCTCGAGCCCTATCAGGAGGTCCTTCGCGAGGCGCGCCTGAAAGATGAGGAAGTGTGCTACATGGGCGACGATGTCGTGGACCTGCCATTGTTGACGCGAGTGGGGCTGGCCGTGGGTGTGGCCGATAGCCACAAGCTCTTGCCCCGCTACGTTCACTATCTGACCAAACACCCCGGCGGCTTCGGCGCCGTGCGCGAGACCATCGAGATGATTCTCACCGCACAGGGCAAGTGGCAAGCGGCCCTCGAACACTACCTGCGATGACTATTGAGGATTACAAGACGGTTCTCTACCGGCGAGAGGACGGCTCGTGGGTGGCCGAGATTCCCGCTATACCTGGTTGCTACGCCCTGATGCCCAGCCGGGAAGAAGCACTCGCCGAGCTTAGCTGCGTTTTTGAAATGATCTTCGAAGAGTACCGCGAGAACCGGATTTCCCCGCCGACGACAACTTCGAAATCCACCGGGCCTAGTGTGTCCCGGCGATCTTGACACCGGCCGCACTTGCAGCTTCTCTCAAGTCGTTGTCGAGAGTAGCCAAAGGCAGTCCCTCGCGAATTGCGAGCTCAAGATAAGCAGCGTCGTAGGCTGAAAGGCGGTAATAGCGGGCAGCGCTAAGAATCTGCTGAAAAGCACGGTCCAGCCCCAGGGTGTCCACCTGAATGGGCCATGCATTGAGTTCTTCAGTGAAGTTTGTTACCTGCGCGGGTTTCAAGTCCTTCCTTCGCTCGGCCGTCACGAGCACGTTGGCTATCTCCAGGGGCCAGATAAATGGCACAACTGCTTCGTCTCCGCCCGCCAGCATCTCGAAAATGGCTTCGGTGTATTTGGTTACCTGGTTCTCAAAGCACCAGCGGAGGGTTACAGAGGCATCAAGAACGAAGCGGCTCAACAGCGACGTCCCTCTTCAATGAGTTGACGGATGGTAACGCCTTCCAGCCGCGCCCCTTTGCGCAGGGCTCGAATCCGTTCGGCAACTTTCTGGGGATCCTTCTTTCGACGATTCGCAGCAGGCGTCAAGACAGCTACCGGCACACCATGCTTGGTGATGGTAATCTCTTCCCCGCGGGCAACGCGGTTCACCAGCGCGGAAAGATGGGTTTTAGCGTCAAACAGTCCGACAGTACTCATGGGCGAATCTCCACTAGTCTACCGCTAGTCTATCACAGACCAGGTGACAAGTCCTTGTCAAACGGTCCTCCGGCAACCACGGAAGTAACCCCTCACCCGTCACGCGACGGCTGGTGAAAGCGCCATTGCGTGACACCCTCTCGCCAAGGGAGAGGGCTTCCTCTTTTACGGACCACTGACGCCTGACAACTGACGACTGTATACTGAATTCATGGACACACACCGCGAAGAAAAGGAACGTGTGCTCGATGCGTTCCGCCGCTGGGGCTATCTTCAGGCGGACCTTGACCCCGTCGGGTGCCTCGAGCCGGAGGCAGTTCCGGAACTCGACCTTGCAGGGGAAATTGCAGACTACGCGCGGCGCATTTATTGCGGTAAGATCGGCGCCGAGTTCATGCACATCCCGCTGGCCGCAAAGCGCCGCTGGGTTGCGGAACGGCTGGAGACCGACGTGCCGCCGCCGGACCGGCCGCACATCATGATGCGCCTGATTGAGGCGGGCCTGTTCGAGCAGGTTCTCCAGTCGCGTTACCCCGGAACGAAGCGCTTCTCGCTCGAGGGCGTCATTGCTTTGCTTCCGCTTCTGGACCAGGCCTTGGACAGGGCGGGGCAGTTGGGCGCTGAGCAGATTGTCATGGGGATGAGCCATCGCGGGCGGCTGGCCGTCATGGTTCTGGTGGCGGGAAAGTCGCCCATGGATATCTTCGCTCGCTTCGAAGATGTCGATCCGCGACGTGTGCTGGGCGGAGGCGACGTCAAATATCACTTAGGCGCCACCGGAGACTATCAAACCCAGCATGGCCAGACTCTTCACATCCACTTGGTGTCGAATCCCAGCCACCTCGAGGCCGTCGATCCTGTAGCCGTGGGCCGCGCTCGCGCCAAGCAAACACGCCTGGGAGAAGATGGTCCGCGGCGGGTTCTGCCCATCCTCCTGCACGGCGATGCAGCCCTGGCAGGGCAGGGAACTGTGGCGGAAACCCTGAATCTCGCAACCTTGCGCGGTTTTTCGGTGGGCGGAACGGTGCACGTGGTGGTTAATAATCTGATCGGGTTTACCGCTAACCCTGAGGACCTTTACGCTTCGCGGTTTGCTTCCGATGTGGCGAAGCGGCTGCCCATTCCGATCTTTCACGTCAACGCGGAAGACCCTGAGGCCGTGGTGCGCGTGGCGCGTTTGGCGGTCGAGTACCGCTACGCTTTCTCGAGCGACGTGGTTGTGGACCTGATTGGCTACCGCCGCCACGGGCACAGCGAATTGGACGACCCTACGGTGACGCAGCCTGTGCGCTATCGCCAAATCGCCCAGATCCCGCCGCTTTGGGAGTCCTACGCTCGGAGAATTGGAGTGGACCCTGCCGGGACGATCCAGAAAATCCGCGCTCAATACGAAGCTGATCTGAAAAAGGCCCGCACCATTCGCAAGATTCCAATGTTGCGCCAGTTGCCCGCTTACTGGGACGCTTATACCGGCGGCGCGTACGATGCCGCGTGCGAGGTTGATACGCGCGTCGCGGCGGACGAGCTTCGCCAAATCGGCGAATCACTGGCGCGCCCGCCGGAAGGTTTTAACGTTCACCCCAAAATCAAGCGCCTCATCGAGCAGCGGCTGCAGATGGCACGCGGCGAGCGCCCCGTGGATTTCGGAATGGCGGAGGCTCTGGCCTTTGGATCGCTTCTGCGCAAGGGGATTCCGGTTCGCCTGAGCGGCCAGGACAGCCGCCGAGGCACTTTCAACCAACGCCATGCGGTGCTCTTCGATACAGAAACCGAAGCGGAGTATACACCCCTCTGCCACTTGCAAGCCGGGCAGGGCCGCTTCGAGGTCTACGACTCGATCCTTTCAGAAGCTGCCGTGTTGGGTTTCGAGTATGGGTTCAGCCGCGACTACCCTGAAGCGCTCGTCCTTTGGGAGGCCCAGTTCGGAGACTTTGCCAACGGCGGGCAGGTGGTGATCGACCAGTTTATCGCCGCCGGTGAGGATAAGTGGGGACTGTTGTCCGGACTTGTTTTGCTCTTGCCACACGGCTCTGAAGGCCAGGGGCCGGAACACTCGAGCGCCCGCCTCGAGCGCTTCCTGCAACTCGCCGCGCGGGACAACATCCAAGTCTGCCAGCCGTCCACCGCCGCTCAGTATTTCCACGTGTTGCGCCGCCAGGCCCTGCGCGCCTGGCGCAAACCCCTGGTGGTGCTTACTCCCAAAAGCCTGCTCCGGTACTCGGGCGCCGCATCGGGTCTCGAAGCCCTGACTTCACGCTCGTTTGCGCCCGTCATCCCGGACCAGGAAACCGCCGGCGCGGAGCGCATCTTGGTGGCCACGGGCAAGATCGTGTACGAGCTGCGCGCGGAGCGCAAAAAGCTGAACGACCTGCGAACCGCCATCGTCTCCCTCGAGCAGCTTTATCCTTTTCCGGAAAATGCGCTGACGGCGGCGATTAACCAGCACCCTGCGGCGCGGGAAATCGTGTGGGTGCAGGAGGAGCCGGCCAACATGGGGGCGCTTTTCTATGTGATGCCGCGCTTCCGCCGAATCTTCAGAAACCGCCCGGTGCGCTCCATAAAGCGCTCGGCCAGCCCCAGCCCTGCCACGGGCTCCGGCAAAGCGCACGAGCTGGAACAAAAGACACTGCTTACCTTGGCGTTCGCGTCGGCAAACAGCCCCAAAGGGGCGCCCTAACATAGCCCAGGCCAACGGCCCATAAGCGTTAACCTAAGGAGTTGCCCCTTCCATGGAATTGAGGTATGCTGGGAGGCATGAGCGCTGCGAACCAGGGTCTTGCGGAGTTGGAGAATTGGGAAATCCTACGCACGTTTCTGCCGCCGGAATGGGCCGAGCAGGCGCGTCAACTCGGGGCCATGCGGCGGGCCCGTTACATCTCCGATCCGGAAACGGTGCTGCGCGTCTTGCTCCTGCATCTGGCCACGGGCTGTTCTTTGGCGGAGACGGCGGCGCGGGCTTCGGCCTCCGGTTTGGCGCAGATCAGTGCGGTAGGAGTTTTCAAGAGGCTGCGCGCTGCCGAACCTTGGGTACGCTGGCTGGCGCAGCAGATGCGGGGCGCAGCCGAGTTACCGATGGCGGTGGCGGGACGGCGGGTGCGGGCGATTGATGCCACCTCCGTCTCCGAGCCGGGCAGCACGGGGACAGACTGGAAAGTCCATTGGGCGTTGAACTTGGCGGACTTGCAGTGTGATTTTTTCGAGCTGACGGACATACACCAAGGGGGTGAGACCTTTCGGCGGGTGCCGGTGGTGGCCGGGGATATTGTCATGGGGGATCGTGTTTACGCAGCGCCGCCCGGGGTGGCGCACATCGTGCGCCGCCAGGGTGACGTGGTGGTGCGACTGAATCGACAAGCACTGCCGCTGTTTGAAGGCGGCCGACGGATGGAATTGTTACCCTTCTTGCGCGGGCTGAAAGGAAAACCCCGCAGGTGCGCGCGACCGAGGTGCGCGATCCGCAGGGCGGGTGGATCAGCGGGCAGTTGATCGCCTTGCGCCAGAGCGCGGAGGCGACACGCCGGGCGCAGCAGCATCTGCGTCGGCGGGCGCAGCAAGGACAAGGCAGGGTATCGGCAGAGGCGTTGGAATTCGCCGCCTTCTTCATGGTCTGGACCACCTTGAGTGGCGCTTTCTCCGCCGCCGCGATTCTCGATCTGTACCGGCTGC